>JANPIV010000101.1:0-96925 GCA_031425155.1 Saprospirales bacterium | reverse complement strand
TGGAGGTGCAGCGCACCGGAACAGGTTCCGGTGCGCTGCACCTCCACACATATATATACAGCCAAATGCCACACGTAATGTTGTGCAAATTCCGCATTCCGCATTCCGTATTCCGCATTCGGATCACAGTCTCTTCACCTTACCGGAGCCGCTCACGTCGGCGTCCACGGTGGGATTACCCAAGTAAAAGACTTCTCCGCTGCCGGCAATATCGGCTTTCAGGGTCTGCACGACATGGCAACTGACCGTACCGCTACCCGCCACTTCGGCCTTTAAGGAGTTGACCGTCAATTCTTTGGCCTGGACCTCGCCGCTACCGGACACATCCACATCAAGCGAATTGGCCGTGCCGCCCAGTTCAATACCGCCGCTGCCGGAAATATCACAGTCCACCTCGCCAAATTCGCCCTGCGAAATATAGACATTGCCCGAACCGGAGACATCCATGCTCAATTTGGAAGACTTGATCGCCGTCATAGCCCGCACCGTGCCGCTACCCGCCAGATCGAGCGCATCCAAAGACGGGGCACTCACCCGGATTTTTATATCCTCGGACTGCCCGACGTTTTCACTGAAATAAATTTTTAATTTGCCGTTTTCTACCTCGGTTTTCAGGATGGGCAACAGGTTTTCCTGGGCCTGCACTTCCACCGAATAGTGATCGGCAATGCTGAATTCGACATCGCCTGCCAGACTCAGGTCAATGGCATGAAAATCGCTGACTGAACGCGGCTCCGTTTTGACCGCGCCGCTGCCGTTGATGCCCGAACCGGGAAAACCAAAAGAAAAGGGGTGGCAGGAACGTTTGCCGACCACAAAAATGCCCACGAGGGCCAGAAAAAGAAGCAGGTTACGCATAATGGAAAAGAAGGTTCGTTTTTGAATGAATGATGCGGTGCCGGGGATTTGAGGATGCCATTAATTGCCTGATTATCAAACACTTTAACCACTTTTTTTCTCAAATACCCGAATACGCAATTGTTTCAAATATCAAAATTATGGTCACTTGGACACCTTCCCCTTCGCCAGGGTTACAGTTTTTTCTTAAAAAAGTTAATCATTTTGCGCTCTGGCCGCTGCTGTTTTGCGGGAGTGCTTGGCTGTCCCCTACCCTATTGGTGCCGCCAGCCGAACAGTCCAAAGTGGTGGCCTGGCTGACCGAGCAAAACCACGATTTTGGCGATCTCCGCGCTGGCCGACCCGTGACCTGCGTTTTTCGGTTCCAAAATACGAGTAGCGACACGATCCTGCTGCAAACCGTGCGCACTACCTGCGGCTGCACGGCGGCGCGTTACCCGGAAACGCCCATTGCTCCTATGGCCATCGGCGATATTACGGTGGAGTACGATGCTGCGCAAAGCGGGCATTTCAGCAAGAAAATCCGGGTGTTCTTTGATCGCCAGCGCAAGCCGGAAATACTGTGGATCAGCGGGGAGGTGCAATAATGATGAATGATGAATGAATTAATGATGCACACCATTTGATCGTGCAGTTGATCGTGCAGTCGATCCTGATGTCCAACACTTAGGACCTCTTATAAAATCACGCCTTCCGCCACGTCGAATATCCGGTATTCGCCGGTGAAGGAGGTCACGATGGCTTCGATGCGGCTGCGTTGGGTATCGGTGATAAAAATTTGCCCGAAGTCGCGGCTCAGTAGCAGCCCGACTAAATGGCGTACGCGCTGTTCATCAAGTTTGTCAAAAATATCGTCCAAAAGCAGTAGCGGGGCCACGCCTTTTTCGCGGCGCAGTACCTCGTATTGCGCCAGCCGGAGGGCCAGTAAAAAGGACTTGAGTTGGCCCTGCGAAGCGAATTTCTTGACCGGCTGACCATCCATGACCAGGGCCAGATCGTCGCGGTGCGGGCCGCGGGTGGTGCGTTGCAGCAGTCGGTCTTTTTCGCGGGCAGCCACCAGCAAATCGGCCAGATTGGCTTCTTCCAAATCCGAGCGGTAATGCGCTTCCACGGTTTCGTGACCACCGGAAAGCACTTCGTACGCTGCCTGAAATAAAGGCCGGAATTCGGTGAGAAAAGCCTGTCGTTGTTCAAAAAGGGCCTGCGCCGGGCCGGGCATTTGCCGGTCAATGCCTTCCAGCAGCGTTGCATCGAAGCGGCGTTCCTCGGCGAAAGTTTTCAGCAGGGCGTTGCGTTGTTGGAGCAAATGGTTGTAAACCACCAGATTGCGTAGATAAACGGAGGAAATTTGTCCCAGCGTGGTATCCATAAAACGGCGGCGTTCTTCACTGCCATCCTGCACCAGCGAGACGTCGTCCGGGGCAATCATCACCACCGGAAACTGGCCGATGTAGTCCGTCAGGCGTGGGTACGGCACCCCGTTGCGTTCCATCTGCTTGCGCTGGCCGACGGCGAATTTGGCCACAATACGCGTCTGTTCGCCCGCTTGCTCAAACCAGCCTTCCAGCCGAAAAAATGACTCGCCGTGCCGCACCAGATTGCGGTCGGGCAGTCCGCCGTGGCTCTTGCACAAGCAGATAAAATGCACTGCGTCCAGCACGTTGGTTTTGCCCATGCCATTCAGCCCCGTGAAGCAGTTGAGCCTCGGCGAGAGTTCGAGCGATTGCTGCCCGTAATTTTTGAAGTTGGTGAGCTGGAAACGGTGGAGGTGCACGGGTTGGGTGGTTGCCTTTTTATATCCAAAACAATAAGCCGACCCCTAATCTGGCGACATAAAAATTAGTTGCTTTTCTTGTAGTGCCCTGAAAACCAAACCCAGAAATATAAGTGGGCATTGAGAAGCCTACTTTACTCTGCAAGGTACCCATAGTGGCGGTAAAGGCAACGGATTTAAACAATGACCAATAGACTCCTGCGCCAACGGCCAAGCCGAATGCACTATCATAAGCACTAAATAAGGTTGCATTCTCATAAAATATAGTGGGTGCTTTCACCCGTAGTAGTCCACCTTGTAATTTCAAAGAGAAAGCTCCAGGATGTTTATGGCCAAAAGGTGCTGAAATTACAGGCCCAAACAGAAACGCTTTATATTCCCATTCGTTCACTTTTTGTAAAGCACCACTAAAATAGAATTGTTGATATACAAATAAGCCTTCATCTACTGTAACGGTGTGTTTACCTTGCATAAAAAGAACGCCAACTCCGACATATCGGCGCATTACTGCATATTCTACTACTAAGGATTGGCCTCTCTCTGCATTTTCCAGACTCTTAAAGTCAGCTGATGGCCACCCGAGGCCCACTTGTGCAGAAAGAAACATCCGTGGAAAAGTCAATGACTTTTTTTGCTCCTGCGCCATTCCTGAAAAACAGGTCAGCCACATAAAAGTAATGGTTAATAAGGATTTGAACATGTTGTATTATTTTAAAAAGTACGCTCCCGCAAAAACCCCACCGTCCGCTCCATATCCACACTCAATATCCGGTCCTCCGCCAGGCGCGGCACCACCTGGCGATAGGCCACCCACCACGCCTCGATGGTCGGCGATGACCACAAAGGCCGACGGTACTCCAGGGCTTGCATGGCGGTCATAAACTCGATGGCCAGCAGGCGTTCCAGATTGAGCACCACCCGGCGGGCTTTAGTGGCGGCATTCGCGGCCATGCTCACGTGGTCTTCCTGCCCGTTGCAACTTACGATACTATCCACCGAAGCGGGCGAGCAGAGCATTTTATTTTGATTGACAATAGAAGCGGCGGTGTATTGGGCGATCATCAGGCCGGAATGCAGGCCGGGTTCGTCGGTCAGGAAAGGCGGCAAACCCCGCTGCCCGCTGAGCAATTGATACACCCGGCGTTCGCTGATGCTGCCCAATTCCGCCAAAGCGATGGCCAGATAATCGAGCGGCAAGGCCAGCGGTTGGGCGTGAAAATTACCGCCGGAGAGAATCAAATCGTCGTCGGGAAACAGGCTGGGATTGTCGGTCACCGAATTGATTTCTGTAGTCACCATGTGCTCGACGTGGGCAATGGCATCGCGGCTGGCACCATGCACCTGGGGTACGCAGCGGAAGGCGTACGGGTCTTGCACGCTGGTTTTTTCGGTCGCTGCAATATCGCTGTCTTTCAATAAGTTAGCCACATTATTAGCCACAAAAACCTGTCCCACATGAGGCCGGATGACATGCAAGTGGGCATTCAGTGGCGACAAACGGCAGTTGAAAGCATCGTAACAGATGGCGGCATTCAGATCGGCCAGGGCAGCCAGTCTCCGGGTTTCGAGCAGACACCAGACGGCGTAGGCCGCCGAGAATTGGGTGCCATTCAGCAAGGCCAACGCCTCTTTCGCCTGAAAAGTGAGTGGCGGCCAATCATGCTGTTGCAGCACCACATCGGCGGGCTGGCGGCGACCCTCGTGCCACACTTCCCCCAGACCGATCAGCGGCAAACTCAGGTGGGCCAGCGGAGCAAGATCGCCGGAAGCACCCAGTGAACCCAACTCAAACACGACCGGCAACACGTCGGCATTATAAAACTCGATCAGCCGCTCCACGATGACTTCGCGCACCCCGGAATGGCCGTAGGAAAGGCCCTGGATTTTGAGCAGCAGCATGATGCGCACCACTTCGGGCGGCACCGGATCGCCGGTACCGGCGGCGTGGCTGACCACCAGATTGTGCTGTAATGCCTCGATGTCGCCATCGGAAATACGAATGTTGCAGAGCGAACCGAAGCCGGTATTGATGCCATAAAACAGATCGTCGGAATGGGCGATTTTGCGCTCCAGGTAGTCGCGGCAATGGCGGATGCGCTGGCGGGCATCGTCGGAAAGCGCAAGGGTCTGGTGGTCAGTCAGAATAGTGGCGAGGGCATCGAGGGATAGCGGCGCAGGGCTGATGTGGTGGTGGGACACGGGCGGGCGAGAGAGGTGAGAGAAATGTGAGAGGGGTGAGAGAAGTGAGAAAAAAGTGAGAAGGATAGAAGAAAGAGGGCGCGAAGATAAGATTTGCCACAAATTTGGCCGGGCTGATGTAGCGAAGATGCGGGAGGATGCATTTCAAATCTTCGTTTTCGCCAAGCCTGTAAGGTTTCAAAAAACCTTACAGGTTTAGATGGGTAAATGCACCCATTCGGGAGGCTGGCCCGTTAAAATCCTTTAAAGGGCGGTTAAACCGTGGTTAAGGTCTGGCGGGACAATGCGGAGATTGGCCGGATAAGTTTTTGACAATGAAGTGGTTAGTTTTCATTTAGTAAAAAAAATTAAAAAATCGAAGCAACTCCCGGCGGGCGAATGCCGTCAAAAGACCGCGTTTTACACCTGAAACCGTTATTTTTGACCCTGAAACAAACAGGTAACGGGCCATAAGCAAGTACTTTTGCCTTTCCGGGTGTTTCAAAATCGCTAAACAATTCAACCAACCATTTCAAATCAACCATGATTAAGAAAATCATTGCAGTTGCCTTTTGTGCCCTGGCTTTTGCCGGTGCCACAAGTGCTCAACGCCTCGCTTTTGTAGATGTAACGGCGGTACTCGAAAGCCTGCCCGAATATCAGAAATCACAGCAACAACTCGACCAGGTAGCCACGCAGTGGCGGCAGGAAATCGCCCAGGAGCAGGATAAAATAAAAGGCATGTACAGTAAATATCAGGCCGAACAGGTGCTGCTGAGCGAAGAAATGAAGAAACAGCGCGAAGAAGAAATCATGACCAAAGAGAAAGACGTGCGCGAACTGCAACGCCAGAAATTTGGTCCCGAAGGTGCGCTGTTCAAGAAACGCGAAGAACTGGTGAAGCCGATCCAGGATAAAGTCTATGCCGCCATTCAGCAGTATGCCGAATCGCAGAGCTACGATTTCATCTTCGATAAAGGCAGTGCTTCCGGTATGCTCTATGCCGATAAGAAGAACGACAAAACCGAAGACTTGAAAAAACTGCTGAAGAACAAGTAATTTTGCTTTTCCATTTTTTCATCAAATTTCAATAATGAACAAATCCATTGTACTGACCCTTGTCCTGCTCATCACGCTGACCACGGCCAGTTTTGCCCAGAAATTCGGGTATTGCAACTCCTCTGATTTACTTTCCACTTTGCCGGAAGTAAAGGCCGCCGACAGTGAACTGAAGGCTTTTCAAACCCAACTGACCAAAAAAGGCCAGGATATGGTGAAAGCCTTGCAGGACAAAGCGGCTGAATTGCAACGTAAGAAAGATCAGGGCCTGATTTCGCCTAAAGACCTGGAAACCCAGCAGGCGGCATTGCAAACAGAACAGGAGACGATTGGCAAATATGAGCAGGAAGTCTATGCCAAGCTGACCGAAAAACGCGAAACGCTGTACAAACCACTGCTCGACCGGGTGAATAATGCGATGAACGACGTCGCCAAAGCCAACGGTTTTGCGATGGTGTTCGATTACAGTACGCAAATACTGCTTTTCGCCGATGAATCGCTGGATGTGACGAAACTCGTGCAAGCGAAATTGCAGGGAAAGTAAAAACTTAGAAAAACAATATGCAAGGGGCAAAAGGCAACGGTCGCGTTGAAGTTTGCCCCTTGCTGCGTAAGCCCCCTCCTACTCCCCCTGAAGGGGGAGGGTACGTTGTAGAGAACTTGGGTTTTGTGCTTTTCTCATGACCCAAATTGGGATGTTCCTTTGCTTTTCCCGATGGGAAACCGGGATGTCGCTTTGCTCCATTTGCTTCTTACTTCATTTGCCTTTTGCCTTTTATGTTCGCTTCTCCTATTGGTTTTTTTGATTCCGGCGTGGGTGGCCTCACCGTGCTGCGGGAAGCCTTGCGGGCACTGCCGCGCGAGGATTATCTGTATTTTGCCGATAGCGACCATGCGCCTTACGGGGTACGTTCCAAGGAGGAGGTGCGGCAGTTGGTGCTTGATGCAGTGGCGTTTATGGCCGGGCGAGGCATTAAAGCCTTGGTGGTGGCTTGTAATACTGGCACCAGCGCGGCGATTGAAGAGCTGCGGCGGCGCTATGATTTTCCGGTGATTGGCATGGAGCCAGCTGTAAAATCTGCCGTGACCGGGAACAACCACAAGCGCGTATTGGTCTTCGCTACCGAACTGACGCTGCGGGAGGAAAAATTCAAAAATCTGGTGGCCCGCGTAGATACCGAAGGACTGGTGGACTACCTGCCGTTGCAGGAATTGGTGCGCTATGCCGAGCGTTTCGAGTTCGACGAGGCGATAATTCGGCCTTATCTGGAAGAAAAACTGGCGGCACTTCCGCTGGCTGACTATAGCACGGCGGTGCTGGGCTGTACGCATTTTCTTTTTTTCAAACCCATCCTTCAAAAAGTGCTGCCCGGCATTCAGATCATTGATGGGAATCTGGGTACGGTGCGTAATTTGCAAAAACAATTGGGCGACCAAGTCAATACCAATGGCACGGGTAAAGTGGACTATTTCATTTCCGGGAAACCAGCGGACGCTGCTTTTTTTGAACAGTATTTAAAGCGGCTGGATAACATTTGAGCAATATGGGAAATTATTATAAATTACTGGTAATTATACTAGTAACGGTTATATCAGGTGCTTGCCATAAATCAACTCAGGAGGTCTTTCAGCAAACGGAAGCAATTAAAAAATATGGCCTGGTATTCCGCCTGCCCGATGACAAACGGCGCATTGAATACTTTGAAAAACAGGGATTAGCAGAGCGGGCCAAAGCAGAGAAATTGACTATTGCGCAAAATAACCGGGAGTTGGTCACGCAATTTCAGAAGGAATTCGATTTCTGCCCGATTCATTTTTATTACGCCAGTCAAAGCGACGAACTATTAGCTGGAAAGCGTGTATTGCTGAATAGCGAGATGGTGCCCGATGCTTCTATTCCATTACCCGAGCAGGTTATTCTGGCTAATTTTGCCCCCGGAAAAGTGGAAGATAATTCTTTTCAGTGGCGGGCTTTCCAGATTGAAGGGACTTCTATTCGTATCCGGCCAACGTATAAAACCTGGTGGAGTGAGCGGCAAATGGACCCAAAAGATGTACGCAGAATAAATAAAATACTACATAAAATGAATACTCCGAAATAAGGTACTAAATACCGAACGGGGTTCGGTTGTACAATCATGCCATTACGGCGACCATATTTAGTAAATGTTCTCCCAGTAAATGATTCCCCATTATTTGCACATGTTTTCTTGCTTCTTCCGGGCGAATGTTTTTGCTGAATATACGCCAGGCGATTTCCGGGGCAATGCGTACGGTACAAATAGGCGGCACATCACAATTATCTACTAATTCCCATACTTTTCCGGTAAAACGCAACCACCAGTCGCCGCCACTTGCGCCGGTTACGGTGAATTTAATGGCTTCCTTGCCTTGGCCTTGCATAGTACGGTAATGATGCGGCAATGCCCGCATGGAAGTATTCAGATAAGGGAAATATAAATCGCGCTCCAGCAAGGGCGCTTCCTGCTCAACCGCCAGCCTGATCTGCTGTTGATGATGCCATTTTTCGGTATATTCTCTGGCCACATGAAACCAATTGGCGGATACCTCCTCTCCGGCCCAGGCCACTGAAAAAATAGCCGGTGCCTCCGGATCAAGCGTAGCCAGATATTCATAGTATTGCGGGCCGGTTTCTTCCAGTAATTGTATTAACAGAGTGGGACTTATTCGCTGCATGGCCGTTACCCATTCTGAATTGAGCCGGTTTAAAAAACCAACCAGTTCCTGATAAGAATTGATAGGTCCCGGCGGCGCACCGAAGTAACCATCCCTCAACATGGATAAGGTGCGGAGGTTGCCGTCCAACAAGTGAGCAGCCACATCTTTCACTTTCCATAAAGAAGCCACCGTTTGCCGTTGCCAGTCTTCCGGCGACAGTGATTTTAGCAGCGTAATAAGTGCGCGATCTAGTGTTGGGAATAACTGGAGCGTAGCGATAGGTGGGACAAATTGCATGGTAAAAGCAACAGAAAATTAAAACATTTTTTCAGAGGCTTTTTGCAGTTCAAATATCGTTATTTCGGGCCGAACATTAAATCTTACCTGTAATAAATGGCCCAACGCCCGGTTCACGTACAATGTTCTGCCTCCGGCGAGATCAATCTTTCCGGCACTGTATCGGGTGTTTTGGACTGGAAGTAAAGGCGGGTCTAAAAAAGGCGGTTTGCATTGTCCACCGTGGGTATGGCCGGAGAGAATCCAGTCGCTGTAATGGCCCCAAACCGGCTCATCGGCCACATCGGGGTTGTGGCACAGCACGATATTGGCTTTATCGGGATCAATACCGGCCAGGATTTGATGGGGCGCATAGTTGGTGCCCCAATAATCGTCCAGTCCCGTAAAATGCAGTCCCGCTATTTCTTGTCCTGCGTTTCTTAAAATAGCAATGCCTTTATCGGCGGCTATACTGGCCACTTGATGCGCCACTTGGCTATCGGACCAACTGCGACCATAGTCGTGGTTGCCCAATATGCCCAGCGTACCCATTTTTCCCAGTACGGCGTGTGCCAATACTTCTGCTAATTGCTTGAATTGTTCGGGCGATTCGTAGGTAATAAAGTCGCCGGTATAGACCACAAAATCGGGTGCCCACTTTTGGGCTTTCTGCAATGATTTAATGATATATTTTCGGTCAAATCCATTGCCGACGTGCATATCACTGATCTGCATCAGCGTTTTGCCGACTAAATGCGCGGGCAAGTTTTTAACCAGCATTTTTATCTTGACGAACTCTAACCAGAAGGGTTCTATTTGCCAGGCGTACATGCCGGTGAGTGCGCCAATGCCGCTGAGTTGGGCGAGTCTTTTGAGGAATTTTCTGCGTTTCATCTGATTACTGCCTTTACTTTATTGTCAACTACTTTTTCTGGCACTTTTTTCGCAGACAGCAAATGCACAATTCTTTTATTACGTGGTGTATCTTCGTTATATTGTTCTATATAGATGGGACAAACATTTATATCTTCTGGAAAATTTACAAATGCTTTTATCGGATATTTTATATCTTCACAAACATACATTTTTACAACTTTGGTGAAATATTTGAATTTTTCCCGATATTCTACTCTATATCCCTCTACGCCACCTATGTACTTTTTATCATTTTTATCTACTTTAAAATCAAGAATTTCACCTGCTTCTCTGAAATCTGCATACATTTTAAACTCTGCCAATTTGACCAACGTATCGTTTTCCATCGAATAATTAGTGGCTATTCTTCTATTAAGATCACCAATTTTTATTACCTTATATTTCTCTGAAATAGTGTATTTTTTATTAAAAAATATGGTAAATGAATCACGGATTTGTTCGTAAATATCTTTATCGGTGAATCGGTTTATTATTTTTATTTCATACGCTCCATTTACAATTTGTATAGCCGTATCACTTCTATTATATAGTATTGCTGCGATAGCAGAATCTCTGGATGGACTGACACCTTTTACGTCGTTAAAATCATACTCATTGGTCACACTATCAATCATTACGAATTTTAGTTCTCCGCTGGTAATTTGTGAAAAGATGCTAATGGAACAATGAATTATCAAAATTATTAGCACTGCGGTTTTTCTGCTCATTTTAGATTTTGTGAGATTTAATGAAACTCATGTTCAATGGCTCAGTGAGCCTCTTATTTCTCTGTGAGCCTCCGTGCTACTTATTTTATTCAGAGGCTCACAGAGTAAGATGGAGGCTCACAGAGTTAAAACTTCGGACAAATAATCTCCTCATTATCATAATTCCCCAAATACGCCACCGAAATCTCGAACGCGCCCTGCCGCTGGTTATATTGCAAAGACCGCAGATTCAGGTCATAGCTCAGACCAATCACCACGCTGTTCAGTTCTATTCCTACGAGCGCAACCACAGCATCCAGCCCAATACCGTCGTCATTGCGGACCGGACGTAACCAGGTGCCGAAGTGCATGGCCGTGGCACCGTACTGGCCCATTGCTACGCGGAAATTGGTGCCCGCATTCACCTCCAAATGCGGGCCTTGCGTAGCCACCAACAGGCGTGGCAGCAGCGACACACGACCGCTGCGATTGAGCGGAATATTGGCGGAGAGTTGACCGGATATTTTGCGATAGAGGCGGTCACCTTTTGCAGTGTTTTCATAAAAAGAGACGCGGGGCTGCGCAAAATGGTGCAAACCAACGCCCGCATAAATGCGCCCACTCCGGCCAAATTCGGCCATATAATTCAGGCCCACATTGAAATCCGAATAGGAAAAATTATTCGTCGGCAGGTCCTCGCCCGTATCCATCGTGTAGCCGGTGAAGCCGTCGAATTGGTCGTGGAAAGTCAGCGAAGCATAGTTCACATTGCGCTGCGTGAGGCCACCCTGGATGCCGAGGCTCAGGTATTGCCGGTCGTTGGAACCCAGCGATTTGTGATAAGCCAGCGACAGGGCGATTTGCGTGGTACTGAAATCAATCACTCCCGTTTTGTCGTTGAAAAACAGCAGACCGAGGCCAATCGCGTCCTTGCTTTTGGAGCGGGTACGGGCTGGAAAACGCAGATCGGCGGCCAGGGCGAAGGTTTTGAACGGGTTGTCGAGCACCTTTTTCCACTGATCGCGATAGATAGTACTGACCCGGTAGCGGCCCTCGAAAGAGCCGGTCAGGGCCGGATTCAGCGCGAGCGGGGCGGCGTAGAACTGGGTGAAATGTTTGTCCTGTGCGGCAGCGAATTGGTGCAAAAGGATTACAAAAAAGGAAAAAAGGAGAAATTTCTTCATGCGAAATAGTTAATTAGTTATCGGTTTATCAGTTATTAGTTATTGGTGCGTACGTCATGCGTTGTTCACTTTTACCAGGACGTGTAGGCTGAATTAATTTGGGCAAAGGTAAGGAATTATGGCCTGACCTCCATTTTTGGGTCATCGAGACACCACAAACGCAACAGCCACCAAAGCATTGGCAGTGCCCATAGATTTAACGAGTTAACCACTCCACGCGCACATTTTTCAGAAAAATATCCTCCTGTACCTTCGTTTCCGCCAGTACCGTCAATTTTCCGGTGGTATAATCCTCCGGGATGCGGAAATAATATTCAATCGTGTTCCACGCACCCGGTTCACAAATCCCGTTTTCCAGGCGGCAAGCGGTCTCTTTTTTACGGTCGCCAGCGACCAAACGGGTGGTCAGGTGGCTCTCATAAGCCCCATGCGCCGAGTTGACCTGCACGGTGAGGTGCAGCCATTGTTCCCGTCCCGGCTGCCAGTTCGGCAAGGCCGAAAGTTCGCTTTCCAGAAACACTTGTTGGGCCTGTTTGGCACTATTGATCTGCACCGTGGAATCGGCAGCAAAAAGCATTTGTTTGGAGAAACCGGCCTCGCTTTTCAGTCGCTCGTCGGTATCCAGCAGCGACATTTCGACTGGCGTAGGGTGCGCATTCAGATAAACGGCCTGATAATAGGGCCGGTTCATATCGTAATAATGCACGATGGTGCGGTTGTACTGCCAGATTTGAAAGAGATTCACATACACCAAAAAAGCGGCGAGGGCCAATCCCGCATATCTCAGGCGACTTTGTACACATTTTTCCACCATAATGGCCAGCGGCAAAGCCAGCACCGCGTAACTCTGCACCAAAGCGCGGCAGGAATAACTGCCCCCGTACCGCCAGTCCGCCCAGGCAATAATGATCCAGATATTAATTAAAGTAAACCACAACACCGACTTGCGAAAAGGATACGACCGCATGAAAAACAGTCCGGCAATCATGAACAGGGTGATCGGCGTATAAATAAACCAGCCCTTGTTCCAGCCAAACAGCACCTGCCAGTGCGGTTTTAAAAAATACCATTTGGAACCAACGTCGTAAATCCAATGCCCTGTTACCTGCTTCCAATAGAGTAATTGCGGAAAAAGTCCCAGAAAACCACCGAACATGGCCGCGTATAAATGCTGCCTATGCTGTTTCCACAACGCCCCTTTCGCCTGATCTTTTAACCGCCACAGCAGAGGAATGAACAACATCACGCCTTCCGTGGGGCGGGTAATGCAACTCAGGCCGATGATCCCGCCAATCGCAAAGGCCCAACCAAACGACGGTTTTTCATGCCAACGAATCGTGCTGTATAATAAGGCCGCGTACATCGTGAACAGAAAACCGTGGGTTTGCGCACTGTCGGAAGAGACATATTGCGGATAATTGGTCGCCAAAACCACCAGTAACAACGTAATCGTAGTCACTATTTCGGAGAAAAAACGACGCAACACCGCCCGCAAAATCCAGCAGCCCAGCAAGGCGTACACCAGCGCGGCCAGACAAATAGACAACTGGTAAGGGGCCGAAAAACCATCCTGTGCATAACCCAGCCAACCGGCCGTCCAATGCCCCAGAAAAAAGAACGGCAGGTACATAATGGACAAGCCCATCAAATACTTCATCGCGTAGTTGCCATTTGGTAACGCGCTGATCTGATACACATTCCCCGTCGGGTGATACACATCCAGAATGTGCGGAAACCATTTCAGTTGACCCAAATCATGGTAAATAAACTGGCCGGGCAAATACATATAATAACCCAGCGCATCCCAGGTCAGCGTAGTCGTCACCGTGGGCGTATCCCATTTCAAATAACTGACGCGAATAAATACCAAAACGCTGAAAATGAGCAGGATGGCTATCGTGGAGAGGTGCTTCATTTTATAGGGTTGAGGATGTTGAGGGCGTTGAGAGGGGTTGAAAAAAGTTGAGAAGGTTGATCGGGCAAAACTACCACGAAACCTCAAAAAATTCCCTATTCTGCATTCCGCACTCCCTATTTCAAAAATTCTGTACTCCGCATTGCAAAATTTCTACCTTTCGCCGCAACGAATACCAACCAGCATTTTTCCATCCATTCTTCGCTATGGCAGAACCTACACCATCCGACTTCCACCCCTACATCCCGGCCAGTAACACCACGGTCAAAGAATTTACCGTCCGGGCCGTCGTGCTGGGCTCCCTGTTCGGCATTTTATTCGGTGCCTCCACCGTGTATCTGGCCCTGAAAGCCGGACTCACCGTATCGGCCTCCATTCCCATCGCGGTGCTGGCCATTTCGCTGGGCCGCCGGTTTCTGGGCACCACCATTTTGGAAAACAACATTATCCAGACCACCGGCTCGGCGGGCGAATCCGTGGCAGCGGGTGTCGTATTTACCCTGCCTGCCTTCCTGTTTCTCAGCGACGGCATTGGCAAAGGTTATTTCAACTACTGGACCATCCTGATGCTGGCCATTTTCGGTGGCATTCTGGGGGTTTTAATGATGATCCCGCTGCGGCGTTCGCTCATCGTGAAAGAACACGCCAACCTCCCCTACCCCGAAGGCACGGCCTGCGCACAGGTGCTGATTGCCGGGGAAAAAGGCGGTGATTTTGCCAAAACTGCCTACCAAGGTTTGGGCTTCGCACTGGGTTACGCCATGTTGCAGAAGGTGTTTCACGTCATCGCCGAAGTACCACGCTGGGCCACTGCGGCGACCAATAAATACTTGCCCGCAGCGGTCGTCAGTGGCGAAATCACCCCCGAATATCTGGGCGTAGGGTATATCATCGGGCCGCGTATTGCCGGGGTGTTGGTAGCCGGGGGCGTACTGGCCTGGCTTGGCTTGATTCCACTGCTGGCTACCCTTGTACCGCCGCAAACCATCGCCGATCAATTGAGCAAACTGGATTTGCTGCGTCCCATCACTGATGCGGTTACCGGCGTGGTCACTTATCCATTCGGCTGGAATCCGCAAGCACTCTCGTTCGGCGATTTATCGGGAGCCGTTTATCGGGCTTATGTGCGCCAAATCGGAGCCGGAGCGGTGGCAGGCGCGGGTTTTATCACCCTGTTCAAGACCATGCCGACCATCATTTCGTCGTTCCGCGAGAGCCTGGCCGATATCCGCAACCGCGATACTTCGGTGGCCGTGAGCCGTACGGAAAGCGATCTTTCGCTCAAAATAGTGGGCCTGGGCTGCCTGGCCCTGGTGTTACTGATGGCCCTGCTGCCTAATATTCCGGGCGATAGTTTTCTCAGCAAACTCCTGATCGGGGTGCTGGTCATCATCTTTGGCTTCTTTTTCGTCACCGTTTCCAGTCGCATCGTCGGTATTATCGGTTCTTCCAACAACCCGATTTCGGGCATGACCATCGCCACTATTATGGGTACCGCATTGGTGTTTATAGGGGTGGGCTGGACCGGCAAAACCTACGAACCAATGGCCCTCGTGGTGGGCAGTATGATCTGCATTGCGGCAGCCAATGCCGGAGCGACCTCGCAGGATTTGAAGACAGGTTACCTGGTCGGCGCAACGCCGCGTTATCAGCAAATAGCCCTGTTTATCGGGGTGATTGTGTCCACCATCGTGATTGGTTTTACCGTAAAAATACTCGACACGCCGACCACCGAAATGCTCAGCCGGGGCGTGGAACATGCCATTGGCGATAAGTACAACGCGCCGCAAGCAACACTGATGGCGACGCTGATCAAAGGTTTACTTTCCTTCAACCTGGACTGGCAGTTCGTCCTGGTGGGCTTGTTTATAGCCATCACGATGGAACTCTGCGGCGTGAAATCGCTGTCTTTCGCCGTAGGTTTGTACTTACCGCTTTCCACGACTTTACCGATCTATGCCGGTGGTGCATTGCGTGGCCTGACCGACTGGGTAAGCAAACGCAAAGGCGAAGCGAAAGAAGATGAAGACCTGGGCAAAGGCAGCCTGTTTGCTACTGGCCTGGTAGCGGGCGGGGCGCTCGCGGGCGTAGTCGTGGCCCTGTTATCCGTGGATGAAGGCATAGCGGCTTCGCTGGCGACCGTGAATTTGGAACATTGGTTTGTGAATGCAGAAACGGGAGCCGGAACCGGATTTTACCACCTGCTGGGCGTGCTATTTTTCGCGGCGTTGGCCTTCTTTTTGTACCGGGCGGCGCGGAAGAAGTAAGGACACGGCGAATTAAATTGTTGATGCGAATCATGGGTTCGATTAAGCAAGCAAATGAATGCCAGGTACTTAGACCTGCCAAGTCTGAAAAAGACTTGGCAGGTCTCACACTAACGCCCTGAGAATCAACACCAATTTTTAACCCATGATTCGCATTGTTAATAAAAACGGAGCATCACTAACTCCCCCGGCCTGCGGCCGGGGGAGGGTACGCGCAATTTTACCATAATAACTCAATTTACATTGCAATCAGCCTCTTAATAGATGTTTATGCGCCATCCACTGCTTTACCTGTTCTTATTTCTTTCCACTTTCGTCGCTGCGCAGCAGCCTGTGTTACGTGTCGCCACACCCGAAAGCGCCGGTATGTCGTCCGAACGCCTGCTGCGCCTGGATGTACTGCTGCAACGGTACGTGACCGACAAGCGGCTGCCGGGCGTATCGGGCATCGTGGTGCGCGACGGCAAGATCGTGTGGCATAAGGCTTTCGGCCAGCGCGACCTGGATGCCAAAGACCCGCTGCAACGCGACGATATTTACCGCGTTGCTTCCATGACCAAGGCGGTCACGTCGGTGGCAGCGATGATGCTCTTTGAGGAGGGCAAGTTTTCGCTGGACGATCCGATCTCCAATTATATTCCCGCTTTCAAAGAGCCGAAGGTGCTGGTGGATTATAACCGCGAGGCCAGCACCTGGAACAGCGTACCCGCTAAGAGCGAGATCACGGTACGGCAATTGCTCAACCACACGTCCGGCATTGGCTACGGCCCGCTGACCAGTGAGGATTTTAAATTGATGTATGAAAAAGCCGGGGTCTTCGTGCTGTCCACCACGGAGGATATTTCTTTACAGGAAAATATTAAACGGCTGGCGACTATGCCCCTGGCGCATCAGCCGGGCGAAGCCTGGACCTATGGTTTGAACACCGATGTGCTGGGTTACTTGGTAGAAATCTGGTCGGGCATGTCGCTGGAAGCCTTTTTCCGGACGCGCATTTTCGAGCCGCTGGGCATGAAAGACACGTATTTTTATTTACCAGACAGCAAAAAAGACCGCCTCGTGCCGATTTATACCGAGTCGGGGGAGCCTAAAACGCTGCAAAAACTGCCTGCGCAGTACGGATATGACCCCGATTACCCGATCAAAGGGGCAAAAAAACTCTATTCCGGCGGCGCGGGCCTCTGCTCCACGGCATTCGACTACGCCGTTTTTTTGCAAATGCTCGTCAACAACGGTGAGTACAACGGGCACCAGTTATTGGGCCGCAAAACCATTGAACTGATGACGATGAATCAGATCGGCGACCTCAAAATGTGGAACCCGACCGACCAGTTTTCGCTGGGTTTCTCGCTGGTGACGGAAAAGAACGTTTGGCGCGGGCCGGGTTCGGTGGGCAAGATCAGTTGGGGTGGCTATTTCAGCACCCACTATTTCGCCGATCCCAAGGAGAAACTCACCGTGGTGCTGATGAAACAACTCCAGGGCGACAACCGTGGCGGCGATTTGATGCCGCTGTTCGAGGCAATTGTGTACGGGGCGATCAAGTAATTACCTGAGCAGCACTACTTCCCCCCGCCGTTGCTCCACCCGTCCATCAAAGTACTCCACTTCGGCCATCCAGACGAACACATCGCTGGCCTGCCCCTGTCCGTCCCAACCCAGATTTTCCTGATTCGGCTCGAAGTTGCGCCGTTCAAAAACCACCGCGCCCCAGCGATTCACCACGCGCCACAGACGAATATTACGAATACAGGGAAAAGTGATCGGGTAAAACCAGTCGTTAGTGCCATCGCCATTGGGCGTGAATGCATTAGGGATCATCAACTGGCAATCCGGGTCAATACGCAGCGTAATCGCCTCCTGCGCGGAGCAGCCATTCGCATCGGTGACCAGCAAAGTATAAGTAATCGTATCTAGTGGATTAGCAATGGGTTGCAGACAATCGTCACAACTTAAAGCAGTATTGGGCTGCCAATACAGCGACAATGACCCCGTGCCGCTCGCCACGGCATTCAGTATCAGACTGGCCCCAATCGCCAGCGAAGTATCGGCGGGCAACGACACCAAAACAGGCGGAAAAGCGGTGACTTCTACCGTCACCACCGAATCGCAGCCCGCAGCAGGCAAATAGAAAACAGCGGCGGTATCCGGCGGCAGCAGCGTACCATGAAAATTGAAAAATTGATCGGCGCAAACCTGCACTTGTACAGTGGCGACGGGAGGCTCCACACCTGATATTTGCACGGTCAGCAAGGTATCGCAACCAAGGCCGGGACTGGGTCGCAAGAACTGCACCGTCGTATCAGCGGGCAGGGTAATGCCATACAAATCAATGCTTTGTCCCACGCATACAACCGTATCGCGCAGCCTGAAAAGCGTGTCCACGATCTGCCAGCGCAACGTATCCAGCGATATGCAGCCATCGGAAGTCTGGGCAATCACCGTCCAGGTCGTCGTCGCGGTCGGGTCGGCGGTGACGCTGGCACAAGTATCGCAGCTCAGGAAAGTAGCGGGCGACCACTGCCATTTGGCAAAGAAAGCAGGTCGCTGAAAAACAGTTGGTGCCCCTGCACATTGCATACGATCCAGGCCGAGATTTAACACCGAAGCGGGTACCACGCTCACTGTTACGGTATCGGTCTGGCGATTGCCACAAATATCGAACACATCCACCCAGTATTTGCCGGGCAACAGCGTGGTCAATATGGAATCGGTGGAACCATCCTGCCAGCGATAGCGTACAAATTCGCTGCCAGCATTAAAAGTGAACACGCCATTGTCGCAAACGGTACGGTCGGGGCCCAGATTCAGGATTTTATTAGAGACATTATGCACAGTAATCGGTAAAGTATCGCTGACGGGGCCGCAATCGGTGAAAGCAGTGACCACGAGCTGGCCCTGGCCTGGACTGAGATAGGTGATATTGGCATACTGGTAATTAGTCGTTACAATACCGCTCAAGCCCGCTAAAGACCAGTGAATAGAGTCTACGTCGCAATTGACGTTTTTAATAAAATAATTGATCGGGACATTCAGTGTACAAATAGAATCCGGTGCTTCGGGCGGAAACGAAATACTTGGCTGGTAAAAATCGCTGGAAATGCAATTGGAGAATCCGGAATTATATTCACCGCCCGCAGGCAAGACAATAGCAGAACTTTGATATTGACAAGCCAGACCCGGCGCATCGGGTTGGTGAATGACATCTATAATTTTATCAGAAGAATTATTGGAAACCAGGATTTTTCCATTGGGAGCCAATTGCATATATTCAAAGGCATTAATGGGCAACGCCGTGGCAATTTCCACCCTGGAATTTAGTATAGCGGCTATATCCCCGCTCTTTAAATCGAATTGATAAACAGCAGATTGTGGTACACTTTCTTTATAACTACTGACATACAAATACTGACCTGTCGGCGAATATTCTACTCCGATGGTATATAAGACCGAATCTACTATGGCAAATCTTTGCGGGTTGGAAAAACGGCCACTCTGCGTAAAATCCAGATCAAAGGAATAAAGGATCACCAGCCCATCCGTACCGACCCGAACCAATTGTTTGCCATCTGGCGAAAACTTCATCTGCGTAGTGACCAATGTTTCTGTATCACCCGTTGGACTAATGACCGGAGTCAGGTTCAAACCATTCTCATCAATCCGAAACGCCAGCATTTCTTTATTAAAAAAATCGTGCATGGCCAGCCAGTAACCCTGAAACGTACAGGAACGGGTAGCGGCCATCCCAAATACTGCTTTATTGGTGAATATACTAAATTTTGCTGTCGGAACGACATCGCCTTTGCTATCGTCCAGACGCATATCCACCAGCGCATAATAACAAGCCGAAAGTTGATCGCTGATAATGACGTAATAGAGGGCAGGATTAGCAGGATGCGGGATGATAATAGCCGTGACCCCTGCCTGATTGATGAGTGGATTCGGGTTGGTGCCCTGGGGCATGACCTGATGAAAACGATTAAAAATATGATAACCATCCGTATAAAACAACAAGTTTCCCTGCGCATCATTCATGGTAGCCGTAGTACCCAGCGTGGTGGTCTGTCCATCGGTCTTTATGGTCGGTGGCTCGGTAGAAAAATCCAGTCCAGCCTGCTTGCCAAAATACCATTGATTGTTGCGTTTGGGTTGACAAGTATTTTCAGCACAGTGGCAATCACTATCCAGGCAATCGAAGAGGCCATCACCATCGTCGTCTATATTGTTGTTGCAGATTTCCGGGTATTTGGGGCAGGCTTTTTCACAGAGGAGGGTGGGGGCAATGGAAAAATTAGCTAAGGCAAATTCCAGTGAAGTAGTCGTAAGCGGCAGAGCGACCGGAAGCGATTGACTACTATAAGGCAACGAAATATTATTACTTTCCAAACGGTTGCTAACTACCGGGCAGGTACCAGCAAAACCTAATTGGTCTGTTTTCAACAGCCAGGCATCATATTCAGTGAGTCCGCCCAACAAGGTGAAGTCACCCACGACACAATAGCCGCCGGGCACGGAGATCAGGTTGTTAAAAGTACTCGAAGTAATTTCGGTACCGGGTTGATAGCTGTGATTCCAAAGCGGCGTACCATCGCCATCAAAACGGGTAATGAACCCCTGGTAGGCCCTTCTGCCGACCAGCGTGAGTCCATCGTTTGCCCAGATGACCTGGTGAGTCCGTATGTCCGTCTGATCGTCCAAATAAGATTTTGCCCATAATAGTTGGCCATCCAAATTCATTCTGACCAACCAGACATTGGGCAGGAGCCCGCCGACCCCACACAGGTAGATACTGCTGTCTCCTGCCACCGCGATATCCACCTGCAAGATGTTACTCATTATTATCCGGTTGCGCCAAAGCATATTACCTGCTGCGTCCAACCGAACCACCTGAATCAACGTACCGACTTGTTCTCCTTTGGCCACCAAGCCCCCATCTGGCAAAGCGGCCATCTGATCCCAGCGATTCGTTGCAGGCAAAGAGGGAAAATGTTTAGCCCAGATCAGATCGCCTGTTGCGCCAAATTTAGCAAAAAAAGGCCCGCTGGACGTACTGGATTCGAACTGGCCGAGTACCAGAATTTCCTGACTGGCATTTACCTGAATGTCCGTGATCTCCGTGTTCGGGTCCTGTAAAGCCCGCGTCCATTCTGGTTGCCCGTCTGCATTAAATTTAGCAATATAGCCTTTTTTGGTGGTCACACTGGTAAAGCCTAATACGAAGCCGCCATCGGGGGTGGCGGCAATATTGTTGCAATACACGGCGAGCGCATTGAAGGGCGTGGTTTTTGACCACCAGAGGGTGCCGTCCGGTTTTACTTTCACTAAGTAAAATCCAGAGTTGCCGTTGGAATTGGGCAAGCGTTTACTGCCAATGAATATCATACCCCCATCGGTCAGGATAGCGACATCAACACCAAACGTAAAATCACCAGCAATCCCGTTACCATATCGCAATTGAAATGTCCTATCCACACAAGAATCCTGCACCAGCACCTGCTGCACCATACTGCTTTGACACGCTCCATTGCTCGCCGTCAACTGAATGATATAAGTACCCGCTTCCGCAAAAGTTACCGTGGTAATTGTATCCGGCTGCGCTACCCCATTGATGGTCCAGGTGAAATTGGTAGCATTCTGACTGGTATTGGTCAATATAACCGGCTCATTTTCAGCGGGATTCTGGGTGCTCACCGTGAAATCTGCAACTACCGGGCAAAACACCTGAATGACACCCTGACTAGTGTCCGTATTACAAAATGCGGCGTTGCTTTGTGCAAATAATGTAATGGTGTAAGTACCGGGGGCTGTAAAAGTATAAGCAGGATTAATAGCCGTACTAAAAAGGGTATTATTAATTAACCATTGATAAGTAGTGGCATTTTGACTGTTATTAATAAAACTAATAGTTTCTCCCGCATTAATAGTCGTAGCACTGGACGTAAAAGCACTCGCCACCGGCGCAGCACAAACGACTTGCAACACCACTTGACTGGTCGCCGCTTCACAAAGCGTCGTATTATTGCTTTGGGCCAATAAAGTCACGGTATAAGTCCCAGGGGCGGCAAAAGTATAAGTCGCATTGGTAGCCGTACTAAAAGGCTGACCATTTACCGACCATTGGTAGGTCGCCGCATTCTGGCTGTTATTAGTAAAAGCAACCGTCTGCCCGGGGTTTATAATGGTAGTATTTGGTGTAAAAGCACTCACCGCCAGCGCCAGACAAGGCGGTAAACAACCTTTTGAATCCAGTAAACTATGCCGGATGCCATTCAGATAAAATGTCATCCGCGCAGCCTGACCGGGCGTAAAATCATGGAAACAACTAATGTCGCCGTAATCCAGAAAATTACTGGTCATATCTGGTTGATCGGTCGTAAAACCCGACTGCGCATCCGTCGAACAAGTATTTACGGACTGCCCGCAAGGCACGGCGGCAATGCTTTGATCGGGCGGCGTGTCGCAAATACGGTCGCCATCCACCAGGCAATTATTATTCGTACAACCGCTCTGGAAAGTGTGGTACAAGCCCAGGTAATGCCCGATCTCGTGGGCCGCCACGCTCATCTGGCTTTGCACGGCTCCGAAGAATTGGGTCTCGATCACCAGTCCATCCAATGATGTGCCGTGGTATTCCGGGCGATAAGCATAGCCGACCACCCCACAGCCTGCGCTGGTAGAGCAGATGTCGCGCACCAACCAGATATTGAGATACTGCGTTGGATTCCAGCGATTTATATTTTTCAAAGCCACGTCTTGCGTTTCCTGGGTCATGTTGGTCAACGGGTTTTGGTCGCGGGTAATACCATTCGTCGGGTCGCCATTGGGTGTACGCTGCGCCAGACAAAACTGGATGCCCACCTCCGTGCCACTGCCCTGATTGAAAAAACCCGTGTTGGCGTAGGCGGCATTGAGCCAGGTCATCGCCTGCTGCACCTGCGCGTCGGAGATGTTTTCCGGGCCATTGTCGTGGATAATATGCACCACCACCGGAATGGTCAGCACCGCCTGCGGCGCATCCGGCGTGGCGGTTGGGTGCGCATTGAAGTAATTAAAGGCTTGTTGTTCCAATTGCTCGTGCAGGACTTGTACGGCGGGATCGGCAGGCAACCAATCGCTGCCGCAAAAAGGTGTTTGACTGTTGGATAAATAACTAATAAATAGAGCAGTAATTATTAGTAGGAAGTGTTTCATGAGTGAGCGGCTAATTAGTGATTGGTTACTAATGTATTGGTTATTAATTGATATTATACACGAACTACGTTTACGAAACCTTTGGAGGTTTCGCAAACGCCACGTAACCAATCGTTTGCGAAACTTTTAAGAGTTTCGTAAACGTCGCTTTGTGATCTGTGCGTAACGTCAGTTATTAATTACTGAGATATTGCTGCCCGAAATTTCCTCAAATCCGGCTGCACCTTCCGTTCCCGTTTTAATTCATATTCATAGACGGCACGACCCAATTTGGCCAGAAAAGGAAAACCGATGGTCTCGTAGTCGTATTGGTCGTCATTAAAAACACCATCTGCATTACAAAGGATAGTAGCGGCCAGGATAAATTCCACGTTTTGCTCAAAATTTACAATATAAGCCACATCGGTCAGGGTGCCGTAGGCTTCACCGACCTTGTTGAAGACGCGCACGGAGCCATCCTGCTGGTTTTGGCTGTCGCCAAATAAAAAGAACTTTACGTAGCCATCGTAGTAAGTGGCCGTATCGTAGCGCGGATAGTCGCATTCGCGCGGAAAAATGCCCATGTAATGCCATAAAAACGGATAATCGTCGTCGCGCAGCCGAAAACGGCTGGCCGCAGGCATGGCTTCCGGGAACATGACCGCCCGTAACATCCGTTCCATATCCGGGAGCGCAAACCAGTTCTTCTGGCTGAAATCGAAGGGCTTTGGCACCAGACTATCGCCGCTGTAATAGGCCCGCCCTTTCTGCAATCCCGTCTGCGGATTCGGATAGGGATGGTCATCAAAACGCTCGCCCTCTTTAAAAATACTGGATGATTGGTTATAAAAAGCAATGGGACTGGCGTAGCGATTGTCGCGGCCCGGCGCACTGAGCCGATGCACGATGCCGGTGTGCGTGTAGCCTTTTTCCTGAAAAGATTCATTGATGGCTTCCAGTCCCAGAAACTCGAACAGGTGGTTGGCCGCCGCATTGTCGCTCACCGTGAAGATCTGGCGAATATCGTGGGCAATACTGGGCCGTCCGCCGGGAGCCGTCGGTTCAGTGGTGTACGTCTGTTGAAACGGGCGTAGCGAATCCAGCCGGTAAGGCACTTGGCGAGTGAGTCGCGGATAACCGGAATGCTGCAAATAGTTGATTTTTTCCAGTGCCAGCAAAGCCAACGGCAATTTCACCATACTCGCCGGATAGAAATAGCGCGTGGAGTCCACCTGGTGTCGGAAAGAACGGAAATGTGGTTGCCCGGTCACATCCCGATTGATCTGGGTATAAATAATCTGCACTTCATAACCGGGATCGTGCAGCACTTTGGCTACCAGGGAATCGGTCTGCAAGTCGGCCAGCAGACGGGCCAGCGGATCAGTACCGGAAAGGGCTTTGCGGCCCGGGGAACAAGCCAGCCAACAGCAGGTGGCCAGCAATAGAAAGTATAGGAGCGCGAATTTCATCTTTTGGCAGCCATTGTTTTTTAGACTGCGAAAAGTAAACGTTATTGGCCGATCCTGTATGGCGAAACCCCAGTTTCGCCAGTAGTAGAGTAATTTCCGAAACTAGTGTTTCAGTTTACTATCCAATAACCACCTGCTGTACCGGCAGAAAGATGCTATTTAAATGGTTGAAATCGGCATCGGTAGTAAGTAAAGTGGCTCCGAGAATAGAGGCGCAGGCTGCAATCCAAAGATCGTTTTTGCCCATGTTGCGGGAAGAATACGGCAGCGGACGGTCGGGAAGTTTCCCTTGGGAATAGGCATCTATTTCGGCATAACGGTCGAGAATATCTTCTGACCAAATATCAACCGGAGCGATGGCATCTAAAAGGTTCACTAGTTGTTGCACCTTTTTCTTTCCCCATTTGGCTTGAATAGCAATAGATTTTAATTCGCCAATAGAAATTACTGAAATCCATATTTCATTAGAGGATTCAAAGGGTTGATATTTTTGTTCCACTATCCGCATCGTTTCCGATTCGCGTATATAGTGGATAACAATATTAGTGTCAAATTGATAGATCATTTGGTCAACATAGCAAGTAGTTCTTCAACGGGTTCCTGCACATTCATTTCACGGATAATACGCATAAATTCCTCTTTATCGGGTTTTCGATAACCCCGACTACGGCGCACCGCTTCTGCATCGAACTTTTTGGGTATTTTCCGCAGTCCATACTTTTTTTTGCTTTCAGGTTCTTGCTCTTGTATCTGCCGCACAAACGCTTCCAATTGCGCAATTTCCCGTTCTCCCTGCATTTGGGAAACGGCCTGCATGATGCCTGTTTTACGTTCCGCTAAGTCGCCCATATTGTAATTGAAGTTGAAAATGGTGATTACTCTCCTTTTTGCTGCAACAAATATAGGGAATTATAGGAAATTGCTGTTTTGAAATGTTACTGTTTAGGTAGCCGCAGCGCCCCTGTATTAAATGGCCACCTTGAAATAACCTACATCGCATCCCAAACCGTCACCACATCTCCCCCACCACGGCTTTGAAAAACATAAAACAGCGTCTCATAATCCTGGCTGGCAACCTGGTCTTTGATTTCTTTGATGGGCATACTATCCTCCCAAAGTTCGTCCATATCCGCTTCGCCTTTCACGGTATGGTAAAACGAGCGTTGGAATAGCCAGTCGCCATCACCGTCTTTGGCCAGCCGATTATATAAAGCCTTGGAACCATAGCCCACAAAGGTGCAATAATCCCCGTCGGCGCAGGGCCAGACCCAATCTTGCCAACTGAGCACTTTGGGCGTGGTTTTTTCCAAGGTTTCGGTTTTCGCCTGGACTTCCTTTTGTACTTCTGTGGCCGACCAATCGGGGTGCAACACTTGTATCTGTCTGGTCAGTTCTGCTGTATCGCCTTCGCAGGTAAAAATATCGCGACTTTTTAACTGGCCGCTGGCCAGACAATCCAGACAAATGGCGTCTATGGTTTCTTCACCATAAAAAGTGGCTGCATCCAGGCAGGATTTGACCTGCTGGCAGCAATCGCAGGCCGTTTCTGCTTCGAGAAAGACGGCAAACCGCTCCGGTTGAGCAAAATAGGGAAAGACGGTCGCCATGTGATGTCAGAATTTTATTTTCACAAAAACACTACCGGCGATCATCACGATGATGGTCAAAATCATACCCATTATATAGGCCGTCCCTATGCCTGGCCCTTGTTCGGTATTGGCTTTCAGGCCACGGTCAAGCACATAGTGCGACCCGAAAAGGCAGGCGACCAGCACCCGCAACAGCAGCCAATTCCTTTCCACTATTGGCACATAGTACAGCGCAAACGTGAGCGGCACAGCGACGAAAGGCACAAGATAGGCCAGCCTGACCCAGTGGTCGTCCATGCTTTTGATGGGCGCACCACTGGCTTTGATGAGCAGTACCACCAACGCGTATAAAATGATCCAGAGTAATTCGGGGCCAAGCAGGTAAGCAGGAAGGCGTAACATGGTTATTGCGAGAGATTTTAGTGACCATGAGATTGCGGCAATGTATGGCTTTAAAAAAAATAAGCCGTCAAATATTTTGACTTTACGGTAAATAACCTAAGTTTGCCGTGCTTTCTTCCTTAATCCACTCATAAACAGAAGCCGATGCAATCTTCTCTTCTTCCTACTGGCCATGTGGTCAGTTGCTCCCCAGGTGATTCTTCGCCTCCCTTTTCCCTCCATATTCCTTACTCCCTTGCGTACCGCCACGTTCGCAATACCGCCCCACGCTGTTTTTAAACAGATTGGCACAAAATCCTGAAAGGCTGTTTTAAGTTAGTGTACTGTAAATCAGTGCATTGACAATTGGCATTTCTTCCTCGCACAGCTTTGATCGGGAGGAGCAAACTTATTATCACCTATGCCAGTCAGGAAAACAGAGAGTCGTTTGCCGCTGAATTTCACCGCCGCTGATTTGGGCCAGTTCGCCAGCGTAGCGGCGGGTCAGCCCCCTGCGCCACCGCCAACGCCCAATATTCACCTCATTTCTTACCTCAGCAGCCCGATCATTCGGCAGCGGATGCAGCACTATGTGGTGATCGTGGATAGTTTGATCCCCTCCACTTTGGGGGTCACGATTGGGCAATATGACTGGACCATCAACGACGCGGGTACGCCCCACACCCAGCGCACCGACGCGGGTATTCTGGAATATACGCCGCAGAATCTCGGTGCCCTTTCCGTCAGTGTGAACGTGCTCGACACGGGCGGAGCCACCATCGCCACCGTGGCTTTGACGCAGCAGGTGGTGCCGCCGTTCACGCCATTGGAAGAAAAAATAGATGAGGAAGAAGCCCCCATACCCGGTGCCCGCGCCAGAACCACCCCGGAAGCCGCGCACCCCGAAACCAGCCGTGAGCTCATCAACGATCTGCGCCGCTACGCTGATGCCATTGCCCCGCCGGCCAGCGACGATCTGCTGGATCGGCTCCTGCTGTCTATCGCCTATTCGGTCACGCTGCGCATCCCGCAATCGTCGCAGGTGGTGCGCAATACACGGCTGGAAAATGCCGCCCGCGAGATCAACAATGGCAACCACGCCGGTTTTTTAGGTGTCGCCGAAAATGGCATTGGCCTGGGAGAATGCCGACCGCACGTGCTGGCGATGTGCCTGAACAAGACCGGCACCACGCCCTACATTCCTTTTGTGCAAATCCCGGCCCGCGGAGGCACCCGCAACACCGCGCTGGCTGGCATCCGGACGGCGTTCAATGCCCTGCCCGAAACGGAAAAAATTGACCTGTTTAACCTGCTGCGTTTCCCCAAAACGCATTTTCGAATGATGAAAACGGTGCTGGAACGGATGCGCGACGAGTATTTCAACGGGCAGGTGATGCAGACATTATTGGGCGACCGCACCAAAATCGAACGGTTGATCACGGAATATCAGGAAGGTGGTATTAGCGCCCAGGTGCGCGGGCTGATGTCGCATCCGGTATGGGCTTTCATGCCGCCTTTGCCCGCCGGAGCAGGCGGCGCACCGGTTACGCCGCCCGGCCCGACCACCCCGCCCAACATCGGCTCGTTCGAGAAAATACCGGAACAGACTTTTGTCGCGGCTGCCACGCCAACCGATAACGGGTTCATTATCACGGCTTTTACCTACCACGAAACCTACGGCCTGAACCCACAGACGGTGACTTCTTTTGAGGATTTACTCACTCGCCTGAGTGCGCAAGCCACTCATTTACAGCGTATTCGGATTGTTTCACATTTCAGTCTGGAAAGTGAAAGCACCGTTTCCTCGATTATGATCCCTTTTTTCGCCGGTCAAACCGGGCGCGGTACGGAATGGTGGCATTTTAAGTTCGGCATTTCCAAAGAAGAAGGTTTAAAAGCATTTTATGAAGATCGGCTGCCAAGGAACTACCAGAATATTTGTGATTTTGACGTGGAGGACGACCCGGCCCATGCCGACCACAAGGCTCCGCTGTGGCGCGTTTTATTAAAAGCAATTCGCACCAATGCTGCCAATGCTCCCCTGCTGGCCCCATTCGCGCTTTCGGGGGTGGGCAGTGTACCAACGGGCAATATTTTGCGCTTTGTAAAATTCTGTGGCGACCTTTTTGTGTTGAATACGCATACCATTGAATTGGAAGACGAGAATGGCGGTAATAATCAGCCCATGCCTGCCGTGGTGCTGAATGCCCGGCGGGATTTTATCAACGCCCAGATAGATGCGCTTTTGCCCAGCCTCACGACCACAACCCGCACGGTGCCCCAGATCAATGCCCTGCGCACGGCCCTGATCAGCCTGCTGCCCGGTAGTTTGCCCGTCTCGTTCAACAGTCCGATGGGCACCCAGACTTTCACCGTCCATGAGCCGATGATGCTCACCAGTCATCCTACGCTGATCGCCAACCTGAATACCGTAAAAGCCCGTTTCGATGCCAGCAGTTTCGTGGACATTCGTGGCTGCCGCGTGGGTCAGGATGCCCGCTATATGAATGCGGTGCGCGACTTTTTCAGTCCCTCGGCTGCGGTGAAGCCCACGGTGAGTGCGCCGGAGTGGTTCCAGAGTTTCACGTTACCTGGCAACCGTTCGGATGGTACGGTGACTGGCAACCCGACTCAAGATGAGGAAAAAACCTTGCGGGAAGATATGATGCGGGGTATTTTTACTGGCGGTGGCGCGGGCTTTACCGCCGCCGATGTGCAACGGGAATATTCCAACTGGTCGGGCCGGATTGGCATCAACGCCCATATTGCTTTCTGGCAAAGACTGACTTCCGGTGATCCACTGGAGTTCCTGGAGTTTGCCTGGCGCAACCAAATTCCGGCGCTGGCAATGGACCCGGTTCGGCTGCGCAATTTCAGTGCGTTGGCCTACCCGGCGGCAGTGGCGCGGCTGGCCGAAATATTCAATCTGTTGGATGCCGCTATTCCCGCACCCGCTGATCTGACCACTTTCGCGACCAATCTTTTGCCGCATATTCCCGCTCTGCGCACTGCTGATCGCACCATCGTCGCCCTCACTCCGGCCTCGCCACAAGGCGATTTGAATACTGCCAACACCGCCGTGCAAGCCGTAGCCACTTCGATGGGTCAAACGCTGCCCGCTGCACCTTCGCCGGTCACGCTGGTCTATTTGCAAACGAGTGTTGGCCAATTGAAAACCCACGCCACTACCCACCCGAATATCGCGCCGTTCCTGGCCGCTATTCAGACCAAAGTAACAGCGGCGGCGGGTGGATATTTATACCAGTTGTTCATTGGTTTACCCCTTTTCGTACAGGCAGCGGCAGACGAGAACACTATTCGCTACATCTTTTTGCAGGCCGTGCGCGAGGAAGCCATGCGCAGTTTTATGCGTATCCATTGGGCCGATCCATTGCCAGTAGGCAACCAGGTAAATACGCTGGCTCCCAATTTCGATGGCGTTTCCCAAAATGGGTCTGGGGGTACCACCGTGTTGACTGACCTCGGCAGGATGTTGCAGATGGCAGCCTTGTCGAATCTCCGTACGGGAACAAACCTGGCGACCAATCCGAATTTTGAATTCCATCAGCATATTGTGTCGTTACCGTAGCGATTGGTTGATTGGTTGGTTGATTGGTTGGTTGGTTATTACGGAATAATGGATTGAAATACAGTCAGTTTGCGGTTTTTTTTCACAAAAACTGCAGTTTTTTCTGAAAACAAAGTTCACAAAAAACCAAATGGAGGAATAGGATTCAGTGTAAGTAATGTACAGCATGTAATGGTACACGTCCCAGCACACGCCACTTTTGTCATTCTGTCGGAAACCGTCCACGTCGCGGAATATATCATGAAAACCCAGTGAACCAGCAACTAACCAACCAATGCCACGACTACATCTCGAATCCTACAAACAGAAACCACAATAGTGATGAGGCTCCACCAATCAGCCAATTAACTAATCAACCAGTCAACTAATAACCAAACCCATGGCGGACAATCTTCTCAATAATGCGCTGCGTGAAGTCTCCTACGCCATCGCGCCGCTACAACAGGTGGACTCGGCGGATCGTGTCACACGGCTCATGGCCGAACTGGGCTACGAACTGCCCGGTGCGCAGAATTTCGCTGCGTTGCCCGCCCAATTGATTGGGAAAGTGGCCTCTATGGCCGAGGCCGTGGTGGATTTGGTGGATGCCGAAACCGACGACGACCGCCTCGAAGCCGTGGGCCGGATCATCAGCGACGTGACCGACGTGGCCAGCCAACTGGGTGACCTGAGCGGACAACTCGGTGCGCCCGCCAACTTTCTGGCCAACGCACCCATCGGCGAACTACCGCGCCGCATTCTGGACTATTTGTTATCTAAATACCTCGAACTCAACCACTCCGGGCCATATTCATTCATGTTGCTGCTCGGCATCACCGACGAAATTCCGCTGCCCACCGATGCCGCGCATTTCCAACCGGCTTTCACCCTGCGGAAGATCAACTGGGAGCGGCTGCCCGATTATTTCTCCCGCCCTGGCACCCTCGCCGAAACCATTTATCACTGGGAATCCGGCTTCGACGATGTACTATTTCTCAACCGCCTCGAACGCGTGCTGCGTGGCTTCGTGCTGCCCGGCGGCACTTATCATCCCAACCCCGCCAGCCGGGGCATACTGGGCAACGACACCGAAATCCGCATTCCGATTTTCACCGCTGGCGACAGCCCGGAAATGTACAGCCAGTTTGGCCTGCTCATCGCGGGTGCCATGGCCAGGGACGGCAAAAAGAAGGGCCTCGCGCTCATGCCCTACCTCAGCGGCGGCGCGGAAATGGCGTTCAACCTCAATGAAAATTTCGTCGTCGAGTTTGAAAGTACTTTCGATCTCTCCAATGCCATCGCGCTGATCGCCCGCCCCGATAGTGGACTGGAAATCTCCACCAATGCCTTCAGCACCCCCGCCGACGTGGGCGAAGGCAGCCTCCGGCTAACGCTCCGCAAACGGGCAGGCGACGAAGAAATAATGTTGTTCGGCGATCCCGGAGGTTCGCGTTTTTCCTTAAAAGGCTTTGAAACGGCCATTTTTGCGTTAAAAAGGGCAGGAAACAACGATATTGGTTTTGAATTTGGCATTTCCGAAGCCAAAATCGTCATTGGCACCGGCGACTCCGATGGCTTTTTGCAAACCGTACTTTCGGGCGTTAGTCTGGACATCACGTTCAGTCTCGGCATCGGTATTACGCTGGCGGGCGGCGTTTATTTCCGGGGTGGCGTGGCCCTCGAAATCCCGGTGCCGGCCCACATCGCCCTCGGCCCCATCGAAATCCAGGGGCTGCTGTTGGGCATCCGGCCCGCCGACGGCAAATTCCCGCTCAGCGCGGGCGCGAACATCAAACTCGACCTCGGCCCCTTCCAGGCGGTGGTGGAAAACATGGGCCTCACCTTCACGCTGTCCTTCCCCGATGGCGGCGGCAATCTCGGCCCGGCCCACTTTGAACTTGGTTTCAAACCGCCCACCGGCATCGGCCTTTCGCTCGACGCGGGCGTAGTGCGCGGCGGCGGCTATATTTTATTCGACCCCGAAAACGAGCAGTACGCGGGTGCCCTCGAACTGTCCATTCTGGACACGATTCAGGTCACCGCCATTGCCGTTATCACCACGCGATTCCCGGATGGCTCGAAGGGATTTTCGCTGCTGCTGATCGTCGCGGTGACCTTCTCGCCCGGTATTTCGCTGAGCATGGGCTTTTTCCTCAGCGGTTTGGGCGGTTTGATCGGCATCAATCGCACCATCAATGCCGAAGCCCTGCGCGAGGGCGTGCGCAACGGCGCGGTGGATAATATCATGTTCCCCGAAAACGTGATTCAGAATATCACGCGCATTATCAGCGACATACGCACCATTTTCCCGCCGAAGCAAGACCAGTTCATGCTCGGTTTTATGTTGCGGATTACCTGGGGCGTGCCGTCGCTGGTCATCATTGATTTCGGCTTGATCGTCGAATTTGCCAACCCGGTACGCATCGCCATTTTGGGCGTTTTAAAAATCGTACTGCCCACCGAGGAGGCCGCCATTTTGCGCATTCAGGTCAATTTCGTCGGCATTATTGACTTTGATAAAGGCGAACTTTCTTTCGATGCCAGCCTGTTTGGCAGCCGCATTTTGACCTTCACTTTGGAAGGCGACATGGCCGTGCGGCTCAATTGGGGGGCCGAAAAAATGTTCTTGTTGTCGGTCGGCGGTTTCCACCCGGCCTTCAAGCCACCGGCTGGATTGACCAACATGAAACGGCTCGGTCTGGTCATTTTGCCCGACAATCCGCGCCTCGCCTGCACCACTTATTTCGCAGTGACTTCCAATACCGTGCAGTTCGGAGCCAAGGTCGAGTTGCGGGCCGAAGTCGCCGGATTCAGCGTGGAGGGCATGCTGGGTTTCGATGTGCTGTTCCAGTTTTCGCCATTCAAATTCATCGCCCACATCTACGCCAGTGTGGCGATCAAAGCAGGCGGCGCGACCCTGTTTTCCATCAGTCTGGATTTCCAACTCGAAGGCCCGACACCGTGGATTGCCAGCGGAACGGGCTCCATCAGCATCCTGTTTTTCGAGATCAGCGTCAGTTTCCGCATCCAGTGGGGCGAAGAACGCCAGGAAGCCCTGCCCGATATTCAGGTGCTGCCACGCCTGCTCGATGCCCTGCAACAAGACCGTAACTGGCAGGTCGAAATACCGTCCAACCGCTTCGATCTGGTCAGCCTGCGCGAGTTGAAATTGCCCGAAGGAATTATTCTGCTACAGTCGTTTGGGTCGCTTAGCATCCGTCAGAATATCCTGCCGCTCGATCTGGACATCACCCGTTTTGGCGATAATAATCCGCAGGACATCAAACGCGCCAGTCTGGCCGCCGTACGCATTGAAAATACCGATGTGGCCGCCGACGCCGTGCAGGATTCATTCGCCCCGGCGAATTTCAAGACCATGTCGGACGACGACAAACTGAAATCGCCGTCCTACGCGCCGCAAAACAGTGGCATCCGCGTCCGCGAAACCGACGAAATCCGGGCCAATTACGCCATCAATCGCCGGGTAGAATACGAGGTGCATACCTCCGACTATGACGACGAGGCTGGTACGCCGCTGGTGTTGTTCAAGCCATTGCGCCTGGGAAAAATGACTTATCGCGCCGACTGGTTTGGCAAAATGGCCTTGAGTGGCGCCATTGGCAAGTCCGCTTTGTCGCAGGAAAACAAGGTCAAACGCTCCGCCGCCACGTCGCCGCAGGCCGTGAAAGTAGATACCGCTCCGCAGTTCACGATTATGAATACCGAAACGATGACCGCTTTTGTGTACCCGGAATTTGCCGGTGGCGACAAGGCCCAGGCGGATGATGTGCTGACTTCTATTTTAAATACCAATCCTGGTTTGAAAGGAAAATTGCGGGTGGCGGAGGCGTACCAGATGGCGCTATAAAAGCCCAGCCCCTCTCCCCTTAGAGGGGCGAGGGGACTTGATCGTGGTGCATTTTACCGGAAAAATATTTTGATTGACGAATGCAGATTACATGATTGTTGATTTTTGATGTGCTCGTAACGCCAAAAAATTGTATGGAAATGATGATGATCAGGAACGCGTAAAAAATAAGTTATAAATAACCTTACCTGAGTTGTCATTCCGACGTAAGGAGGAATCCGGCCAAGGGTTGATTATCAATACCTCGCTACTGGATTCCTCCTTACGTCGGAATGACATCCAGATGGAGGTAAATAGCGACTTATTTCTCACTTATTCCTTAACTGGTTGCACTAATTTATGAAAACGCAGCAAGTTAGCCGGTTAAAATTCCCGAAGGGAATATATGTTTATAGCCACTGAAAAAGCCGTGTTTCAAATCCCGAAGGGATTATATGTGAAAATATCCTTGTTGTGCCGAATGAGAAAACACTAGTAAAAGTTCGCTTTTCTGTAAAATTCATTAATAATGACAATGATTGGTTAAATTGACGTTTTTATTTACAAAGCACGTTTTAAACAATTGATTGAACATGGAAAAAGGGCATTGAGCGGTTGATAGTGGTGGCATGGGTTCTAACAGATTTTTTCTTGAAAAAATCTGTTAGAACCCATGCCACCACTCAAATTCGGATTTCCATTTAGACAAATTACGCAGATATGCTGTACCACCTCTTTTAAGCAAATTACCAAAGAACCTTCTGCGATTAAATAACCATATAATTTACTTAAAAATAATTATCAACTATTAAAATCTTAAACCCCCAATTTAACCAGCAATGCAGACAAAAAATAAATTTTTTCTAATAAAAACTCTTTAAACCCGCACAAATCACCTTCCCCAAGATAATAGAAATCAATAAAAAGCCCCACGATCAAACCCAATCAACCAATCAACTAATAAACCAGTCAACTATTATGGCCGAAGTCCTAGCCCACTACTCCTTCCTTCCCTGGCTCCGTCAGGGCCTCGCTGCCAAAATCGCCGAAGCCGACACCCTCGGCGCTGCCGATAGCCCGGCCGTCGAGCGGGCGGCCCTGAAAATAGACCTCGTGGTGCGCGATACCGGCCACGATGCCGCCACGCACGACCATGAGGTCACCAAAAACGTGCAACTCATCGGCCCCGGCGACGTGACGGGCATCAACCCACGCGCCATCATCCGCACCTTTCCGGCGCGGGGCATTCCCAATTTCGAGACCAATCTGCTGCCATATATTGAATTCTACGAAGAAGATTTTCCCTGGCGTTTTACGCCCGCTGGCCCCGGTAGCAACACCCGCCAACTGCGCCCCTGGCTGGCCCTCGTGGTGCTGCGCGACGATGAGTGTACGCTCACCATACCGACCAAGGGGCTGGCGATTTTGAACATCAAAAAAGAGATCATTGACACCGTGCTGCCCCCGCACAACGAAACCTGGGCCTGGGCGCACGTACAGATTTCGCATCCGCTTGCCCAGGCCTCCGACGTGGCCGCGACCCTGCACGCCAATCCCGATCACGGTTTTTCCCGCCTGCTCTCGCCCCGGAAATTAGTCAAAAACACCGCTTACACCGCCTTCGTCATCCCCGCTTTCGAGACGGGGCGACGGGCAGGATTGGGCCTCGATCCGGCGGGTGTAAAAGCCCAAATGCCGTCGTGGACCAAAGGCGCGATGGCCGCTTCCACCCAGCCGCGCCCGCAGGATTTTCCGGTGTATTTCCAGTGGAATTTCAGCACCGGCGCGAATGGTGATTTCGAGACGCTCGTCTCCATTCTTAAACCCATCGAGACCAAGGCCGATTCGGGCACTTTGGAAATGGACATTCAGGCACCCGGCTACGGGCTGGATGGTCTGGCCACTTCGCATACCATTGGTTTTGAGGGTGCTTTGATCCCGCCGACCTTCCATGCCAAGCCTTTTCCTGCCCTGACCGATGGTGAACCTGATGCGAATGACGAGGCATTTTTGGACCAATTACGCACCGTCCTGAACCTCTCCGCCGACCTCACCGAAAGCAACAACGGCGTGGATAACAACGGCGCAGAGACCTACAATCCGTTTTACGAAGGTTCGGTGGCCGACGATCCCATCGTGGCTCCGCCCACTTACGGCTACTGGCACGCCATGCTGCGCCGCCTGGGGGAAAACGGCAATCCGGCCTGGGTAGAGACCATGAATCTCGACCCACGGCGGCGAGCGGGCGGCGGCATTGGCACCCAGGCCGTGCGCGACAATCAGGAGGATCTGATGAACCGCGCCTGGCAGCAGGTGGACCAAATTAACGAGGCCAACCGCAAAATCCGCGAAGGCGTAATGGCCACGCAGGTAGCAACCTGGATGTATGCCAAACACCTGGTGAAGGCCACGGACGACCGCTTTTTGACCATGACTACGGCTTTACAGGGCTTCGCCAAACGCAATGGCGCGGCCAAAACCGCCCGTTTTGAAATTCGCGACAGCCGCATTCCGCTGGCGGCTCAAACGGCTTCTTTTCGGAAAATGACCCGGCCACAGGGCAATGTGAGCAGCGTTTTGAATAAAATCGCTCTTTCGCCGACTCCGCTGCAAGCCAATATTTTGAAAAACTTCAATATTGGGGGCGAAACGGCGGCGGTCGGCATCGCCGCAGCCCAGCTGAAAACCGCGCCGGACAGCGTCATACAGACCAACGCGGCGGTGGCTTTTGTGCAGTCGCAAAGCCTGCAATTGTCCAATCAGCCCACCTTGGTGGCTCGCCAGGCGGTGTCCAATTTGTTGGAAAATGCCAATTTGAGCCAGCCCGTCGCGGCCATCAAAAACGATCTGACCAATGCGCTGGCCGGAGCAGGTCTCGATCCGGCGGCCCAAAACCTGGCCCAAAGCCTGATCAACAACCTGCAAGCCGCGCAGCCCGAAGATGGTTTGCAAGCCCTTTCTTTTGAAAAAAACAGTTACGAAGCCGTGTTTGGTCCCGGTGCGAACAATAAACTAGCCGGAAATGCCCTGCTCAAACGCGCTGGAGAAACCTCCGATTTCCGCAAAATTGCGACCATCACGGCCTTCAACAATGCCAGCGATTTTCTGAAAGGCGTGGAAGCCCTTGATGCCAACGTCAGCGGCCTGACTATGCCGGTGGTGCGCCCGCAACTCGCCGCTACCCTCGCCGGAATGCGCCAGGAAGTGCAGCAAAAACTCAACCCGGCCTACACCCTCGATCTGAAAGTACGGCACAGCATCCGCCTGTGGATCAATGGTTCGCTGACGCAGTTGCCCGCGCTGAAACCCGTGATGAAATACCCGATTTTCCCGGAGCCGACCTACAAACACGCCAAGAAACTGTCGCAGGACTATATTCTGCCTAATGTTGCTAAGTTGCCGCAGAACTCCGTCACGCTAATGCTTAGTAATCAGGCGTTTATCGAGTCTTTTCTGGCGGGCATGAACCACGAAATGGCCCGCGAACTACTCTGGCGTGAATTCCCGACCGACCAGCGCGGCTCCTGTTTCCGGCAGTTCTGGGATGCCGCCGACAATATTCTGGAAACCAATGAGGAGCAAAAACTCGACATCCGCGAGATGCACAAGTGGCAAAACGACCTCGGTCATAATGCCGTCCGGGTGGGTGAAAATCTCGTGCTCGTGGTGCGCGGCGACTTGTTTATCAAGTACCCAAACACCATTGTGTATGCCCAAAAAGCGGCCTACGACTCCGCCAATGCCGTCAACCAACGCAAACTGGCCGAGCCTGCCGACGAGACCACCGTTCGTTTCCCCATTTTCAGTGCCGAACTGGAGCCCGATATTTTCCTGTTTGGCTTTGCCCTCGGGGTCGAAGAGGCGCGTGGCGAACGCATCCGTACGCCACACGGCAATCCGGCGGGGAAAAATCCAGGTTGGTTTTTCGCTTTCAAAGAGCGCCCTGGCCAGACCAAATTCGGGCTGGATGACTACCAAGACCCCATCGGCGGCACCACTATGCCAACCGGAAATCCCACCACTTGGCCCGATCTGACCTGGGAACATCTCGTGAATGCACCCGCCGATTTGGGCGAGTACAACCTCAATTTTTCCAAAAACATGACCATCCAATCCCCGCCCGCCGGTCAGCCCAACCCGACTTGGGCCGACAATGCGGCGGATATGGCCTCTATCCTTTTTCAAAACCCGGTGATTTTTGCGCGCCACGCGGATGAGATGCTCGAAGATTAGTTTGGTTACAGTGTACGCCGCGTTTGTCATCCTGTCGGGAACCGTCCACGCTACGGTGTACGCCGCGACGTGGCCGGTTCCGACAGGATGACAAACGAGATGTGTTCCGAAATCTTCAAAACCTCTCCAAACCGACTATGCAATAATCGCAGACGTAGTGGTGGCATGGATTCCTGAATATTTTTCTTTGAAAAATATTCAGGAATCCATGCCACCACTCTCAACCACAAAACCCAAACGCCCATCCGAATAACCAATAAACTAATCAACCAGTAAACTAATCAACTATGGCAACAGCCAAGGATTTCCAGGACCCGCTCCTCGACGAAGTGCGCCAGACCGTACGCGCCATGACCGACGATGTACCGTTCATGCTCCTGCCCCTGCGCCTCGAAACGCGCTTTATGACCCGCGAGCAGCCCACCACGGCGCAGCAGTTCGGCATATTTGGCGGTATCGTGGAAAAGACCGTGGCCCTCACCGTCCGGCTCTTCGATCCGCAGACCGACGCGCCGTGGCTGCAAACCACGCAGAGCAACGCCCAGGACATCCTGGACGATCTGCCTAACCTCGGCAGCCTCATTCGCCGTCACCGCGATATACTTGTCAATCTGACCACCGAACTGCGCGATGCCGCTGAAAAACTACCCGCTTCCGAGCCCGCTAATCTGGCCGAGGATGTCAAAATCACTTGCCGGAATATTCTCCAAACCGTCACCGATATTGCTACCGTGCCGGATGCCACTTCCGACAATGCCCGCACCTACCTCGACGATTTTCGCAAACTCGCTACCCGGCTGGACAATCTCGCCGCCGGGAAAATTCCCTATATCAATCCCAAAAACAAGCGCGATCTCTACGGTTTTGTCAATGGGCTGCTCGACGAAATCCGGCGGCAATACCAGTTCAATGTCTGGCAGGCCGAGCGTATTCGGAAGATCGAAAAAGTGCAATTGAACCGGATTATCGAACTGCACACCCAGATTCGCCAGCGTTGCAACGAAATGGGCGACTGGTTCGATCCGCTCCACGACGACCCCAACTGGAAAACTTTTGTGCAGGGCATGCGTGACACCGTGCAGCAGCAATTCGTGCCGCTTTTCACCGCCTTCGAAGAGCAGGTGTTGCCGAGATTGCGCTTTCTGGTGGAAATTCCGCAGACCGATGTGACCAGCATGGTGTTTAGTGCGGCGCGACTTTGGTTGAACACCGAAAAAGCCAATCGCACCGAATTTGAGCATTTTAACCAAATCAAAAAAACCCGCAAAAAGGCCCTGCCGAACGTGCTGCGCCTGCAAGAAGCCTCCGCCACCGCCGTGATTGCCAACACCGAAGCGGTCAGTACTTTCCAGTCACTTTGGCAACAAACGACCACCGCACTGGGCACTTTTGGCCAAAAAGCCGGTGCATTTAATGCGGAAAGCATCCCCCAGCAATTTGGCGTAGCCGCTACCCAGCAGTTTGTCACCGACAAAAGCCAGTCCGCGCCGGGCGGTTTTGTGGGCACGGAAGCCACACAATTGGTGGCCACGGGTGCGCTGGATTTTCATTATAGTTTCTCTTTTTCCAGCCTCGCGCTGACCGCCATCCAGCATTTATTGAACAAAATCGCCGGTGGTGCCACCGAAGACAGCATAGATATTGATCTGGAAAAAATCCGCGACGACTTCCGGGTGGCCGCCCGGCATCAGGTGGTGCTGTCGCAAACGGCATTGAGCGATTTGCGCACGGCGGTACAAAATTTAAAAACGGCTTTGGGGAATAATCCGCGTTTTCGCGTCAGCATGACCCTCATCGAGGCGGCACTGGCCAATTTCAACGCCATTGTGACCGACCCCAAAAACGAACTTTTTGACCAATATCGCTTCCGTCCGGTCTGGTCCAATCCTGGCCTGATTACCGATGAACTTTGGGTGCGCGTCTATCCCGACAACCTCATGGTGCAGGCCCACGAACCCGAACTCACCGCGCAGGAGGAGACCGAAGGCAAAAAATATTGGAAAAATCGCTGGATAGCCTCCGGCGATCCCGACCTCGAACTGGGTGCCTGGCGCGCCTTGACCGCCCTGTTGGGTGCGCACCGTGCCGCCTGGGTCGCCCGCGCCCTCGACCCTTCCGAAGAGCCGAGCAACGCCGGTCTCCTGTCCGCCGCACCCTCCAAAGCCATTGTGGCCACCACCAAAACGCTGGCTGAAATTGGTGAAAAAACCAGTGCCTTCAAGCCCGCCACTGGCCCAAACGATGCTTTCGTGAACGGCGTGATGGCTTTACACATGGAATCCAGTTTGAGTATCGCCGCGTCCCGGCTTGTTGGCACCACCGAAGAGCAAGTATTTTTACTGGAAAAAGCGGGCACCCACATGCAGCGTATTGGCGTGCGCATCGGCGAGATCGTCAAGCGGCTCGAAGGATTTTCCCCGGCACAGCAGCAGCAATTTGCCGCCGTTTTTCAGAAAATGACCGAACGCATTGCCGCTTTTCAGGCTCTGTCCACCATGCTGCGCAACATTCAGGCGTTGGATGCGGACGCTTTTGGTCGCCGTTTTCCCGATGAGCCATTTACTTTTCCGGCCAATACGCTGCGCGAAGGCAATATTACCAAAACGCCGCTGTCGCCGGTACTGCCGGGCCGCTTCGTGGTGATCACTAAAAATGCGGGCGAATTTCGGCACATCGTGGTCGGCAATCCCGTGCCCGCCGACCTGCCGATGGGGGTCAAACCCGCGCTCAACGGCGACACGCCCGACTGGGTTCGTACGCCCGAAGGCGACCTCATTCCCGAGGAAGGTATTCGCTGGATGACCGATTTTGAAGAGGCCAAAAGCAAGGGCATGGGCCTCGTGGTGCCGCTCACCCGGGAGCAAAAACTGCGTGGTTTCGACCAGGTTTTTGTACTGGGTATTCGCGATGCTTCCTTCGATCAGGCCGCTGGCGAATTGAAGCAACTATTTGATAGTCACCACCATTCACCGCTCGGACTGGCCTTTTTGCCGCCGGGAACACCGACCAACCATACGGAGGACGAGACTTCGGGCTGGGTACGGCTCGACAGTGATCCGACGCTCAGCCACAAGGTGGAAATGGCCGCGCCACTCTATCCCGATGTCACGCCAGCGGGCGCGTTTTCAATCTCCGACGGTCGCCGCCTTACCGCTGCGCTGGGTTTGCCGACCTCTACTTTTCAGCATGTTTTAAAAGCCGATGCACAGACGATCAGCAGCGCGTTTGCCATGCACCAGGCCCTGTGGCACGGTACGCTCGGCCATTATTTGACGGAAATGTGGAACATGGTGATGACCGTGGACAATGTGGCCCGCACCCGGACTTTTTTCACCGAAAATGTGGTCGGACGCGGCCTGTTGCCCAGCCTACGCATTGGTCGGCAGCCCTACGGCTTTCTGACCACGACGGCTTTTTCCAGGATGAAATTTGCGTCCGATGCCGACATCGAGCATTTGCCGCCACTGACTCCAGAACAGGCACGAGCGGGTGGACCGGGCCTGGAATCTACGTTGAAACTGCGTTTTGACATTCGTTTACAGCGGTTTTTGCAGTTGGCAAATAACGTTTTTACCAATATTCAGGAGACGCAGGTAAAACACGCGGGCAACGTCGGCGCGAACGATCCGCAAAAGCATTTTATGGAAATGCTGGGCTTGAATGCCGCTTCGGTGGACTTTTACGTGCGTTTTGCGGCCAATATGGGCAAGCGCAACAAAGACCTGAGCGATCCGACCGTGCTGGATATGGCCCCCGGCGCGGCATTTAGCGCAGCGAGCCTGAAAACGGTGTTTGGCGGGCTGATGACCAGCGGCGTTTTTGCCGGTTCCTTTGAGTTTGTGGACGAAGTAAATCCCTCGCTGGACGCTTTTACGAATACCATTTGGCGGGCCATGCGCCTGCACCGGCAGGTGGATCGCGCCCAAATATTCCGGCAACGGATGATGGAAAAACACTTCGAGGTATATAGTCCGCTGGTGGCGGCGGCGGCCAAACCGGAAGATTTGATGCCCCTGCTCACTGGCGAAAACCGCGATTATTTGCAATGGCTGCTGGACGCCGTGGAGTCGGGTCGTGATCTATATACGCTCATCCGAGGCACCGGCGACACCGATCATCCGGCTTTTCCGGCCAATAATCTGCTGTTTTTATTGCTCAAACAAAGCCTGCTGGAAGCCGCTACGGAAGCCTCGCTCGATATTTTGCAGGCCGATGGATTCTTCGACAGCGTCTATCGCCGCCAACTGGCCAATCCGGAATTTGCCCTGCAACGGAATGTATTGAACAGCAAACTTTATAACACCAACCGGCACTCCTGGCTGGTCAAGGATTTGGAAGAAATGAATGGCACGGGCGGGCGGATGCTCACCGGTTTCCCGCTGTATCAGCATCTTTCCGTGGGGCAACGCTCCAAAAACATGGCCGATTATGTGTTCAATGAGGAGAACATTTTCACCCGCTACCCTGCTCATGCGGCGCACGAAGTTTATACCCGGCGCGTGGGCAGCATCCTCGAAGCCATGCGTCATTTACGCCAGCAGCCCGTCCGCGAACTGACCCAACTGCTGGCCGAGCACCTCGATGTATGTAATCACCGGCTCGATGCCTGGGTGCTCGGTCTGGCCAATCGGCGGCTGGCGGAGGTTCGTTCGGCGCAAGGTTCGGGTATTTACCTCGGTGCGTACGGTTGGCTCGAAGACCTGCGCCCCACGCCCAGCCGTACCGAAGCCCCCGATGTGCCGACGGAATTGGTGGGTAGTGGCGGGCAACCCATTTTTCAAGATAATGAAAATCAAGGTTTTATCCATGCACCTTCGACCAGTCAGGCGATTGCGGCGGCCATACTGCGGGCAGGCTATCGCGCCAATGCAGCGGCGGAAGAGAACCTGAACAACCGTTTTTCCGTCAATCTTTCGTCGGCACGGGTGCGTTCGGCTTTGTACCTGATTGATGGTGTACGGAATGGCAACGAACTGGGCGCGCTGCTCGGTTATCAGTTTGAACGGGGTCTGCACGAACGTTATGCCGAGGCCGAAATGGACAAATTCATCCTGCCTTTCCGGTTGAAATATCCGCTGGTGGTGCCCATCGAAGACGTGGCCAATGGTGCCACTTCGGCGGCCAATGTGGTCAATGGGCTGGCACTATTGGAAGAAGTAAATGCGGCGGTGAAAGACCTGGATTTCCCACCGGGCATGATCTTGTATGATCTGCTGACGCAAAATAATTTCCAGCATACGCCACAACCTATTCGCGATTTAATCCTGAACAACGGCGGTACCACCACCTCACTGCGGGTACTGCTCAAAGAAATAGACCGCATGGCCGACGCGCTCGATGCGGTGGGCGACCTGGCGCTGTCGGAAAGTGTGTATCAATTGGTACAGGGCAATCACGTGCGGGCAGCGGCAGTGGTGACTGCTTTGGCCGAAGGTCGCGCTATCCCTGACCCGGAAATAGTGGATACACCGCGCACCGGCACCGTCGTCACCCAACGCCTGACGCTGCATCTGACACCGCGCAAAATCACCGAAATTCCACCCAACTGGCCCAGTCCGCTCACGCCGCGCGCGCTGGCCGAGCCTTCACTCAACTACTGGCTCGGTGAACTCATGGGCAACCCGGCGGACATTCGTTGTCTGGTGGATTTCCGCATTGGCGAAGATGATTTTGATGGCGTGGTGTCGTTGGCTGACTTGGCTATCCAACCGCTGGATGTGCTGTTTTTGCTGAATTTTCAGGGTGAAAATGCCATTTCCGAACTGGAAAACCGCGTACTGCGTTTTTTGCAAAATCAAAATCCAGAGAAAATAATTACTTCGATAGCCCTGTTGGCGCAGCAACGCGACGAAAATTGGGGTGCCGAAACGCTCACTTTCTTTGAATTTGAAACGCTGGTTCGGGCACTGCGGGACCTCTTCGCCAATGCCTCGCCCTTGCAGGCGACCGATCTGGCCCACCCTACCGCTACGTATGATCGTCAAAATCCGGGCAGCCAACTCGAAAATGAATTCAGCGACCGCGTGTTGCCATTGGCCGATCAACTGACGACGCTGCAAGAATCTATGGAAAATTGGTTGGCTGCCCGGACCGATTGGAACGAAACGCCGCCCGAAACGGCCGATTTGACGGAGGCCGCTGACCTGACCATACAGGCCGCCACTTTGGGCGTGGCCAATGCTTTCCCCGGCCCGGATATTTTGGGTAGTCCGAAGACTATGTTGTTGCATGTCAAGGGTTTACTGGCCGCCGTTACCCGTACCAACGACCTTATTACGCCGCTGCGCGAAAAAGCCGGACAAGCGAATTTGAGTGTAAAAGACCACGTGTTGGCTTTGGTAGAAATCGCCAAAACGATCTTTGGCAAGGCGTTCCCGGTCACGCCGCGTTTTGAAACCAGCCATTTTACCGATATTCAGCAGCAGTTGAGTCTGTCGCCCGCCGATGATCTGTTGCGCCACATGCGGGCTGGCGGCGGCGATATGCAGGAGTGGTTGCAGGGCATTGCCTCGGTGCGGCCCGCAGCCCTGGCCCTGGAAACGGTGGGGCTGATGGCGGATGCTTTCGGGCAGGCATTGCCGGAAATGACGCCGCTGCAACTGCCGTACCGCCCTGGCGATTACTGGCTGGGCGCGGAATTTCCAGCCGATTTTGCGCCCGGCGGCGACCGGCTTTCGGTGGTCACTTTGAATAGCGACGCGCTCAGTAATGGGGAAAATTGCGGTTTTTCGCTGGACGAATGGGTGGAAATCATCCCGAATAAGATCGAAACGACGGCCGTTTCTTTCCATTATGACCAACCCAACGCCGAGCCGCCGCAAACGATACTGTTGGCCGTAACCCCGGAACGCACGGGGCAATGGGAATGGGATCATCTGCTTTATACGCTGGAAGAGACGCTGGCTTTAGCCAAAAACCGCGCCGTGGAACCCGATCATCTCGAGAAAAGTATGCTACAACATGTGTTGCCTGCGCTGATCACCGAGTCGGTGCCGGATACACTGCGCAATCTGTTTTTGCAGAAATATGCGAGCGCGATTCAGGTGGATTTTACGGCGATGCTGATGCCGACGGAGGGGAATTAGTGCTGGGTTGCAACCCCACCCCTAACCCCTCCCCCGAAAGAGAGGGGGACTACATTGAGTTTCAATCTATTGATTTTCAGCACCTTGGTGAAATATTATTCTATTCCCAAGGTACTAAGAATGAATAAAAATCACCTCGATCATATCCCCCTCCCTTTCTGGGGCAGGGGTTAGGGGTGGGGTTTAGCCTGACGGCGATGCTGATGCCGACGGAGGGTTAAACGAACTGTACCGGCGGGTTCAGCCGCTGAATTATTTCAAGTTAATATCTGCGGCTGAACCCGCCGGTACAATACGTAAACAATGGCCATCAAATCTCACGTTTCTGATTGCGAAGAGTTCCGGGCCTGGAATCGCCTCGAACCGCGCACCCGCAAGGCGGATTTTGACCGCGTACTGCGCACCGAAATCGCCGATCCGCTGTGGATGCTAACCCGCCAATGGCAGTTTGGAGAGTTCAAGGGCGACGATGGGGGTTCGCCGGTTTTTACGAAGGTAAAACTGGATCATACCGTGGTGGGCCGCATGAAAATGGGCGATACTCCCGCCGTGCCTTACAACGATCAGGAACCGCTGGAACAGTGGGTGGAAAGTGAGCCTGTGCCGCTCGATTTTCGCAGTCGCGCCCTCGCCGGACAGCAGTGGGTGGCTTTTTTGAAGAAAAAATTTGCCGCAGGCGGCATCTTTACGAATGTGCGGGACTACCAAACGGATGCCGCGCAACGCTTCGGTTTGCATCTGCCCGCTGCCGAAGTGACCGATGATTTGCCAATTGAAATCGCCAAAACGCGGCTGGCACTCAACGCCAAACTGACGCAATTTGTGGCCGCACTGCATGGTCGCGGGATTGACGGCGTGCATTTGTACGAGGCTTTTCAGACACAATTGGACGACACGGTGAATGCGCTGACGCTTGATCCGACGCATTTGGTGGCGGTGAAAGAAGCGGCGGCGGCTTTTCAGGTTTGGTTCCAACAAAAATTCAATCTGGCGACCGCCGAAAATTCCGCCTGGGATGCCACGCGGCTGGAATACCGTTTTGCGGTGTCGCTGCCCGAAAAGGAAGCACCGAATACTGTGCTGGCCGCCAGTGAATATTATTCCGGGCAACTGGATTGGTACCATTTCGACGTGCAAAAATCGCTGGAAGGGATTTCGCCGGATTTGACCGCGCCATTTTCGGCGGAAGAAAAGGCCGGGGCACTCAACGGAAGTGTTTTCACAGTGATCCCAAAGGCGGCTCGCTACGCCGGAATGCCCAACAAACGTTGGTGGGAATTTGAGGAAAGCGCGGTGGACCTCGGTAATATCAACGCGGAAACCACCGATATTGCCAAAATCCTGCTGGTCGAATACGCGCTGATGTACGGTAACGACTGGTTTGTGATTCCGTTTGAATTGCCCGCCGGGTCGCTGAGCGTCATTCCGGGCATGGTGGTCACCGATGTTTTCGGGGTGCGGACTTTGGTGCGGCCAGCCACGCAGGGCCAATCGGACGACTGGAGCAGTTGGGGTATGTTCAATCTGAGTCCGTTGCAAACTTCGCTGAATAATGCCGTCCGGCAACCGGCGGATACGCGCCTTTTCCTGCCGCCTGCCACGACCCGCACGCAGGATGGGCAACCGCTGGAGAAGGTCATTTTTGTGCGCGACGAAATGGCCAACATGGTCTGGGCCATCGAGGATACGCTGCCCGACCACACGGGCGGTGCGATGGATGGCCTCGCCGCCGCCAATGCGCTCACGACGCGCTTGCATCAACTCGATCAAACCGATACGCCGCCACCGCCGCCTGCGGAAAACGCCCAACTCACCTGGCAGCTGGGCAACACGGTGCCGGAGAACTGGATTCCGTTTATTCCCGTGCATATTCCGGGTCAGAACCGCGCGATTCGCCTGCAACGGGCCTCGATGCCGCGGCTGTTCCGCAGCGTGTTTACGTCGGTGCGCCCAGTGGGGGATATTCTCCGCGTGGGCATGGACGATAGCGGCCAGGAGATCGCGCCTTTTGTGCAGGAAAATGCGCAGGTGCAATTGCAGCCTTACTTTGTCAATGAGGAGGAAGTGCCGCGGGCGGGTTGCCGCATTGTGGCGCATCATCAGCGGACGCGCTGGTATGGTGGCAAGAATCTGCAGTGGTATGGCCGTTATAAAACTTCCGGGCGCGGGGAGGGATCGAGCGGACTGGCGTTTGATACGGTGCGGTATGCAAAAAAAAGCCCCACTCCCTAACCCTCTCCCCAGGGCAGACGCAAAAAAACCTCGCTGTTGGTTTGCTTTTTGCCAAACAATATTTTGATTGACGAATGCAGATTACATGATTGTTGATTTTAGATGTATCCCTGACTTACAAAACCAAATCTTCATAACGAATTGTTAGTTTTGGGGCTTTGTGTTTGACATCAACAATCCTGAATTATGTAATGCGAGAGGGGATTTGATGGTGAAGGCAGGAGCGATGGTATTAATTTAATTTAAGGTGGTTTTATAAGAAACGCTTGTAAAATAAACGTACAGAGTACTGGAACATTGTAGTCTATACTATTACGTATTCCGGGATGCGGACGGATTCCGACAGAAAGACTAAAGCGGCGTGTTCTGTAACGTGTTCTACTACACGGTGTACGTCGCTTTTATCATTCCCGATTAAGTTGTCCACGTCTCGTTTTTGTCCTTGTACATCCTTGTTTTTAAATCGTTCCTAATTCTATTTTGGAAATGAATTTTTTCTAAAAAATCTAGTTAAAAATTTTGCGTTTAATAGAAAACCCATTATTTTTGACACGTGAAACCGTTTTACATAAGTAAGGCTGCTTTTGAAGCAGAATGAGGTAACACCGTGCAGATAAAAAGGTCAGTTCATTCCCTAGGTATCAAGAAGGTTACGTTCGCTTAGTAGTGTGTTGCGCTTGAGTTCAGTCTTGTGTCCGGCCCAGCCGTTCTTCCCTTGTACGTTCCTTGCCGCTTTCATCTCGAACAGTTCGCGAAAACATTTGTCGGATTTGTCAGGCTTTCTAATGTACGTTTTTTTTGATTTTTCTTGTTCTATTTATATAAACAGGGTGTATGTTTCCGTAGAAACATACACCCTGTTCATTTTTAGATTTTAATGGATAATACTAGTGAAATTTGCCCCTCGAAACAACCACCATGCATCATCCTTTCCGCCGCGAAGTACTCCAATTGGGCGTACAACACGCCATCGTCATCTTTATTGGTCTGATGATTTTTTTGCTCGACAAATTTGAGGGTTTTGGCGACCGGACCAATTACCTGATCCTGATGAGCCTTGCCATGGCCAAGAGCGTGTATACGAGTATTTGAGTATTCGATCAAAATACCTGATAATCAGGTATTTGATCGAATACTCGAATCTTCAAATCCTCAAATTTATCAACCCCTACATCGGCTGCGGCACATAGCCTTTATAAGCACCCGCCTGCATCTTTTCGCGCACCGCAGAGAAAGCGTCCAGCGTTATGCGGATGTCCTCTTCGGTATGGATTGCCGTGGGAATGAGGCGCAGAATCAGCATCCCTTTCGGAATGACTGGGTAGGCCACCACGGAGCAAAAAACGCCGTGCTCTTCGCGCAGGTCTTTCACCAGCGCCAAGGCTTCTTCCACTTCGCCGTGCATATAAACGGGTGTGACACAAGTGTTTGTGTCGCCAATATCAAAACCGCGTTCTTTCAGACCGCTTTGCAGCAATCGGACGTTGTGCCAGAGTTTTTCGCGGAGTTGCGGCTGGGTTTTGAGCAATTCAAAACGCTTGATGGCCCCTTCTACCAGTGGCATGGGCAGCGATTTTGCGAATATTTGGGAACGCATATTGTAGCGCAGGAAGCGGATAATGTCGGTCGGGCCAGCTACAAAAGCACCAATGAGGGCCATACTTTTAGCAAAAGTGCTGAAGTACAAATCCACATCTTCGGTCACGCCTTGTTCTTCGGCGGCACCGGCACCTGTCTTGCCCAGCATCCCGAAACCGTGGGCATCATCAATGAGCAGACGGAACTTGTAAGTATCTTTTAAGGCGGCTATTTCACGCAGTTTGCCCTGGTCGCCACGCATGCCAAACACGCCTTCGGTGATGACCAGAATACCACCGCCAGTTTCGTCGGTGATCTTTTTGGCGCGTTCCAGATTTTTCGCCAGACTGCCGATGTCGTTGTGCGTGTAAGCGAAACGCTTGCCTAGGTGCATCCGCAGCGCATCCACGATACAGGCGTGGCTTTCGGCATCGTACACCGCTACATCGTGGCGGGTCAGCAGCGAGTCAATGACCGACAAAATACCCTGGTAGCCGTAGTTGAGCAAATAACCGTCTTCTTTGCCGACAAAATGCGCGAGCCCTTGTTCCAGTTGTTTGTGCAGTTTGGTTTCGCCCGACATCATGCGGGCACCCATCGGGTACGCCAGACCCCAGCGGGCGGCGGCTTCCGCGTCGGCACGACGCACTTCGGGGTGATTGGCCAGACCCAAATAATTATTGATACTCCAGCAAATGACCTCGCGGCCTTTGAATTGCATGCGGTTGCCCAGTTCTCCTTCCAATTGAGGGAACATATAATAACCTTCGGCGACTTCGGCGTATTTGCCCAGCGGCCCGGCTTGTTGGAGAATGCGGTCGAATAAATCCATTTTTTTTAATTATGAATTATGAATGATGAATGATAGCAGGTAAGATTCGGCCATCATTTTTCTGAGTTATGCTGATAGAGGTTTACCAAACAGCATAACCATTTTGCAAAACGCCGGAGGTTATTACTCCATTTGCTTATTGCCCTTTGCTATTTTGCTATTTTTTCAATTACGCCACTTCCTGCAAGGCCTCTTTGGCCCGTTTCTGCGCCTGTTCTTCCTTCCACTTTTTCCAGCCCGGTCCCATTGCGGCGTTCATGCCTTTATCAATGACGAAGTGGCGGGCGATATTCCATAGCCCTTTGGCCAGCGTCAGCACCGAATCGCGGGAGCGCAGACTGATGGAATAACCGCCGTCCATGTACTCAATATGGTGCCACCACATGGAGGGGATGAACAGGGTTTCGCCGTGGCCGAGGATGGTCTCGTGGCCAGTCGCTTTTTGCAGCGCAGGATATTTTTCAAAATCCGGTTTCAGCGGATTCACGTGGCTCTGTACTGTGTAGGGATGCTGATACAGGAACGGATTCTGGTCCTGATCGAACAGAACGATGTGTTTGCGCGTCCAGAAATGGGTGTGGAACACGTGCGAACAATCAATATCGTAGTGCAGGCTGGTAACGGCACCCGCGCCGCCAAAAAACATGAACGGATAGTTGTCCACCCAGCCATCGCAGACGGTCGGATTGCTCACGTCGGTAACGAGTTCCTTGGCGTGATCCAGGATATTCCATAAAAATATACGGCGGTCGGTGGGGCCTTTCTGGATCATGGACAGGTAATCGCCGAATTTCATCGTCTCGCCCGCCTTCATGTAATTCGGCCCGGGTTTGTGATAATCCGGCCCAATCACCGGCACATCCAGTTGGCCGTAATTGTCCCGCAGAAAATCGAAAGTCCATTTATTGATGGCCGGCCAGTCTTTGGCCAGATCCGTGAAAACGACCGGCTTTTTGGGCTTGAGGTACTGCTCGATAAATTCTTCGCGAGTCAGACCCGTGCGGCGGTCAATTTGCAACAATTGCATATTTGAGTTATGAGTTATGAGTTATGAGTTATCAGTTGTAGGGTTATCAGTTAAACGGTTAACAAGTAGTGGCCAAAACTATTTAACATTTGACTATGGATATCAAACCTTGTAAGCCAATGGACTGGTTAAAAAGTCTAATGCGCCACACTTAATCAAACATAACTCATAACTCATAACTCATAACTTTTTCTTCCTCCATGAAGCCCTGCGCGATCATCCATTTATCGCTGAATATTTTGGTGACGTACTTGCAGCCGTGGTCGGAAAATAGCACCACCACCACGTCGTCTTCCTTGAAGTCGCCCTTGATTTGTTCCAAAGCCTGCAAGGCAGCACCGCTGGAGTAGCCGACCAGCATACCTTCCTGGCGGGCGATCTGGCGGGCCATAAGGGCCCCATCGCGGTCGCTGACTTTTACGAAACGATCAATCAGTTCGAAGTCCATATTGGCCGGAATGATGTTTTTACCCGTGCCTTCGATGCGATAGGGATAGATTTCCTTCTCGTCGTAAATGCCCGTTTCGTGGTATTTTTTCAACACTGAACCGTAGGCATCTACGCCAATAATCTGTAAATCAGGGTTTTGCTCGCGCAAATACCGACCCGATCCACACAACGTACCGCCGGTGCTGGCCGCGCCCACAAGGTGGGTGATGCGTCCCTGGGTCTGCTCCCAGATTTCCGGGCCGGTGGTCAGGTAGTGGGCTTCGCCGTTTTCGGGGTTATAATTTTGATTGACGTAGTAGGCACCGGGAATGTCCTTGGCCAACTGTTCCGCCCGGCGATAATAGCTTTCCGGGTCGTTGGGTTTGGCCTCTTGCGGACAAAGAATCACCTCGGCACCCATCGCGCGGAGATTGTTCATTTTGTCTTCCGAAATCTTGCTGGTGACGGTAAGTACACATTTATAGCCTTTTATGGCGGCTACCATCGCCAGGCTGAAGCCGGTATTGCCACTCGTGGCGTCCACCAATGTGCCGCCGGGCTTGAGTTTACCGAGGCGCTCCGCTCGTTCTACCATGTGCAATGCAATGCGGTCTTTGGCACTGAGGCCCGGATTGAATGCCTCTATTTTGGCATATACTGTAGCCGGAAGGTGGGCAACAATGCTGTTTAGCCGGATGAGGGGGGTCTTACCGATTGTTTCAAGAATATTGTCGAAAACCATTCCAGAGACTTTTAAAGGATGAATCAGAAAAATGTTACCGCGAAAAGTAGGCAGTTTTTCCAGAAATGTACAAGTAAAATTATGCCAGCGAGCGACCAATTCCGGCCTGCATGCCAGTTCGATCCATACAAAGATCAGGGCTCCAAGAGATTACCCTGCAATATCCCAGGGTCGTTTTCGGGCGTAAAAGTAGGACTTACTCTCCAAAAATCGTTCATGCTTTTTGTCAACAGCAATTTAATGAAAAATTTCACGCCAAAAATTTGGCAACTTATTAAAAATGTTCACCTTTGAGCGTTGCACGAAATAATCCTCCGGTAATCAACTGGTTTCGTATTTCATCATTCTTTCAATCCTCCCTGTTATGCTTATTTTGTACGTTTGTCTCTCTGTGCTCCTTTTGGGGCGCACCCTCCCTTGGCTCGTGAGTTACTTGTCCGTCGTGACGCGTCGCTGAGTTGGGTATCCTGAAAAAACCTTCATCCCTCTATCGTTAAAAATTAAAGCAGCAGGCTGTCCGGCATAGCGCGGGCAGCCTGCTCTTTGTACGGGAGAAAGCCCCAAGGCCACTTTTTAAGCCGAATATAAACTTGGTTCCATCGTCAAAATGACACGATTCGTACAATTGCCTTCCACGCTGGCAACTTACGCCCCACCTTGTTCGTCTTACTATTGTATCAAAAACTACTTTTATATGAAACATTCTTTACTGTGGATATTGCTGTTTCTACAGCCTGTCCTTCACGCCCAGACCACCATTACCTGGGCAACCGACGTGGCACCCATCCTGTACGACCACTGCGTGACCTGCCACCGGGCGGGCGGTGTGGGCTCTTTCCCCCTCGAAACCTGGACGGATGCCCAACTCAACGCCGAATCCATGCTGCAAGCCGTGCAAACACGCCGCATGCCCCCGTGGCGGGCCGACCCGACGTACCGGCATTTTAAAGATGAGAACTACCTGACGGACAGTGAAATACAAACCATCGCCGACTGGGTAAATGGTGGACAAATGCCCGGCAATCTGTCGCAGGCACCGCCTCTGCCCAATTTTCAGAATGGCAGCCAACTGACTGCGGTGGATATGAGCCTGCTCACGCCACAATATACTGTGGCGCAAAATACCGATGAGTACCGCGCATTTGCCATCCCGACTGGCGTGACCACGGATAAATTTTTCAATGAAATCGAAATACTGCCGGGCAACGATGCGATCATTCACCACATCGTGCTCTATACCGACCCCACCAACGCCCCGTTACTGCTCGATCAGGCCGATCCGGGCCCCGGTTTTAAGACCAACGGGATGGTTGGCAACGTCACGCCCCAGGCCGAACTGATCGGCGAATGGACACCCGGCGGCACTCCGATCAAACTGCCGCCGAACTTCGGCTACCGCATCCCCAAAAACGGGTATTTTATTTTTGAACTGCACTTCGCGCCCGGACACCAGGGCCAGACCGACGAAGGATCCACGATCAATCTGCGGTTTTCTACTAATTTTAACCGGGAAGTATATTATGGTGTGCTGACTTACGCAGATAGTACGGACGGCCTCGTCAATCCGCCTTTCATGATCCCAGCCAACACAGAGCGTACGCTGATCGCCGATCTGCCCACAGGCTGGCTGTCGCCGGTGCCGCTCTCGGTGCTCTCGCTGACGCCACACGCGCATGTGGTCGCCAAATCCTTCAAGGCTTATTCGTATCGTCCGGGTTTTACCGATACCATTCCCCTGATTAACATCCCAAAATGGGATTTCCATTGGCAGGGCACCTACACGCTGCAAAAGCCCTTGCGGTTGAATACCAACCGGACCACCCGCGCCGAAGTAACCTACGATAATACGGTGAACAACCCGGAAAATCCGCACGATCCGCCACAGGATGTCTGGTGGGGTGAACAGACTTCCGACGAGATGCTGTACCTTTTTGCTTCGGTCGTCACCTACAAAGCGGGCGATGAAAATCTGGTGCTGGACAGTACCCTGCTGGTGAGTGTGCCAGAGGTGGTAACAGAAGACCCTAATTTTACTGTGGCTCCTAATCCAGTGGAGGAGGTGCTGGATATTCGTACGCAGGTGCCGTTGACGGGTTTGGCCGATCTGGTCATTACCGATCTGCATGGACGCACTGTTCGGCAATGGCGGGAGCGCGATCTGCAACATAGCCGCACGGATGTGCGGGGCCTGGCTGCGGGTATGTATGTGCTACAGATTCGGCAGGCGGAGCGGGTAAGTAGTTTTAAGTTGGTGAAGAAGTAGGCAGATAAGCATACGGAGAAGGTAAAACTATTAAGTAGTGCCGAATTTTTCGCCCTTGAAAAATTCGGCACTATATTTAATTGACATTATATATGTATATTGACCAAATGTGTGTTGAAAAAACCAAGTTTACGCTTTAAATATAACAACATAAATTCATACCTTTGCTTCAGCCTTGTATATGAGTATTAAAGATAAAAATTCACCTTCTTAACTAAATCTTATGAACAATCTTCGACTTTCCCTGCTGTTTTGCCTGGCCCTTTCAAGTGCGGCCGCCCAGACTGGCACCATTTTCCGTTGCCCTTCCAGTGAGATCAAACAGCAACGCCTGCAAGACGACCCCGTCTTCAAACACCAGAACGACCTTTTCGAGCAGGAGTACGTGCGCCGGATGACTCAAGGCACGGCAGAGGCTGAAAATATGCCCCCCCTCTACACTGTCCCTGTCGTCGTCCACATCATCCACTCCGGCGAGGCGGTTGGCACGGCCAATAACCCGAGCGATGCCACTATTACCACTATTATTAACCAGGCCACCGGCCGTTTCCGGCACACCTCGGGTGCTACTTTTGCGAACAATCCTTTCAGTGGTATGGATGCCGAAATAGAATTTTGTCTGGCCCAGCGCACCCCGGGCAACGCAGCTACTACCGGAGTCGTACGCTACAATAATCCTGCTCAGACGGCACCAGCCACCTATGCCAGCATGGTTACTTACATGAACGGTCTAGTCTGGGATCCTACCAAATACGCCAACCTGTTTTTGCTGCCCACCTCCCCCGCCGATTTCTCCTTTGCCGGGGTATTTACTGGTACATTTACTGCGTATGAGACAGGGATCTTCTGGTCGGGACTGGTGGCCCACGAAATGGGTCACTACTTCAACCTGGACCATACTTTCGATGGGGGCTGCCCCAACAACGACTGCCTGACCAATGGCGACCGGGTGTGCGACACTCCGCCCAAAGCTACCGCTGGTTTTAACGGTGCCATGAATTGCGCCACTCCCAACAATGGCTGTGCCACCGATGATGACGACCTGTCGGCTAACAACCCGTTTCGCCCGGTGGGTAATGGCGGCATAGGCGACCGACCAGACGGGCTGGAAAACTATATGGACTATACCGGTTCCTGCTGGGCAGCCTTTACACAGGGCCAGGTCGCGCGTATGCGGACCAACATTCAAACCAGCCGGGTAGCACTGGTCACCGGCAACAACGCTTGCACTCCCCCACCCTTGCCAGTGGAATGGGCAGGTTTTCAGGTCCGGGCCGACCAGAAGGCCGCCCTACTCACCTGGCAGACTGCCACCGAAAAGAATACCGACGCCTTCGAGGTGCTACGCAGCCGGGATGCCCTTACTTTTGAAACCATTGGCCGGGTAACAGCGGCTGGAAACAGCGCAAACCCCAAAAACTACGGTTTTAACGATGACACCCCCTATAATGGACGTAACTATTACCGTATCAAACAAATAGATTCTGATGGAAAAAACACTTTTTCGGAGATTAAGTCGGCATATTTCCAGGATAAAAAGATGATACGAGTGTTTCCCACGCTGGCAACCGATCAGATAAATATTTCTGCTGATAACGTTTACCCTTATACTGTGCTTGACCAGTTTGGCCGACCTCTTATAAGTGGTCAGACCAGCGAGGGTTTGACTTCCGTAACGGTGGGTTTCTTGCCGAAATCGGTTTATCTGGTTAGGGTAGGCGAAGTCATCTTCCGGTTTTCCACAGTGGGGGTCCGCTAGTAGAAGAGAATGCTATTTTATACAGGAGTCATCCCGGATTGGGATGACTCCTGCAGTTTAAATGACAAAGGCACTGTTTGCATGTAAGTAATCTGTTGCACTTTGGAAATGCAGCAGTTATTGCCTACTACCGCCCCGTTTTCTCTTCCATTACTTCCTCCACCCACTGCCCCACTACCGCATCAAAACCCCGTAACGTGTCAATATCTAATTCTAATAGTGCTGGATAATGGCGATAAGCAAAATCCAGCACTTGTTTTTTCAAGGCACTGTGTGGTGAGTGGACGACCGTAGTAATGGCCACGGGCACCTGTCCGTTTTTCAATTGTTCCATCATAGCGATTATCTGCGCTGCCTGTTTGCGCGTGTAACTGCGAAAAATCCGCGCCTGCTCTTCGGATAAATCACCCACACCTGGTTGATGCGCCAAAGAGTAGGCTCGGAGCAGTTCCGCCAACTCGACGACGCGCCCTTGGCGCACCAATTGCTGGCGGTCCTGCGTCATTTCGGCATCCAGCGATCCCCAGGTGCCTCGTTCGCCCGGCCGCTTGTCCACCCAATGGCCCGTTTCTTCATGCCGTTCTTCTTTTACCCAGGCCCGCGCACTCCTTTTGCGACGGGTCAAGCCCGCCGCTAAAAGCACAAGAATTAATACGCCAAATAGTATTCCCAACATAAGTCATTGGTTATTAAGCAAATTAGCAAAAGGCAAATTAGCAATAAAAACCAGCACATTACGCAAAATTTATCTTAAACTAATTTTAATGAACTACTTATTGTAATTGCTCATGGCTCCATTTGCTTATTGCTTTTTTATTTGTTGCCCATTTGCTTTTTTGCCATTTGCTTTATTCAATTCACGCCTTCCGGCAGCAAAGTATAGTCCTGAAAATTACCGTACAAACGATGGCCCGCTTCGGCTTCGGTGAGGGCCTGCACCAGGTATTCGCCGCCGACATAACAGCCCTTCCAACTCTGGCCGAGCCCGCCGAACGCCTCTTCTTTGTCGCCCCGACTGCGTAATTTATTAATACCATATTTGAAAGCCCGCAATTCCGGTGCCACCCGCGTCGCCACGTCGCGATTGTCCGTGGCAATAGAAGACACCAGATTGCCATTGGAAATATTCATTTCGTTGACCAGTTCATCGAGCGTGTCCACGACTATAAACGTGTCCACCGGGCCAAAAGGCTCGTTGTAGTATAAATGCGCATTTTTAGGCACTCCCAATAAAGCAATCGGGGCCAGATAAGCCGATATATCCTGGCCCGGCAGGAACATCGCTTCGTTCAGTTCGCCCTTGTATAATTTGACGGCACCTTTACTGAGCGCATCAGCGATGTGGCCGCGTAGTTCTTCTACTTTGCGGTTATTAATCAGCGGACCAAAATCCATCAATGGGGCTTCGGTCGCACCTTCTTCTACCAATAACGGATGCCCAACGCGCAAACTGCGCACCGTACTGAGATAAGTATCCAGAAATTCCGGGAACAAATTACGTTGCACCACCCAGCGCGGATAGGCCGTGCAGCGTTGCTTCCCATATTCGTAGCCTTTTTTGATCTGACTGGCCAAATCCGACCAGTGGCTATACTCCCAAATGCCGTAGGGATTCACGCCCTCCATTTCGAGCATATATCGCTTCCGGTTTTCGATCAGATTCAGCGAAATACCACGTCCGTGACTCTTGCCACCCACATACGAAACAGCGGCCAGATCGGGACTTTCGATGAGTGCTTCGCTCAGTTCGCCCCCCGAACCACTGATCAGGGTGAAAGGCAATCCCGCCCGACGCGCTAGGGCTACAGCCAGAGAAAGCGTATATAAACCGCCATCAGTGGGCACTTTGGCCACCACCGCATTGCCGCACAGGGCCTGCACCAGCATGGTGTGAAAAAGGACGCTCATCGGGTAGTTCCACGAGGCGATGTTGCTCACCACGCCCAACGGCGGGCGGTTCTGCTGGAAAATTTCGATTTTTTCCAAATACCATTCGACGCCTTCGATGCAGCGATCCACGCTGACGCGCGACTGTGCCACGGGTTTGCCGATCTCCCAGGTGAGCAGATAAGCCAGCAGATCGCGATGCTGGCGCAGGCCCGCCACGGCCTCGGCGACTTTGGCGCGGCGCGTATCCAGGTCCACTTTGCGCCAGTCGGCGAATTCCAGGGCGGCCGCCTGTACCGCGTGTTTGCCTTCGGCGGAGGAAAGCATGGGCAAATGGCCCAACTCGGTGCCATCCACCGGCGACAGGTAAGGCTTGGCGTGGCCGCTGTTTTTCCATTCTCCGGCGATGTGATTGAGCACATGGCCTTCGCTGTCAAACATTTCGGGGGCAATATTTTTCAGTTGGGCCCAGAGGGTTTCCCAGCGGGCGGCAGGCAGGATGGTGAGCATAAGAAGATCGCTATGCGAGTTGCAGGTTGAAATGAATAGTAAAGAACAGTCGAACCCGCGATACGGTTTTCAGGCTACAATGAAAGGTTTTTTGGAAAAAATGGCCGACTTCCGCAGGTTATGTTTTTCTAATATCATTCATCCTGCCTTTCAATCCCGCTGAAAAGCGCATTTTTGCCCATAAATTCGCTAAGAAAGATATCTTCCACCACAATTCAATTACTGGGCCACGCCACTCTACTTTAAAATAGCCCCAACTCTTTATTTGCAAACCTTGTCCGATTATCCTTGTTTCATTGACCAAATCCTATCTTTGCCGCCTTTTTTACCCGCCGAGGCCTTTTAAACAACCCGCCGTAGCCTTTTTAGGTGAAGGAAGGAAGGCGAAGGAAGTCCATTTATTAACCCTCATTTAGAACAGGCACCGACTCGAAATACACATGGCCACCATCAAGTTCCAGTTTGAAGATAAAAGCATTCCCGTTCAGACAGTGACGGGAAGTTTTCAGGATATGTCCGTCCTGGAAATCACGGAAGAATACGACATTCACCTCAACCACAACTGCGGCGGCGTCTGCGCCTGTTCCACCTGCCATGTGTATGTGGAAAGCGGCGAAGATTTTATTGAAGAAATATCGGATAAAGAAGAGGATTTTATTGATCGCGCCTTCAATCCGCGGCTCGAAAGCCGTCTGGGTTGCCAGTGCATTATTCTGGATGAGGCCGCCGAAATAACGATCACCATTCCCGATCAGCGGCGTATTATTGGCCACGAACACTAGATTTTAATTATGAATGATGAATTATGAATTATAGGCACAACTGCGTGCTGCGATTCATCATTTATAGTCGGATTAATTCATCATTAATAATTCATAATTCATAATTCCCTACCCGTGCCTTTTCAAGATTTTGACAATATGCCCATTAGTTGGGCCGACCACGAGGATGTCGCGATGGCGCTCTATGAGCGTTTCGGAGCAGACTTCGATGAATCTAAAATATATCGCATTCGCTTTACGGAACTCATCAACTGGGTGTTGGAAATTCCCAATTTTGAGGGCACCCGCGAAGAATCCAACGAAGCACACCTGGAGCAAATCCAGGCTAAATGGGTGTACGAATGGAGAACCAACAACCGATAACTGCCCCGGAACCGCGACAACTGACCCCGGAAGAAAGCACCGTCGAACTCGTAAATCTATTCGATAAAATGAAGGCGGTCAAAGCCTTTGTGCTGGATGTGGACGGTGTACTGACCGACAATATGATGATGGTCACCGAAGCGGGCGAACTGTTGCGCAGCCTCAATGTCCGCGATGGCCAAGTGATCAAATGGGCCATCAAAGCCGGTTATCAGGTCGGTATTATCACGGGTGGCCGTTCGGAAGGCACTAAAAAACGCTTCACTGACCTGGGGGTGGCCGAATATTACTCCGGTATCCAGGAAAAATGGCCTGCCTTCCAGTCTTTTCTGCAACGCACCGACCTGCTCGTCTCCGAGGTATGCTACATGGGCGACGATCTGCCCGACCTGCCGGTGCTGCGCAAAGTGGCCCTGGCCTGCTGCCCTTCTGACGCGGTGCCGGAAGTGGTGGAAATCTGCGACTATGTTTCGCCTTTGCGCGGTGGCGCGGGTTGTGTACGGGATGTGCTGGAAAAGGTGATGAAATTGCAGGGGAACTGGCCGGAGTATTAGTAACACCGACTTTAGTCGGTTTATAAAGTGCGGCCCGCCGGTGATACCGACGGGCCGCGTTTCATTATTATTGACCGACTAAAGTCGGTGTTACATTTTGCTGAACATTATTGACCGACTGAAGTCGGTGTTACAGTTTACTGAAAGTTCCTTCCAAATTCCCCACGTTGGAGCGCACCGCCAGGCGATAAATACCTGCTGGCAAGGCGGACACTTCCAATTGGAAACTGCTGCCGTCTTCTACCGATTGGCTCAGCATCAGTCGGCCATCGGCCTGAAACACCTGCACCGTGGACTGGCCCATCCGCCCGCCACCAGATAGCAGAGCGGTAGCGTTCAACCAATCGCTGGCTGGATTAGGAGCCAGTAACAAGGTCGAATGAAGGTTGGGCGTACCAGTAGCCAGCGTCGGGCATTCTACTTTGCCGAGCACTGTATCATCCTGACAATCAGGGTGTTGGTGGTCACGAACGACGAATTCATACATCGTCGTGTTGTCGCCAGCCAATGGGCCAAGGATGATCGGTTGCGGGGTGTTGTAGGGGAACGTGCCGTAGTTATGGCCGTTGCCCACAATATCAAAACCACCGGGAGTGCCGCCTTGCTGATCAAAGGTCACCACAGCAAAAAACTGCCCGCACAAACACGGGGTGGCCAGCGCGTGCACATCCGTAATATGGCAAGGGCTCGTGAGGCATTCCGGGACGGCAAATTCCAGCGTTTTGCAGCAATTGAGCGCACCCGCCGTACCAAAACAGATTTTGATCACATCGTTATTGCCGCCATTCCAGGGGAAATGCGGAATGGACAAAGGCAACTGGCTGAGTTGGAAGGAACCAAATAACTGGCCGTTGGCAAATACGGAGAAGGTGTTGACGGGCGGATTACTGACCTGGAAATTGACCAATAACTGATAAGTACTATCGCCCTGACATTCACCGGTTTGCACCGTCAGATTATTGATTTCGCAGTCATCGCCAAAACAGGTCGGCGCGGTAAACCCTATGTTTCGGCAGCAATCGGGATGATCGTTGATGCAAATTTTGAGATGATCTTCGGCACCACCTCCCCAGGGGAAATTCGGAATAGTCAACGGCAGGCCACTAAGCGGGAAAATACCGAGATACTGGCCATTGCCCGCCCAGACCTCGAAGGAGGCATTACCCGGATTTTGCACCTGAAAATTGACCACGAGCGAGTACGTATTATTGTTGGGATGACAATCTCCGGGGTCCACTACCACATTAAAGATTTCACAAGCCCCCCCCTGCAAGCAATCCGGTACAGCAAATTCCAGCGTTTTGCAGCAAGCACTGACCGCACTATTGGGCATACACACCTTTACCACATCGTTATTGCCGCCATTCCAGGGGAAATTTGGAATAGATAATGGCAATTGACTCAAATTATAGGTGCCAAATAACTGGCCATTGGCAAAAAGTTGGAAACTCGTCGCCGTCGTGCCCGTCACCTGAAAATTGACCAGTAAATGATAAGAACTGTCGCCGTGGCATTCGCCGGTTTGCACCGTCAGTTCCTGGATTTCGCAATTGCCGCTTTGTTGCAGGCAGGCAGGCACGGCAAATTCCAGCGTTTTGCAGCAAGCAGTACCCGGCGCGTTATTTGCCATACACACCTTTACCACATCGTTATTGCCGCCATTCCAGGGGAAATTCGGGATGGTCAAAGGCAACTGGCTCAAATTATAAGTGCCAAATAACTGGCCATTGGCAAAAAGTTGGAAACTCGTCGCCGTCGTGCCCGTCACCTGAAAATTGACCAGTAAATGATAAGAACTGTCGCCGTGGCATTCGCCGGTTTGCACGGTCAGATTCTGGATTTCGCAGTTGCCGCTTTGTTGCAAGCAGGCAGGCACAGCAAATTCCAGGGTTTTGCAGCAGGCACTGACCGCACTATTGGGCATACACACCTTTACCACGTCGTTATTGCCGCCATTCCAGGGAAAATTTGGAATAGATAATGGCAACTGACTCAAATTATAAGTGCCAAATAACTGGCCATTGGCAAAAAGTTGGAAACTCGTCGCTGTGGTGCCCGTCACCTGAAAATTGACCAGTAAATGATAAGAACTGTCGCCGTGGCATTCGCCGGTTTGTACCGTCAGTTCCTGGATTTCGCAGTTGCCGCTTTGCTGCAGGCAGGCAGGCACGTCAAATTCCAGCGTTTTGCAACAGGTGCTGGGTGCCGGTGCCGCATTAGCGAGCATACAGACTTTTACCACATCATTATTGCCGCCATTCCAGGGGAAATTCGGGATGGTCAAAGGCAACTGGCTCAAATTATAGGTGCCAAATAAATGGTTGTTGGCATAAAGTTGGAAACTCGTCGCCGTCGTGCCTGTCACCTGAAAATTGACCAGTAACTGATAAGAACTGTCGCCGTGGCATTCGCCGGTTTGTACCGTCAGTTCCTGGATTTCGCAGTTGCCCGCACAGTTGGGAGCCTGGAATTCTTTCACCCGGCAACAGTTAGGTTGGTCATTAATACATACTTTGACATAATCTCCTGCCAAACCGCTGGGCGGAAAGTTCGGGATGGTCAAGGGCAAAGCAGTCAGCGGGAAGATGCCCAGATACTGATTGTTGCTGGCCCAGGCTTCAAACGAGGCATTGCCGGGGTTTTGGACCTGGAAATTCACGACTACGCTGTAACCCCCCGCCGGATTACAGTCGCCGGGCGTCACCACAAGATTAGATATTTCGCAGGCACCGCTTTGCTGAAGGCAGGCAGGCACGTCAAATTCGCGGGTTTCGCAGCATAAATTTTCGCCATCCAAATCCACCAGACAAATTCTGATGACATCATTGTTGCCACCGTTCCAGTGGAAATTCGGGATGGATAAAGGCAATTGGCTCAAGGTATAGGCACCCTGCAATAATCCATTGGCATACACCCGGAAGTAATCGGAGGTGGCGCCGGTGGCCACGAAATTTACCCGCAATTGATATGTGCTGTCGCCGGTACATTCGCCGGTTTGCAAGACCAGATTATGCACACCACAGCTATCGTTGGTGGCACAGCCGGGGGCTTGAAATTCCTTATTTCTACAGCAGATCACCGTGCCAGGCACGTCATTGATGCAGATTTTTATCAGATCAAAAGTATTACCACTGGCCGGAAAGTTCGGAATGTTCAACGGCAGGGCGGTCAGCGGATAAACACCAAGAACCTGATTAACAGCGTACACAGTGAATGTCCCATTACCGGGATTGGTGCCCTGGAAATTGACGGTTAAATTATAGGTGTGATTGACGTCGTTGCAGGCACCGGGAAGCGTGACAATATTGGTGATTTCGCAGGGGCCAAAAGGCAGGCAAGCGGGCGCGAGCAACTGTTTTTCGCGGCAACAGCCCGCTTCATTACCCGTACATACTTTTATGGTGGAAAAAATCTGACCGTTCCACGGAAAATTCGGGATGGTCAGCGGCAATTGATTGATGCCAAAATGGCCCAAAAAGTGGCCGCCTGCCGATAATTCAAACGAATCAACCTCCGCGGGGGTGGCCACCTGAAAATCTACCACCACCTGAAAAGTACTATCCGATGTGCATTCGCCGACATCAATATGCAATTGTGAAAGTTCGCAATCAGCGTAGGGAAAGCAGGTCGGCACATGAAATTCCAGTTCTCCGCAGCAGCCATTGTTGTTATCATTAGCATCCGTACACACGCGCACGACGTCGAATGCGCCGCCATTCCAGGGAAAATTCGGGATTTGCAAAGGCAGTTGGCTCGTTGCGTAACGTCCAAAATGATGGCCATTGGCAAAAACCGTAAACGAATCGGCAGCGGCAGGGTTGAAATTCAGAAACAACTGGTAGGTACTATCGGAATGACAATCGCCCGCTTCGGCCACCAATTGCTGCTGAATATTGCAAGGAGGCAAAGTACAGGCCGGAACAGCTACTGCGATACTGGCCTGACAATCATCAAATATCAAATCTTTCACCACAAATTCGCGGGTAGTGGCGGTGGCACCTGCCGTGAATGGCCCCAGCACCACCGGCGAGGAACTATATGGCAGGATGTCATACACCACCCCATTGCCCTGCACCACGAATTGATTGGTGGTGCCCACGTGCTCGAACTGTAGCGTCACTCTGTATTGGCAAGTGTTGGGGTCCGGCGGCGAAAGGGTGGCGGAGAGATTAGTAATATGGCAATCATTCTGCGCGGCCAGGGAAAAGGCCAGCAGCAGCATCGGTAAAAAGGAAAAAAAACGCATGGGATAATGGTTTAGGTGAAACTCAAAGGCAGTCTTACAGGATTATTTTGACAAGATACCGGCGAATGGCATTTCGCTCCCGGCTCCGGGCAATATGTTGGCGGTTTTTTCCGGTCAAGTAAAATTATATTACAACAATATATTTTCTATATTTTATAGTGATAAAAACACCCTGTTTTTCCGAAAAACTATCCTGCACTGCGCTGAAACAGCACCATAATTCTGGGCATAAAAATGATCAATCCGACGATGACCGCCCCAAACGCGCCGATAAGCACAGCAGCAGCGGCAGCATCCTTGGCCTTGCCAGCCAGCGGATGAAATTCCGGCGATACCAGGTCGGTGAGGTACTCCAGGGCTGTATTCATGGCTTCCAGCGCGATGACCAGCGCAATACAGATCACCAGGGCCAGCCATTCCAGACGGGAAATATGCAGCCACACGCCCGCCAGCGCCACCACTACGGTCGCCACCAGATGGATGCGGGCGTTCGGCTGCGAGCGGAACAGATCAGCCAAGCCCTGGAAAGCATAGCGAAAGCTATCAATTCGGCGACGTAGATGCATTGGGAAGGACGTAATTACACAGTTCACCCGGTACCGGCACGACATAGGGTATTTCCCACTGGCGTTGCCGCATTTGCATTTCCTGCTGGCGTTGCAGGGAACGCATCATTTTTTCGTGGTAATGAAAGCTGATCACTGCGCCGCAGCCCAGGCAGACAAACATCAGGCGGGAATTATTGAGGAAAAGAAAAAAAAGTGCCAGCACGGCATACCCCAGGGCAACATAGATGTTTTGCTGCGCCCACCAGTGGAAAAATGGCGTATCGGGTACGAATATGCAGGCCAGTGCGCCAGAAAGGAACACCAGCGTCAGGAACTGACGTACGCGTGGATGGTTAAAAAACGTGGCTTTCATGGCCCGGCAAAGATACAACAGCCATTTTCTAAAATTCTGTTTTCCAGTTGGCTTGCTTTTATGCGCAGAGGTTTTACCTTTGCAGCCCGCTTTTGAAAAAAGTGATCTGGAGAGATGTCCGAGTGGTTTAAGGAGCACGCCTGGAAAGTGTGTATACGCCAAAAGTGTATCCGGGGTTCGAATCCCCGTCTCTCCGCAGTTTAGTGATTGGTGACTGGGCATTGGTTATTGGTGACCGCCCAGTATGCCCCATGACTAATAACCGTTAACCAGTAACCAATCAACCATCCTGGAGAGGTGGCAGAGTGGTTTAATGCACCTGATTCGAAATCAGACGTACCTTCGCGGGTACCGGGGGTTCGACTCCCTCCCTCTCCGCTCAAAGCCTGGTCTTGCGACCGGGCTTTTTTTATGGATGTAATCAAGTAAAACCTCGTCGTTAACCCGGCATTTCTAAAAAGCACATAGGCCAACCCGAAATTCGGGCTGACCCATGTCTGAAATTCCTCCATTGCTATTTTACCAGTATAATCACTGTATTTTATCGCAGGACATTGTCCCCTTGGGTATGGCCTTTGTTCTGAAACCTGCCAATGCTGATCTCCAACTGATTGTATGCGACATTTACGTTATCAAACAGACCGACCGAAATCAAATCCTGCTGATAGAGCATGACTGAAAACAATTTGTAATCGTGGAAATCACATTTTTTGATGAATTCAATATCCGGTTTCAACCCCAAATTCTGCTGTGCCTGCAAGAGCTGAATATTGTGATCGTTAATCTTCGGATTGGTAAGGAATGCAGAAACCAGGGTAAATGTCAATAGAAGATGTGTAAATTTCATAATGAAACTTTTTGATGCGTTAGTGAATGAGTGAAATCAATTTGCGGTTGAATTGGTAGGAATTCGAGGTAAAGCCGTAATAGTAGTCTTACGGTCGGGCTGGTCTTCCGAAAGATCACAGTAAGTAAAATCATGTCTTCTGAATAGAAACCGCCCCAGCGCGTCACGAATATCAGCAGTCATCGCCGTAGAAGAAGGTATATGGACCCAGAGCTCGTGAATAGTGCGATCTATTTTGGATACCTGCCGGATACGTGACTGAATACGGCGGTTCAATATGCTACGGGAAATGCACCAGCCAAGATATTCGAGCAGGTACAACAGATAACAGCCAGCAGCAATCTCGAAGACCAGAAAACCGAGCCCGATCATTACTGTCCCTGTATCGAGTGGTGAACTGGTAATACTATCCTCTATTAAAATCCCGCGCAGGTGCAAGATCAAAGTGACCATCATCGCCAGTATAGCTAACTTGATGATCAGGCCGTACCGACGATCGGCCCTGGCTTTTAGCACCCGGCTGTACGTAATTTCCAGGGGTGTATGACTGCTGTATTCTACCACCTCCCAATCGAAGAAAGCACCGCTGCGGGCAGTAAGGGAGATCTCATGGCTGCATATACCAACTATCGTATTTAGTGCGATAGCGATAGTCCAGCGTAATTTATCCGGGTCTCCGCAGACCAATTGCGAGAGTTGCCGGTACATTTCGCTCAAAAGAAAACAGTCTGCCACCGCCAGCAACAGGAATGATCCGGTGAGCAACAGCGTAAGGGGGAGCGAGAAAACTTTTTCCCACCGTTGAATACGGTCGGATAAATCACGGTGCAGGTGTTGGTCAGCACGCACCTTAGCCGCCAGGAGATTTGCCCTGGGGGCAAGACACGAGGCTTCTGCAAATGGAAAAAACTTCAAGTTTTTCATGTTGAGCAATGTTTACAAATAAGTGAGTGAATTTGACTAACCAAGCCCAGGGGCGACTCGACGCGGTACCAGCTGTCGGGGTGTATCGTATTGGTCCAGCCACAAGTGATTACTGCAATGCCATCACTGATAAATTCAGGATGGATAGTGTGTTCTTTTTGGCCAGAGGGTAAAATAATATCCTGCTGTCCGTCACAGTTCAGGATCAATATTTTTCGGTGATCTGCTATATCGAGTTCCGAAAAAAACTGGTTGGCCTGTTTCAGGCCCTGATTCACATCCGTCCAGATATGATGGCGATGCTGCCGGTGGAGCAAGCGGGTGGCAGCACCGGCAAACAGCGCAGCGAGCGAATCATTCATCCGGGTTACAATCTTTAAAGAATCCTGATAAGCAATCCGGTCCGTATAAGTCGGGTCGGATGGTAAGACCGGGCTGCTCAGAAATTGCTGCCGGACCAATTGCCCGATGGAATCCGGCGACCCAATCAGACCAAAGGCGATTACTCCGCCGGTCGCAGCTATTTCGGCAGCCCACCTGAGCAGTAAGATACTATCTGGTGGCATGCCATTTTTGAAAGTAAAACTGATGTCGTGCAAGAATACGCCGGCCACAGTCTGGGGCCGGGGGGCGGATTGCCGGGTTTCCCGCTGGCAGGCGCAAAGCAGGGAAAAAAGTGCAAAAACTACTAAAGTGTGGTACATGGAAAGAAATTCAGATGAACACAATCAATATGATTGATGGCCAAATATAAGTTGTTATCTCCAAAAATAATACTTTAAGTGCTTGATAATTAACTAAATATCTTCTAATTTTTTTAATAACAAGTAATGTTTTGCAATAACGGAACGGCATTTCCCGTTTCAAAAAATAACTTGTTATTTCAATTCATTTATTTGTTATGGAACCGGAAATTCAACTACTTTTATCTTCCATTAAAGAATATTTTAATGCTTTTGAAAAAAGCAGATTGGAAGATGCACTCACCCAGGCCCAGATAGCCGAGCATTGTGACATCCGTGCCTCCACGCTGTCCACTTTATTTCAATATTTCAGAGGGAAGAAAACGGACGAAGAGGTAACCTTCAACAAGGGGGCATTAGCAAGTGTGCTGCGGAAATTTAAAGCCGCATCCACCATTGAAGCAAGCTTCTTAAAATTGTCTGGCGATGCTGTGGCCAGGAAAAAAGATACTGCGCCGGTTATTATTCCATATCCCAACTACGATAGTGCCAATGTAGCGGCGGCGGTATCAAAAGCCGGAAAGGAAATATGTCTGTTGAATACTTATTTAGCCACTAAGTTATTCAATGAGGAAGCGTCCGATGATGATGAGAATACCCTTAAAAACTGGATACTGCGCCGAAACAAAAAGATTCGCCTGCTATTGCTGCGGCCCGATGGAAAGGCCATGCGTTTGCGCACCAAAACAGATTTAGGGCAAAGTAGTGCAAAACTGGCCAGCCATATTATCAATGGCCTGGAAATGGTTTTAAAATTAAAGGAACAATACCCGAAACAACTGGAGGTCAGGTTGATGGACGAATTGCCGGGCATGGCTTGTGTCATTCTGGAAGATCGCCTGTTTTATGGTCTGCATTATTCCTTTGGACATGCAGAGGGCGGGCCCGTCTTTGAAATCAATAACTCTGCGCATTATACCTATAAAAAAATAAAAGAACACTTTGATACTTTATGGAGTGCAGACCGTTCGCAGGAGCTGAATCACGCACTGCTCAATCAAGTAAGAAATGCGGTACAAGTAGTCTATAACAGACTGGAATATTTACTTGGCGGATGGAACATGTTCCTGCATAAACTGGAAGATGTGTATAAAGGAGAAGGCCCTGCACCGAATAGATCGCTGGGCGAAGGAGTAGATCGGTTTCTTTTGGATATTAATAAAAATGACCGCGATATATATCCGCAGGCAGTCCTTACTTTACCCAACCTGGAGCGGCTCACTGGCAGCCTCGTGACAGAACATTTACAAGACCGGGATTATGCGCATATTCGCTTTACGGATCACAACCGGCTTTGTATTCATCTGTCTATTTATTGTCGGTTTGAAGGCAAAAATGCCCCCTTCTGTGGTTTCTTTACGATGTCTTCCGGGAGTGATGCCTGTACTGGCCTGGCTATATTAAGCAGAAAAGAAAACGGCGTACAAATCTCTCCATCCATTATTCCGGTCGCTTTAAAAAGGCAACTGGCTTTCGCTGATGGTGCTTTCATCAGTCTGGAGCGCGTACGAAATAATATAAATGCTTTTAATGAGCCTTTTAAATACGCAGGTGTGTATAAAGTCTATTCGTATGGTGGAAAGGAAGACAACGCAAAATGTATAAAAATAAACTGGTTATACATTAATGAGTATGGAGAGGCCCAGTACAAAAATCAGCATTTTAACAGTAATTCAACTTCCGGCATACTTTCCGGCAGGGCCACCGAGATCAATAAAAATACACATATTGTATTTACGGGCTTTCGCGAACAGAAACGGCGCGGTTACCTGATCATACATACCACCGATGTCGGTACCGACTATGACCAAACCCGCTATTACTCCGGCGTACATCTCGGCATCAGCTGGGATAAACAAATGCCTACCGGCAAGCGATTTTTACTGGAATTAACGGATAAAAAATTTGCCGAGGTAGAACCCGATCTGGTGCCTTTACACTCTGATGAATACCATAAAATACCGGAACCCCTGCGTAAGCTATTGTCAGGCCGGGTCAAGAATTTGCTCGGTTTTTTACGGCAGAAAGGCCAGATATTTACTTTGCGCGATATTGAACGCGAATGGGAACAATCTATTCAGATGAGTGAAGTGTTTTTTGATAGTGCCTGTATGCTGGCTAAACGCGGGAACCCTGAAAAATCTGCCAATATGTTATTGCGGGCCGTCAACCACGGTTTTTATGAGATCAAACGGTTTGAAGATGAGGTAAAGTCAATGTCGCCGGATGTATTAAAAAAAATTCAGGCCACGAAAGATTATGAAAAAATTCAGGCGACCTTTCCAAATTCTGAAGCGAGTACATAGAAAGAAAGTAAAAAACAAGAAAACCCGGCACGCCCCATACCGGGTTCCAAAATCATCAATCCACTTTAATTTCGACGGTATTGGTCACATTCGCCGTAATGGCATGGTCCGGCACTACCCCCACATCTTCCAAAACGACGCAGGGGTGAGCACATAAGTGGCTTCTTACGCCTTTTTACAGCATAAGCCGCCCCGAACATTCGGGACGGCTTCTGTATTAGAACGGAATCCAGTATTTCTACATCTTTACCAGTCCACCGCTCATACGCACCGCACCCATTTGTAGGCGCACCACATAGGAGCCTTTCGGCAAATCGGCTACGCTGAATGCCAGGGGCATTTTATCGCCGGTCTTGCTAAAAGCAAGTTGACGGACTACCCTGCCGGTGCCATCCACTACATCGAGCAACACCTTACCTTGCCAGGCATGTTCGATGGTGGCGCGGACCATATCCACGGCCGGATTAGGTTGCAATTGGAGTGGTAAAAAAGTCAGTGCCTCGCGGGTTTTCGTCGTTCCCCATTCGTAGCTGCCCGCATCGGGCGGACCAACGCGGGGATTGCCTTCCAGGTCCACCGACGGCGCACCATCGGCAATGCCGCGATCAATGGCCGGGCTGCCGGGCAGCAAGTGAAAATCGTAAAAGCCTGCATCCACAAACAGCGGATCGGTGTTGGTCAGGTCGTTGGTGGCCGTCAGGAATTCGGCGAGGCTGGCATCGTTGGTCAGGTTGCCACCCAATGAGTTGACGATGGGCGCGCCTGCTTCCACGGCGTAATTATCGCCGCCATCGTTGCTGAAAATACAGTTTTGCAGCGTCACTTCGGCTTTACCACTGTCGCCTTCAAATTGGGCCAGGCTGCCCCCTAAGGGACCAAAATTGCCGCCCCAGGTGCAGTTCACGGCCGTCAGGCGGGCGGTTTTGCCAGCGAATCCATTGATGAGTACTGCCCCGCCAGCACCTTCGCCCAGCACTTGATTGGCGGCGAAAAGCGTGTTTGTCATGGTCACGTCGGCGTTTTCGACATTGAGTGCCCCGGCCTGCACCAGCCCGAAGTTTTCCTGGAATACGCAGCGATCAATGATCGAAGTAGAGAGATCGAGGCTGTCTTCCGAGATGACCAGCGCGGCACCATTGTCGGATGAGTTGCCGGTGAACGTAGTATGGGTGAACCGGCTGGTGTTGCCCGCCGACAAATACACGGCTCCCCCAATGTCCGTGCTGCCGTTTATATCAAAAACCGAGCTGTCCACCGTCAGGGAGGTCAGGTCATTTTGCACAAAAATGGCACCACCAAAACGGGCCGTATTGGACTGGAAAGTGCTGTTTTTGACCGCCGTTTTAGCCAAAAAACCATTGGTCAGTGCGCCGCCGCTGGTCGTAGCGGTGTTGTTGGTAAATGTACAGCCATCTATGGTAATAATTCCGGGCGAACTGTAATTGGAGACGGCACCGCCAAAATTCGTGGAGTTGTTCTGGAAAAAACAGTTGCGGATGCGGGCCGCCGGAGCCGTTTCACCGCCCAGATAAATGGCCGCCGCCGACGTGGGGGCCGTATTTTCATTGAAGGTGCAATTTCTGATGTTAAAATTTGCATTAAAATTAAACATGCCCGATCCGCCGTAGTTGGTAGAGCTATTTTGTTCAAAAGTGCAATTTTCCACCACAAAAGAATCATTGCCTTCGCGACCATCATTGTACATGGCCCCGGCATTATGCGCCACATTGCCCTTAAAGGTGCAGTTGGTCATCGTGTAGCTGCTCTGCCAGTTGTAGAAACCCGCTCCCCACTGGTCAGCACCCGCCATGTTATTTTCAAAAAGGCAGCTGTCAATGACAATATTACTGCATTGGTTGGGGTAAAGGGACCCGCGATTGGTGGTATTATTACGAAATGTGCAACGATTGATGGAGCCACTCGTCGAACTCTGCATATGAACGCCCGCCGCCGAATTGCTGGACAGGTTGTTTTCAAAAATGCAGTTGTCCACGATCAAACCTGATCCGGCTGCGCCCAGGGTGGAAATACTGCCGCCGACCAGGCCCTGATTTTCCGTAAATACGCAGTTGCGCACGGTCAGTTTAGCATTTGCAAAGATGCCGCCGCCCCTTTTGCTGGCGTCCGGATCGGCAGTAGCAGTCTTGGTATTGCCGTTGCGGATCACAAAGCCATCCACGATCGCGCGCATAGCCGGACTGCCGTTACTGACCGTCAGCACGTGTAAAGAGTTGTCAGTGCGGTTCATAGTGAGATCGGTGGACACATCATTACCATTCAGGTCGCCGCTCAGGGTGGTCACATTGGTCAGGTAATTGCGTTGCCCCAGTGCGGTTTCTGTGCCCGCAAATCCACCATACAGTTCTACACCAGCCAGGAGGGCAAAAGAACCATTGGGCACAATGCCGAGCGTGGGTTTGTAAGTGCCCGCAGCCACCCAGACCTGATTGCCGGCGACAGCAGCGACCAGTGCTGCATCCAGCGTAGTAAAAGCATCCGTCCAGGAGGTGCCATTGTTAGCACCGGAGGCAGTGGCCTTTACGTAAATGGTCTGGGCCAAAAGGGAAGTGTGGGTGGCGGCCAGCAAAGTGAAGAGGGCCAGGGATAGGAAAAATCTTTTCATGTGTAGCAGTGTGTATGACTGGGTTAAAAATTATGTGGTGAATGCCAAAATTACCTTTGGACATGCAAGTCTGGCAAAATTTAAAGACATGGGAAAATTATTCGGCGAAAGTGTGCTATTTGAGCAAATATGACGGGTATTATAGACAAGAGAAGAAAGGCAGAGATGCAACGAAATTCAATTTTAAAGAACTAAAGTATAACCTGTTTCTAAAATAGATTTGTCTTGTCGTAGTGAAACGAAGACATCCACACAAGCCAGGTGATTCGAAGTACTTTGGTACAATGCATTACCAGTCACTTGGCTTGTGTGGATGCCTGCACTGCGTTGAGACATGACAACCCGAGGTACCCGTTCCCAGGTACCTAGCACCCTCCGCTGTACTGCCTGTTACTAAAAAAAAACGCCGGACTCGAAAGTCCGGCGTATAAATTCAATATCCAAAAATATCTTCCAAACTCAGTTCTACTACCTTGCCAATCTTCTGCAAGTACTTGAAATCGAGCCGGTTACGTTCTCCGAGCACCAGCCAGATGTAGTGGCGTCCTTTAATATGGCGAAGGTGATAATTGATCAGATCGGTGGCTTCGGATTGCTCCAGGGTCTGGTAAATATCTTGCCGCAGATCGCGGTTGGGAAAGCCCTTATCGCGATTGCTGCGCCAGGTCCAGTACAGATCGGCCTGACGAATGCGCCCTCCAGCAATCTGCTTCAGCACACTTTGCCGGGCATTCTCGATCTGCGGCAGCGACACCGGCATATCTTCCATAATCGCCTGGAACGCTTCGATGGCTTCGTACAGTTTGTCCGGCTGCGTACCCACATACGCCTGGAGGAAGTGTGCGCGGTTTTTTAGTTCCGGGTTGGCAGCGTAGGCATAGGCGGAATAGGCCAGTGCCTTTGATTCGCGAATTTCCTGGAACACAATGGACGACAGGCCGTAGCCGAAATACTGGTTGTACCATTCCGAAAAAACAAATTCTTCCAAGTGAAATTTCGGCGTTCCTTTGGAAAGCAGAAGTAATTCTACCTGCACCGTGGGGAAATCCACAAAATACACCTTATCGCGCCGCGTACCGATCTCCGGGTATTTTTTAGCGGCCAGCAATGGCCGCAATGGCTGCTCTGCCGGATGGTGTTTTTTCAAAATATTGGCCACTGTGCGGGCACTTTTTGGCCCATAATAAAACGCCTCGTGCTGGTAGGTAGGTAACTCATGCAGCAAAGCCACCAATTCGTCCGGGGTAATGGCGAGCAATTGCTCTTTGGGCAGTTTATCCGAAAATGGCGAAACCGGCCCGTATTTGGCATAATTGGCCATCGCTTTACTCAACACCGTACGCTTGTCCATCTTGTCATTTTCACGGCGCAGCAGCGTATCGGCGAGCAGATTCTGCAAAGCCTCCGCATTGGGTTGTGCATCGGCCAGCAAGTGCTCCATCAGTTCTACCCCCGCTTCAAATGACTCTTCCAGACCCGTGAGGGTGAAGAAAAAATGGCGATCCTGACAACTGGCCGTACAGCTCATGCCCAGCCGGTAGAAGGCTTGGTGCATCTCCGTCGCCGAATAGCGCGAAGTGCCAAGAAAAGGCAGATAGGCGGCCAGTAAAGCCAGTCGCCGATCACTCAACCGGCCCATATCAAACGTGTAGTACAGTTGAAACAATTTCGTTTTCGGCTCCTGTACAGCCCGCAGTTTCAGATTTTTAGAAAGGCTGGCTTTTTTAATAACTTTTTGAAAATCAATAAATTCCGGTTGCACATCCGGGGTCGGGTGCGCCAGAAAATCCTGGGCAAAGCCGGAACTGTCCGTGCGGTTTACCTCAATTGCGGTGATCGGCGGTTTCTCGACCTTCATCAGGTTAGGGTCATCGCCGTGGTGTTTGAAGACGGCTGCATAGTTATCGGTGCGCAGGTGTTCCCGGGCAAAAGCCACAATATCGGCCTTGGTTATTTTTTCCAGTTTTCTCCAGCGGTGTACCGTCTCTGACCAGTCCAGGCCCAGAATAAAAGCATTGGTAAGGGCACTGGCCCGACCCTTGTTTTTCTCAAAAGACCGAATTTCGGTGAGTTTCATGTCTTTCACCACCGCCTGCGGCAACCAATCCTCGAACTGGCCGGTACGCAACTGCTCCATTTGTTCGAGCAACAGGCGTTCTACGTCTTCCAGCGACTGTCCTTCGCGGGGTTTGCCATGCAGCAACAAACTGCTGTAATCTTCGAGCACATTGGGATAAGCATACGCTTCCAGCAATTGCTGCTGCTGAATGAGGTTCAGATCAAACAGCCCCGCCTGGGAGTTGTGCAAAATACCGGCTACCAATGCCAGCATCTGCGCTTCCTCCGACCGGGCACCCGGAAAACGCCAGCCCATCTCTACCCAGGCCGGCTCATGGCCATACACATCGCGCTGGGCACGCACGACGAGCGGGCGTTGCGGCTCGAAGTGGAAAGCCGGAATCGCTTTTGTCTGGAAATGACCAAAATATTTTTCGGCCAAAGCCACCGCCTGCTCCGGCTCGAAATCGCCGGACATGATAATCGCCAGATTATTCGGCACATAATACTGGTCAAAAAAGCGGTAAATATTTTTCTGCGAGGGGTTTTTGAGGTCTTCGCCACGGCCCAGGGTGGTTTGGGTGCCATAAGGATGCGTAGGGGTGAGTTCCTCCTGCATCGCTTTCATGGATTTACGTATATCCCGGTCCTGGCTGATGTTATACTCTTCAAACACCGTCTCTAATTCAGTATGGAACAAGCGCAAAATCGGGCGGCGAAAACGCTCACTTTCCAGAGCAAACCAGCGTTCCAGCTCGTTGGAGGGAATGTCGTTTATATAGACGGTCTGTTCCACCCAGGTGTAAGCGTTGGTGCCTTTCGCACCGATGGCACTCACCAGCTTGTCGTATTCATTGGCAGCGGCAAATTGGGCAGCATTAAATGATAAACGATCAATTTCGGCGTATAACTCCTTCTTTTTCAAGGGGTCACGCTCCCGGCGATGTTCTTCAAATTTTTCCTCAATCTGATCCAGCAGTGCTTTTTCCTGTACCCAATCGAGACTACCGAGGCGGTCAGTGCCTTTGAACATCATGTGCTCGAAATAGTGCGCCAGGCCGGTGGTGTCGGCGGGATCATGTTTAGAACCGGCCCGTACGGCGATCTCGGTATATATCCTTGGCTCATTTTTATGAACGGAAAGAAACAATTTCAAACCATTGGCCAATGTGTGCATCTGGACCTGGATAGGGTCGCCGGACACGCTATGGAATTTGGTTCTGTTTGGTGCATAATCTGTCATATCTGTCGTAAGGTTTGAAGATTGAAAACAACGATTATTGGTTATTAGTTGGGACAATATTATTATCCCTGCATTTTATATGCAATGAATGTATAGACGGCGAAACTCACAAAAGTTGCAAAATAATCGTCTTTAAAAGACGAAAGCCCCTCCCGTCTTTCGGGAAGAGCATTTCGTCACTCGTACTTCAGGTAATACCCGGAGGCATTAATCTTTCACTTGAACCATTTTGCGCACCGCGCTATCGGTTGGTGTGCTGATGCGGTAGTAAAGCATTCCTTCGCTGACCACTGGAGCGAGATTAATCTGGAAGGCATTGCGGCCTTTCGCGAAGTCGCCCTTCGTGGTGTAAAGTACCCGGCCCGTCTCATCATATACCACCAGCGTGGCGGTAGCAGCAGCAGGCAGGTAGAAACCGATGGTCGTCTGATCCACAAACGGATTCGGTTGGTTCTGGTACAATACAAATGGATCTTTCGGCACATCTTCCGTCTGCTCATGGGCATTCGGGTCGGTCGGGTTAGTCGTCATCTCCTGGTCAACATCTCCCTCTGGCGTCACGGTGGTGGTACCATTGGTGCTCTGGCAGTAGCCAAACAAATCACGCACCCGTACGGTCACTTCGCAGGAGCTGGTGTTGCCAGCCCGGTCCATCACCCAGAGTTCCACCGGATGGTTGCCGAGTTCAGCACAGGTGAACGTCAGGCTGGTCGCCAGCGTGCCATCCGTGTTGACCGGAATACCAGTGCCCTGACCCGTACGGCGTACGGCATACACCAGTTTCGCATCTGGCGTAGCGTTGTCATCGGCGGTCAATACCAGTTGTGGAGCATTCACCGTCACTTTATCGTTCGCGTTGATGTTCACGGTAATACCACCACGGCAGTCCAGCACGGGTGCTTTGCAATCGTACACCTGGAAGCGATAATCATCCTCATGGGTGTTGCCGCAGGCATCCGTCATGTACCACTGAATGCGGTGGGTGCCGTGTGGCAGTTGCGGCCACAGGTAGGTAGTCGGCTGAGCCGCCGTGGTCCAGCGTACGTGCGCCGTAACGGTTTGTCCGCTGACCACCTGCTCCACTGCGAAGCGGTACTGTTCGCTGGCGGGCACCGTCCGTTGATCGAAGGCGCGTGCCTCTCCACCAGTATAGTTCGGGTTGTTTGCGTTGCCGTAGTACACGATATTCGATGTTTGCAGTTGCTCACTGTTCACGACGGTCTCTGTTGTGCCATTACCATCCAGGTCGAGGAACAGGCTGTAATGTACGCTAGTTGCGCTATTTACGCATGAATCTCTCAGCAAGAAGGTGAGTTCGACCGGCGATTCGTTCAAATCATGCTGCGCCATCACCGGATCGTTCCAGTAAGGTTTGTTCCACATCTGAACATCGTTTTCGCTCTGATCGCACAGGCTGCCGATCGTCACCAGGGCCATACACGTGCCTTTGTTACCGCATGGATCGCTCACCGTGAGCAATACTTCGGTCGAAGCCGGGCTTTGTACCGTAAAGTTCGTTACGCTGGCGGCGAAGGACAGGGCTGCCGAAGCAGCGCAGTTGTCGCTGGAGCCATTGTCAAACTCTTTCGGCAGGAGGGTAGCCGTGCCGTTCTCGCTCAGTTCCAGGTGCATGTTTTTGCAGGCAGCCCGTGGCGCGGTGACATCCTGTACGGCAATGTGCTGGTCAATTACCCGCTCATTATCCGCACGATCACGCACTTTCCAAATACGATCAATATCGTATGTATAGTATTCGCAAGCCATTGGATCAGTGCCACGGCTGTTGGTCTCGTTATATTCCAGCGTGAGTTCAGCAGGTGCGGTACAGTTGTCGCTGACGTCGTTGCTGGTCACTATTGGTGCGACCGGCACTTCATCGCCACAGGTCAATACCAGATCAGTCAACGCTGCCAGGCCATTATTAAACACTGGCTGCTCTATATCCTGGGCATTGATCGCAAACGTCTGCGTCGTCAGGCAGGCACCCAAGGTAGCCGTCACCGTAACCGTGGTGTTGCTGTTGAGCGCTGTAAACGCCGGGATGACCGGGTTCAGACTGGTCGCACTGCCGTTCGGCAAGCCCGCCGATGCACCGCCCGTCCAGGTAAAGTTGGCTCCAGGCAAGTTGGCAAACAGAATGACCGGATTGGTCACTATGCCGGGACAAGCAGCCGTCAAATCTGCCACCGGAGACAGGGCAAAATAGAGCCCGTCTTCCACCGCAACATGGCTGGCCACGGTGCAACCGTTCGCATCCGTTACTGTAACTGTGTATTGACCAGCATTCAGACTATTCACCGTACTCACGGCCAGCGCGGTCGGCCCTTCGGTTATGCCGTTCGACCAGGCATAAGTATAATTGGACTGACCGGCATAGGTAGTAGCCAGTACGGAACCGTCGCTGGCTCCGACACAAGTGCTATTGGCGGGCGTGAGCGTCACTCCAGGATTTGCCTGAACAATCAGACGCACAGCACTGACCGCGTAGCAATCCGCATCATTTTCTACCCGTGCCCAGATGAAGGTCTGGGTGGACAAGTAGGGAGAAGTCAGCGGCTGGGTACCTTGTTCTGCATCACCCTTCAACAGGTGATAGGTCACGTGCATCCCGGCTACACCGGAAGTTACTTGTGCATCGGCATCAGACAACTGGAAGGTGCCCATCGTGCTTTGTAAGGCGTTGGCACAAACTTTCAATGAACCGATGGAAGCCACTGGCGTAACTGCTACTCCCAGGCGAATGGCCACAATAGCCGCCGAAGCGCTACCGGTAGCCACCCGGGCATAGATGAATTGACCATTATTACCAAGGTACGGGCTGGTCAGGGTATGCACCCCGGCTTGCGCATCGGCTGGCGTAGCGTAGTAAGTCACGGTGTGCGTTCCGGTCGGGTCGGCTTTATGGTCCGCTTCGCTCAATACAAAGTTGGCCGTTGTGGCATTCAGTGAGGTCGCGCAACCCATCAGGGTAATGCTGTCAGCACTGAAGAAACCAGCGTCATAACTGTGGTTGCTGGCTCCGGAAAGGCCCGTCCGAATCAAAATAGTCGGATAGCCATTCCAGTTGGTACCAACGGCCACCGGTATTTCTGCATCGGAGTCGTTGTAGTCCTGGTTGTATCCGGCACCCACATTGGCTACCGTCAGGCTATACTCCTCTCCGCTCAGCGTCAGTTTTTTCGTATTAATGTTAAACTGACTGGTCGTACCGTTTTTACCAAATACAATCCGGTAAGCGGAGTATGGCAGAATACTATCGTAACCGGAGGTGGACACCCAGTTTTCGCCCGGCGTTCCTAAACCGGTAAAGTAGTACTCCCCTTTCTGGTTCGTCACCGTGCTGGCCAGCAACTGATTCGTGGATGGTGCGTACAGACTCACCAACACTCCCGGCAACGGGCTTTCGCAGGCATCCTGCACACCATCCTGATTCTGGTCGTTCCAAACGTAGTTACCAATCTGGATCGGCGCCTCCTGACACAGGGCTTCGAGATCGCCCACGCTGTTGGCCATCCCGATACCGACGGTGTTGGTCGTCGGGTCAATCAGCGTGAGGTCATTGCGTGTTGTGTTGCCATGCAGCAGATCGTAATACACTACCCCACCCCCGAAATTGTATTCAGATGTGTTCGGGTTCATGATCGCGCCCAGCAACTCATCGCGGCCCGGCACATACAGCAGACCACCACCATCGGCATCCAGGTGGGTGTAGCGGGTGTTGTCGTAGAAGTATTCGCCACCGCCAGGACCATCGTTGGAGTTCGGGCCATATTCGCTGGTGCGGTTCAGGCCAGGAATGGTGCCGTTATTCTCCATCTGCCACACGCCATTGACGCGGTAGGCAGCCAGTACATCACCGCCCGGGCTGGCCGAGATCGGGTTACCAACGGTGGTGTTCGGGCGCAATTGGCGGTAGCCAAACTGGTGACCCGTACGGTCCATCATCGAAACGACCATAATGCCTTCGCGGGTGATCTCAATATCGGAGATGAGCGCCTGGCCACGGCAACGGAATTCCGCGCCGGTCGGGCCACCACCCACTACTTCAAAGTTACCACCCCAGGTGTTGGACGGTTCGCCGGAGCCGGTGTTGGCCACGAGGTTGCGCTCGCTGTACACATCCACCCAGGTTTCCCACTCTTTGCACTGTGCGAGATTCTGGTTCACACTACCCACGATGTCACCGTGGTTGTATTCCGGCAGGGACAAGTCCCAGTTCAGGATCATTTTCCAGGTACCCGATTTTACATCATATTCATGCACCGAAGCGGTCAGGTCGGCAGAAGTGCCGTTGTTTTCGCCAGTACACACCCCACCGACATAGACCTTACCACGGGTGGCTTTCAGGCCCAGCGGACGGAACACGCCGTTGCTGCAATTCGGAGCAGAAGTAACGATAATTTCCGTCGAGGTCACCTGACTGCTCTGGATGCTGTCCACGCGGACGAGGTGGCCACTATTCAGGTTGATCGTCCACAGGGTGTTGTAATCGTCGGAAATGTCAATGTCACCCAGACCAACTTTACCGATTTTGGCAAAGGCATCCGTATCCTGGCTCGGTACACTTGGCGCACCCAGGTCTGTACGCACTACGGTACCGACATTTGGCACGGTGTACATTGGCAGCACCTTCGGATTGTTGATCTCGGAATAATCTATGCGGTAAATACCACCCAGACCCAATTCTCCCAGACCCACGTGGCGTTTCAGGAAGGCCGAAGCGTACAGGTAGTGGTTCACACGGTCGTAAGCCAGGCCATAAACAGCACCGATATCGTGTGCTGGTACTTGACCAAACACTTCCGAGCGATCTGCGGCATCGTACGGGAAGAGGCCGACTTCGGCTTCGTTCACCAGTTCCGTTTGTCCTTGTGCGAAGCACGAGAAGGCGACATCCGGGTTGTTCTGGCAGTAATCGCCGGGATAGTAGTAACCGACATTGACACTGCAATCCGCTGATTGGATGAACTGCACCGTCGAGCCATTGTCGGCCCCCACGAAGGCAGGTTGCAGCCAGTTGGAATCGCGGGCCGTGCTGAATTCTACCCGATATGGATACTGGTTCAAATTCTGGAAGCCATAGTGGCCGGAAGCATCCGTCCAGGCCGAATCCACGGGCAGCGGGTTGTTGCAGGCGTAGAGATAAACGCGCACACTATCAATGCCCAGTTCCGTCTCGCCAATAGTACCGTCTGTATTCAAATCATTGAAGGCCTGACCACCGATGTTGCCACCGACATTGGCCGTCAAATGGCCGGAACATTGGTTGGCGTCGGTAACGGTGATCGAGTAAGTACCTGCACACAAGCCGTCAGCAGAGAAGGAAGCGGAATTAGATGCCCCATTACCACTCACTATACCATTGGACCACTGGTAAACAAAGCCAGGTGCGCCGCTGCTCAGGTTGATATTGATCTGTCCGCCACAAGCATCGGTACAATTGACGCCTGCACTGCTGGTGGTACCCGCTACCGCGCTGATCGGCACGATGAATACATTAGTCACACCCGTACATCCACCACCATCCGTGACGGTAATTGAGTAGGCCCCGGAAGTCAAACCGGAAATCACAAACTGGTTATTCGCGATACCACTGCCGTTGCCGGTAGTCGCTGACGTGTTATTTACCCAGGTATAACTGTAGTTTGGTGTACCAAAGAGTACGCCTACGGTGATCTTGCCGTCGCTGCCTCCGCAAACGCTGGCACAGGTTGGCACCGCGGCTACTACAATGGCAGTCGGTTGAGACATCACCGCAGTCGTGGTGGCCGTGCAACCATTTGCGTCCGTGACCGTGATGCGATACACACCCGAAGAGATACCCATTATTCTGACTGAATCCACAGCAGTACCACTGCCGCTGGCCGGTGTACCATTTGTACTGGTCCAGTTGTAAGTGTAAGGTGCAGTGCCATCATTTACCGCGATGGTGAACATACCGTCGTTGTTGGCACAAGTGGGTGCGCACACGTGGGTGGTCAGCAGGCTCAGGTCACAGCCCGTCGGGCAGTTATTGACATTTACACTGGCTATCGCCGAACAACCGTTCGCATCCGTCACCGTGAACACATAAGTACCCACCAACAGGCCATTGACTATAATCGGAGCAGCGGCTGAGGTGCTGTTATCAATGCTCGGGCCAGTGTAAGCGTAGGAGTACGGGCCCGTGCCACCAGCCACAGCGAGGGTAACTGTACCAGTTGTCTGGCCATTGCAACCCACGCCAATTACGCTGCTGGTGAGAGCCAGGCTGGTACCGCTGGTGACCGTAGCGCAGATGGTTGCGCTGCAACCGCTGGCGTTACTGACGGTGACGCAGTAGTTACCGGCGGCCAAACCGCTGATGTCTTCTGTCGTCGCGCCATTGCTCCACAGGTAAGTAAGCCCGGTCGTGCCGCCGGTCACCGTCAGATCAACCGCACCATTCGCCAGACCGCAGGAAGTATTCGTCACTACGGTGGTCAGGATAATACTGCTGCTGCTGCCTACTGTAGCGCAGGTGGTGGCACTGCAACCCGTGGCATCCGTAACGGTGACGCAGTAGTTACCAGCGGCCAGACCGCTAATGTCTTCCGTCGTCGCGCCATTGCTCCACAGGTAAGTAAGCGGTGCCGTGCCGCCGATAGCCGTCAGATTGACTGCACCGTTGGTCAGGCCGCAAGTAGTATTGGTCACTGCTGTGGTCAGCGTGATACCACTGCTGCTGCCTACTGTGGCGCAAGTAGTGGCACTGCAACCCGTGACATCCGTAACGGTGACGCAGTAGTTACCGGCGGCCAAACCGCTGATGTCTTCTGTCGTCGCGCCATTGCTCCACAGGTAAGTAAGCGGAGCCGTGCCGCCGGTGGCCGTCAGATTGACTGCACCGTTGGTCAGGCCGCAAGCCGCGTTCGTCACTGCGGTCGTCAACGTGATGCCGCTGCCGCTGCCCACCGTGGCGCAAGCAGTTGCAGTGCAACCCGTCGCATCCGTAGTGGTGACGCAATAAGTACCAGCAGATAAGCCGCTGATGTCTTCCGTCGTCGCGCCATTGCTCCACAGGTAAGTGAGCGGTGCCGTGCCGCCGGTAGTCGTCAGATTGACTGCACCGTTGGTCAGGCCGCAAGCCGCGTTCGTCACTACCGTGCTCAGGTTAATGGCACTACCGCTATTGACGGTTACACAAGTAGTGGCGGTACAGCCGTTTCCATCGGTGACAGTGATACAGTAGGCACCGCCAGCCAGGTTCGGAATGGTAAGTGGCTCGGTGGTCAGACCACTTGCGCTACCCGTTACATTATTACCAGCCCAAGTGTAGGAGTAGGCAGGTGTACCAGTGTTTATGTCTATAATGATCGTACCGTTGGCCGCACCGCAAGTTGCCGGGGTGGTCGTGGCAGCCATAGTGAGGGCCGCTGTTTGCGGCACTACTACGCTGGTGACCGCTGTACAGCCATTGCTATTGGTAATGGTTACACTATAAGTACCGCCGCTGAGGTTCGGAATGGTGAATGGCTCGGTGGTCAGACTGTTTGCGCTACCCGTCGTGTTGTTACCTGTCCAGGTGTAGGAATAATTAGGTGTACCGCCGGTGATGTCAATGACGATGGTGCCGTTCGTTGCGCCGCAAGTGGCTGCCGTAGCGTTCGCACTCACCGTAATACCGTTTGTTTGCGGCACTACTACACTGATCACTGTGGTACAGCCATCACCGTTGGTGATGGTCACGCTGTAGGTGCCGCCGCCAAGGTTCGGGATCGTGAACGGCTCGGTCGTCAGGCCGCTGGCATTACCAGTAGTGTTGTTACCAGCCCAGGCATAACTGTAATTAGGCGTATTGCCCGTCATTACATCAATGACAATGGTACCGCTGGCTGCATTACAAGCCGCCGGAGTAGCCGTTGCCGCGACAATAACGCTGCTTGAAGCAGGTACCACCACGCTGGTGACAGATGTACAACCATTACTGTTGGTCACTGTCACACTGTACGTACTACCACCCAGATTCGGGATGGTAAATGGTTCCGCAGTAATGCCACTTGCGCTGCCAGTCAGGTTGTTGCCCACCCAGTTATAACTGTAATTAGGTAGGCCGCCACTGGTTACATCTATGACGATGGTACCATTGGTTGCACCGCAGGTGGCCGGAGTAGCTGTGCTGGCGACCGTAATGCCATTATTGTGTGGCACCAGGATCGTGGTCGCCGCCGTGCAGCCATTCATATCTGTTACGGTGAGGTTGTAGGTACCGCTGGCCAGGTTGTGGACCCTAAACGGATTCATAAAGATGCCGTTACCCGTACCGGTAGTGGTGCCGTTATTCCAGTTGTAAGAGAAGTTGGCACTGCCGCCGGTGACATCCACGATAAGTGCGCCATTATTCAGACCGCAAGCCGCAGGTATGGCGGTTACATTGATCGAGAAGGTGCTCTGTTTTGGTACCAGTATGCTGGTGACCGCTGTGCAACCGTTCGCATCCGTGATCGTCACACTATACGTTCCGCCACCCAGATTCGGGATGGTGAATGGTTCGGTCGTTATGCCGCTCGCGTTGCCGCTCAGGTTATTACCCGTCCAGGTGTAGGCATAGTTAGGTGTTCCGCCGGTCACATCTATAATGATGGAACCATTCAGGGCTTCACAATTTGCCGGGGTAGCCGTTCTCGAAATGGTCAGACCATTAGTTTGGGGCACTACCACGCTCAGGACATTGGTACAACCATTCACATCACTGATGGTCACACTGTATGTACCGCCGCCGAGGTTCGGAATGGTGAACGGTTCGGTAGCAGTCGTTGCGCTGCCGCTCAGGCTGTTGCCCGACCAGGTGTAGGAGTAGTTAGGATTACCGCCCGTTACATCCACTACGATGCTGCCGTTGCTGCCGCCACAAGCCGCCGCAGTGGCCGTCGCCGAGGCCGTGATGCCCGATGTTTGCGGTACTACCACACTCACTACCGTCGAACAGCCCGTGCCATTCGTTACCGTTACCGTGTAGGTGCCACCACTCAAATTCGGAATCGTAAACGGCTCGGCAGTAATCCCACTGGCACTACCCGTCAGGTTGTTGCCCGACCAGCTGTAACCGTAAGTCGGCGTACCACCCGTCACGTCAATCACGATGCTGCCATTCGATGCCCCACAGGAGGCTGCCGTGGCTGTGCCACTCGCCATTATGCCCGTGCTCGATGACGGAACAATCGCCGTAGAAATTTTCGTGCATCCGTTCACATCCGTGATCGTCACTGTGTATAAGCCAACACCCAGGCCCGTCACGTTCGCACCCGTTGCGCCCGTGCTCCACAAATAGGTGTAAGGGAAACTGCCGCCCTGCACCGTGGTACTGATCGTGCCCGTCGCTGCATCACAGTTGGCCGGGGTAATCACGAAAGTCGGGGTGATCGGACGATTCGGTCCGGCTACCACGTAGTCCTGCACCAGGGTGCAGCCGCAGGCATCTGTGATCGTTACAAAATAAATCCCCGAAGGCACATCGTGCAAATCCTGCGCCGTGCTGAACTGGTAGTTCCACCGGTAAATGTAGTCGCCGCAACCGCCATTGGGGGTCAGATCAATATCGCCCGTGGCGGTGCCATGACACACGATCGGTTCCACCACCGCTGTGGCCGACATCGGGGTGTACAATGGAATGGACACTGAGGTGGACGCCGTGCAACCTTTCGCATCCGTCACCGTCACCGAATAGGTCTCCCCGGAGGACACGTTAAACAGGTCCTGGAAGACCCCGCCGTTGGACCACTGGTAGGTGAAGCCAGGTGTACCACCGCTCACCGTCAGGTTTGCAAAGTAAATACCGCTGCAAGCCGGGTTCATTGTGGGCACAATTTCCAGGGTAAGTGGTCCTGGTTCTTCAATCGAAGTGGAGAAGGTAGCCGAACATCCGTTCACATCCGTCACCGTCACCGTGTAGGTACCGGCAAACAGGCCGCTCAAGTCTTCGGTCGTGGCACCGTTGGACCACTGGTAGGTGTAAGCAGGTGTGCCGCCATTGACCATGAGGTTGATGGAACCGTTGTTGCCGCCTGCGCAGGACACGTTCACCCAAGTTGTAGTCAGCACCAGGGCTGATGGTTGGGTCACGGTCGCACAGGTGCTGGTGGTACAACCCGCTGCATCGGTGATGGTCACACAGTAAGTACCGGCCACCACGTTCATCAGGTCTTCGGCACTGGTGCCGTTGCTCCAGGTAAAGGTATATCCACCGGCTCCGCCGCTCACCGTCAGGTCCACCGCACCATTATTGCCGCCAAAACAGGAGACATTGGTCACCGCTGTGCTCTGTCCAATAGCGGGTATCTGGTTTACCGTGACGCAGGCAGTAGTCGTACAACCGGCACCATCGGTCACCGTCACACAATAAGTGCCATTTGCCAAATTAGTGAGATTCTGGGTATTGGCACCATTATTCCACAGGTAGGTATAAGGTGACAAGCCACCGGAGACGGCGAGGTTCACCGCACCATTGTTGGTTCTGGCGCAGGCATCATGAACGACTACGGCATTAGCCACTAATGGAATGGCTGGATTGATCGTGGCCGAAATGACTTTGCTACAACCATTGGCATCGGTCACCGTGACGGTATAAGTACCGGCAGTTGCACCCGTCAGGTCTTCATTGCTCGTACCATCCGACCACTGATAAGTGTAGGCAGGGGTGCCGCCGTTTACCGTCAGGTCAATCGTACCATTATTGCCACCAAAGCACGAAACTGGGGTAGGCACCACATTCAGCACGAGTGCCGCTGGCTGGTTAATGATGGCCGAAGTAGTGGCCGTGCAGCCATTAGCGTCCGTTACAGTCACCGTATAGGTGCCTGCCGTCAGACCGGTTGGGTCTTCATTGGCCGGAGCACCCGTCCAGGAGAACGAGTACGGTGCTGTACCACCATTTATCGTCAAATCTATCGCGCCATTCGAGCCGCCGAAGCAGGAAACTGCCGTCGGCGTAGCCGTCAGGACGATAATGGTTTCCGTGATCGTGGCACTGGCTACTGCTGTACAGCCATTGCCGTCGGTGATGGTCACCGAGTAAGTACCGGCGGGCAGGTTGTTCTGGTCTTCGCTGACCGGGCCATTGCTCCACTGGAAAGCGTAAGGTGCCAGACCGCCGCTGACCGTCAGGTCGAGCGAACCGCCGTTACATTGCGCATTTGTTAGATCAATATTGGCTACCACATCCGAGATCTGTTCGACCAGTACGGACAGCACTTCCGTGCAACCGTTGGCATCCGTTACCGTAACGATGTAACTGCCTGCGGCCAGATTTTGCTGATCCTGGGTGGTTGCACCGTTACTCCAGGCATACGTGTAAGCCGGTGTGCCACCGCTGACCGTCAGGTCAATGGAACCATCACTGCCACCGTTGCAAGCGGTCACCGGCACCGAAGTGGCACTCAAAGTAATGACCGAAGCAGGTTCAGTTACCGTTGCACAGGTGCTGGCCGTACAGCCAGCCGCGTCGGTGATGGTTACACAATAAGTACCCGCAACCAGATCATTCAGATCTTCGCTGGTGGCACCATTGCTCCACAAGTAAGCATAGACACCCGTGCCGCCATTGGCCGACAGGTTGATCGAGCCGTTGTTGCCGCCGAAGCAGGAAACGTTCGTCGCGCTGGCGTTCAGATTCAAGGCAGGTGGTTGGTTGATGGTACGGTTCAATACTGCCGTGCAACCATTAGCGTCCGTTACGATGACATTATAAGTACCGGCAGCCAAACCACTGATGTCCTCGGTGATCGCACCGTTCGACCAGGCGTAGGTGTAGCCAGGCGTACCGCCCGAAACGCTCAGGTTGATCGAGCCATTATTACCGCCAAAGCAGGAAATATCATTCACCGTAGCCGTCAGAGTAATGGCTGTTGGTTCGCTGATAGTTACACTGATGGTTTTGGAACATCCCGCTGCATCCGTGACGGTTACTGCGTAAGTACCCGCCGCAAGACCCAAACGGTCTGGCGTACCGGCACCATCTGTCCACGAATAGGTGTAAGGTGCTGTGCCACCCGTTACGGTTACATCAATCGAACCATTATTGCCACCAAAGCAGGAAACCGGCGTAGGAATAGCACTCAAAGTGATGTCCGAGGATTCCAGGACTTCAAAGTCCCGGCTGGCCGTGCAGCCATTGGCATCCGTTATAATCACCGTGTAAATGCCCGCTGTCAGATTGGTCAAATCTTCGGTTATTTCTCCATTATTCCACACATAAGTGTAACCCGGAGTACCACCGCTTACGCTCAGGTTGATTGCACCGACAGCAGCCCCATTGCAGGATACGTTGGTGATCACCGCATTCAGGTTGATCGGTGCCGGTTGGTCTATCGTTACCGAAGCAGAGGCTACGCAGCCGCGGCTGTCAGTTACTACCACACTGTGGGTACCAGCGGTCAGGTTGCTCACATCTTCGGTCGTTGCACCCGTACTCCACAGGTAGGTGTAGAGCGGAGAGCCGCCCGTTACCGTCAGGTCTGCCGAGCCGTTACTGCCACCAGGGCAGGAAACGTTCGTCGGGACGACACTCAGACCAATGGCTGGTGGTTCAATGATGGTGGCCGTCATGGTTTTAGTACAACCATTGGCATCCGTCACCGTGACCGTATAGTCATTGGCTGACAAATTACTGATGTCTTCGGTGTTCGCACCATTCGTCCACGAGTATGTGTAAGGCGCAACACCACCGATCACCGTCAGATCAATCGAACCTTCGCTGCCGCCGTTGCAATTCACATTTACGACGGTATTACTCAATACAATGAGTGCCGGTTGGGTAATAGTCGCCGAGGTAGTGGCAAAGCAGCCATTTATGTCGGTTACCGTTACCGAGTATGTTCCAATCGCTATGTTGGCCAGGTTCGGGGTCGTTGCACCATTATTCCAGAAGTAAGTGAATGGCGCCACACCACCGGTAATGGTCAGGTCTATTGCACCCGTGCTGGTTCCGTTGCAGCGTACATTAGTAGCAGTAGCGGTCAAACCAAGCGCACTGGTTGAATTAACCGTAGTGCTGCTGGTCTTCGTACAATTGTTGGCATCGGTCACCGTCACGGTGTAAGTGCCAGCACCCAGGTTGGTCAAATCCTCGCTGGTTGCATTATTGCTCCATAAGTAAGCATATGGCGCAGTGCCGCCGGTTACCGTCAGGTCAATCTGACCGATGACGCCGCCAGCACAGGAAGGCGCAGTTGGTACGGCAGTCAGAGTCAATGCTGCCGGTTCAGTGATCGTCGCCGAAGCAGTACCCGTACAGCCGTTGGCATCCGTAACGGTTACTATGTACGTGCCTGCACCCAGGCCCGTCAGGTCCATTGGATCGTTATCCGGATTTTCCGATCCGTCATTGCTCCAGTCGTAAGAATACAGGCCTGTTCCACCCGTTACCGACAGATCTATTGCGCCGGTCAGGGTACCATTACACAGTACATTCGTTACCGTCACCGTTGGCACAATGGCCGAAGGCTGGGTCAGGATGATGGTTATTTCTGCGGTACAATTGTTCGCATCCGTTACCGTCACGGTATATGGCGGAACAGCGGTCAGGCCAGTCAAATCCTGTGGGTCGTTGTCCGGGTTTTCCGGTCCGTCATTGCTCCAGTCGTAGGTATATGGGGCAACGCCATTATTGACCGTCAGGTCAATTGCACCGTTGCTACCATCAAAACAGGACAGATTGACCACGCTGGATGACAACATAATCCGAACCGGCTGAGTGATCGTTGCCGAAGTTGTTTTAGTACATCCATTGGCATCGGTCACGGTCACCGTGTAAGTACCGGCAATCAAGTTAGCAATATCCTGGGTCACATTACCGTCCGACCACACGTAAGCGTAAGGAGCCACACCGCCAGTCACCGTCAGATCAATGGAGCCGTTAGCACCGTTGAAACAGGTTACATTGACCGGCGTAATGCTCAGAACCATACCTGCGGGTTCGGTGATGGTGGCCGAAATCGTTTTGGTACAACCAGCTGCATCGGTCACGGTCACCGTATAAGTACCGGCGGCCAGATTCGAGATGTCCTGCGTGGTTGGGCCATTGGACCATATATAGGTGTAAGGCAATGCGCCACCGGTCACCGACAAATCAATAGAGCCGGTCAGCGCACCATTGCACACTATGTTTACCTGCGTAGTACTGAGGGCCGGGCCATCGGTGTCGTTCACGGTCGCAGTAGTACTAGTCGTACAACCATTTGCATCCGTTACGGTCACCGTGTAGGTACCTGCCATCAGGTTGGCTGGGTTTTGAACAGTAGCACCACCCGTCCAGAGATAGGTGTAAGGAGCAGTACCGCCGCTTACCGTCAGATTGATGGAACCGTTGGCATTGCCGCAGGTAGAGTTGGTCGCAACCGCATTCAACGTAATGATAATTGGTTGCGTGATGCTTTCCATCGTAGTCGCCGTACAGCCGTGCGCATCCGTTACCGTCACGGTGTAAAGACCGGCTGGCAGGTTGGTGATGTCCGCTGTTGTTGCTCCATTGCTCCACAAATAAGTGTAAGGAGCGGTGCCACCAAAGGCAACGAGGAAGATGGAACCAGTGGAACTACCGAAACAGTTTGCATTAATACGGGTAGCCGTTACACCCAGTATAAGCGGCTGCGCTACTACGGCACTAACGGTGGTGGTGAAGCCATTGGCATCCGTTACCGTCACGGTGTAAGTGCCGGCTGACAAGCCCATCACGTCCTCCGAGTCATTGTCAGGATTTTCTGCTCCATCATTGCTCCAGTCATAAGTGTAAGGAGCCGTACCACCCGTTACGGTCAGGTCAATCGCCCCGTCCGTTTGGCCAAAGCAGGATACATCCGCTACCAGGGTAGTGAGGTTGATCGTGCTGATATAGCCTGCATCGTAGGTCAGGTTTTGTTCACCGGCAGTCAATGTTTCTGGCGGGGTCACCCCGGCAGGATTAATATCGCTGTCGGCCGTATCGCTGCCCTGATCCTGTACCGTTGGGGTATATCCCGTTGGGGTAGTAAAGGTCAGTATGTAAGTGCCCGGCGTCAGGTTCGGGAACAGGTAGTCACCGTTCGGACCAGTCGTCGTGCTCAGAGTAACCGGATTGTTATTAATATCCGTGCCAGTCAAGCCGACGGTTACCCCCGGAATACCCGGTTCGCCAGCATCCTGTATGCCATCACTATCCAGATCGCTCCATACGAAGTCGCCAATAGAGGCCGGTTGAATAAAGCCTGCATCGTAAGTCGTATTTTGCTCTCCGGAAGTCAGCACCTCGCTCGGAGTCACTCCCGATGGATTAATATCGCTATCGGTGGCATCATTACCGCCCTGATCTTGTGGCGTAATGGTGTAACCAACCGGCGTACCGAAGGTCAGCACGTAAGTGCCCGGCGTCAGGTTCGGGAATAGGTATTCGCCGTTCGGGCCGGTCGTCGTGCTGGTGGTCACTGGCGTACCGCTGCCGGTGGTACCAGTTAAAGTCACCGTTACGCCTGGAATGCCAGGTTCGCCAGCATCCTGCACACCGTCGCCATCCAGATCATTCCACACAAAGTCACCAATAGAAGCGGGTTGGAAGAAACCGGCGTCAACGGTAGTGTTGTTGGTACCAGCAGGCAAGATGATGCTTGGCGTGCTGCCCGTTACCGGGCTGATGTCGCTATCCGTCAAATCATTTCCACCCTGATCCTGCGGCGTAGTGGTGTAACCAACTGGCGTCGTAAAGGTCACGGTGTAAGTACCCGGTATCAGATTGGGGAACAGGTATTCGCCGTTCGGGCCAGTCGTCGTGCTGGTAGTCACCGGCGTACCGTTGCCAGTCGTGCCAGTCAGGGTTACCGTCACGCCTGGAATGCCGGGTTCGCCAGCATCCTGGGTACCATCGCCATCTAAGTCATTCCACACGAAGTCACCGATAGAAGCGGGTTGGAAGAAACCGGCGTCAACGGTGGTGTTGTTGGTGGCACCAGGCAAGATGATGCTTGGCGTGCTGCCCGTTACCGGGCTGATGTCGCTATCCGTCAAATCATTTCCACCCTGATCCTGCGGTGTAGTGGTGTAACCAACTGGCGTCGTAAAGGTCACAGTGTAAGTACCCGGTGTTAGGTTCGGGAACAGGTAATCGCCGTTCGGGCCGGTCGTCGTGCTGGTAGTCACCGGCGTACCGTTGCCGGTCGTGCCAGTCAAAGTTACCGTCACGCCTGGAATGCCAGGTTCGCCAGCATCCTGGGTACCATCGCCATCTAAGTCATTCCAAACGAAGTCACCGATAGAAGATGGTTGGAAGAAACCGGCGTCAACAGTGGTGTTATTGGTGCTACCAGGCAAAATGATGCTTGGTGTGCTACCCGTCACCGGGTTGATATCGCTATCCGTCAAATCATTTCCACCCTGATCCTGCGGCGTAGTAGTGTAACCAACTGGCGTCGTAAAGGTCACGGTGTAAGTACCCGGCGTCAGGTTCGGGAACAGGTAATCGCCGTTCGGGCCAGTCGTCGTGCTCAAAGTGACGGGAGTACCGCTACCGGTGGTACCAGTCAGGGTCACCGGCACGCCTGGAATACCGGGCTCGCCAGCATCCTGGGTACCGTCGCCATCCAGATCGTTCCAGACAAAATCACCAATGGAGGATGGTTGGAAGAAACCGGCGTCGTACGTCAGGTTCGTTTCTCCGGCGGTCAATACTTCGCTCGGCGTTACACCCGTAGCCGGGTTGATGTCGCTGTCGTTGGCATCGTTACCGCCTTGATCCTGTGGCGTAGCCGTATAACCGGCTAGCGTCGTGAAGGTTAGCGTATAAGTACCGGGTTGCAGGTTCGGGAACAGGTAATCACCGTTCGCGCCAGTCGTCGTGGTCAAGGTTACGGGAATACCGCTGCCCGTCGTACCAGTCAAAGTGACCGTTACCCCTGGAATACCAGGTTCGCCAGCATCCTGTGTACCGTCGGCATCCAGATCATTCCACACAAAGTCACCAATGGCAGTGGATTGGAAGAAACCGGCGTCGTAGGTCAGGTTGGACTCACCAGCCACCAGTGTTTCTGGCGCAGTCTGTTGGGTAACAGGTGCCGCATCGGAATCTATGGTGTCATCGCCGCCTTGATTCTGTGGCGACAGAGTATAACCACCGACTGGCGTACCAAAGGTCACCGTGTAGGTGCCCGGTACCAGACCAGAGAACAGATACAGACCAGTGCCATCCGTCGTGGTGTTCAACATTACGGCATTGCCATCAATGTTGGTACCATTCAAGGTTACCGGCACATTCGGAATACCCGGTTCGCCAGCGTCTTGAATACCGTCGGCATCCAGATCATTCCAGACGAAGTTGCCAATTTCCGCGCAGCGGGTTGGATCTACGGTCACGGTCACCTGGTCGGTATTGCCAACGTTGCCGATGAACGTTTCCTGACCCGTGATTGGATCAACGTACCAGATTTCACCAAAGTCATTGGCGATGTTCGTGGTCGTCTGGTTGAGGACCAGGGTGTATTCCCATTTAAATTCCTCGTTCGATACGCCATTATTATCGGGGTCAGCGAAATCGAGGATACAGTTGCCGTTCAGGTCGCACAGGTTGTTGCCGTTTTGCGCACAAGTCACCCAGTACTGGCCATTGCAGACCAGGTTGCCGACGACGTTGTTGTCCATGGCCACGACATTGCGGATTTGCAAACCTGGCGCGCCACCCAACATGCGGGTAATCAAACTATAAGTCACTTCTTCCCCAGCACAGATGACGGTTTTATCAGCAGCCTTCTCAATATTGATGAACACGCCGGTGTAGTTACCATTATCAGTATCAGTCACTTGCGGACCCAATGGCGTGTTGTCCGGCAATACTGGCTGGCCGGTGACGGTACCAATATTGGTGTGCATACCGCGTTGGGCCGGAGCCGTAATGGTGCAAGTTTGCGAAGCACCTGGTGCCAAAGACGGAATCGTGCAGACCGGACCATAGATGTTGTCCGTCACTACCACGTTGGTCAGCGTCAAATTGCTAGTGTTAGTCGTGGTGAAAGTGAAAGTCACCGTCGGGGCTACATCAGGTACGATAATAATCACGCCAGGTGAATTATCCGCGTCCTGTCCGTTCACGTATTTTTCCAGATCAATGGAAGGCGCCGCCTGGTAGAAGCCCGCATCGTAGGTCAGGTTGTTTTCGCCTGAAACGAGCGTTTCTGCCGGAGTTTGCTGCGTAATGGGTGCGGCATCGGAGTCTTTCGTGTCGTCTCCGCCCTGATTTTGTGGCGAGAGCAGGAAGCCACCAACCGGCGTACCAAAGGTAATGGTGTAAGTACCCGGTATGAGATTCGAGAACAGGTAACCACCGTTCGGACCCGTGGTGGTGCTCAAAATGACCGGAGTACCGTTGCCGGTGGTGCCGTTCAACGTCACTGTTACGCCAGGAATACCGGGTTCGCCAGCATCCTGCACACCGTCCACGTCCAGATCGTTCCAGACAAAATCACCGATAGAGGCAGGCTGGAAGAAACCGGCATCGTAGGTCAGATTATTCTCGCCAGCGGTCAAGGTTTCTGTTGGCGTCACGCCAGCAGGGTTGATGTCGCTGTCAGTAGCGTCGTTTCCGCCCTGATCCTGTGGTGTAATAACATAACCACCCGGCGTAACGAAGGTCAGGGTATAATTACCCGGAACCAGATTCGGGAACAGGTATTCGCCGTTCGGCCCCGTGGTGGTGTTCAGGTTCACCGGATTGTTCAATTGGTCGGTACCCGTCAAAGTGACCGTCACCCCTGGAATACCCGGTTCGCCAGCATCCTGTACGCCATCGCCATCCAGGTCGTTCCAAACGAAATCCCCGATAGAAGCCGAAGTACAACTTAGCGGTGCATCGTAGGCATCCGTTGCATCGGCAAAGCAGTCGCTATTGAAAGCGGCCTTTACGTCTATATCCTGTACACCGTTGGAAATCAACCCGTTAATAACCACTGCCTGCGCACCGGAAGAACCGGCAGCAATAGCAATGGTAGCAGTACCACCCGCGCTGGTCGTTACCGTGATAGAAGTAGCCGGTGCATTGGTCCAGGAAATCTGAACGGTCAGCGAGTAGGTATTAGTCACCGGATCACAGAGCGACGGCGTGGCACTGACCACCGTAATAGTCGGCTGAATGATGGTGGCACTGGTCGTTTTAGTGCAACCGTTGGCATCCGTCACCGTTACCGTGTAGGTACCAGCGGCCAGACCCAGCAGGTCTTGCGTGGTCGCGCCATTGCTCCATACATAAGTATAAGGTGTCGCACCGCCCGTCACGGTCAGGTCAATCGAACCATCCGCAACGCCAGCACAACTGGCATTGGTAACAATTGTAGCCAGAACAATACCAGTAGGTTCGGTGATCGTTACCGAGGTCGTTTTGGTGCAACCGTTACCGTCCGTCACCGTTACCGAATAAGTACCGGCAATCAGGTTTGCGCGGTCTTCGGTGATTACGCCACCACCCCAGTTGTAGGAGTATGGAGTCACACCGCCGGTCGCCGTCAGATTGATGGAACCAGTAGCCGCACCGTTACACAGCACATTTACTTGCGTCGTATTTAAGACTAATAAAGCAGGCTCTGTAATCGTCGCCGAAGTAGTTGTGGTACAACCATTTGCATCGGTGACCGTCACCGTGTAAGCACCTGCGCCTACGCCCGTCAAATCTCTTGTATCGTTGTCCGGTGTTTCAGGACCGTCATTGCTCCAGTCATAAGAGTAGAAACCTGTACCGCCAGTTACTGCGAGGGTGATTGAGCCGGTCAATGCACCGTTACACAGCACATTCGTCACCGTTGGCACCGCCACTACCGGGTTGGGTTGGGTCAAAATAATGGTCGTTTCTTTCGTGCAACCGTTCGCATCCGTCACCGTCACCGTGTAATCTGGTGGCGTGGTCAGACCGGAAATATCTTCCGTCACTGCGCCGTTCGACCACAAGTAAGTAAACGGACCAACGCCGCCGAGGATCGTCAGGTCAATCGCGCCGTTGTTGCCACCAAAGCAGTTCAGGTTCACTACACTAAATGCGATAGTGATCTTCGCTGGTTCGGTGATTGTCGCCGAAATCGTTTTAGTACAGCCATTGGCATCGGTCACCGTCACCGTGTAAGTACCGACGACCAAGTTGGAAATGTCTTGCGTACTGGCAGCGTTCGACCACACATACGTGTAAGGAGCCACACCGCCCGCGACCGTCAGGTCAATCGAGCCGTTGGAACCCTGGAAGCAAAGTACGTTCACTTGCGTCACGCTCAACACCAGTGCCGGCGGCTCCGTAATCGTGGCCGAAATACTCTTCGTGCAACCATTGGCATCAGACACTGTGACCGTGTAAGTACCGGCCAGCAGGTTGCTAATGTCCTGTATAGCAGCACCACCGGGTGTCCATACATAAGTGAATGGAGCGGTACCGCCCGTCACCGTTAAATCAATCGAACCTGTGGCTGCGCCATTACAAACCACATTGACTTGCGTGGTAGAAAGGGTCGGACCGTTGGTATCCAGGATAGTGGCCGAAACGGTTTTGGTGCAGTTGTTCGCATCCGTCACCGTTACGGTGTAGGTGCCCGCCAGCAGGTTAGTGCGGTCTTCGGAGACCACGCCAGCACCCCAGTTGTAACTATATGGAGCCACCCCACCCGACACCGTCAGGTTGATCGAACCATTGGCAAAACCGCAGGTCGAGTTCGTCGGAGTGGCAGTCAGAGTAATAATAGTTGGTTCGGTGATCGTCGCCGAAGTGGTTTTGATACAACCGTTGCCGTCCGTCACCGTCACCGTGTAGGTGCCTGCCGTCAGACCCAGCAGGTCTTCGGAAGTCGCGCCGTTGCTCCAAACGTAAGTGTAAACGCCCGTTCCACCCGTCACCGTCAGGTCAATCGAACCCGTGGCGGCACCGTTGCAGAGTACATTGGTATGAGTCGTGCTCACC
>JANPIV010000100.1:0-24741 GCA_031425155.1 Saprospirales bacterium | reverse complement strand
TCTTGCAAAGTGGTCGTAAAATCAACTGTATTCTTGTCTGTAAAAAAGTGAATTATATATGATAAAGATGTGAAGCCTGTAAGAATAAGATAGTTGGAACTATTTTTTACATCTTTTTTGACTTCAGTTTCGGTATCTCGTCTATCTTTATTAACTTTTATGTTTAGTGGGTATTGGGCATTATTTGGCCAAATTTCATCTTGAGATATTACAGATTCTTCAGGTCTAATATATGTATCATCAAATAACGTGCGAATATTAGGATCTTGTTTTTTATTTTTAGCCATTACATATCAATGAAACAATGAAAACTAAGTAAAGAATTGTTAAATACTTTTATCATATAATTAGCAAGGCATCCCCTCACGCCCCCAACTCCAACTGATCCTTGACCAGATGGAAATACGCCCCCCGCCGCTCCGTCAGCTCCAAATGGCTGCCCTGCTCCACCACTTCGCCTTTTTCGATGACCACAATGTGGTCGGCGTTGCGGACGGTGCTGAGGCGGTGGGCCACGATGATCACCGTTTTATTGCGGAAAGCATTTTCCAGGTTGTGCAGAATCACCCGCTCATTATAAGCATCCAGCGCATTGGTCGCCTCGTCAAAAAGGATGTAACGTGGGTCTTTATAAATAGCACGGGCCATCAGCAGGCGTTGGCGCTGGCCCTGACTGAGCCCTATGCCATCCTGCCCGATTTTGGTGTTATAACCCAGTGGCAACCCTTCGATGTACGTTTGAATATTGGCCACTTTAGCGGCGTACAGCAGGCGGCGATGATCTATATGTTCTTCGCCAAAGGCAATGTTGCGGGCGATGGAATCAGAAAATATATAACCGTCCTGCATGACCACGCCGCATTGGTCGCGCCAGAGTTTGTGGTTCACGTTGGCCAGGTTCAGGTCGCCGAGACGGACGAAACCTTCATTGGGCGGATAAAAATTGAGCAGCAGTTTAAGCAGGGTGGTTTTGCCGCTGCCGCTGGTACCGACAATAGCGGTGGTGGTGCCTTCCCGAAAAGTCAGGCTCACGTTTTTGAGCACCCAGGGGTCGTGCGGACCGCCGTAGCGGAAAGAGACATTTTGCAAGGAAAGATCGCCATTGGTTGGCAGCACGGTCACGCGGGGATTATCGGCGGGCTCTTCGTCGGGGCGGCTATGGATTTCGTTCATGCGCTCCAGACTGATTTTGGCCTCCTGCGCCCCCAGCATAAACTGCACCAGCGACTCCAGCGGCGCATTCATGTGACCAATAATGTACTGCACGGCGAGCATCATACCGAGGCTCATCTGGCCATCTATCACGGCTTTGGCCGAAATGATGGAGATCAGAATGTTCTTGCCTTCATTGATGAAAGAAGCCCCGGCGCGCTGGAGCTGGTCAGTGGAGAGATACTGCACATTCACTCGGAAAAGCCGGGCCTGCACCCGTTCCCAGGCCCAGCGTTTCTGGCGTTCGGCATTGTGCAGTTTTATTTCCTGCATACCATTCACCAGTTGGATGAGCGTGTTTTGATTTTCTGCCAATCTTTCAAAACGCCGGTAATCGAGAATCCTTCGACGTTGCAAAAAGAGCATGACCCAGCCAAAATAAAATAAGGCGGCCACAAAGAAAACCATGAAAATCAAGCCGCTATAAAACCACAATACCGCACCAAAGACAAACAGATTGATCACCGAAAACAGCGTCATCAGCGAAGTGGAAGTGAGAAACCGCTCCACCCGTTCGTTGTCGTGGATGCGTTGCAGGAGGTCGCCGGTCATTTTGGTATCGAAAAACGACATCGGCAGGCGCATCAGTTTGATCAGGAAATCGGAGACTAAATTGATATTGACCCGACTCCCGATATGCAGTAGTATCCAGCCCCGAATAAATTCCACCGCGACCTGGCTCACAAAAAGCACGGCCTGCGCTGTGAGGATGAGATAGACAAAATTGATGTCATACAATTGGACGCCCTTGTCCACCAGTGCCTGCATCAGAAAAGGAAAGACCAACTGGATGAGGCTGCCGAGCAACAGGCCCAGGCCCAACTGGATCATCAGGCGGCGATACTGCGACAAATACGACCACAGAAAACGGAACCCGGCACGGTTGGTTTTCTCCCCTTCGTGCTGAAAAAACTCGGGTGTTGTTTCGAGCAACAAAAGAATACCCTGCGGCTCATTATTGACCACGTCACTAATCCAGCCGGTCAGGAATTCCTCTTCGGGCAATACCAGTTTGCCCGCTTTGGGATTGGCGACATAGACTTTTTTATTCTCTACTTTATAGACCACCACAAAGTGATCCTGCTCCCAATGCGCTACACAGGGCAGCGGAATATCGCGTTCCAGGCGATTCAGACCTGTTTTTACGCCGAGGGTACGAAAACCAATTTTCTCCCCGGCATCTGAAATCCCCATTAAAGTCACGCCTTCCCGGTCCAGGTACGACTGCTCGCGCAGATGTTCCAAAGAATAGTGCCGCCCATAGTAGCGGGCAATCATGCGCAGACAGGCTGCACCGCAGTCTGAGGAATCGTGTTGTTTATAAAAGGGGAAATTATCCATGCGTGGACAGTAAAACCGGTTGCGAACTCAGAAATGATTATTTGGACTTAACGTCAGATTGCTACCGGAAAGTGGTTTTTTGTTCCGCAAATTTATGCAAAATAATGGTTATAAACAAACAACTAATTTACCGGGTGACTTTGTGCCTAATGTCGTCCACTTAGCGTGTTATCATGTAGAGCCAAAGGCGTGGCATCCGAGGTTGAAGGCTGAAAGAACGAGTATGAACCTGCGGACTACGTCCTCGGATTCTTCACCTTCGGTTCTGAATGACACGATACGTACACTTAGTTGACGACATTAGGTTGTCGGTCACCGGGTAGCAGAGAAATCTGGTTTAAAGTTCCCGCACCCAAATATTCCGGTAACTGACCAGATCGCCATGATCCTGTAGTTTAAACGGGCCTTTGCCGTGGGCCGTATTTTTGGGCAGACCAATGTACTCGGTAGTGCCTTTTATTTCGGTATTCAATTGCACCACCACACCATTATGCAACACCGTGATGCGGGCCGGCGCAGTGAGAATGCTGTCTTTGTTAAAACGCGGTGCAGTGAACATTACATCATAAGTCTGCCATTCGCCGGGCTTGCGGCAGGCATTCACCAGCGGAATGGTTTGTTTGTAAATAGAACCCGTCTGGCCATTGGAATAGGTGCGGTTTTGGTAACAATCCAGCACCTGCAATTCGTAATGTCCCTGAAAAAAGATGCCGCTATTGCCCCGGCCCTGACCTTCGCCTTTCACGACGGTCGGCGCCCGAAACTCCAGGTGCAATTGCACATCGCCGAAAGTACGCCGGGTCATAATGTCGCCCGCTGCGGGCTTTACCGTGGCGGCTCCATCCTGTATGGTCCAGGCGGCGGCACTGCTGTCTTTGGCACTCATCCATTCTTTAAGATTGGTACCGTCAAACAAAACAATGGCGTCCGAAGGAGGCAATGCACCCGTGCCCGGCGTGACGACCCGCGGCTCCGGCGACCATACTTCGGTGGCTTTGGGGTCGGTGATTTGAGAGAAAGCCGCTGGCAGAAAAGCCAGAGAAAATATTGTAAGCAGTGGTAAACGATTCATAGTGAGGGAATTGTATGTGTGAGAATATTCGAGTTGAGCGACCGTAGGGGCAACCCTTGCGGTTGCCCATGTTGTTATTTCCGCAGTGAATTGATCCAGATCGCTATTTTTTCTACATCCTTTTTCGGTACATGCGTCATCGGGGCCATTGGCGTGTAGCCCGGCCAATTTTCCGGCTTGGGATTGTGTACCAGAGCCACGATTTTGGCGGTAGAATATTTACGTTTGGCTATTTCTGCAAACGCTGGCCCCACCGCCCGGTCGTTGGTTTTGTGGCAACTGTTGCAACTGTGCTTATTGATGAGGGCCAATGCTTCTTTTTCATTCACCACCGGAGCGGCTGGTTTAGCAGGGGGTACCGGTTTGGCTTTGGCCGGATTTTTCGCCGCCTCTCCCGCCGTACTCGGACGCGCTTCTTTCATCTGATTGTCGGGCGTATTGGCGGCGGTCCCGGCATCCTCCACGGGTTCTTTGGCTTTGGCTTTTACCGCTACCAATGGAAAAGTGGCTTTCGCGCCGGTCGGAATATTGTTCAAAGTATAATAAGCATTGCTGTGCAACAGCGGCAGATCATCGGCCACCGAACGCACTCCTTCCGGCTGAATAGCATGAACATAGCCCAAACGCAGACTATCTACTACAATGCGCACCCGCAGGCCATCGCTGCTGAGTTTGGCACCACGCACGGCATTCTCCTTATAATTGACAATCGGGCTGCCGTACACAGGATGATATTTGTATGTGTAACTGTGTACGTTATAATTGTCCGCATTTTCGGCGGTAGCGGCTTTCACCGGCTGCGTAAATTCGATCTCAAAACCATCGGGCATGGCGCGGACGGCCTTCATTTCAAAAGGCATTTGTCCCGTCCACATCAGACGTTCGAGGGCGTACGGTTCTTTGCCCGTGCTGCCCCAGCCGCGATTGGTCCCGCCGACATACATCGTTTTATCGGCACCCCAGCACATCCGCAGTACCCCGGAACGAAAGCCACTGCGAAAATCAAACGCCGCACCCTGGTATTCGCCATTTATTTTTTCCAGAAAAACCCGGGCAATCTTGGACATGCCCTGATCGCCCACCAGCAACTGACCAGCAAACGGGCCGAACGCACCCTGCGTATCGTCGGTAATAATTTCGGAAGTAGAAACGCCCAGAATACCGTGCGGCAGCCACACCGCCGGGGTTTTGATCTGGCGGTCGGGGTAGGTCGAATGCTCCATTTCATACATGGTCGTCATCGGTTCTTCGGCGATATATTCGGGCTTTTTGTTGGGATCGTCGCGGGGGGCTATTTTTTTATACACCATATCCTGGCGCATTTTCACCGGCGACTCTGGCCGGGCCGCCCATTCTAAAGACGCCGGGTGGCCCATAAAATCGCCTTTGGAGACCTGCGCTACAAAACCCGAACCCATCCAGTCGCCCTGGTTGTCGCCGTAGAAAAAATCGCCGTCCACCATGCCAATACCGCAGGGAGAGCGCATGCCCGCTGCCCAAGGCTCCATTTTGCCATCCGTGGTGATGTGCATGGCCCAACCGCGCCAAGGTACATGGGATTTGCCCGCCCACCAGTCACTGTTGCCAAAACTGACGTTGCCCGTGACCATGAAGGAACCGTCCGGCAAAAGTTTTGGCCCAAAACTGTACTCGTGGTAATGCCCGGAAATGGGCCAGGCATACACCGTTTCATAGCGATCCGCTATGCCATCGCCGTTGCGGTCGGTCAGTTTGGTGAGTTCGCCGCGCTGCGCGCAAAACAGGCTGCCATCTTTATAGGCCAGGCCGAGTATTTCGTGGAGACCGCTGGCAAAATGCCGGTAATATGGTGTGCCGGAAGTCGGATTTTCGATCACCCAGACATCGCCCCGGCGCGTACTGGCGGCGATGTTGCCATTGGGCAAAGTGCAAATGCCGCCCACTTCCAGCACCACGCCTTCCGGGATGGGTATTTTTATAATGTGATAATACGTGTCTTCGGTGGGAAGATTCGACGCAAGGCTGTCTTGCGCAGAAAGTATGGGGGTGGCCAGGAACAGGCCGGATAGAAGGCAAGCAAAATGGAAAAGCAATTTCATATTTAACCGAAACGGGTTTTTAAATTTTTCTTGTGAAGTTAAGCCTGGCTACCTCCCCCGGCCTGCGGCCACCCCCTCCAAAGGGGGATACCGAGCGAAATGCCACTGCTATTTTCATTGTCCAAACTCGGAGTGTATTGCCTTTTAAAGGGGCATGGGGCGCACGCGTACTCCGTTCATTTGAATTAAACTAAAATGCTTAAAAAAGTCAGGTAAAAATGAGTGTTTCATCGCGGACACATCAAAAATCAACAATCATGTAATCTGCATTCGTCAATCAAAATTGGTCTATAAAGGGGAATTACCACATAATCCCATATTCCACCTTTTCCGCCACTGGCACGTACAGCGCGGAAAGGCTGCCCAATTTTTCTATCACGGGTTTTGCTCCCGCCGACAATCGCAGGTAATAGCGTTGGCCGTCCACAGCATAGGTGGTATCGTTCAATTTTTCAATGGTAGTACCCATTGCCAAACGGCATACGTAAGGGCTGCTGGCCGGTATATTACGGAACACCAAAGAACGGCTGAAATACTTTTGATCGGTCACCCGCATTTGGTCTTCCACTTCCATGTCGTCCATTTTATAGCGAAAAGTCGGGCGGCCCTCGGTATCGAGATCGTAGCCTTGCGGGCGGAAATGCGCAACTGGCTCAAATTCAGAAGGTTTCAGGGTAAAAAGGTCAGTTTTGGCCACCACGACCGGCACATCATCGAAACCGAGGATGGAGCCACGCGGACGCGAAGAGCCATCGCCCCGGTCGTCCCACATCGGCGCGACGTTGAGGAAATCGCCTTTCCAGATCTGAGCCACCGCGCCGTTGTCCATATCGTAGGTGTAGTGCAGGTGGGCCGGATCGCCGACTTGTACGGCATGAACGACGCGTTTTTTCGGACCATTTGGCGGCGCAATGTCCATGAAAGAGCGAAACACTTTCGGCTGCCCGGCATCCAGCAGAATGGGATCGCGTGGTATTGCGGCCAAGGTGGAGCTCACATTGTGCAACATAGCGGCCCGTGCGCCCGGTCCCTCCACCCACAAGCCCAGAAAAGGCGACACCCAGTCTTCCATTTTGTAGGTCGTGAGGGCGATGGAAGTAGTACCCACGGGCAATTCTACCTCTGCCGTTCGCTGGTCGGTGTACCAGGTAAAGGCATCGGCCAGCACTTCTTTACCATTGATTTTCAGGGACGACCGACCGCCGGTTTGCAGAATGATGCGGTGCAATCCGGCTTTAGGCACCTGGATATTTCCCGTAAAAATGATAGCGAAAGCGTTGCTCCGTTTGGCGACTTCCCAGGTTAGTTTTTCCGTAGCCCCTTCTATATCTGCCTTTTTGCCAGCAAAATCCTCGGGCGCACGAAACTCACCGTAGATGACTTTGTAGGCAAATGGCTTGGGGACGGTCACTGGCTGGCCCTGGCGGTCGCTGATCTTGAAATGCCGGAAGGCCACCGGACCATGATCGCCCTGGATCATAAACGGGCCGGTCGTGGCTTCCTGCTCAGAAACAGGGCCGCCGGTCGGGCCGGTGAGTTCGAGATTCTCGTGCAGGATTACGCCGTTCAGGGTTACTTTGAGCAGGCGGGCATTGGCGGTTTTTTTACCGGCCATATCGAAGCGCGGGGCCTGGAAACTGATTTCCACATGTTGCCAGAGGCCGGGTGCCAGGCAGGCATTGACGCGGGGGGCTACGCCATCGAAAAGTTCCTCTTTGGGGTTCCAGCGTCGCCGGGCGTAGATGCCGCCGCAGTCGCCGAAATAGGGATTTTGTACGCCCCAACTATCCATCAACTGCACTTCGTAGCGGCCCTGCAAATAGAAACCAGAGTTGGAGTGCTTGGCCATCATAAAATCGAAAGACACGTCCACGTCGCCGTATTCTTTGGCCGAAAGCAGGTTGGCGCGGTTCTTTGTGTCGGGCAGATTGACCAGCACGCCCGTGCCTTTGGTGGCGGTCATTTCGTCTTCTTTATCCAAGGCGGCATGGGCGTTTCCGGCGATTTGCCAGTTAGCGGCCTCCGTGGCTTTCCAAAAAGACAGATCGGTGAGGGCAAGACTATCTTGTGCGGAAGCGAGGTGGGCCAGGGCCAGCCAGGGCAATATCCGGCAACAATTCAAAAGCAACAGGGCAAAGCGCATGAGTTCTTACTTGTTTGCGCAAAAATGGGAATAAGCCGTGGCTTTGCGCCGCTTACCTGCTTTTTTTCGGAATAATAGTTTGTATTGGGAAAATGAATTAATAAAAAATGGGGTGCCGCTGCCATACGCAGTTGCACCCCATTGATGTAAAACAAGCCTGCTACGTTCAACGTATCAACTTCACGTTCTTCCCGATTGGATCGCCGCGTTCGTTTTTGCTGATCGTAAATTCTACGGCATCGCCTTCGCGCAGGTCATTAAAATCTGTGTCCACCAGGAAAGAGAAGTGGAAAAACAGATTGTTGGTCTGTGGAAAACTGATGAAGCCATAACCATCTTTCATGCTGAAAATGGTGCTGGTTTTTACTTCGCCTTCCTCCACTTCCACATCCGTCACGGGGACAGGTGTATCGGCGCCAGTCAGGTTTTTCTTGCGTTCTACGAACAATTGGTTGACTAGAAAGAGGCCATCCTGATCGTCGTCTTCGATGAAGTTGTGCATCGGCACCGGATAAGTAACTTCCTCCAGCAAACTTTGGGAAGTAACGGTGCTGCGGCGGCGGCCTTCTTCATCGAAAAATTCGTAGTCCCAGCCCAGCAGCATCACTTTGACGCCGAGGGTGTGCAGTTTGCGAACGAGCGGCACAAAATCGCTATCCGAAGCGATGAGCACCACCAGGTCGAATTGTTTGTGCAGAGCCAGTTCGAAGGCCTCGAGGGCCATCCAGACATCTATGCCGCGCTCTTGCCGGTAGCCTTGCACCGTACGTACTGGCAGATAATGGGTTGTGACCCCCTCCATCATCAGGATGTCGTCGAAGAGACGATCATAGTACAAACGGTTTCCTTCGGCACTGGCTTCCTGCGCACTCAGACGACCCCGGAAATAGTGCGCATCCACGATTTGGCAAAGATGAACGTCCTTATTTTCTTCCTCGGCAATACGATACCGGACGAATTCGTGCAGACCGGCGATGCTGATGCGGCTGCGACGTTCGTGGTGGTAGGCGTAGTAATTGCTAACGTGGAGAAAATAGTTGCCGTCGTAAAAGACCCCAATGCGGGTCAGTTTCTGCTGATTGTCAGCCATGTATAAAATTGATTTACAGTACGTTAAATAAAAAAAGGTACAGGATAAAGCAAACAGGAAAATACGTCTTCTGGTAATGGGTATTCTCGTTTTCAGGAAATGACCGCGCAAATGAACTTCTTTCCCGGAAGAAAATAGCAATTCTGTGAAAAAAAGTGTGATTTACAGTTTGTCGAAATCTTTGAACAGCGAATAACGTACCATTTCGACTTTGGTTCGATAGTCTTTCCACGGTTGATCAAACAACGCGTTAATGTTTTGTGACAAACGCTCGGTATCAGCCTTGGCCTGGTTGATCGCAATCCGGGTATTGGCATTGGGAGCCCCCGTACTGCTCTCAATATAACCGAGTGCCTGATAGAAATGAGCATTCAAATTGTTGGAGCTGCGCTGGATGCCTTTGGGGTCTTTTTGCTGGAAGAAACGTTCTTTTAAAACATTTATGCTGTCACGCAGCGTATTTCCCAGTTTCAGGACTTCCTTCTTGGTACTGTCCGGCACGTTGGCGAACTGGTCTTCTACAAGTTTTAACGTTTTTTCGGCCTCACGCAGCCGGGTGTAGGCGCGTTGGGCCTTATCCAGACTTTGGTAGAGATCGCGGGTCGCGGCTATTTTGGCTTCGCGATCAGCGCGGGAAATGGGCAGGCGTGGGTCTTCCAGTACCCGCACAACAGTAGAATCGCGGTAACTGCGATAGACAATCTGCACCCGATAATCGCCCGGTAGCACGCGCGGGCCACCGCCCGGTTCGAGCTGGTCTTTATCGGGCTCGGCATTGGAAGGAAAGCGTACCCCTTTGGTATCCATAGACCAAGTGATGCTGGTAAAACCCGTGTCCAGTTCGGTTTTGAAACGCCGCAGCGTATCGCCCGCCATCGAAAGCACGACCACCGTAGCCTTTTCTTTTTTCTTCAGATCGGGTTTGGGCTCCGTTTTTACAGAATCCACTTTGGGTTTCCCGCCCGGTGTTATTTTAGTTTTATCCTCTTTGGCCTTTTCCGCCTTCGCTTTTTCTGCTTTTTCTTTTTCTACTTCTTCCAATTTCTTTTTTTCCGCTTCGGCTTTGCTGATGGCTTTTTCCTCCTTGCTCTTTGCTTCTTTGCTAATTGCTGATTGCCCCTTGCTCTTTGCTTTTTCCGGTTTCACCCACACCGGAATGCGGACTGCTGTGCTTTTGTTTTGTCCCTGATAAGTCGCATCGGCAGCAAAACGCGGGCCATCGTAGGAGCGATATTCAGCCAGCAAACCGGGCTGCGCGGGAAATACTTCGAAGGGTTGATCGAGCAGCTTCGGGCCGGATTTGGCCAGGGCACGTAACAGCTTCAAATTATCGAGCACCCAGATGGCACGCCCAAAAGTGCCGAGCACCAGATCTCCGTCGCGGGCCTGAATACGCATATCCTGCACCGGGACGGAGGGAAAACCTTCCGCCGACCAATGCTGCCAGTTCTGGCCATAATCGAGACTGAAATAAAGTCCCTGATCCGTGCCCAAAAAGAGCAGGTTGGGTACTTCGGGGTCCTGGGCTACGCTCAGGCAGAAGTTATTGATATGTAAGGAGTCCGGGGTGATATTTTGCGTTTTTTCCTGACTGTTTTTGTTGTTTCGGCGGCTGAACCCGCCGGTACTGGAACTAAACCCGCCGATACCAGGGCCGACCAGTCGTTGCCAGGTTTTTCCAAAATCAAGGGTGTGATAGAGGTAGGGCTGCCAATCGTTCTGACGGTAATTATTGACCACCACGAAGGCCTCACCCGCGTTTTTGACGGAGGTTTCAATAGCGGGTATCCAGGCACCCGCCGGGCAGCCGGGCAATTGTTTGGCAAAGTTTTGCCAGGTCTTACCGCCATCCTGCGTGAGTTGCACCTGCCCATCGTCGGTGCCGACCCAGATAACGCCCGCCTGGACGGGACTGGGGGCAATGGTGACAATGGTGCAGTGGTTTTCGGCACTCGTAGCATCCAAAGTGAGGCCGCCGGACGTGAACTGGTGCAATTTGGCGGTATCACTCGTCGTCAGATCGGGCGAAAGTATTTGCCAGTTTTGTCCCAAATCCGGGGAATAATGCAGGAATTGACTACCAAAATAAATGCCCTGCGGATGAAAAGGGTCCTGAGACAAAGCAGTATTCCAATTGAAACGCAGTTCCGTTTTGCCGTCCGGATGTAAGGGCTTCAGGTAACGCGTATCGCCGGTCTGGCGATCCACCAAGCCGAGTTCACCGCCCTGCGACATCGCGAATACATAACGCGGATCGTCTTTTCGAGGCATGGTCTCGAAACCATCCCCAAAATACACTTCCTGCCAGTCCGAGTTGCGGATGCCACCCGGTTTCCAGATCGCCGATGGCCCGACCCAGGAGCCGTTGTCCTGCAATCCGCCATACACATTATAAGGTGTCTGATTATCGGTCTCCACGTGGTAAAACTGACCCACCGGAATGTTCTCCGCATAACGCCAGGTCGTGCCGCCATCGTAGGTAATATTGACGCCGCCGTCGTTGCCTTCGATGATGTATTTCGGATTGTCGGGACTGATCCAGAAGGCATGGTGGTCGGGGTGAATATCCCAAAAACCCACCCAGCGATCAAAAGTCCGGCCCCCGTCAATACTCTTAGTGATTTGAGAATGAACGGAATACAGGGTGTTTTCATCGGTCGGATCCACATACAATTCGGCGTAGTAAAAGGGACGGTCGCCCTGATTTTTATCGGCCATTTTGCGCCAGGTTTTGCCAGCATCCGTGCTTTTGTACAGCGCATTTTCTTTGGCTTCCACGAGGGCATACACCACGTCGGGATTGCTATGGCTCACCGCCAAACCCAACCGGCCCAGTTCGCCTTCCGGCAAGCCGTCTTTGTCGGTACGCCGCTCCCAGGTTTCACCGCCATCGTTGGAAATGTAGAGACCGGAACCGGGGCCACCGCTTTTGAAAAACCAGGGCCAGCGGCGATATTCCCACATCGCAGCGTAGAGTTTATTGGGATTACGCGGATCGGCCACCAGATCAGCACAGCCCGTCAAATCATTGACATACAGGGTTTTGCGCCACGATTTGCCACCATCACTGCTTTTGAATACGCCGCGTTCGGCATTGGGACCATACGCCGAACCCATTGCGGCGGCAAACACCACGTTGGGCTGGTCGCGGTGCAATATAATACGGTGAATGGCGTGGGTCGCCTGCAAGCCCATACACGTCCAGTTTTCGCCGCCGTCCACGGTTTTGAAAATACCAATGCCAAAATTCTGCGAATTGCGCGGATTGCCTTCGCCGGTGCCGACCCATATTTCGTCGGGATTGCCGGGGCTGATGGCAATGGCGCCCACACTCTGGGTGGGTGCTTTATCGAAGATCGGTTGCCAGCCGGTGCCACTGCTTTTGGAACGCCACACGCCGCCGGAAGCCGCACCAGCGTAGATCACCTGCGGGCGTTGCGGGTCTATGGCAATGGTGGTAATACGGCCCGACATGGCTCCGGGGCCAATATTACGGATGTCAATCCCTTTCAGATGTTCGGAGGGAATGATTTGGGAAAAGGCTGATATGCCAACCGGCAATAGCAGGGACAACAGTACAAGGCGCAACGGAAACAAAGACATAGACAAGTAGAAATTCCTGCAAGAAAAGCCGGGAAATGCTTTCCGAAGGTCAGTTATTGGTAAAAATTAGACGAATCGGGGTGGTAAAGGTGCGAAAATGTTTTTTATTAGCCTTATCCTACACACTAGCCAGCTGTCGGCGCGTTATTTACGCCGGTTTTTCCTTCATAATAACACGTCATTTTCGTTTTTTTTGAAAATCAGGCATTTTTATACGATATTTGTTGGTTTAATCGCCATAACCATTAGACTAAACAAAATCCCTTAGGATAGTAAAAGTCTCATACATTGGTTATTAGCCTGTTGCAACCCCACCCCTAACCCTTCCCCCGAAAGGGAGGGGGATATGATCGCGGTGTTTTTTATTCATTATCAGTACCTTGGCAAAAAATAATATTTCACCAAAGTGCTGTAAATCAATGACTTGAAACTCAATTTAGTCCCCCTCCCATTCGGGGGAGGGGTTAGGGGGGGGCTAGCCTGACGGCTATGGTTAAAACGCCAGGTGGCACAAGGTTTTATGACGTAATTTTCTTTATTGACAGACTAAAATTGACGATGAATATATCTTTCCACGTGCTTGTTTCTGTGCTGATATGGCAAAAGAAAGGACTTCTCCTGTTGCGCCGTCGGCGAAATTTCAAAGATGTGGATACGGGTCGGGGGCTCTGGGAATTGCCGGGCGGCAAACGGGACGGGGGCGAATGGCCTTCCGAAACGGCATTGCGCGAAATACGCGAAGAGACCGGCTGGCAGGTGCGTAAAAAACTGCGTTGGCGGACGATGTTTCTGTACCATCTGAAAACGCAGGAGGGCCTGTCTTATCGCTGGCAACTGCTTTATAATCTGCGCATTAGCGATAAGCAACATACTACCATTTTTCTGGGCGAAGAGCATGATGATTTTAAGTTTGTCCAAACCGCCGAGGAATTGCAAAAACTTCCGATGTTGCCGACGATAAAACGCTATTTGCTGGTCGCAATGACGGGGAAGGTCTGGTTAAAACTGGAAGAGCAACCACGCGAAAGCACATTTTAAGCCTTTATGTTCATCAATCGCAATTTTCTCTGGTTGCTCGGCCTGGCCGTGCTGGTCGCCATCGTCTATTATTTTTCCACCATTGTCACCTATATTCTGATTGCCTGGGTCCTCTCCATGCTGGGGCGGCCGATCATGTATGCCTATCGGCGCTACCTGCGCGTAGGTCGCTTTGGCGTGAGTAAAACGGTGGCGGCCCTGCTCACCGTCATCACGTTTTATGGGTTGGTCACGGGCTTACTGTTTATCTTTGTTCCGACGATTGTGCAGCAGGCGCGCCATTTGGCCGGAGTGGATTATTACGCTTTGGGAGAAAAACTGCGCGGCCCGTTTGCCTGGCTCGACCTCCAGTTGCATAATTTGGGTATGTTGCATCCCACGGAATCGCTGGCCACCAAAACGCAGGAGATCATCGGTACCTGGATTCGTCCGGCCCTGGTGGGCGATTTTCTCGGTTCTTTTCTGGCTACGGCGGGCAGCATGATCGCGGCATTGGTGTCCATCACGTTTATTTTATTTTTCTTTTTGAAAGACAATCGACTGTTTCTGGAAATGCTGTACGCACTGGTACCCAATGAGTTGGAGACCAAAGTACGCCATGCCGCCGACGGCTCCAGCGATGTACTGACACGCTACTTTGGTGCTTTGGTCATCCAGATACTGGTGTTTTCATTGATGGTTTCGGCGGCACTTTGGCTGCTGGGGGTACCCAACGCGCTGCTGATCGGCGCATTTGGCGGCATCCTCAACATCATTCCCTACATCGGCTCCATCCTGGGCATTGCCTTTGGGTGGTTCATCACCTTATCGTCCAATCTGGAAATGGATTTTGCCCTGGTCTGGCCTATGCTGACCATCGTCGCGGCGGTCTTTATCGTGGCCCATCTGATTGACAGCAACCTGCTCAGCCTGCTTATTTTTTCCAAAAGTGTGCAGGCGCATCCGCTGGAAATTTTTCTGGTGACGCTGGTGGCGGCCCGGCTGGGCGGCATTCTGGGCATGGTGCTCGGCATTCCGGTTTATACCGTGCTGCGCGTGATCGCTTATACTTTTTTCTACGAATTTAAAGTGGTGCAACGCCTCACCGAACACCTGAACATCACCGAAACGCCGGTTATTCCGGACGATCCAACCTAAGCCCCTACCAAAATACTTTAGATTGGATTTTGCGCAACGTATTGGTTTTCTTGCCCATTCCGATTAAAACCGGGAGGTTGCTTTGCTCCATTTGCTTATTGCCTTTTGCAATTTTTACTTATTTCTTTATGGCATCCGTCTTTGGCCACATTGCTGCTTCTACCGCGCTGGGATATACATTTTTCTCCAAACAATCCCGCCCGGCGGTGCTTGCGCTGGCCGCTTTTTGTGCTGCCGCCCCGGACCTGGATGTACTGGCTTTTCGCTTCGGCGTCGCCTACGAAAGCGAATGGGGGCATCGCGGCTGGACGCATTCGCTGGTCTTTGCCATCGGTTTCGGGCTGCTGCTGGCGGCCCTTTTTTTCCGAACAGACAAGGATTACTGGAAGATAGCCCTGTTGTGCATCCTCGCCACGGCCTCCCATCCGCTGCTGGATATGCTGACCAATGGCGGGCGCGGCGTAGCACTCTGGTGGCCATTTAGTCTGGAAAGATTGTTCTTTCCGTGGCGACCCATTCAGGTATCGCCGCTGGGGGCAGGCGCGTTTTTCAGCGAATGGGGTCTGGCGGTGCTGTGGAGCGAGGCGAAATGGATTGGTTTGCCGGGGCTGGTGTTGGTGGCGATAGGCTGGATTGGCAGGCGGGTTTTTAAGTGGTCCACTTAAACGGCTCGCACGACGAAGTAAACTAAGACGTGGACAGTTCCCGGCAGGATGACAAGAGCGAGAAACAGGTCCTGTTTACACTCTCAACACCACCTTTCCAAACTGCTCCCCTTCCGCCAGCCGCGCCAGTGCCGCATTCCCTTCTGCTAATGGAAACACTGCATCCACCACCGGCACTATCCGGTGCAAAGCCACGAAGTCCAGCATGGCCGCGAACTCTGCCTGCGTACCCATCGTGGAGCCGAGCAGACTGATCTGTTTCCAAAAGATCAACTGCGGGCTCAAGCCATTCATCTTGCCCAGCGTGCCTCCATACATGCCGATGCGCGCACCAGGATTGCAAAGTCCCGGCAAGGCCGCAAAACCATCGCCTGCCGCGGAATCAATCACCACATCGAAGCCGCCCGCCTCTTTTTTGAGTTGTTTGTCCCAGCCTTCACTGCGGTAGTTGGCTCCGCCCTGGGCACCAAGTGCCCGTGCTTTTTCTATTTTTTCGGCGGAGCCGGAAGTCACCCATACCTCCGCTCCGGCGGCCAGGGCCAATTGCAGGGCTATCAGGGCCACGCCGCCACCGATGCCGGTGATGAGCACCCGTTCGCCGGCCTGCAACTGGCAGCGGGTAAACAGCACCCGCCAGGCCGTGAGACCCGCCAAAGGCAAGGCTGCCGCCTGTTCCCACGCAAGATGGGCGGGTTTAGGGTACACGTTCTCTTGCGGAATACGGATTTGCTCGGCAAAAGTGCCATCGTCGGGCATACCGAGCACCCGGAAGTCGCGACCCTGTGCAGCCAAATGGTCGCCCCAGGCCAAGGCAGGGTAAATAATCACCGGCTGCCCCCCGCACTCTCCCGCTCCATCCGAGCCGAGGATGCACGGCATTTTAATACCGGCGTACAAGCCCTGCGTGATGAATACATCGCGATGATTGAGCGCGGCAGCACGGAGCGTAACCAGTACCTCGCCTTCGGCTGGTATTGGCACGGCTACTTCCTGAAAAGTAAGGGGTTGGTGTACGGTATGGAGAACTAAGGCTTTCATGGGCGCAAGGTACGGTTTGGCCCGAAAAGCAAAAAGGCTCCTCGGCGAAGTGCCGGGAGCCCATTTTTTTACGCGGATAAAGGGAGATTAAAAAAACTTCATGAGATTATAAAAGAAGTCTGATGACTTCGAAAAACGTGCCAGTTTTGGTTAAAAACGAACAAGCCAACCATTATCTCCACCAGGTTGTCATTTCGACATTAGGAGAAATCTGGATGCGGGACATTGATAATCAACACCTTGGCAGATTCCTCCTGCCGTCGGAATGACAGCCCAGTTAAGGTTAATTCTACTAACTTATTTTTACACACTTCCTGGCTAAAAAGTAAAAAGGCTCCCTGCAAAGTGCCGGGAGCCTGTTTTTTCTGCGGAATAGGAACGATTAAAAAAACTTCATGAGATTATAACTGAGCCAACAAGAGTACGAAAACAATGCCAGTTTTAGTTAAAATAGAGATTGCCTCCTATTATTCTTCCAAAAAAGACACCAAGCCGGGGAAATAGTGAGCCTGATCGTCCCACATACACATGTGCCCGCCGTTGGGACAGAGCAGGAACTGGCCCTTGGGCAACTGCGTGGACATCCACTGCATATAAGCGGGGTCCATCGTATCGTGGGCGGCACCGATTACCAGCGTCGGCACCTTGATCTTGGGTAGTTCCGCGCTCACGTCCCATTTTTCCAGATTGCCCGCAATGCCAAATTCACTGGGGCCCTGCATTTGCACATACACCTGCTGGTTCAGTTTGGCAAACGTACGGTTCACCGCATCGGGCCATTCGGCAGTGGGCCGGTACAGAATATGTTTTTCATAAAAATTCGGCATCAGCAGGGCCATGTAACGCGGATTGGTAAAATCGCCTTTCGCTTCCAACGCCTGGATTTCGGCCAGCACCGCCGGGTCCATTTGTTTGGACAATACTTGCTCCGCATATTCGCCATATTTCGGGCAACTGGCCATCATGTTGCTGATAATCAATCCTTTCAGATGATCCTGGTACTTCAGCGCGTACTGCATAGCCAGAATACCACCCCAGGAGTGGCCCAGCAGGTAAAAATTATCCTTATTAAGCCCCAGTGCCACGCGCACCTGCTCCACCTCTTCCACGAAGCGGGGCAGCACCCACAGGCTGGTATCGGTGGGCTGATCGGAATACGCCGAACCCAATTGATCGTAATAGATAAACTCGATGCCTTGCTGCGGCAGGAAACTCTCGAACGACTCGAAATACTCGTGGGTGCAGCCGGGACCACCGTGCAGCAGCAGCACCTTGATCTTGGGGTTGTTGCCAAAACGTTTGGTCCACACCCGGAAATCGCCCTTGGGCGTATGGATCGGAATCATAGTTACGCCCCCGGTCTTTATCGTATCGGGCTGTGGCTGAAAGTATTCGGCAAGCGTCGGATAGACCGGCGGTGGCGTGGGGGGCTTGCAGGCAGCAAGCAGCAGACTCCAGCCAGCGAAGAGTAGAAAGGTGCGCATAGTTGTGACGATTTATGACACGACAAGTACGCGCTTTTTCGGAAATAATTAACCAAGTTGCGCACTGATTCCCCAATCAGAAAGCCGCACATGAGTGATAGTTGTCACCGGGCAAATTTCTTCACAAGCCATACAGGCTATATCGCAGGGTGTATTCACGGCAATAGTATCAAAATCGCTGATAAAACCTGCCTCTTTCGGGCAAACAGCCACACAGGCACCACAGTTGATGCAGGCATTCCAGCCGATTTTAAAAACTACCATTTCTCTGCGTGGCATAATTTATCAGACTTTTTTGTACGCAGACAGTGGATTAAAATAGTCGGCCATGGTCTGATAGAGCATACTATTACGCTGTGGAATATCCTTCACTTTAAATATATCCCGTTTTGTAGCATAAAGTCCCCACATCTTATTTCCCAATTGTTCGAGCCATCGCTCCTGATAGCCACGCAGGTTCCTGGCACTGGGTGACTGTCCAGATGTTATCAGATCAGCCAGAAAATTCCCGGCAATCAAACCACCCGTCAGGGCCGTGTGAATACCGCCGCCAGTAATCGGATTCACGTGCCGGGCAGCATCCCCGACGAGGATCAAATTAGCCGCATATTGGGTGCGCAAAGGAGCTGCCAGTGGCACTCCGCCGCCCTGCACTTCCAGAATGCGGGCATTGCGCAGACGTTCGCCTAAAAAAGAGTTACGCATAAAATGATCCAGATGCCATTGTGCATTTTCGGGCGTCATAGTCCGAATCACGCCCAGGCCAACTTCCGCGTAGCCATGTCCTTTCGGGAACACCCAGGCATAGCCGCCGGGTGCCCATTCGTGGCCGGTGATGATTTCGAGCAGGCCATTGGTCTCCACGCCGTCCACCACAAACTGCAGGCAACTGGCCAATTCCGTCATTTTGATGTGGGTACGCAAGCCCGACCACTTGCCGACCTGTGATTGCAGGCCATCTGCGCCCACCAGCACATGGGTACGCAGGGTCATCTCGTGGTTGAATTTTCGCAGACGCACGTTGCAGGAGCCATCTGCCAGCGGTTCGTAACCCAGGCCATCCGTTTTCAGCCAGACCTCTGCGCCCGCCCGTTCCGCCAGGGTGACCAGGTAACGGTCGAAGCGGCGACGATCCACCACATAACCCAGCGGCTTTTTATCCGGGCCGACCCCATATTTATCCGGTTTCAACTGGCGATAATCAATCGTAGTTTGCTCGCCAGCCTGGTTATAAATGCCAAAACCATACACCGCTTCCAGCACAAATTCCGAATCCGGCAACACACCCACTTCTTCCAAAGCATGGGCACTCAGCGCACCCGAACACTGAATGGGGGAGCCCAATTCCTGCCGTTTGTCCACCAGCAGCACGCGCAGACCGCGCTGTGCAGCTATGCGGGCCGTAGTGGAACCGGCAGGGCCACAGCCGATGATAATTATATCGTAGTCAAGTGTTTGCATGAAAGAGAGGGGCAGAAGGCTCCATTGATAACAAAAGGGGGTGGAAATGAACCAGTATATACGTTGGTGGGATAAAAACGGATTATCCGGTTGGAAGTTCGGTTAGAAAGACTATTCTCCTCAAAAACCGCATTTCGTCGGATAAAGCAGCCCGTTTGACTATTTTGTATTACATAGTACCTGCCTAAGGACATTTCTTTGCTATACAATTAAGTCAAGCACCAAGCGGGCCTGAGCCTCGCTGCAAAGACAAGAAATATGAAGAACTTCCTTTTATTGATGGCCGTTTCAGCCGTAATGACGATTGGTACCATGCTGCCCCTCCACCATGAAAATGTGCCGCATTTTACTTTGCCCGAAGTGCAAATTACGACTAAACGGATAGTACCCAGCATGCCGGAGATGAACCTGCCAACGGTGACGATTCATGCCGAAAAACCAAAGATCAACACGGTCGTGCTGCCAGAGGTCGTTATTACGGCTAAATTCAAAAAAGCCGTTTGAATAGATGTAGAGCATCTGGCGATTTGGTTGCTTTAATATGCGTGCTGGTAATGGAGGCAATAATTGATCATCAGCACATCGTGTGGCTGTCTGTGTACCAGTAAATTGACTGCTGATATAGAAATAAGTTATGCTAACTTTATCTAAACAACACTTTACGTAAACACCCATCTTTGTGTATTCCTTACTCCCTGTCAACAAGGAAGTACAGACTACAGCACTTATTAAAAGTACTAAAAGCGGATTAAATTCACTGCATTACCATGAAACTCTACTGGAACATGCCGAAAGGCTTACAAGTACACTACCACCGCGAACTGGATTTGTACAAAATGGAGTTGGCTCAGTGGAATTTACCGCAGGCTTGGCAGCATTTGGAACGCGCCCATATTCTGGCGCAGGCGTGGCCACGGGAGCACTCGCAGGTACACTGGCACATGCTGCAATTCGGTTTTTTTATTAAAAGTCCTAAAGAAATAATGGGTCAGATTCCCCGGCTGCTGGTCGGAGGGGTCAAATCATTTGTTGGCCATATTCCGGTCGGTAATACGGGTGGTGCCAATGTACCTCCACTCAGGTCAATGCCTATACCGGATGATTTGAACCGGATACTGAAAGCAAACCATCCTCTTTAAAATAGAATTTTTCCGATTGTATATCAGACTTTTATAGTCCCTTCTATAGAATCGTCCAGTGTTTTGCCAGTCATGGCACCCACCGTCATTTTTAAGAAAGCCACGAATGAGCCGTGTTTGGTATCCCAGTAATATCCCTCGGTAGGTTTTACCTGAATCACCGTAATACGCGGATCATCTTTGCCCTCGGTAAACCAGGTTTTTACCAGTGGCTCCCATAACTCTTCTATTTTATCCCGATCCTTGGAAATCTGCGCCTGACCATAAATAGTCAGGAAGTCGGAATGCGCACTCCCCTGAAACAACAACTGTACAGCACTGTCTTGGGCAATTTCGGCATTTTTATAGCTGTCCGCTGCGCTCAGAAACCAGAAATTGCCGGCATCGTCCAGTTTTTGGACCGACATAGGTCGTGTAGCAAAGGATTGTCCGGTCTTAATATTGGTGCAAAAGAAACAGGTGTTGGTTTTTTCGGCCAGTTCCTTGATTTTTTTGATGGCTTCCGGCCCCAGCAGGTTTTCACGATTGTCTTCGGGCTGATTTTTATTGATGCTATCCATGTGTGGCTGATATTTGATTCAGCCGATTACTTTAAAAACTTATGCCACCAAGGAATTACCTTTTTAAAATCCCGCCTACCAAATGCCTCGGAAAATCTGCCACCCGCTCGCAGCAAACCTGTTCCATCACCTGTTTTAGTTGGGTTTTCAAAATGGAAATCGTGTGCTGACCGCCTTCATTGCCCAATGCCGCCGCGCCGTACATAAATGATCGGCCCAGGAAGGTAAATTCGGCCCCGCTGGCCAGTGCCCGCGCTACATCCGGCCCCGAACGTAGGCCGCTATCCATCATGATCCTGATCTGGCCCGCATATTTTTGCGCAATGGCGGCCAGCGGTTTGATGGAAGATTGTCCGGCATCCAACTGGCGACCGCCGTGGTTGGAAACAATGATGCCGTCCAGACCTAACTTGATCGCCAACGCCGTATCTTCTTCGCTGGCCACGCCTTTCAGCACGATCTTACCCTTCCAGCGGTCGCGGATCGGGGCGATTTTTTCCTCGTTCAGGCGGCCTGAGAACGTTTGATTCATGTACGCGCCTAACTGTTTCATATTCAAGCCCCTGGGCATATATTTCTGCATCGTGGCAAAACCCGGCTGTCCGTGCCGCAGCGTTTGGATCGCCCAGGTAGGTTTGCCCATGATTTGCAGGATGTTGCGCAGCGTCATTTTGGGAGGCATGGCCAGACCATTACGGATGTCGCGCGGGCGATAGCCAAAAGTAGGCACGTCGCAGAGGATGACCAACACCTGGCAACCCGCTGCTTCCGCGCGGTCCAGAATGTCGTCGCGCAGCGCATTGTCGGCGGGATGATAGAGTTGGAACCAGAATTTGCCTTCGGTCAGTTGGCCAATCCGCTCAATGCTGGAAGTCGTGACCGTACTGAGTATGAAAGGAATATTGTGGGCCAGCGCCGCTTTGGCCAGTATTTCGGTGGAATTAGGCCAGATTAATCCCTGCAAACCCACCGGCGCAATACCAAACGGCGCAGCATATACGTGCCCGAAAAGTTCGGTGTGCAGGTCCGAACCCGTGTGAGGGGTCAGATAATAAGGTTTTAGTTCTACTTCCCGTAGTTCGGCAGTGTTTTTATAGAGATTCACGTCTTCATTGCAGCCGCCGTCCAGGTATTCGAAAGCAAAACGCGGGATGCGCTGCCGGGCGCGTTCGCGCAGATCGTCAATGGACGGATAATTCGGATTGTAGCCTGGATTCATGAGCGGGAAATACTGTATTTTTTTAGTGAAATCAGGTTGTCCGGCAGCGGTTTTTCATTCCAAAAAGTATGGATGGCCAGTGCTGCGCCGAGTGCCGTGGCTTGGGCTACCTCGGCTGCATAGACTTCCAGATGAGGGAAAACCTGGGCCAGCAGATTCATGTAAATTTCGTTTTTGGAAAAGCCGCCATCTACAAAAATGCGATGCGTCGTTTTGGTAAGCACCATTTTAGTAGAATGGTATTGCTGCCTGATGATTTTTGAGATAATAGTATGATAAGCGGCTTCGTAATTTTCAAAGGGGTACAAACCCGTTTGCCGCAGTTTTTTCTGCTGGTGCTGGCTTTCAATAATCTGCTGGTCAAAAGCTATTGTCTGATAATAGTCGGCTGGCTTATTAAAAGCCTGCGCTAATTTTTGGGTCCATATTTCGTGTTGATTGCCCCCGAAATAACGCGCGGCTTTTACAGGTTTACCTTCGTAACTTAAATAGGATAAACAATCCTGTTTTAATTCTTCGGCAGTGAGCGGCTCTGCATTAAATGGATTCAGTGAAATGCACCAGGTGCCGGTAGAAATCAAAATAAAAGGCTCCTTAAAAGAGGCCAAATACGGAATAAGCGCAGCGGAACTATCATGCAAACCAGTGCCGATGTAGTTATTGGTGGATTGGTAATTGGTTATTAGGGTATTGATTATGGGGAGAGCAAGATTGGAGGGTTTCAGGGGTGGGAATTTTTCGGTCAAGCCTTCGGTTTTTACCCAGTCGTGGTAGTCGTTTTTCTGAAAATTCCACATCATTGTGTGGCAACCAATGCTGGTAATTTCGCTTGCGCCTATTATATTGTCATGCAGCGCGTAGCGTGGCATCTGAGGCCGAAGGCCGAGGTTTTCAAAGTGCTTGCTTCGGCCTTCGGCCTCGGATTCTTCACCTTCGGTTCTGAATGACACGCTTTCTGTACTAGTAGTTTCTTGTAACTGCTGAAAAATTAGGAACGTAATATATTGCGGCAAATGCAGCGACCATTTTATCTGTTTAAAAATTAGAGGTTTCTGATATTTTAACCAATATAATTGTAGGCCGGAGTTCAAATTGCCCAGCACTGGCGAGGCGGTTTCCAGCGCGATTTTTGATTCGTCGCCATAGTGCGTCAGAAACTGTTCTTTTAGATCATCGGGGAAAGGTCGCAGATAATTATACAGCGGCGTAAGGGGTTGACCGTCTATATCAAGGTGTACCAGACTTGCTCCGTAAGTCGTGACATTAATTGCTTTAATTAAAAAGCGGAAATCGTTTAAAATCTCCCGCAGGGTGTCTAATATCCAGTTTTTTAGTAAATCTATATTTTCGCAGGGTTCGCCATCTTCATCTGTTGTTTCAATTAATTGACTGGTTTTTTCATATACAATCTGGTAGTCTTCATTAAAAATGAAGCACTTTTTATTTGTTTTACCAATGTCGAAGACAGCGATCATATTTCAGGGGCGGCTTGTATAAGTTGCAGTAGTTTATCGTTCATTTTATCTTCTTCCTGTTCTTGGTTGCGTACATTCGTTCCATTGCCACCAAACAAATAGGTTTCGGCAACATCGGCAGCACTGCCCGCATTCATCAACGCAGAACAGGCAGCAGCGGCCGTTTCCAGGGCATTCAACATTCGATAGTTATCAGGTTCGGTCTTTTGCTCCTTTTGCCACAGGTTTCTGATGTTATTATTTACCTCTTGCAGTGCCAGTTCTATTTTTGGCTGGACGACCTGCATATTGGGTATATCTTGATAGAACACGTCTATTATTTCCTGTAATAATACTTTTACTGATTGATTCATCTGGCTATTAATAATGCCAAAATCAGCATCTTCCAGTCGCCACACTATAAACTCGTTACAGACATTGGTCAGATCTACACCAACCGGCACACTTTCCAGCAACTCCATCCGTAGTTTAATCAGCGTTTTAATACCCTTTTTATCTTCCGGGAAACCTTCCCACAGATAAAAACCCAGTCTCAAAACCCCTTCATCCAGACCCAGCATTTTTGCACAAAACGGATAATCTATTGGATTATTCCAGCCATAGATTTTTACCAATACGGAGTCAATTTCTACACATTCCAGCATGGCTTTTTCGTAGTGTATTTCCATCTGGGACAATACATTATCTTTAAGGGCAGCACTACCCTTCCACGATTTACGATGGTTATTTTCCATTATTAGCATTTTTATGCCCTTTGCTTATTGAGGCTGTCTCATAAGTCAGGACTAAAACCTGTCAACAGAATTATATTGGTATTATCAGCAATCCTATAAGGTTTTCAAAATCTATGGCATGTACACAAGTTGCCAGTCTCTGGATAGGCTGGGGTCAATCAGGATTTATCATTGATAATCAACGCAATAGACCCCGAAGGGGTCGAATATGAATAGCCCCCAGTGGAACTGGGGGAAAAAAGTGGAAGTCGA
>JANPIV010000099.1:0-40449 GCA_031425155.1 Saprospirales bacterium | reverse complement strand
CCGGGGCATTAGTCACCGATAAGCAAGAGCAAGAAGGAGAGGAAGAGAGGTTGCTGACGGTGGAATAAGTAGTTACTGGGTATTAACACGAATCATGGGTTAATTGGTAGTGGTGGCATGGGTTCTACAAAGTTTTTTCTTTGAAAAAACTTTGTAGAACCCATGCCACCACTACCAATTAACCCATGATTCGTGTTAATACCCAGTAACTACTTATTCCACCGTCAGCAACCTCTCTTCCTCTCCTTCTTGCTCTTCCTTATCGGTTACTAATGCCCCGGCCCCTAATCCAGGATGTCGAGCCAGGTAAAATGCGCGTCAGTGCGTGGACGGTTCAGGTCGTACAGACCAATGGTCACACTTCAAGAGAGCCAGGCCGGAAATGTATAAGTCTTTACGCAATTGCCGTTCAGCATGGCGTTGCGTGCGCGTCTCGGTTTTGTTTTTCATCGTGTAGGATGCGATAAAAAACTTTGCCAACGAGCAGCAAGCACACTTGAACTTATTGCTTCACGAATTTTAAGGCTTGATTATCTATATAAATATAGTACAAACCTGTTGGTAAGGAGCTCACATTTATACGCTGATTAGATTCTACATTACCCGTTTGGATTATTTTTCCATCCGTATTCTTGATGGTATAACTGGTGTTTTGCAGCAGTCCATTAATATGCAATTCGCCTTCCACTGGATTAGGATAAACACCTACTTCCCCCTTACGCGTGTTGGTGATATTAACAATGTTGGAATACTCAAATTTCCCATCGTTATCCACCGATTTAAGCCGGTAGTAAATGGTTTTATCACCGTTGATAAATGCACTAACATCGTTGTAGGTATAGCTGTTGCTGCCTGTATGACCGGCATAATTCACAGTGGCAATTATATTGAACTTATACCCATCTATGGAACGCTCCAATTCATAATGGCTGAAATTGGTCTCGTTTTCTGCCGTCCAACTGAGTGCTGCTTTCATTGCGTTATTAGTACCGAAAAACCTGACCAAATGCACTGGTAAAGCACTAATGTAATTGCAGGCAGTAGGCAGCGTAAAGCCTGCCGGATCCCCGTCGCTGGTGATCCAATTGCTTTGATTATAGATGAGAGCCTTGATACTGGCAACAGTGCTGAGATCGCCGGCACAGACGAAACGGGCATTGTCTTTCTCAGAGCTAATACTGCCCTGTGTACCAATCCAGATGGCATTCACCCCAGTGGTAAGCCCTGTTGGTAGAGCAGAACTATTGAAAGTAGCATTAGCCGCTGTCAAAGCATCCCAAGCGGCAGCGGTTGTGGTCGTGGGGTCCAAATTTGCAGTAGTATATACATTGGAATGAATGCCACTGATAAAAGTAGGGCTCGCGTCAGCTCCCTGATAAGCAAGTACCTGGTCGCCATTGGCAGAAAGAGAAAGGGCGGTACCTGAAACGGTACCAGGATTCCCTGCACCGGCCAGCGTTGCCGTGAGGCCTTCTATTTTCACTTCTACCCCGGCGGATAAAGCCGTGGTAGCCGTCCAGGTAACGGTGCTTTCGCCAGCGAGGGCACTGAACACATTATCGGTCCCCCAGCCTCTGTCTGTAAATTTAATCGCGGTATTGGCCGCAATATTTCTCAGTAAAACAAATGAAAACTGATCGGGGGTGACACTTGCGCCGAAGCCGAGATAGCCGGTAATAGCAATATCGCCGGCCACCAGAGTAGTCTGTGCGGTTGCTTTTTGCCAGGAAAAAGCGAGGAAGAAAAGTAAGCAAATTGTGATAGGAAAGGAGTAGGTGTTTTTCATTTTTAATTACTTTTAACTGGTGTTAAATGAATGATGCCCACAAAAATACACTTGTCTGGCAATTATGTGATTTTTTTGTTGGAAAAACCTAAAAGATTGGGTAAAAATAGTTTTATTAGTATTTACTACAAAAGGTACAAGAAAGCACAGAACGCCACTTGTAACTTGTGGTTTTCTTTTGTGCTCTTTTGTACCTTTTGTGTTTCAAAATATTTTTTTGTGTTTCACACTCAAAACCACTTCTACGCCAGCTCCACAATCGTCACTCCATTACCGCCCGCATCATCTTCCGGGTGATAGAGATTGGAAACACTGCCGCCGTATTCGCGTAGTTTCTGGCGCACTACTTTGCGCAATATGCCATCGCCCTTGCCGTGCAGGATGCGCAGGTTGTTGGCATTGGTGAGCAGGGCATTATCCACAAATTTTTCCAGCACATTCATTGCTTCGTCCTTGCTCATGCCGCGCAGGTCAATTTTGGCATCAAAGTCGGCTACGCGCTGTACATCGGTACTGGAAATGGTGCTGGCCTGCTGCAGCGGCTCGGCGGCGGGCAGCAGATCGCGTATAGCCACGGTGAGCCGCATTTCGCCCATAATGACCACGGCCTTGGTACCTTTCACGCTTTCGAGACGACCGATAGAACCACCCGTGCGGAGGCGCACAAAGTCGCCCGGTGCCAGGGGTCGCCCGGACGCAGAGGGAACGCCGCGCTCTTCCAGTTTGACCACTTCGGCATTGATGTCGTTGACCTGCTGGGCTTTTTCGGTGCGTTCCTGGCGGAGCTGGGTGGAGATTTCCCGGGCTTTTTCCAGGTTTTTCTCGGATTGCAGCTGCCGGATGAATTTGTCCACCTCCCGGCTTTGGTTGGCACTTTGGCGCAGTTCGAACTCTTTCTGTTCCAGTTTCAGGCGTTTCCGCTTCACCTCCAGGTCCTGTTGCAGGCTATCGTAGGTTTTGATGAGCCGTTCCAACGATGTTTCGCGTTCGGTCACGGAGCGCAGTTTTTCTTCCAATTCCTGCTTTTCGCGCTGCAATTCGATCAGAATATCATCCACGGCGGTCTCGCTGCCGGTACGGTTGCGGGCGTAGTCAATGATGGCTTTAGGCAGCCCGCTTTTGGCAGCAATCTCAAAGGCATAACTGCTGCCGGGGCGACCCACTTTGAGTTCGTAGGTGGGCGACAGCGTATCCTTATCGAAGTGCATATTGCCGTTCAGGATGCCCTGGTTGCGGAAAGCGAACACTTTCAGGTTGGAATAGTGGGTGGTAATGACCGCATACACGCCCTTGCGGTGCAGGGCGCGCAGGACGGATTCGGCGATAGAACCGCCGGGTTTAGGATCGGTGCCGCTGCCCATTTCGTCAATGAGGACCAGGGTGAGCGGCGTGGCTTTTTCCAAGAATACGCGGGCGTTCTGCAAGCGCGAGGAATAGGTGGAAAGGTCGTCGTCCAGACTTTGCTGGTCACCAATGTCGGCGAATATCTGGTGAAAAATACCGAACTCGCTGAGCTCATGCACGGGGATGAGCAGGCCGCTTTGCAGCATCAGCTGGAGCAGGCCCACGGATTTCATGGCCACGGATTTGCCCCCGGCATTGGGGCCGGACAGGATGAGAATATGATCTTCCGGGGTCAGGCGCAGATCAAAAGGTACGGTTTTGCGCCCCTGCGCTTTATTTTTCAAAAACAGCAGCGGGTGGAAACCCTTACGAATACCGATGATCGGCTTTTCCTTCAAAACCGGCATACCGGCGCGCATGGCGACGGCTACGCGGGCCTTGGCGTGGATCACGTCGTAGCGCACCAGTGCATCCAGATATTGGTGCAGAATGGGGCCATAAGGCCGGATTTGCGTACTCAGGTCGCGCAGGATGCGGAATATTTCCCGCCGCTCGTCGCCTTCCAGATCGAAGATGTCGTTGTTGATCTCGATGACTGCTTCCGGCTCGATGAAAGCGGTGCGCCCGGTGTCGGATTCGTCGTGAATGATGCCGCGAATTTTGCGTTTGTGCTCGGAAGGCACCGACAGCACCCGGCGATGGTTGCGAAAACTTTCGGGCGTATCGGAGAGCCAGCCTTTGGCGCGATACTCCTGGATGATCTGCCGGAAACGGGCATCCAGGTCACGGACTTTCTGCTGAATTTCGCGCCGGATGCGCGTCAGTTCCGGCGAAGCATCGGGGCGGATTTCGCCTTTTTCGTCGAATACGGCGGTGATGGCTTTGATGAGGTTTTCATCGAAACTCAGCGGACGAATGATGTCGTAGAGCTTGGGATATATCTCCTTTTTTGCTCCGCCAGCGAAATATTTGAACACGTCGCGCATCATGAGTAGGACGCGCAAAACGCCCTGGAAAGACTCAGTCTGTAAGGTGTAGCCGTCTATTTCCAGCAGTTTCAGGTCGGGGCGAATATCCTGATAGCTGGCCAGGGGAAAACGGTCGTTCTTTTCCAGGGCTAATTTAAACTCCCGCACTTCGCGCAGTTGGCGGTCAATGTCGGCAAAATTGGTACTGGGCTGGATGTCGCGCAGCTCCCCGGCAGCCAGGGGCGCGAGGGCTTCTTTTTCTAGAAGTTCCAATACTTTATCAAATTCCAGTTTCTGGAAAACGTCTTTCGGTTCAAAAATCATAAAGCAAAGTTGCTAATGTGCTATATATCAACACATTCGTACGAAGCGGCTGGCGTTGTACTGCCCCCGCTATGGATAGTGGTGGGCCGGTAATGCGATAGCCGAAATGAAATGCAGGGGCAAAAATACAGTCCTGAAAACAAATAGCCGGGCGGGAAGTTCCCGGACGGCTATAAATACTCCGGCAGGTTGCTTTGCCAAAAGCGTCATGTGTGGACATTTTTTCCCAAAAGCATACACAACCGTAAGTGGTTTGATAGATTTGCGCCCTTCAATCATTCAGATTTAGTTTCCCTCCTGTTTCCCGGCTTATTGGGCATTGGAAGGTGCTTGCTGCGATGATAATCTGCTTGCTCACCTTCATTTTCGTAATTTACAAATCACCCGTTTTACATGAAACAGTTTTTTACCGCTTTTCTATTGCTTGTTCTGTGCTCAGCTGCCAAGTCGCAAGTACTTTACCAGCAGGATTTTGAAAATGGATTTCAGGATATGATCCTGATTGACAATGACGGCAGAACGCCTGCCGCTAACCTGTCCACCTATGTGGATGCCTGGAATATCCGTGAGGAACTGACCGGCAAGGCCGCCGTCAGTATTTCCTGGTATGCTCCGCCGGGAATTTCCGACGATTGGATGATCACACCGGCGATTACCGGCATTACCGCCAAAACCATTCTGGAATGGGATGCCCAAGCTATTGACGCCGATTTCCCGGATGGTTACAAAGTAAAGGTATCTATTGGCGGCACGGCTATTGCTGATTTTACGGACCAGATTTTCCAGATCGGTGGTGAAGTAGCTAACGGAGCCTTCAAACACCGCTTAGTGATGCTGGACGACTACGTCGGCAAAACTATTCACATTGCTTTCATCAATAATTCCAATGACCAGTTTAGACTCGTCATTGACAATATCGTGGTCCGTACATTGCAGGATGTGGACGCTGCGTTCGTCAAAGTGGACGGAGAAAGCTATGTCCGTACCGGTGAAGGGACTTACCTGAATTATAGCTTCAAAAACGAAGGTTTACAGCCCATTGATACCGCCACTATTACCTGGACGGATGGACTGAGCACGTTCTCGGAAGTACTGACCGGTTTGGACCTGGCATTTGGAGAATCTTATGAGGGTACCCTCAACGATCCTTTTACGGCGGACAATCCAAAGGAATATGCTTTGAATTTCAGCATCAGCAGCGTGGGTAACAGCATAGATGGGGAGCCGAGCAATAACTATTTTACCAAAACGGTGTCGGCTGTGTCGGCCATTGTACCGAAACATGTTGTCGCCGAGGAGGCCACCGGTACGTGGTGCCAATGGTGTCCGATCGGTGCCGTTTTTATGGATATGATGGCAGAAACCTATCCTGATTTTTTTATTCCGCTGGCGGTGCATAATGGCACCGGCGAACCCATGAAAAACGTGGAGTATGATGCCGGTCTGACCAATTTCCCCGACTTTACAGGTTTCCCTTCGATAGTCATGGACAGAAAAGAACTTATCTACCCATCCGATATAGAAGCTAGCTATCTTTCCCTGAAAGAACGGGTGGCCCCCGTGGCAGTGGATGTTCACGCGACAATTGACTCGCTGGCCCGTAAAATGTATATTCAGGGGAAAGTTACGACTTATACCAGCCGTACCACCGCGAAGTACAACCTGGTACTCGTGGTAGCAGAAAATGATGTGCGTGGTACGACCAGTGGCTACAGACAAGTCAATGCTTATGCCGGTGGCGCAAACGGGCCAATGGGTGGCTACGAAAACCTGCCCAATCCGGTACCGGCTGCGCAAATGAAGTATGATTTTGTGGGTCGCAAGCTGATCTATGGCTTCAATGGTACTTCCACCATCATACCTTCTACCTTCAATGTGGACGATGAGTTCAATTTCGCGGCGACCTACGTTTTCCCGGCGACCTACGATATGGATCAACTGTATGTGGTAGCGATGGTATTGGACAGCACTACGGGTATTGCGTTGAACGCTGCCAAATCGGAAGCTGTCACTTCGGCAGTAAAAGAACAGATTAAAGAACTGGGCTCGCTGAACATCTACCCGAACCCGGCACAAGGCATCACTTACCTGGATATGGAACTGACCGAAGCCGCTGCGGTGACCGTAGAACTGGTGAACCAACTGGGTCAAACCGTACGGATGCAGGACAATGGCAAATTGCCAGCTGGTCATTCGGTGCTGCCTGTGCGCGTCACCGGACTTTCTGCCGGTATGTATATGGTGAAAATGAATATCGCCGGTAAATCGCTGCTGCGCAAACTGGTGATCGAGTAGCAATTGAGAATCAACTATGGAAGTTCTGGCGACAAACCTTGTTTGTTGCCAGAACTTTTTTTGCTCAAAAAACCGCGTCCTTTGTCCCATGAAACTTTATATGATTGCTGGTGAAGCTTCGGGCGATCTGCACGGTGCCAATCTGATCAAAGCACTGAAAATCCAGCAGCCCGATCTGCACCTTCGTGTGTGGGGCGGCGACCTGATGGCCGCTGCTGGCGGGGAGGTGGTCAAACACTACCGCGACCTGGCTTTTATGGGTTTTGTGGAAGTGGCCCGCAACCTGCGCACCATTTTCAAAAATATTGACTTTTGCAAAAGCGATATTCTCGCCTATCAACCTGATGCCCTGGTGCTGATTGATTATCCGGGTTTTAATCTGCGTATTGCCAAATGGGCCAGACAACAGGGCTTGCGGGTCATCTATTATATTTCTCCCCAAATCTGGGCCTGGCATAGCTCCCGCGTCCACGCCATCCGCCGCGATGTGGACCAAATGCTGGTGATTTTGCCCTTTGAAACGGCTTTTTTTGAAAAATACGGGGTAAAGGCCCAGTTCGTTGGTCATCCACTGCTCGATGCCATTGATACTTCGGGAAACAAAGATGTATTGTCAGACAAAGAAAAGATCATTGTGCTGCTACCTGGCAGCCGCCAGCAGGAGATCAAACGCATCCTGCCGGTTATGCTCAGCGTAACGCCTTTTTTCCCGGACTACCAGTTCAAAGTGGCGGGTGCGACCTCGCTGCCGCCCGATTTTTATCAGCCTTTTCTGGAAAACTACCCGCAGGTTTCGCTGAGCATTGGTAAAACCTACGATTTATTAAGAGAAGCCAAAGCCGCCCTGGTCAAGTCCGGCACTTCGACGCTGGAAACGGCCCTTTTTCGGGTGCCGCAGGTGGTCTGCTACGCGGGCAATGCCCTCTCGTACGCGATTGCGCGGCGGCTGGTCAGCATTAAGTACATTTCTTTGGTCAATCTCATTGTGGATCGTCCGTTGGTACGTGAATTGATTCAGCATGAGTTGAATACAAACAACTTGCGCACGGAATTGGCGGCCATACTCGAACCGGCGAAAGCAGCGGAACTGCAAGCGGGTTATGCGGAGGTGCGGCACTTGTTGGGTGATGGCGGGGCAAGCGGACGGGCGGCGGCGGCGATATTGGAGGAGGTGAAAGAGGCTAAATCTTCTCAAACGCCAACGCCGTAAGATGCGCGCCCGACTGCACCACTACGCCGTAAGCACCTGCCGGTAATTTTTCTACATCTATCAGCGTAGTACCGCTGCCATGCGCAAGGTTGAACAGAACTTCATAGCCCGCCGCATTTTTCACCGTAATCTTACCGGATTTGCAGCCTTTTACGATCAAAGTAGTCGTCACGGTATTGGCTGCCAGATAAATATTGTTTTTAGGCGGAGCGGAGCGGCTGGCGTCGGTATTGATAAGTGGCAATAATTGAAAATTGTTATACCGGGATACAATGGCGACCAATGAAGTCGGCTGCTTTGGGACAGGTGTACCGATCAGGGCACTGCCGGAATGAAGAAAAATCTGGCTTTTATGGCCCATATTATCCACCACCGGAGAGGTGCCATTTGTGAAAAGGCTTTTTTGATCGGTAAAACGCAGGGAATCAATTTGCACTACTTGGCCTTCATAAGCCGGGCCAATCTCCGCCAGGGTAATCAGGGCGGGCAGGGGCAGGGGGCGATTGGAGGCCAGTAGTTTGTAGGCTGTAACCGGACTGATTTCCAGCAGTTCATTGTATATTTTCAGAACACCACTCACCTCCACACTATCGCCGGGTTCTGCCCTGCCTGCACCGGCTGGCGAGCTTTGATCGGGATAAATAGCAATGCCTGCCGTCCCATCCTGTAAAAAGCGGGTTTTTCCAAATTCCTTACCATTGGTAATAATACCCTGTACGGTTACAGTACTGCCAGCATCCATCTTCCGCGCCTGCGAAACCGGGATAACCTGCGCTGGCAGAGCAGAAAAAAATGCTAAAACGCCTGGCAGCAGTAATGCAATACGAAAAAACATAGTCAATACTGTTTCTTGATTTAGAGAAAAACAGGCTACTTGCCGTGGTCTGAATTAATGTACCACCGTCACATCGCCGGAAAACACCTCGGTCGTGCCATCTATGTACTGCACTTCGGTGGTGTAAATATACACGCCCGGCGTCACTTTCTTGCCCTTGTACATCCCCGACCAGCCAAACTGGGAATCATTGGTTGGCAAATCCAAACCCTCGTACAGGCAGGTTCCCCAGCGGTCATATATACGTAAGTAGCGCACATTCTGCACTTCCGCACCGGCAAATACCGTCAGTACATGATTATAACTATCCGAATTCAGGGCTATTACGTTTGGAATATACACCCGCTTTTTCTTTTCAACAATTACCAGAATCTGGTCGCTGGCTTTACAGCCGGAAGTATCTGCCACCTGTACTTCGTAGGTCCGGGTTTCGGGTGGCCTGGCCCAGGTAGCCTGTGCAGTGGGCTGCTGCAAATAGGCGGATGGTGTCCAAAGGAATGTTTGCACAATCGTAGAATTCACTTCCGCTTCCAGCAAAGTGCTATCGCCATAAGCGATGGTAATATCGGGGCCGAGGTCCACGATCAGCGGCAATGGCGCAGCCACACTGAATATTTCCTCGGTGGGACAACCATTGGCATCCTCCACCGAAAGCGTATAGGTGCCTACCGATAAAGGCCTGATTATCAAAGGCAAACTATCCACTGCCTGACTGATCTGCCCGTCTATAGTCAGGGTATAGGGTGCTACCCCGCCAGCTATAGAGTCCAGCGTGAAACTGCCGTTCCGGTCATCCGCACAGGGCGGAGCCTGCACTTGGAAACGTAAAGACAAACCGGGCGGAGCCGTCAGCACGAAGGAATCGCGGAAGGTGCAGCCAGTCTGGTCGGTGAGTAACAGGCTGTAAGTTCCGGCCGGGACATTGAGGAGTTGCAAACCGCTACTCCCGTCGCTCCAGGTGGCCATAATGGGTAATGTGCCGCCAATGGGCATGATGTTGATCTTTCCATCGGGTTCGTTGGGACAACTTACGTTGAAGCCATTATAGTCCATCACCGTGGCAGTAGCCGACAGATTCGTCACGGTCACCGTAGCATTTTGCCCCATAATAGTAGGACAAGTATTGCCAGTAGTAGTCAGTTGACTGATCGTATAAGTCGTGGTGGTACCCGGCATGACCATAAAGGTCGCCCCATCAGTCACACTATCCAGCTGGATGGGCTGTAAGCCGCCGCTGATGGTCACATCATAAGTAGTACCGCCGCTCAGTTGCAAGGTTAGTAAGGTGGAATCTCCACGGCAGATAGTAATGTCCTGCTGAATACTGCCGGTTGGTGCTGGCTGCGTCTGTACGGTCGCCATACCGCTCATCGTGCCGTCGCAATAGGCATCCTGCATACTAAGCAACGTAAAGGCCTGCGCAGCCTGGACATTGCTGGTAGAAATAAAGAAGGGATTGACAGAGGCCGTGATCAGTGCCTGCGGGTCGCCATTGAGGGCGTACATCAGTTGGAAAGGAGCAGTACCCGTAAACTGAATCCGCAGGGCCGCACTGCCACCCTGACAGATGGTAGTATCACCCGATATGGTAGCCGTGGGGATAGGATTTACGCTGACGGTATCCGTGCCACTGACGGTACCCGGACAGCCGCCCATGCCTGTCACACTGAGCAGCGTATATACCGTGGTATCAGCGGGGCTGACCACCAGACTATAATTATTGGTAGCCGAGGTCGCATTTTGCACTATACCATTAGCGGAATAAGTAAAGTCAAAAAGGCCGGTTCCGGTGAATTGAATAAATAGGTCCGCCGCATCGCCGGGGCATATATTCGTCGTGCCGGACAAAGTTGCCGTAGGCGGCACCCGCCAGACCACAGTGGGGCCAGTAGTAAATGCCAAACAGGGATCATTCAAGTCCACTGCGCCCCCCAGACTATTCCCCGCCACCGCCACAATATAATAAGTAGTGCCGGGGGTCATAGTAGCGGCATTGTATGCAAAGAAAGGCGTACTATTAATACCCAAAGCTGTCCAGTTGGGCGGATTGGGCATTGTAGCCAGATAGTACAGCATAGTATCATTACCATCCAGCACGACGTTGGTGGAGGGCGCGATCATGGCCGTATCCCCTACGCACAGCAACAGCGGCGTTGGGGAAAGCACTCCCGCATTGGTGGTGCAGGGACAAACGGGGGTACCACTGAGCGTATCTCCGCCACAATTGAACTGGTTATCTATCGCCTGAAAGGAGTAATTTTGTTGAATAGGTATGGCATTACTGATAAAATGCCCATTATTATCCAGACTGCCAGGTACGGTGCCGGTGATAGTGGCAGTACTACTATTTAAGACATCAAATTCGACGGTATAAGTTTCATTATCCGTAGCACAGGTAATTACCGGTGTAGTAATGATTGGCGTGGGATGCACTGTTACCACCGCCTGCCCGCTGACGGTACCGGGGCAGTTAGCATCTTGTACAGCAGTGAGTATAAATGTAGCACTCTGTTGCAGATTAGCAATGATATTAAAGACGGTTTGTGTAGCCGTCCCGCTCATGCTCTGGCCATTATTGGTATAAGAAAACTGAAAAGGGGCTTCCCCCGTAAAAATAACGGTGAGGCCCTGGGGTACTCCCGGACAGAGATCGTAATTGCCGGTAATGGTAGCCGTTGGCTCGGCATGCCAGACCACCGGCGTACCGGGTGCTACGGAGAGGCAGGCATCGGTCAGCAGTACTCCACCAGAGCCGTCGTTACTACCCACTACTGCGGAAATGTAATAAGTGGTTCCCAAAATAAAATTGGGTAAAAAATCAAAAGAGGGCGTGGTACTGGTCGCCAGGATGGTACCCAATACATCCGTGGCACTGGTATGCAACACAAACACCTGTATATCATCATTATCCAGCGTTTGATTACCATCGTAGGCTGCGGTAGCCGGGGTGCTTCGGCAGAAACTCAGTGGGGTGTTGTTACTCATTGTCCCGGCATCGGAAGTGCAGGCGCAGGGCGGAATGCCAATGAGCGTATCGGCACCACAGTCAAAAGTATCGCGGATGTAAACAAAATAAGGTTCGCCAAAGGGATAGGGACTACTGGTAAAAGTATTGCCATTAAAAGTACCCGATACACCACTCAGGTCGTAAGGCGCATTGCCATTTTCTATATCAAATGACAGCATGTATGTTAAACTGTTGTAATCGCAAATGACAGTGTCCGTTCCGAATTGCGGCACCCTGTTAACCGCAATCATGGCCTGCCCGGTTACCGTGCCATTTGTACTGAATTGGTCACTGACACTAATAAGTTGTACATTGGTACTCTGCACCGGCGTCAATATAATAGCATAATTGCTGGTACTAATATTAGTAACCGGCGGCTGATTGACACTGGAAAGGGCATAAACAAATGAAAAGGGCGGCGTACCAGTGAAATTAATGGGTAATGCCACCGACTCTCCCACACAAATGCTGGTATCCAGGGTGGCCAGTGTAGCGGTTGGCGTGGCATGAAAGATCACCGGGGTGCCTTGCGAAACCGACTGGCAGACATCATTCGGATCTACCTGATTATTAGCCCCAACATTGCCAACAATAGCCGAAATATAGTAGAGCACTTCGGTTTGCATACCAGCCTGGAAGCTAAACTGAGGCTGGCCATTCCAGCTGATTATGGTCCCAATGGGCAGGGCCGGATTCGTATGCAGTATGTACAGCAGTGTATCATCACTATCCAGCAAAGTCCCGGTGGCGGCTGGTACGGTCACTATATCCGTCTGACTAACATTGACAGTGGTCAGACTCATGGTACCCGCATCGCTGGTACATACGCAATTGGGCACGCCGCTTACAGTTACGTCGCCACAATTGAGCGCATCGCGAAAAACAAAACTATAGTTCTGCAATTCCGGCAGAGCCGTACTTACGAAGTGATTTCCTGTGAAAGTGCCGCTGCCACTCACCAGGGTATAAGGAGGCGTACCATTCAGCACATCGAACTCCACCTGGTAATTCATGGCAGCGGCATTACAGGTGATGGCCAGATTAGCATACGAAGGACTATGATTGACAGTCACCGTGGCGGAACCCATCGCAGAGCCAATACAACCTGGCGACTCTGTATTGGTCAGTACATAAGTGGTTGTGTTGGTAATGGAAATTGGCAGAAAATACGGGTCATCGGAAGTAGTATCCGGTGGCTGGGCCACGCCATTGGCCGTATAAATAATAGTAAAAGGGCCCGTACCGGTAAAATCCACCATTATTCCACTATTGGCCTGGTTGCAGAAAGTGCCGCCCCCCGTCAAATTAGCCGTTGGTGGACTGAACACAAATACTACCGCCTGACCAGATACTTCGCCAAAGCAAATCCCATTGTTGGTCACGCTTTGCAAAAAGTAAAAAGTCCCGATGGACGGATTGACTGTCAACGTATAAGTACTCAGACTAGTGGTAATGGGCGGCTGGGCAACATTATTAATCGTATAAACAAAGGTGTAAGGGCCAGGGCCTTGAAAAGTGAATTGAATCTGGGTACCGGTGCCATTTTGACAAATCTGACCGCCACCACTTATTTCGGCAGAGACCGGTGGCGGCACAGTGACCACGATGGTATCCTTACTTGTGCCCGCACAACCATCACCACTCAAAGTCTGAAGTACGTAGGTGGTATTTCCCGCTGGCATAATAAACAGCGTATCCAGCGCAGTAAAAGCAGTATCCGGCCCTTGCAGCACGCCCCCTACCGAATAGTTGTAAATAAATGGCGCAGCACCCGTGAACTTCAGCCGCAACTGAGTAGTATCGCCATTACAGACCGTCGTGTCGGGGGCTAAAAATCTGCCCGTCGGGATGCCATTCACCGTCACACTGAACTGCCCGCTCACCATACCCACGCCACTGGCGTTGGTCACACTGACCAAACGAACAGTATATTGGCCCACTGGCGGCATAACCGGCAGAGACAGCGTCGCTAAGGAAGTGACTACTGGAGCCTGACTGATGTTGTTGATGGAATAGACCAGAGAATAGGGGCCACCGCCGGTCAAATTCACCGTCAGAGTGACCGTAGCACCGCTACATATTGTATCGGAGCCAGAGACCAGGATGGCGGTCGGAATAGGATTCAGGGAGCTGGCCAGGGCGGTTTGCGACACCAAACAGAACAGGCAACACTGAAAAACGATCTTTAGAAGACTAATTACTTGGGTGAGGATGGGAGACAACATATTGGCTATCAAAAGATTAAAAAATAATTCATTGCAAAAACCGCCCGGCGGTCAGCATGGCCGCGAGCGGTAGGAAAAAAGCGGGGGCAAAGGTAGATCAAAAGCCGACGAGCACAAAGAACAAGTAAAACAAAGCATAATATGTAAAGAAAATTGAGCATTTATGCTGGTAAATTGTACTTTTTGCTTCTTGCCAGTTTGCCAGTTCTTTATTACCTTTTGCAGTTTGTATCTTTGTGCTATGTACGCCGGATTACAGCAGAAAGTTTCCAGTCTCTCCGTTACCCTCGTGGTAGTCTCGAAGACCCAGCCGCCCGAACGCATCCTGGACATATACCGCCAAGGGCAGCGCGCCTTTGGCGAGAACCGTCCGCAAGAGATGCTGGATAAGTACACAACGCTGCCCCACGATATTCAATGGCACTTTATCGGTCACCTCCAAACCAATAAAGTGCGCCTGCTGGCTCCGTTTGTCCACCTCATTCAGTCGGTGGACAGTGGCAAACTGCTCCGGGAAATAGACAAGCAGGCCGCACAGGTGGGCCGGGTGCTGGACTGTTTGCTCCAGTTTCACATTGCGCAGGAAGATACTAAATTCGGATTTGACGAGTCTGCCGCCCGCGACCTGCTCGCCAGCCCGGACTTCCAAGCACTGCAACACGTGCGCATTTGCGGCGTGATGGGCATGGCCACCTATACGGACGATACCGAACAGGTGCGGCGCGAATTCCGGACATTACACCGGATTTTTGAAGATTTTCGGCGTGATTTTTTTCCCAATGCCGCTCATTTCCGGGAGTGCTCTATGGGCATGTCGGGCGATTGGCCGATAGCGGTCGAAGAAGGGAGTACGATGGTGCGTATCGGGAGCCTGGTCTTCGGAGAACGCGGAATATTGTAATAATGAGGAGGTAAGGATTGGAGAATTGGAAGATTGGAACCATGCCTGATTACCGAGTGTTTTGGTCGAATGCTCCAATACTCGCATCCTCCCTTTTTTTCGAGTGCCCAATATTCTACTTTTGTTGCTTAAAAAATCTTGCCCTCCATGTCCAAGCAATTGCAGATTAATACCGCTCAGGAATCGGCCAAACCACTGACCAAAGAGCAAAAACGATTCAACAGTTATGTACGTCGCATCCAGCAGTTGCGTACCGATATAGAACGGATGAAAGAGCAAGACCTCGAATTGCGTCGGGTCGGAGAGGAACGGGTGATGCCTGCCGAAAAGAAATCTATGGCCGCTGTCCGTGAATTAGTGTTTGCGCTGGATCGGAACCGAAACGTTTCAGCACTGACGGCCAAACAACTTGACAAGTTTCGCGGCATCATGGTGGAAGAAATATCCCACTTGCTGCAAATACATTTTTACACCGAAGATGAAGAATTAAAAGTACTCTACGAAAAATACAGCTTCGATGACCAGAGCTGGGACGAAGCCCAGGAAATGGACGAGGATGATATGAAAGGCATGGCTTCCGAGTTTTTTAATAATATGTTTGGCACTAATTTCGACGCGGAGGACTTCGACGACCCGGCCAAAATGAGGGAGAAAATGGAAGCGCGCCAGGCCGCATTTGAAGCCGAAGAAAAGGCGCGCACCGAACGTCGCAGTCAGCGTAAAAAGACGGATCGCCAGCTGGCCGCCGAGAGCAAACGCCAGGCTGCCGAAGAAGCCGTCAATAAAACCGCCAAGCAGATTTACCGGGATTTGATCCGGCACTTTCACCCCGACCAGGAACAGGATGAACAGAAACGCCTCGAGAAAACCGAGATCATGAAGCAGATCACCGTCGCCTACGATAATGACGACCACCTCAAACTCCTGGAGTTACAGATGACGCTATTGACTGAACGCGACAATGTTTTTGCCAAATTTGACGAGAGCCAGCTCAAATACCTCAACGACGTGCTGAAAAAGCAGGTGCAGGAGTTGGAAGTAGAACTGGAAATGTGTTCGCCGGAAATGAACGGCAACCTGTATGCCATGCTCTATCATCCCATCCCGTTTATGATGCACCAACAAATAGAACGGCACATCAAACAGCAGAAACAGAACGTAAAAATAATACAAAATGCCCTCGACTTGATTCAGACAGTCAAGGGCTTAAAACAGTACGTAAAGGAATATCATCTGGAAGAAGATGAAGATTTTACTGATATTCCGGCAGAGCTGCTACAGATGATGGGCATGTTCAAGCGGTAATCAGTTATTCTCCACTGCTTCCTGTATAGCATCCATTTCTTCCCGTGCCCGTGCTTCGGCTTCAGCGAGTTGATTTTCCAGGGTTTCCAGTACGCCATCCAGGGCATTGGCGGCTTCTTTCACCAGGCGTTTGCGCAGGCGAATACCCCGCTTGGTGTAGAACAAAAAGTAGGCCGCGCCACCGGCGACAGCGGCAGTAATAATCAGTTGGATAGAAGTGCTTTTTTTCATGGGTAGTTATTTTTTTATTTGGGTAAGGTAAACAGAGGAGATTTAGATAAACCAGGACGCGTCTTCTTCTACTTCCCGAAAGCGGGCCCGCAACTTGATGACGCGCTTGCGCAGCATACTATACACTTGGGCGCGGGCCGGCAGCGAGGCACTGGCTTTTTCCCAAATTTGCGGCGCATAATGAATGGCGACCGGAGCCACGTTTTTGATGAGAAATGCCGCCCGAGGGTCACGTACCAGCACATTGGTCAGGAGTCGCAAAGGCAGCTGCCAGGCCAGACCAGTCAGTTCATCTTTCAGGGCATTGGCCGGGCGGTCGGGTGTCAGAAAAGAACCGATTACCTGCCGGGCAATGGTACCGGGCGTCAATTGGTCGCGTAGTTCGTGCATAGTCGCCTGGAGTTCACTCCGTTCTACATTAATGCGGGCTTTCAATTCTACTATGCGGCGGCGCAGTTTCGTTGCATTGTCCACCTCCATCAAAGTCATCATGGCAATATTATTTCAGGTAATTTTTTGATTTTGTCCCGGTATAAAGGGCCGTTTTCGCCGCCATAAAGGTAATCAACATATTTTGTATTATCCTTAAAACGGGCATCCGACACAAGGTGCTACTTTCGGCTTTTCATCAGGTTTGGAGGTGTTTACGCTGTTTTTACCAATAACACGAAATTCGGTACGGCGGTTCAGTTGATGCTGTTCTTCTGTGCAGGGTTTGTCGTCGCTGCAGTCATTTATCGGCTGCGTCTCGCCATAGCCATGTGCCGTGAGCCGATCCCGCGCAATAGCATGGTTAGCCAGCCAGTCCACCACCGCATCAGCGCGGCGTTGCGACAGGTCCAGGTTGTACTCGGCAGTACCACGGGCATCGGTATGCGAAGCGATTTCCACTTTCAGTTCGGGATTTTCCAGCAGCGTGGTGAGCAGTTTCTGCATTTCCGCTTCAGACTCGGCTGGAATGGCCGTTGCATTAAAATCATAGTATAAATGCACCAAAAAACCCGCTGCACTGCGTTGCCACTCGCCTTCTGACGGCTGACTGGGGGTGCCATTGTCAAACAGCACTCCTTTACGTAAAGTCAAACCATTGCCAAAATCGTAGGTGGCGGCAGTGCCGTCCGCATTTTCATAAAGGCCGTTTGCCGGATTGAAATGTGGCGTCAGGGCATCGGCAGGCGTCGCTTTTTTGACCACAAAACCATCCGCATCGCGGTATGGTTCCAGGCTGAGATCGGCGCGCAAGCCTTGCCCGGGAGCCAGCCCCACGGTACATTGACGATCTGATACGTCCGCGATGTAGCCTTCCGCCGTCGCTTTTACGGTATAGCAACAATTTTTATCCAGCCGAAACTGATAGCGGCCCTCTTCGCTGGTCGTCTGTACGTCCACCGGCTTGCCACAGTCGTTAGTCAGGGTCACCAGTACGCCTTCGGCGGGCAGGCCATCCATCATATCGAACACCAGGCCTTGCAGGGTATGATTGGCTTTTTTCTCCAAAGCGAGATTCAGCCGCATGGGTTGGCCTGCCGCGACATTATTCGTGCAAGCCTCTCTGGTTATAATTTCGTAGTTTTTCTTGCTGAGCGAAAACGTGACACACTCGTCGGGACGCATATCGAATCCGATTTTTCCCTCTGCGCTGGTCGTCAGGGTCAGTCCGGTGGTTTGATTAGTCACCGCCACACCAGCCACGGGCGTTTTGGTGTATGGATCGGTCACGTATATCTCCATGGGCACCGCCCGCTTGGTAAAACTGTATATATCATCGCGGCCCAGCCCACCTTCCCGGTCGGAACTGAAGAAACCCCACGTGCCTTCCGGGTTGAAAGTAACGCCGAAATCATCGTGGCTGCTGTTGAGCGGTGCACCCGGATTTACCGGCGTATTCCAGTCGCCTTTTCCTTTGGGCGTAGTGTAATAAATGTCCAGGCCGCCCAGACCCACGTGTCCATTGGAAGCAAAATATAAACGCCTGTCGGCACTGATAAATGGGAAAATCTCGTTGCCTTCGGTATTCACGTCCGGGCCGAGATTCATCGGCAGACCCCAGCGACCGGCTTCCAAATCGCTGAAATACAAGTCCATACCACCGTAGCCACCCGGCTTATTGCTCGAAAAATAAAGCCTTTTACCATCCGCAGTGACGCTGGGATGCGCCACACTGTATTCATCCGAACAGAAAGGAAGGGCCTGCAAATTTTCCCATTGATCGGGCTGACTGGCATTGCCGGTGTAGATTTTTAATTTTACCAAACCCTCGTCATCGCGCCCGGTTTTACCATCCACGAAGTTGTTTCTGGTAAAAAATATGGTTTTGCCATCGGCAGAAAAAGTGACCGCCGCTTCGTGAAATTTAGAATTCAGTTTGGGAGAAAATTTCGCTGCCGGGCCATACTGGAAAGTGCTGGGTGCCCCGGCATTGGGCTGAAAGGGCACCCGGTACAGTTCCGTAAACGAGGCGCCGGTCCACATGTTCGTGCGTTGCAACGGACTGTTATCATGCCGGTCGCTGGCAAAAATAATTTGATTGCTCTGCAGCGTCGGGGAATAATCGTCCATATTGGAGTTGAAAGGCAGGCGACTCACCACGTAAATACCCACGCCGGCTTTGTTCAATTGCTCCACTTGGTCGCAACCGGCGGCGAGGTGCCGACCGCGCGCGTCATCCGGCCTTTCGGCACGATAAATATCAAACCACGTTTTGGCTTCGGCGCACTTGCCATTGGCCTGTAGCATCATGCCGTAGTACAGCCGGTGAATGGACTTGGCAGCGGAAGTTTTCACGACTTCGGCATACCAACGTTCGGCATTTTCGGTGTCATTTATTTTGCGGTAGCACTCGGCCAGGCTGATCTTCGCTGCGCTGTTATCGTCATTTTCCAATACTTGCTGGTACAGGACAATGGCCGTCATGTAGTCCAGGTCCTGCATGGCCTGGTCAGCCTGGCGTTGCAGAATGCCCTGCGCCGATAGTGCCAGACTGGCACAGCAAAAAAGGCTAATAAGGAGGAAATGGCGCATTTTAGAAGTATCTTGGTGTGGCGACGCGTTTGACTTTTATATCGAATTCGTAGCCGAGCATGAGCTCAAACGAACCACCGGCGGTCTTGCGTATGTCGCTCACCAACACGTCGTAGGCAGCACCCAATCGTAAGCCGTTACGCACATACCAGGTAATGTACAAGTCAGCGGAATCGTCGGAGGACTGGCGACGCTCGAGGGCAGTGCGATAGGCCGCCCCCACCCACAGGGTCTCAAGAAAAAAGAAGGACATGTCCACATCAATCTGCGTGGGCGAACCAACGCTGAGCGACAAGGCATCCTTACGCAGGGAACTGAAAAAACCCGTGCTTTTGAGCAGCACACTGGGACGAAACACCACGTTTTTGTTTTTCAGCGGAATAGCGACACCGGCAGTAGTATAATAATGGCGGTAGGTTCTGGCATAGACGGCTTCGCTACTCAATTCGGCTTTGCGCAGGTTGTGCTCGATCAAACGCGGAGCACCAAAGCCCACGTAGAAACGCTCAGAGGAGAGGAGAAAACCCGCACCGAAGTTGGGGAACCAGGTACTGATATTTTCGCTAAATGCCTCATCCCCAGTCTGTTCGAGATTCAGTTTGCCCCAGTTGCTGCGCCAGTTGGTGAGACTGGCCTGCACCCCGAGCGACCATTGCCAGCCATTGCGCATCTTGATCCGATAGGCATAGTTCGTATTCAGGTCGGTGTTGCCATTCGCGCCGATCTGGTCATTGACCAGACTAAAGCCCAGGGCAATGTGCTGATTGTTCAGGGGCGAATGCACACAAAAAGATTGGGTAGTGGGCGCGCCTTCCAGCCCGACCCATTGACTGCGATGGAGCAAATTGAAAGTCAAATGATCTTTACTGCCAGCATAAGCAGGATTAAACGCCAGGCCATTGAACACGTATTTCGTGAACATAGGGTCTTGCTGTGCATAGCCGACAGCCGTCCAGCATAGGGCGATCAGCAAAGGAAACAGGTAAATTTTTCGCATATTAAATCAAACGATAGCCGCGGGTAAGAAGGGATTATAAAGAAAAATATAAGAGCAATTTACTTACTGCAAAAGTCCGGCCACAGCCGGAAAAAACCTGCCTGCGAGGTGGAATTATTTAGGAAACCGATTTTGAATAAAATTACGCGTTCCAATATCGGGACGGACATTGCAAGCATTCCGCATTCGCTACTCCGCATTCGGCAGTTCCATGCGTATCCGCCGCTCAGCGGGCAGATAGTTGTTCACCCGATTGGGCAGGCACTTCATCCAGCCAAGATTCAGCCCGGCATAACGCGCCAATGCCCAGCCACGCGGCGTATCGTCCGGCAAATTAAATACTTCTCTTTTCAAAAATAACCGGGCCTGTTCGCGGGTCAAATCCACGCCCGGAAGAGCGGGAGATGCCAGCTGGCTTAGAGCCAGCGCGTGGCCCGGCACAAAATCCTTGCCTTTGAACTCTCCCACCATCGTACCGAACCATTTGGCTTTCAAGGGTTTATCAAGTGTCAAATAATCTTCTACCAATGGTGCGGCCAAAGCCATGACTTCGCCATTGATGGTTTCAAAAAATTGCACCTCTGCATCGGAACGCAACCACCGCGCCGTTTCCGGGATCAGGCTTTTGTTCAGCGGCTTCAGACTTTTGAACATAGACGGCTGGCTTCGTTTCCGGGCTGGCTCTCCGTCGTTTTTTTTCAAAACAGCAATAAAAAATCCCTCGCCGCGCACACGATGGGGATAGAAATGGTAACCGCCTTCGGTCACAACAATCTCCCATTGAGGAGAAATATGCAGCAATATGGGCTGCAAATCGAATTCCTGACAGAGCCAGGTAACATTGTCTTCGTTCTCCGCGCGATTGTAGGTACAGGTACTATAAATCAGAATACCACCAGGTGCCAGCGTGGGCAGGGCAGCAGTCAGGATGCGTTGCTGACGGGCGCTGCACAGCTCCACCGCAGCGGGCGACCACTCGCGCATGGCCGCAGGGTCTTTACGAAACAAACCCTCGCCGCTGCACGGAGCATCGGTCACGATGACATCGAAAAAGCCCTCCAGGCCGCTGAAATCTTCCGCTTCGGCACTGGTGACGGCGACCTGCGGGCTGCCCCATTTTTCCAGGTTTTCGCGCAAGGCATTTACCCGGTTGCGGATCACTTCGTTGGCTACCAGCAGACTATCTGGCCCCAGCAGATCGGCCAGCAGCGTGCTTTTACCACCTGGGGCCGCGCATAAGTCCAGCACTTTCAGACGTTTGGAGAAATCTACGGTTTGCCGCAAGGCTTCATATAAAAACATGGAGGACGCCTCCTGCACGTAGTACGCCCCGGCATGAAAAGCGGGATCGAGGGTGAATACGGGCCGGTCGGACAAGTACCGCCCCTGCGGATGCCAGGGGACAGGTGCATCGGTCAACGCTACGGCTTCTGCCATCGGCTTAGCCGGATTGAGCCGGATGCTGACGGGCGGAGCTGTACTCAGGGCGGCTTTAAATGCCGCATACTCCTCCGTACCGAGCAGGGTTTGCATTTGTCGTTCAAAAGGAGGAGGAAGCAAAGTGGGAAGCGTAAGAGCGTGAGACAAATGGGAGAAAGCCTATACCTCTAACGGCGTACATACCGTCCAAACATACGGCGTGCCATCGGGGCATTCATTTTTTTCCATCCATAGTTGGAAGTGCTGTCGGTAATTGTCTTTTATAATGGTAGCAGTAGTCGTCATTTTTCCGCTCAGCAATACAAACGGATCTACCTGCAAATGAGCCCGAAAGTCCAACTCCTTGATTCCGTAGGCTTTATACAGGCTTTCTTTTGCCGTCCAGAGTAAATGCTGTAGTATAAACTGATCGGCGTATGTATGATCCCGGATGAATTCCAGTTCGCGAAAGTTCAGGAATTTCGGGGCGAGTCGCGGCATTTTTTCTACCAACACCTGCAAGTCGCAGCCGACCGCTCCCCCACCCTGCCCGACCAGCAACGCCCCGACGAGCCCCTGTGAATGGCTGAGCGAACAGGCCAATCCGGGCTGATCGGTAAAGAAAGGTTTGGAAAAAGCATCCTTAGCCAAGGGCAGCCGCAGGGCATGGCCGGAAATATGGTGCAGCAGCCAGCGTACAGCCAGCCATTCCTGCCGACGGCGATCTTTAAGTGTCTGCAATTCAACGTTTTCTGCCGCTGACAATACCAAGTTTTCCTGAAAAAATGCCTCTTCTTCTTCTATTTGCCAGACGGCAAAGGTAGCGGCAGAAAAAGGGTGAATAGATTGCACTAATGGCATGGGGCGCTTTTATCTAAGAATGTAAATAATCGAATACTCAAATAATCAAAAAACTTAATTTACAGTGATGCATTCCCCTTCAATGCTTCATTCAACTGGCGGTAATTTATTTTTCCGGCGTTGGCTTTCAAGTGCTCCACAATAGTGAGGGCGGTTTGTACCCGCACATCGGGGTTTTTAGGTTTGCCAACAATGTAAAGCAGAGTGCGTAATTTGCCGGGCGTCAGGGCATGAAAAAGGCGATTGCCGACTTCATCCTGGGCCAGTACCTCCGCCATTTCTTCGGGCATCGGCAGCCCATATTCGCTTTCGTCCGGGTGCAGGCTCACCTGAACGCGGGAGCCGATTTTCAGTCCTAAGTCCTTCTGTATCTTTTTATTAACGGTAACCAGAAAAGTGCCGTCGCCACGTGGCAGCATCGCGCATTGGTACGGTGTTTTTTCATTCAACGTACACACGACGCGACGGTCTTCGCGCTGCGCGATGAGCGTTTCGGCCACCATTTGCGGCACGGCAAAATGGCAGCCCCAGAGTTTATTGGTGGATTCTTCCAGCGTCGAATGGAAATGAAGGACGTTTTCGGTTGCCATGCAAAGAGAATTATTCAAAAACGGCGGTCAATGACTTTATCGTATCCGACAAAAAATCAGATGGACCCGGCCTGTTTGCCTTTGCCCTTTACCACGGGGAGAGATTACATCATATCTGCATAAATCGCCTCCCGCTCCACTTTATCAGGTAGCGGACCAAAATGGCCAAGTTTCAGTTCCGCCATCCGGCGACCAACGGTAGCGCATTCCAGTAGCGTTTTGCCATCCAAACGTGCCGTCAGATAGCCCGACCAGAAAGCATCACCAGCGCCGGTCGTGTCTTTTACTTCGACGGAGCGGCCCGGCAAATAATGGCGTTCGGAGCCATTAGCCACCCAGCAGCCTTCTGCACCCAGGGTAAAACAAACTTCAGTAGCCCCCATTTTCAGAAAATGATCCAGTACCGCTTCCGGAGCGGGCGTTTCGTCTTCATACAGCCGCGTCCAGTCCACATCGCTGACTTTCACCAATGCGCCCAGCCGACAAAGTTCAGCCAACAGACGTTGCGCATCCCGGCGATCCGGCCATATTTTTTCGGAATAATTGGCATCTATGCTCAATTGGCAGCCGGCACGTTTGGCTTTTTCAGCGGCTTGCATGATGACATGCTGGGCAGGCTGCTTACTCAGGCCGAAACAAGTCGTATGGAATATGCCAATTTCTTCAAAGCGATTGTAGGGAAACTGGCGGATGGAAAGCATGGCATCTGCACCGCGATAAGACTGAAAATTGGAGACGGCCGCCGAGCGCGTCACGAGAATGAGTGTGGTCGGTTCTTCCACCTGCACCACATAACTGACATCCACCCCCAGGCGACCGACATAGTTCCGCAGCACCCCTCCCATATCGTCATTCCCGACACAGGCCACCAGCAGGGCATGGTTGCCCAGACGAGCCATATTCATAGCCAGATTGGCCGGGCTGCCACCGGGAATCCGCTTGAAAAGCGTCGCTTCATCCAGCGTCTGTGCAAATTCGGCAGTAATAAAATCTACCAGTAATTCGCCCGTGGAAAGAATGTCAATAGGTCGCCGCATAAGATTAGATAATACGAGTGGTAAAATGCAAAATAACGAAAATACGATGCTGAAAGTTGATACTAATGGCAAACAGCCGCTTATGAAGTACCGTATTTGCATTAAGCGGGGCAATGATAAAACATTTTCGGGCGACCGGGTAAACAAACCGTTAAAAGATGACCTGAAAGTTTCGGCAGCCGCCGATTTGCAGAGAGGTGCCTATCCCGCCACTTTGACGGTCACCCGGGTCTGGCCTGACAGTATTTATCTTCCGTCTGTTAAAATGGCAGATAAACCCCGCGTGGCACGAAGTCTGATAAAAGGTTAACGTCCGTTCAGTCACCTGCCAGACGGCAGAAAATTTGGTTTTACGGCATCCAAACTTGTTTCACCAAAACAAAAATAATTTAAACAGTATGAAACCAATCGCAGACCGTGTGATCATCAAACCGGCCGCCGCCGAGGAGAAGACCAAAGGTGGGCTTATCATCCCCGACACCGCCAAAGAAAAACCGCAACGTGGCGAAGTCATCGCCGTTGGTCCCGGTAAAGACGGCAATCTCATGACCGTCGCCGTAGGCGACATGGTCCTTTATGGCAAATACTCCGGTCAGGAGATCAGCCACGAAGGCCATGACTACCTGATATTGCGTGAAGACGATATTCTGGTCGTTCTTTAAAAAAATGGTTGAGAAGGTTGAGGAAGGGGGTTAGAAAAAGGTTGAGAAGATTTAGAGTACCTCTTTTCTCCATCTTTCCCAACTCCTCTCCATTGCCCTGAACCTGTTTAAATCGCTCTAAACCAATTCATCATTTAACATTCATAATTCATAATTACAAATATGTCTGTCAAGCAAATCAGCTTTAATAGCGACGCTCGTGAGAAACTCAAGGAGGGCGTTGACGCTTTGGCCAATGCGGTAAAAGTAACCTTAGGCCCAAAGGGTCGTAATGTAGTTATTCAAAAATCATTCGGTGCGCCACAAATCACCAAAGACGGTGTGACGGTCGCCAAAGAGATCGAACTGGAAGACGCCATCGCCAACATGGGTGCCCAGATGGTGAAAGAAGTGGCCAGCAAAACCGCTGACGCTGCCGGTGACGGTACCACCACTGCTACGGTATTGGCCCAGGCCATGGTCACTGCCGGTCTGAAAAACGTAGCCGCCGGTAGCAATCCAATGGACCTGAAACGCGGTATTGATAAAGCCGTGCGCGTTGTCGTAGAAAACCTGAAATCCCAAACCGAAAATATCGGCGAAGACTTCGACAAAATCCAGCAAGTAGCCGCTATCTCGGCCAACAACGACGAGACCATCGGTAAACTGATCGCTGACGCCATGAAACGCGTGAGCAAAGAAGGCGTAATCACCGTAGAAGAAGCCAAAGGCACCGACACCTATATGGAAGAAGTGATCGGGATGCAATTCGACCGCGGCTACCTCAGCCCATACTTTATTACCGACGCCGAGAAAATGCTGGTCGAGTACGAAAATCCGTACCTGCTCATCACCGACCGCAAAATCAGCAACATGCAGGATTTGATTCCTGTGCTGGAAAAATCCCTGCAAACCGGTCGCCCGCTGCTGATCCTTTCGGAAGATGTGGACAGCCAGGCCCTGGGTGTATTGGTCGTCAACCGCCTGCGCGCCGGTCTGAAAGTGGTGGCCGTGAAAGCCCCCGGTTTCGGTGACCGCCGCAAAGCCATGCTGGAAGACATCGCTATCCTGACCGGCGGTACCGTCATCAGCGAAGATCAGGGTTACAAACTGGAAAATGCCGGTTTGGAACAACTGGGCTCCTGCGAAAAAATCACGGTGGATAAAGACAACACCACGATTGTGGGCGGTAAAGGCAATGATGAAGCCATCAAGGCCCGCGTTGGCCAACTGAAACAACAAATCGAAGCCTCCACGAGCGACTACGACAAAGAAAAACTGCAGGAACGTCTGGCCAAATTGGCGGGCGGTGTGGCCGTACTTTATGTCGGTGCCGCTACGGAAGTGGAAATGAAAGAAAAGAAAGACCGGGTGGATGATGCCCTGCACGCTACCCGCGCGGCCATCGAAGAAGGCATCGTCGCTGGCGGTGGTGTGGCTTTGGTGCGTGCCCTCAGCGCGTTGAAAGACCTGAAAGGGGCCAACGAAGATGAGAGCTACGGTATCGCCATCGTGCGCAAGTCGCTGGAAGCTCCGATTCGTATTATCGCCGAGAACTCTGGCGTGGATGGTTCCGTGGTATTCCACAAAGTGGCTGACGGCGAAGGTTCGTTTGGCTACAATGCCCGCCACGACCGTTACGAAGACCTGAAAGCAGCCGGGATCATTGATCCAACCAAAGTAACCCGTGTTGCTCTGGAAAATGCGGCTTCTATTGCCGGTCTCGTATTGACCACAGAGTGCGTCATCAACGAACGCCCGGACAGGAAAGGTCAGGCTGGCGGTGGTCACCCAGGCATGGGCGGCATGGACGGAATGATGTAATTTATTGAGTATTTGAATGGACGAGTATTTGAGTATTTGACAAATACTGCGATCAGTATCATTTACTGTGATTAAAATAAAAAGGGCTTGCCGATTGGCAGGCCCTTTTCTGTTTTATAAAAGTTAAAAATGCAAAAAGTAGTTTGATTGAGTTGAATTCACGGCCATTTGCATATACTTTTGCGCTTGTTAAACTGCTACTTGCACGTATAACAATTTACCAAACTTGCTTTTCGCTAGTTTACTATCAAATTGGCAGCCGACACAATACTTTCAAATTCTCAAACAATGACGACTATGCGAAATCTCCTATTCCTATTAGTCGGCTGTCCGCTATTGCTATTTTTATTAGATGGTTGTAAAGACAAAACCGACGACTGTCAATGTCGCAGTCTGGAAGATTGTGTTAATGGACAGTGCATTTTACAAGAAAATGCCTATTATATAAATAATCAGGGGGTCAAAGCCCATTATTTGTATCATGGTGTAGTAAAAGGCAATACCTGCGTGGATTCACTGATCTTTACAGTAAATTTGTCCAATCCTAATCCGCTTACCCAATTCGGATTATATGCAAACGTCCCGCCTTGGGGATTGTACAATGTCGCTCCCTCCTTGGTATCTAAAATATCGGACAAAGAATATGTGATCGGAAGCGGTGTGACTATCTGCCGTCAAAACGGGAAAGAGTTGTACGCCTCTTCTATTCATTGTATCATAGAGCCAGACAGTGTACTGATGAATATTAGATTTAGAGAATGGTTCGATACAGATGATGTTTATGTGGATAGTTGCAAGGTGACATTGTACCACTAACATTTCTAAAAAGGGCCTGCTGTTTAGCAGGCCCTTTTCTATTAGCAGTAGTTTATTTATCAACTTTTCTATAAACCCTAATCAACCTTCATCAACCATTTTAGTTACTGCTTCACAAAATTCATCGACACCGAATTCATACAGTAGCGCAGGCCAGTTGGCTGAGGACCATCATCAAAAACGTGGCCCAGGTGGCCGCCACAACGCGCGCATTCTACTTCGTCGCGGGTCATCCCGTGGCTGTTATCTTTCCCTGCATTGACCGCGCCTTCGATGGGTTGATAAAAAGAGGGCCAGCCGGTACCAGACTCAAATTTTGTATCTGATTTAAACAAAGGCAGACCGCAGCCAGCACAGGTAAATGTACCGTGGTCGTGGACTTTCAAAAGATCGCCGGTGCCAGCCCGTTCCGTGCCTTCTTCCCGCAATACATAGTATTCCTGCTGCGTCAGTTGCTTTTTCCACTGATCAGGCGTTTTTTCTACTTTTATCAATTTACCAGCCTGATCGTATTGTGGTGACACTAAACTATCCTTAGTCATAGTGTTGGTGTTAGAAGTGGCTACTGCCTGTCCGTCATTGGCAGGCATGGAGGTGACTTCCGGGCGGGCGTTACAAGCCAAAAGCACCAGAAAGACTGAAAGATATTTCATACGAATTACTTTTTTGGAAAACGTGAACGGTGCTTGGGGATGGGTAGAACAGACATACGTGCCTGGTCTATGCCTGGATTTTCAGGCCAAAACAATAAGCGCAAAAGAGAAAAAACTCGCCGAAGGCTCGTCATAAGAATGTGGAGTTGAAATGAATAAATGATTACTTTCTTTTACGTGGCTGATTCCACTCTTCCCGCTCCGCGAAGCGAACGATGATTTTCATAAAATTGACTAAGGATAAAAAAACCATAAAGCCAAAAGTAACTACAATGAAAATCCAACGGTAAGATTCGGCATCGCCAATGGGTACACCGGAGAACAACCACGCTGCACTGCCCAAACATAACGCTAAACCAATGAAACTGTACATGGAGCGGCCCCAATATTTGGTGAAACTGTCCGCTCGCAGACTCATTAAACTATTGAAAATCGCAAAGAGCAATAAAAAAGCCGCCGCCATAGACCAGGCGAAAAGGCGCTCCAGTGGAAATAAGCCACTCGCGGTCAGCGACCAGCCAACGAACATGAGAAAAAGCGCACCGCCAAGTACCATAGCGGCCTGCTCGGGCGGGGAAAAATTGCGTTGACTGATGGAAGACATGAGTGGATGATTAGTTTATTAGTTGACTGGTTTATTAGTTGACTGGTTTATTAGTTGATTGGTTTATTAAGAAGCGGGTCGTTAATGATAGTTTTCCGGGCATATAGTTATTGTCAAAGCATTTTTATCAAGAATCACACTATAAAACATTGATAATCAGATTCTTAAAACTCTTTGCCTTGACTACAATATTTATTCGCACCTCACCAAATTAACCAATTAACCACCTTACCGAATCATCACGCCCTTACGATTCAAAAACGGAATTTCCGTGAAGTTCATCGCATCAAGGCTGCCCGGCACAAAGACATACTTTTTATCGTACAAATAATCATTATAAGAAAAACTGACCCAGTATTCGTTGGCCAGGGCCATAATATCTTTTTGTACGGGTTCTATTTTCACCAGTTCCAGCGGCCCCACTTCTTCCCAGAAATAACGCAACGTGGTCGTCTGGCGTTTTTCTCCTTCCAGTTCCCCATATCCGCGTGAATTCACCAGCACCGAGCGAATGGGTTCTTCTTTTAAATTAATTAGATAAGCATCCCAGAAATAATCGTGGTCTTCTTCATCGGGCAGGCGCGGCACTATGGCGATGGCCAAATCTTCCACTTTCTGGATTGGAATATCTTTTTTCATGTCTTATGAATTCATAAGTGTTAGCAAATTGTGTTGATTAGTAGAAGTATCTACTTTTTCATCTAATACCTGGCAATCAAAAACTACGGCAAAATGGTATTTTATGCGTGACTTTACTTCCTCCATATTCACCGGATGCCCCAGTTCCACGGCTAAAGAAGTGACGGATTTATCGGCATCAGTAATACCACAGGGTACAATATAATCAAAGTATTCCAGGGCCGTATTCACATTAAAAGCCCAACCATGCAGCGTCACCCAACGGCTCAGATGCACCCCGATAGCGCAGATTTTACGCTGCTGGGCACTATCCTCGCCCCCTACCCAAACACCGGTATATTCCTTGATCCGATAACCCTGTACTTCATAATCGGCCAGGGTGCGGATGATGACTTCCTCTATGTTACGCACATAACGATGTACATCGGTGAAGAAACATTCCAGATCGAGAATAGGATAACCTACGATCTGGCCCGGCCCGTGAAAAGTAATGTCGCCGCCCCGATTGATCGGAAAAAACTGAATACCACGCGCCGTCAGTTCAGTTTCCGAAAGCAGCAAATGATCCATCGAACCACTTTTGCCCAGCGTAAAAACGGGCGGGTGTTCGACCAGTAAAAGCTGGTGCGCCTGGGGATACGTTTTGGGGGTCAGGTCGCGGTGCGCCAGTTTATTATCCACCAATGCCCGCAGCAACGAGGTCTGGAAATCCCACGTTTGGCGATAATCCGCCAGACCCAAATCCCGAAGGTACACGGTTTGCATAGTGGATAAAACAGCGTTTACCAATTTTGGTTTTGTACCCGTACCGCCGATCCTCCGATCGGCATATAGTCGCCGATCAGGGATCGGCGGTACAGGTACTAAGACAACCGATTCCGATAATCCCGATACCCAAACCGGCGCACCACATCCAGTCGTCCGTCGGGCCGCCAAATAGCGATGCTCGGATGCGTGACACCGTTGAATGTGCTGGTTTTCACCATAGTATAATGAATCATATCTTCTAATACGATCTTTTGGCCCACTTTCACCGCCTGCTCAAAGGAGTAAGCTTCCAGAAAATCGCCGCTCAAACAACTCACCCCACCCAGTCGGTAAAGCGGCTGACCAGGCACCGGCTCGGCATGTGCGCCACGTATCCGGGGGCGATAAGGCATTTCCAATGTATCAGGCATGTGCGCCGTGAAAGACACGTCGAGGATGGCGGTTTTCACGTTTTTGTTTTTGACTATATCGAGGACCGTGGCCACCAGCACGCCGGTCTCCCAGGCAATAGCGCTGCCTGGCTCGAGGATGACCTGCAAGTTTGGATACCGCGCCTTAAACGCCTTTAGTACTCGCACCAGATGCGCCGTATCGTAGCCCGCCCGCGTCATCAGGTGGCCACCACCAAAATTGACCCATTTCAAGGCGGGCAAAAACGCACCAAACTGTCTTTCAAAGTGTTCCAGCGTTTTTTCCAGATCGTAACTACTGCTTTCGCAGAGCGTATGGAAGTGTAAACCCTCGATTCCTTCCGGCAATTGGCCCTTGAAATTCTCCGCCGGTTCGCCCAATCGCGAGCCGGGCGAAGCCGGATTATACAAGGCCGTATCCACCGGCGACCAGCCCGGATTGACCCGAATACCGGGGCTTACCCGCTCTGGATGGGCTTCCAATTTGCCGCGAAACCGCTTGTATTGCGACAGCGAATTGAACGTAAGGTGACTGGAGTAGCCGAGTATTTTTCCAAATTCCCGGGGCGTATAGGCCACCGCGTAGGTATGGGATTTGACGCCCATTTCTTCAAAACACAACCGCGCTTCGTTGAGCGAAGACGCGGTCGCACTCGACAAATACTCGCGCACGATGGGGAATGCACTCCACATCGCAAAGCCTTTAAAAGCAAGAATAATGGTAACGTCCGCCGCTTTTTGCACCTCATCAATGAGTTGCAGATTACGGCGCAGTAACGTCTCTTCCAGCACGAAGCAGGGCGAGGGAATTTTCTTAATGTCCATGAAGTTGGTTTAGTAGTTAATTGGTTGATTGGTTATTGGTCAACTGGTTATTAGTTTAAGTGGATGTTTTGATGGTCGTTAAACAAGTTCAAGAAGTGACACTTTTCAATAAAGTGTCACTTCTTGAACTTGTTTAACGACACAATTGTACGTACAATCAGTTAATTACTAGTATGTCGGTATTTCTCATTACAGATTAATAAATGATGTTACGTACAGTTTCATAACGACGTTTACGAAACTCTTGAAAGTTTCGCAAACGGGTTGAGTGCGTGGCGTTTGCGAAACCTCCAAAGGTTTCGTAAACGTAGGGCTTGCGTAACATCAGTTAATAACAGAAATTACGCACAGAGGATGATCGCCATAAAAATTGTACATAACATCAGTTACTAAAACCATTAACCAATCAACTAATTAACCACTTCAGCCCGCCAGCGCCTTTTCATACCGGGCAGACACTTCTTTCCAATTAATGACATTATAGAAAGCAGTGATATAGTCCGGGCGTTTATTCTGGTATTTCAAATAGTAGGCGTGTTCCCACACATCGAGGCCAAGCACCGGCGTTCCAATCTGTTTGGCGACTTGCAACATGAGCGGATTATCCTGATTAGGGGTATTGCTGATAAAGAGTTTTTTGTCTTTACCTACGCAGAGCCAGGCCCAGCCGGAACCGAACACAGCCTTGGCGGAAGTCGCAAATTGTTCCTTGAATTTGTCATAAGAGCCAAAGGTGCCATTGATAGCCGCCAGCAGTGCGCCTTCCGGCATAGTGCCGCCGCCCGGAGCGATGGTACGCCAGAAAAACGAGTGGTTCCAGTGGCCGCCCGCATTGTTGCGGATCTTTTTGTCTTCGTCGGAAGTTGTGATGCGCGAAACAATATCTTCCAGTTCGTAGTCGGCATATTTAGTGTCTTTCACCGCATCATTCAAGTTTTTCACGTATGCATCATGGTGCCGGTCATGGTGAATTTCCATGGTCATTTTGTCAATATGCGGCTCCAGAGCACTGGTTTCGTAACCCAGCGGCGGTAGCGTAAACGGCCCAGTGCGTTTCATTTTCGGGGGCGGAATGACCGCAGCGGCAGCGGGGGTGGTACTTTTCGCGGCAGTTTTACAGGCATCCAGCAGCGAAGTGGAGGCAGCGGCCAGGCCCAGAAAGAAGCCCGTTTTGAGAAAAGTGCGTTTTTCCATGGTAGAAGTATTTGATTGGTAAAAGTCAAATTGAAAGCACAAAGTTGCATTATTGAGGGTGATTTTTGGGTTAATCTTCCGTTTTATCTAGTCGTCGGTAAGGAAGCAGGGTTAAACGCCAAAAAGTAAAAGTAGCGGGTATAAATCCGTACCTTCGCGCCTCATTTAGCTTATAAAAGCATGCCGTACCATGAACCAAGCACCGCAGAGTCAGGAAGAAAGTGACCCGAATAACTTGCCGGAAGCATCGTTGCCAGCAGCCTTGCCCCCCCCGGAAGATACCACCGATGGAGAGGATATTCCGCCCACGGAAGAATATTTCGAGCGCCATCAGATGGTCGCCGACCCGGGCCAGGGCCTGATTCGGCTGGATAAATTTATTACCGACCGGCTTTCGCACCGTTCGCGCAACAAGGTACAGAATGCCATCCGGGCCGGGTCGGTAAAAGTGGACGAGCAGGAGGTGAAGCCCAATTACAAGGTCAAGCCGGGCAATGTTATCACCATAGTGCTGCCGAAATCGCTGGAGGAAGTCTATAATATTATTCCCCAGAATATTCCGTTGGACATTGTCTATGAAGACCAGGACGTGCTGATTGTCAATAAACCCTACAACTTGGCCGTCCATCCAGGCGTGGGCATTCCCAATGGCACACTGGTCAATGCCGTGGCCTGGCATTTGCAGGAGCAACTCGAAGCACTGCCCGTAAAAGACGGCAATGAGAGTTACCGCGCCGGCATCGTCCACCGTATAGATAAGGATACGACGGGCCTGATGGTGGTCGCCAAGAACGACTACGCCATGACCCATTTGGCCAACCAGTTTTTTCATCATACGATGGAACGGCGTTATTATGCGCTCGTGTGGGGCGATGTGAAAGGCAATGAAGGTACCGTGCGCGGCAATATCGGGCGTAATCCGAACGACCGCCGCCTGTTCATGGTCTTTCCCGAAGGGGAAGATGGGAAATATGCCGTCACCCACTGGAAAGTGCTGGAACGGTTTTATTACTGTACGCTGGTCGAGTGCCGCCTGGAAACGGGGCGTACCCACCAGATTCGTGTCCACATGAAATACATCGGGCACACGCTGTTTGGTGATCCCCGCTATGGCGGCAATCAAATCCTGAAAGGCACGCTTTACTCCAAATACAAACAGTTTATTGAAAACTGCCTGGAGTTGCTGCCGCGTCAGGCTTTACATGCTAAAGTGCTGGGTTTCACGCATCCACGCACGGGCGAGCACGTGCGTTTTGAGTCTGAATTGCCTGCCGATATGCAGCAGGTGATCGAGAAAATGCGCACTTATGTGAGTGCCCGGAAAGACCAACCCGGTTAAGTAAAAAGGCAAAATGGCAAATGGCAAGAAGCAATGAAAACCAACACATTTCACAAACTTGAGCCTACGCTATTTTCATAGAAATACGTACATCCTTTTATGCAAGCAGCACATCCGGTCATTAAAAACGCGTTTTTAGCTGACCTTATGGCCCCCAAACGGGTCGTTTTTATTGTTAATCCGAAGGCGGGCACGAACATGCAGAAGCGCATCAGCGAGAGCGTGGATAAGCATTTGGATCACCGTAAATTTGAGTACGGCATTTGGTTTACCGAACGGCCCGGACACGCAACCGAACTGGTGCGCAAAGCCATTGCCGAAGATTACGAAATGGTCATCGCGGTGGGCGGTGATGGCTCTATCAACGAGATCGGCGCAGCACTCTTGGGCACCAATGTCGTGATGGGCATCGTTCCGGCGGGTTCTGGCAACGGCCTGGCTATGCACCTCGGCTACGGACGCAACGTGGACGAGGCGGTCAAAAAACTTAATTCCGCCGTGGTGCAGACCATTGATTGTGGCATGCTGAATGGCCGCCCCTTCATTAATCTCGCCGGACTGGGCTTCGATGGCCTCGTTTCGGTGCGCATGAAAGACAGTCCCTGGCGCGGTTTTATTGCCTATTTTTTGAAATCAGTAGAGGCCGGATTGACCTATGTGCCGCGCGTCTGCACCATCGAAATGGACGATATTACCATCACTGAAAAGTGCTTTGCTATTTCTGTGGCCAATGGGCCGATGTATGGATATAATTTCAAAATTGCGCCCGATGCACTGATGGACGATGGCTATTTTGAGGTCGTGATTCTGAAAGATGTGCCTCGCTGGCAGTACTTCGCCGCAGTCCCCGCTATGCTCAATGATAAAATATATGATGCCGATTTTGTGACGCATTTCACCGCTAAACGGGTGCGCATTACCAGCGAAGGGGAGAATTTTGTGCATCTCGACGGGGAAGGAATGATGATGGACGATCCCCTGATTTTTGAAATAAAACCAAAGACATTGAAGATACTAGTGCCGTTGCCGAAATAACGATCTTGGGGAACTACTTGATTACTGCTGATTTGGTAAACTGAGCGACTGGAACTTTTGGGATAGGAATCAGGTTGGTGCGGATGCCTTTTTGTATGAAAAGGCCTAACAAAATTAAAAAGCACCAATATGAAAAAGGAGAAAAGTCATCAACAACCCGATATAACCGTCTGTCCAGAAAATTTTTGTTTTTTCTGGGAGGAAGAAGGCGACCAAGTGGCCAGAGGGATGCATGAAAGCGTGGAAAAAGCAATGAGCCAATTAGTAAGGGTCAATAAAAGGCAATGTGGTTTTCATTATGGCCTGTGTGTCCGCAACAAACAGGTAGTGGGAGTCAAAGATTTTTATGAACCCTGCGAACCGCACCTGCGGAAAGCCGGATTGCCCGATTTTTACTTTGACGACCCCCAAAAATACCAATCACCGGAAAAGCGGAAGATTTATAATGCGCATTTTGGGATAGAGGAAGATTCGGAGTAAGACCTGTTCTGAGGTTAATGGGAAAAGTGGCCGCGTGGCATTTACGACCAACTAATTAAACGCAGATCTTCATGAGTAAAAACAAAAAGCAAAGCACGGGCGGGCTGGTTTTTTCGACCAATCCCGACTTCCAGTTCCGGGCGGAGGACGAACCCACCGAGGAATTGGCGGTGGAAAAACAGGTGCTGCGCATTTGGCTCGAGCGCGTGAAAGGCGGTAAGGAAGCCACCGTCGTCAAAGGCTATATTGGCCCCGACGACCAGCTGAATGAGCTGGCTAAAATGCTGAAAAACAAGTGCGCGACCGGCGGCAATGCCAAAGATGGCATCATCATTATTCAAGGTGACCACCGCGATAAAGTGATTCAACTTCTGACCACATTGGGCTATAAAAATGTGAAAAAAGCGGGCGGGTAATGACCGTACCGGCGGGTTCAGCCGCCGAAAAAAAGGAACTTGCAAAAGGTAATTTATGCGAATCATAGGTTAAGAATGAGGGCTGATTCTCCCGCTTTTGGTGACCAGACCTTCCAGGTTTTTGAAACCTGGAAGGTCTAAGTACTTAGCATTCAGTTGCTTACGTAATCGAACCCATGATTCGCATAATTTGCAAAATGGCGAAGAATTAAGAACAAATCTCCCCATATCTCGATGTACCCTCCCCCTTTACGGGGGAGTAGGAGGGGGCTAAAACGAACGGCGATACAACATGATTACTAATAAATTATTCATCTCTCCCCTGTTTTTTCAAGGAACGCTAATAGATGCGTTCACTCAAATCTTAAAGACTGGCAAACGTGCGTCCTGGTTTGCGCTATTGCCCATTGCTATTTGCCTGCTGGCCTGCACCCCACCCAAACGTGTAGGCGGTCCGGTGCGCCCCAATCAGCCCGGTCGCCCTACCGACCGCAAGCCGCAGTCGCCAATGGATACCATCCGCTGGACACCGAGCAATCCCAAACCACCGATCAAGATCAACCCCACCCGACCGGGCGAGCAGCCGACTTACCGACCCGGCGATACCTACCATATTGCCTTTTTGCTCCCTTTTTTGACCAATCAGGCCAGCGGCGGTACCGTACCCGATAAAAGCCGACTGGCCGTTCAATTTTACGCTGGTGCTAAAATCGCCCTCGAACAATTGTCGCGGGAAGGAAATATCAACCTCGTGGCCGATGTGTATGACACCCAGGCCGAAGACGCTGAATTTCAAAGGGTAATGGCCGATTCCCGGCTGCAAAAAGCCCAGGTTTTCATCGGGCCGGTGCGCACCAGTCACATTAGCTCCTTCGCAGAATGGGCCAAAGTGCGTCGCAAAATCGTGGTGTCGCCCGAAAGCCCCAGCACAGGTTTGACCACCCAAAACCCTGATTTTATTCAGATTAACCCCTCGTTGCAGGCGCATTGCGCGGCCATCACGCAGTATATCCGCCAGCAAAATCAGCCCGATGCCGTGACGCTGGTGTGTAAGGAAAAAGAGGCTGACCGCTTGGCGTATTTTCAGCAGGCCAACCTGGTATCGGGCGGCACCCGCTTCGCCGAATTGATCGTGCCGGATGCCACGACTTCATTTGATAAATTTGACCTGCGCAAATACCTGCGGCCCGGTAGAACCGCTGTATTCGTGATGCCCAGTTGGGCCAGCCAGGATTTTGTCATGGCTTTTCTGCGCAATCTGAAAGCGGTAAAAGGCTCCAATCGCGTGGAAGTATATGGTATGCCGCAATGGCAGGGTTTTGAGGCCATCGAACCGGAATATTTGACCGCCCTGAATGTACATATCAGCGCGGCTGCTTACCTGGATTACAGCGCGCCCACCATCAAAACCTTCCAGCAAACATTTTATGAGGCCACGGGCACCTTACCTGAAGAAGACGGTTTTAATGGTTATGATGTCACGATGTTTACGGGTAAAATGTTGATGCAGTACGGATTATCCTTTCCGGGCCGATTGCAGGGCCAGGTTTTTCGCGGGCTGCGCGGCGATTTGCGCTTTGCGCCGGTCTATACCACCACCGTTCCCGACGACCGCACGAATCAATATGACTATCTGGAAAACACGTTTGTGCATATTTTGAAGTTCGACAAATATGGTTTTGTGCCGGTTGAAAATTAAAATTGTCTGAGGATTTGAAGATGCGAGGATTTGATCAAATACTCGAATCCTCCCTAATATTAACTAATCAGTGAACGCCACCCGCGAACAAAAACTCCGCGATGTCATCCGACAATCGCAACCCGATCTGACGGTGATCCTGGAGAACATCTTCGATCCACTCAACATTTCGGCAGTCCTGCGCTCCTGCGACGCGGTGGGGGTGCGCGAGGTATTCGTCGTCTATACCAAACAGTATCTGGATAAACGTGGACTCATCCTGGGCAAAAAGACTTCCGGCGGCACGTTCAAGTGGATAGATGTCTATCATTTTGAGGATTTGGCAGAATGTTTCCGGCGCGTCCGCGAACGTTATGGGCGCATTCTGGCCACGCATTTGGGCGAGCGCAGCAGTTCGCTGTATGCGATGGATTTGACCCAACCCACTGCCCTGCTTTTTGGTAATGAAGATGATGGCTTGAGTGCCGAAGCATTGGCCCTCGCCGATGGCAATTTTGCCATTCCGCAGGCTGGTTTTGCCGAAAGTCTCAACATCTCGGTGGCTTGTGCGGTTACCTTGTTCGAGGCGCGGCGGCAGCGGGAAGCGCAGGGTTTTTATACCGAAAAATCGAAACTCAGCCCCACGCAGCAGGAACAGTTATTTACGCGTTGGACGACGATGCTGCGGCAAAAATCGTTTTCCCAGCAACAGGCGACGATGGTCAGTAAAGATTCGGAACCTTTACTGCCCATTTATACGGAACGTAATCCGCAGATACCGCCAAAAACGCAAATCCGGCCTTTGCCATTGACAAATTTTGACTTATAATCTAACTCCAGAATGCACCTTTCCATTATCATCCCGCTCAAAAACGAGGTCGAAAGCCTCCCCGAACTCGAAGCATGGATCCGGCGGGTAACCGAACAGCAGGGGCTCGACTACGAGATCCTGTTCATTGACGATGGCAGCACCGACGGCTCCTGGCGGGTAATCGAGGCGCTGCAAGCGGCCAATCCGCGGGTGCGGGGCGTCAAATTCCGGCGTAATTACGGCAAGAGTGCCGCCCTGCAGACCGGTTTCGAAGCCGCCTGTGGCGAAGTGGTAATCACCATGGATGCCGACCTGCAGGACAGCCCCGACGAGATACCGGAACTTTACCGCATGATTACCCGGGACGGCTACGATCTGGTCAGCGGCTGGAAACAGAAACGCTACGATCCGCTCACCAAGACCATTCCCACCAAACTGTACAACGCGGCCGCCCGCTGGATGAGCGGTATTTATCTGCACGATTTTAACTGCGGCCTCAAATCTTATCGCCGCGAGGTGGTGAAAACCATCGAGGTGTACGGCGAAATGCACCGTTACATTCCGGTCATTGCCAAGTGGTCGGGCTTTACCAACATCGGCGAAAAAGTGGTGGAGCACCGCGCCCGCCAGTACGGCGTCACCAAGTTCGGCTGGGAGCGTTTCGTCAATGGGTTCCTCGACCTGCTCAGTATTTCGTTCGTCGGCAAGTTCGGCAAGCGGCCCATGCACCTGTTCGGTACGCTGGGCGTGCTGTTCTTTTTCATCGGCTTCGGTATTCTGACCTACTTGTCAGTGGCCAAAATGATCTATAACGAATACGGTATTGCCGACCGTCCCCTGTTTTACTTCGGCATCCTGGCCCTGATCGTGGGCAGCCAGCTGTTCATGACCGGTTTTCTGGCCGAAATGATCAACCGGAACTCGGCCATCCGGAACGTGTATTTGATTGAAAAGGAAATATGAGGGTGAAAATAATCCTGCTCTCCCCGGCCCATCCCCTGCGCGGCGGTATTGCGGCTTCCTCCGAACGGCTGGCGCAGGCCCTGCAGGCGCAGGGGCATCAGGTAGTGATGTACTCTTTTTCGCTGCAGTACCCCGGCTTTCTTTTTCCAGGCAAAACCCAGTACACCGATGATCCTCCGCCGCCCGATCTGATCATTAAAACAAAACTCAACTCCATCCACCCCTTTAACTGGATTGCCGTGGGACGAGCGATGGCCCGCGAGCAGCCTGACCGGGTGATCGTGCGCTTCTGGCTGCCTTTTATGGGGCCGGCACTGGGCACCGCGCTGCGGGCCATGCGCTGGTTCGCCGGGCGAGAGATCAAGGTCACCGCACTGGTGGACAACATCATACCGCACGAGAAACGTCCGGGCGACTACTGGTTTGCCCGCTATTTTGTGCAGGCCTGCGACGAATTTGTGGTCATGTCGCGCTCGGTCGGTGCAGAAATACGGCAGTTCACCACTTCCAAACCGGTAGACTACGCCCCCCACCCGATTTACGATAATTACGGCGAACCGATGGCGCAAACCGAGGCCCGGCGCCAGCTCGGTATACCGGCAGAGGTACCGCTGCTGCTTTTTTTCGGATTTATCCGCGCGTACAAAGGGCTGGATTTGCTCCTGGAGGCCCTGGCCCGGCAGCGAACGGTGCAAGGCAAACCGGTCCACCTGCTCATCGCCGGCGAATGCTACGACGACTGGAGCACGTATCAAGAAATTATTGATGCGAATAACTTAGGACCCGCGCTGCATGTGCACACCGATTTTATCCCCGCCGAACAGGTACGGGTCTATTTCTCCGCCGCCGATCTGGTGGTCCAGCCGTATAAAAGCGCTACCCAGAGCGGCATTTCGCAGATTGCCTATCACTTCGATAAGCCGATGGTCGTTACCCGGGTGGGCGGTCTGCCGGAGATCGTGACCCATGGGCAGTCCGGCTACGTAGTGGCCCCCGC
>JANPIV010000098.1:0-6144 GCA_031425155.1 Saprospirales bacterium | reverse complement strand
AACATTTGGATGGTTCAATCATGCTAGAAGATTAAGTAAAGATTACGAATTCTGCCCCAGAAATAGCCAAAGCATGATTTACATAGCATCCATCAGAATAATGCTAAATCGTCAAAAATAGGTTTTAAAACAGCCTCTTAGGAATGATTATTTCGATAACTATTGAAATCGAATAGTGTCGGTCTGAATGCTGACGGTATCCATATTGCTTTTAATTACCCGAACCGTGAAAACATATGGTTGGCTTGGGTCCTCGGGCTGACTGCTTGTGCTAAGCCTGACCGGCCGACCAAATTGGCCAAAAAGCGGCCCAGAGATGTTGGTGGGCGCATCTGTGCTAATGTTCACCCCGTTGATTTCAAACAATGAAATAAGGGAACTATCCTGTGGCAGCAAACTATTAAAGTTTCGGTCTGCAAACACATCTAGTGCCACTACCGGAAATTTATCGCCACTATTGCCATTAAAATCACAATCACAGGCAGACGCAGAAGTAATAAATCCCGAACCGCGCTGCATAGCTGCCTCAACCAGGAAAGAAACAGAATCAAGACTAATGTCTATTTTTAATGCATTGTCAGTAATGGGATTATTCGTTTTTGCTTTTAAAGCCCGATAATCAAAGAATGGAAACTCTACATTAGGACAACTACAAATAGGGTCGCAAGCAGCCACAAAATGCAGCACAATATACAGACCAAAAAGAAAAGCGATTTTAGTGGTTGGATTTTTCATAAAGCAGTTTTGTAATCAGAGAATTAGTAGACCTATTGGAATTTAACGCCCTGCAATTGCCCTTCCACAGTAGAACCATCCGATTTATTGGCACGGACCTTCAAGGTGAAAGTTTGGGAGGTGTCGGCGGCCACAAAAGGGGTACCGATCAACAAAAAGTCGTAGGGGTAATAAAAATCGAAGTAAATAGGTAAATTACCTTTTAAATTGTAAATACTATCCCCACTCAAATGATAGAATAAGTCATTGAGTGAAGCACCGGCCGGATGATCGGCATCTAAATCCTGATCTGCCGTAATGTCGATTTCCGTGAGGTTATATTTAGGGCCTTCTTCTCCGCTTTCAGGACAACTGGTCCCAAAAACCGGATTACTGACTGTTGGCAGATAAGTACCCGCCAAAAACTGAACTGTATCTGGCTCCACATAAAAAACTGTCATGGAATCATGGGGGAATTGCTGCGACCGATCATAGAAACCAACATCAAGGTTCTCGTAATCAAAATGTGGCAGGTAACCACTACAACAGCAGAGATAGAGCAAAGAAAGCCCAAAAGTGAAAAACACCAGAAGAATACATTTCTTAATCATGGGGAAGCGCGGTTTACCTCATTACGCCAATTATATGCTTGGCGTTGGGTACCAGCCAAAGATTTTTCATTTCCGCGACACATACAGACCCGCCAATATCACCACCGTACCCACCAAATCCATTCAGCCAATGGCCTCGCCATCGAAGGCTCCCAGCGCAATAGCCGTCACTGGCAATAAATAAGTGACGGAAGTCGCAAAAATGGCACTCGTGCGCTGCAACAACCAGAAGTATAGAATGGACCCGAAAACGGTTCCAATGGCCGCCAGATAAAACACGTAACCCAGACCTTGCCACGCCTCAGGATGCTGCCAAACCGCATCCCAGGCACCCGTCACCCACAGGCCAACGATGAAAATTGGGCCGGTAATCACAAAGGCCGCCGAAGCGATGCCCGCTGCCGGTTGGTCGCGCAGCCAGGTGTTGACCGTGTTGGCATTGATGGCGTAACAGACCGTCGCCAGTGCGCACAGACTGGCAAAAAAGACGTTGCCTTCCACGCCGCTTTTACTGTTGAACATAATCAGCATCACCGCGCCGGTCAGCCCCAGGGCTACCCCGATCAACTTATTGCGGGTAAAAGTCATGCGGAAAAAACTAACGCCCAATATCAGCGTAAACAGCGGCGTGAGCGAATTCAGCATTCCCGCCAGACTACTCGTGACGTGACGTTGCGCTACCGCGAATAGAAAATTAGGGATCGCCGACCCGAAAAAAGCCACCACTACCAGCGGTCGCCAGCGTCGCCAGTCTATTTTGGACCAATACGCCGCCGCAATGGGCAAATAGATCAGCGTGGCCATCACCATCCGCCACATGGACATGTGCAGCGGATCGAAGATCTGCACGGCATGTTTGATAAAAATGAACGACGCGCCCCACATCGCCCCCAGAAACACTAAAACAAACCAATCGAAGGTGGAGGGTGGACGCATATTTATACTTAATGTGGTCAATGTGATTAATGTGGACAATGAGGCGTAAAGAACGCGAAAGTTTGAACCACCAGAAACGGGCAATCCTCCATTTTAAAAACAACGAATGTTTAATATTTCTCTGTGAGCCTCAAAATACTCAGTGAGCCTGTGTGACACTTATTTCACAGAGGCTCACTGAGAAAAATGGAGGCTCACAGAGTTGATTCGCTCAATTGCCTGATTATCAAGTATTTTAATCAAATACTCGAATACTCAAACACTCGCATTCTCAATGCCCAAACACCACCCTTACCACTTCTCCCTGCCCCATGATCTTCAAGAAATAACATCCGTCCGCCAAATCATGACGCGGCAAAAAAGTCTCCCGGCCAGTGAGTTTTCCGGTGCTGACCAACTGGCCGGTGAGGTTGTATAAAGACCAGTTTGGGCCCACCAAAGCGGAGGTCGCGGCGGGCAAAATAGTGATCCAGACACCCTCCGCCGCCGGATTGGGGGCCACGCGTACCATCCCGGTTTCGAGCCACGGATTGCTCTGCTGCACCAGCAGTTTTTTGATCTCTACTTCCACCGTATTGGTCAGTACCGACTCGTTGAAATCGAAGAAAATATCGGCGTGGTTCCTGATTATTTCCTGATCGGCCAGCGGTAAGGTCTTGATTTTGAAAGTAATATAACCGTGGCTTTCGGCTTCGTTGATCGTACTGTCGGGCAGTAATATGCTTTTGAACGTCCATTTCACCACCCGGTTGGGATGCATGGAGAACGTATAAGCGTGACTGGCACTGATCGTTTCGAGGCTGAGCAAATCCAGTTTTTGATCAATCGTATCGGTCACTACCACATTAAAAGCAGTGTCCGTGCCGGTGTTTTGGAAGCGAATCACGTACAGCAGCGGGTGCGGACTACCGGGGGTCAAAGCCTCGGCGGGATAGGCGGTTTTGTCATTGGGATCGTAGGCACCCGTCACCACGTCGTTTAGTTCCACGGTGTTGTTACCGGGATGGGCATCGTTGGCCAGGGCTATCGAGGCACTTATATCCACCGGGGTACCCAGCGTGATCGTCATGGGTATTTCAAAATGAAAAACAATATTTACCGTCTCATTGGGCTGCAAAGTGGGCAACAGAATGGTCAGCGTACCGCCATTAATTTGCACGGGCAGACTGGCTTCTATAAAGTTTAATACAGTGGGATCGAACTGGAAAGTCAGCGGGGCATTACTCACCGTTTCGCTGCCGGTATTGACTACATTGGCCTTAAAGGCGGTTTCAAAACCCACCCGCAGCGGTTGAGTACGGAACAAATTCAGACATAAATCGAAGGTGCCGGGCACCACAAACACCGGGAAAATCGCCGCAGCCGTGCTGCCCGCCGTTAGCGTAACTGTTTGATTTTGTTGCGCATTACACACATCCTGCGTATTATCGGGCAGCACCGTTTCGACCTGATAGGTAGCCGTGGGGGCCGCAAAACGATACGTACCATCGGGTGCCGTGGCGGTATAAAAGTTGCCCGGCGTGAGGCGCACCACGCGCCCGCCCAGCGGTTGATCGCCCGCGCTGAACGTGCAATCATGATCACGGTCGAAAAATACCCGGCCTTCCACCTGACCGTAGTCGCCCTGGGTGGTATTCAGCGCATCCAGAATGGGCTGCCAGGGGGTGCGCCATAAGCCCTGTCGAAAAGTGGAAGCGTAGAGATAATCGTCTTTCAGCAAATATTCGTAGCCACCTTCCAATGGCACCGCCGCCGCTGGAAATTCACCAACAAACGGCAAATCGGCCAGCCGCATCCAGTTTACCCCGTCGTTTTTGGAGAGATACAAACCATGCGCGGCATGGATAAAAATAACTCCGTCTTTCACGTATTTGATGGGCGTATGGCTGGGATAAGACGATGCACCGTAGTCATAAAAATCGGCGCAGGTTTGGGTCCAGGTAGCCCCGTCGTCGCTGCTGACCATGAGTTTGAGCTTCTCCGGGGGAGACGTGAACAGCAACTTTTGCCCGTGTTGCCGGATCGAGCCGTAAGCACTGATGACCGTAGAGGGCAGGTTGATAGTCGTCCAGGTGGCCCCAAGATCGGTGGTGCGGGCGATGGTAGCGTCTTGCACCACCAGCAAGGTGTCTTGGTGGAGAATCAGTTGGCGAATGCTATTCGGCGTTTGGGAGCTGGCCGGGACTTGGATGGTCGCCCAACTGGCACCCCCATCGGCGGTATGCCAGATGGTTCTCAGGGTGTTATACAGACAGTATAAGTAAAACCGTCCATTATTGGAAGCAGCGTAAAGAGGCCCCGTGTTGGTTGGGGTAGAAATACCGGTCAGTTGCGCCGGACAATCCTCCCAGGTCAGGCCGCAATCAGCCGAACGCCGGATCGTGTTTTGGACATTCATAAACAGCCAGTCGTCCGTTTCCCCCAGATAATTGGAAAAATAAGTGCCTACCCCGGGTGCACTGGTCAGGCGTTCCCACTGCCCGCCGGTCTGGCTGCGGTATTTGATGGAGTCGTTCTGTACGCCGGGCGACACCACCAGGTAGTCGCACCACTCCCGAATGCCCGCTGTTTCGTGGCCCAGTCCGCGACTGCGTTCTACCCAGGTCTGCCCGGCATCGTCCGAGCGATAAGTGATGCCGGATAAATCATTGTTCCACAGTTCCGCACCAAATTTTTGAAACGAAAAATTGTGGCCCGCCCCGGCTGCATATATGTTGGTCGTCGCTAATGGCGTGGCCGGATCGGCTTTGAAAATGCCCTGATCGGTGCCTGTATAAATCTGACCATCCAGCAGAAAAGCAAAATGGAGCCGACCACCGGGAATATTCAGGGAGTCATCGGTCCAGGTTTGCCCGTCATCCGTAGATTGATAAAGCTGTTGTTGCACGGTAAGAAACAGGGTGTTATTCTGTTGTTTTACAAGCAGTAAAACGTTGTTATTGAGACTATTAAAGCCGGGTGGAGCAGGAATAGTGGTGCTGACCGTGCCCGAAAAATCATCCGCCGTGCTGCTGCATATTCGGATCACTGCCCCCTCCTGGGTATAGCCAAGCACAAGACTATCCTGCATCGAATAGCCATACCGTCCGATGTTCTGGCGGGTTTGCCAGGTCAGGCCCCGGTCGTTGGTATAGACGATGCGCTCAAATTTATTGGAAGCCAGATCGCAATGTCCATTCAACCAGGGAATAAAAAATGTGCTGTCGTTTTTGGCATAAATGCCGCCCACCGTATGGATGCAGTCAAAGTAATCAAAACTGTTGTCCAAAGAAATAGACAGCGAAAAAGTGGCTCCCTGATCGGCAGAGCGATAGAAATCGCGATAGCGCTCTATATAACTGTTCGTATTAATGACGGTGCGTTCCTTTTCTACAAACACCACATCGCCGCTGGCCACCACTTTGATGACGCTGCCCGTCTCGCCAAACTGCGGGTGTATTTTCCAGTTTTGTCCACCATCAAAGGACATAAACAGCCCCCGGCGGGTCACCGCGAAGTGTGTATTCCCGCTTTTGGCAAAACTAAGCACCCGGCCAACCGGGAAATCCAGATTTTCCCATTGCAGACCATACAGTGTATCGGCGGGAAAATAGGCCTGGGCCTGGATGAAAAAGGGCAGGCAGAGCAGGGCAGGTATGAACAGGCAGTGGTAGAAAAGGCGCATACAGCAAGGTTTAAGAGTAAATAAGGAAGTAGTGGCATTGATCATTTGCCAAATCAAGACCTATGAGGTTTCAAAAACCTATGGCATGTACACAAGTTGCCAGTCTCTGGATAGGCTGGGGTCAATCAGGATTTATCATTGATAATCAACGCAATAGACCCCGAAGGGGTCGAATATGAATAGCCCCCAGTGGAACTGGGGGAAAAAAGTGGAAGTCGA
>JANPIV010000097.1:0-88826 GCA_031425155.1 Saprospirales bacterium | reverse complement strand
TATGATAATCAACGACTTGTCAAAATTTGCCATACTGATAGGAGAGCCAATTTATAGTGTCTTCGCTAGAAATTATAGAATCTCCAAGTTGGGCAAAAAACATGGCAATTGATTATCAACAAGTTACATCACAACAACCCTTATGAGAAAATATAATTTTCTACTATTTCTAATGCTGTTTTGTCACTGCCTGTTTGCACAAAACAAATTGCCTTTTGAAGGAGAAATTCGCGCCTTCGAGCGACTGGATTCGCTGGAAAAACCGGCGCAGGGCCAGATTCTCTTGTATGGCAGTTCTACTATGCGACTCTGGACAACGTATAAGGAAGATTTGGCAGATTATAAGGTCGTAAATCGCGGTTTCGGCGGCTCACAGATGTCGGATGCGGTGTATTATTTCGACCGGGTGGTGGTGCCGCTTGCTCCGTCGTGGATTCTGCTGTATGAAGGCGATAACGATCTGAACAGCGGCAAATCCCCGGAGCAGGTGTTTGCGGATTACCAGATTTTTATGAAATTAGTAAAACAAAAACTGCCGCATACCAAAGTAGCGATCTACACCCTGCGGCCCAGTCTGGCGCGGGAAAAATCAATGCCCCAACAACGACAACTCAATGACTTATTCAGAAAATACTGCAAAAAGCATCGTAAAAAGGCTTATTTTATAGATGCTTATAATTTGTTACTCACTCCCGCAGGTCGGCCCAACGGCGACTTATTGGCCGATGATAAATTGCACCTGAATGCCAAAGGGTATAAAGTGTGGACGCAGGCGACCAGGGATTTTTTGAAAAAAATGTAGCATATAAAGTACGAATACTATAAACATCCCGGCGAATACTCATGCGCCACTACCGAGCCAGGTAAAGCAGCGCACTTTTGGATCATTCTTTTCACCAAAAATAATGACGTGAAGAAACTACTGCTTTTTATCCTGCTACTTCCCTTGATTACCTCCGCCTTAAAAGCCGATTTAGAAAGTTGTGTCGTTTATCACACGAAGTTTTATTTGAAAAATGGGGCCGTATTTAATGGCTGCTTTGTTGTGTGTACTGAATATGAAGAAGCGGAACGCAATAAAAACCTTTATAATAATGCAGGCATCTTTACTATTTTTAAAAGAGAAGAGCAGGAACTGAAGTCCGCTGTAACTGTTTATAAAAACATCCATTATGCCTATTTACGTCCTATTCATAAACGCTCCAATGAAGACCCTGAAAAGTATGTCTGGGTCATTCCGGCGGATATCGTACTATTAGACTCCAAGCATATTTTGAAAATGGTGTTTCAAAAAGCGCAACCACCTTGGACAGCTTCTGGAATGATTGAGGGTACAAAAGATATGTTGGATACTATTCAGCATAGAAAATATTGGAACAGCCTCTTCTTCTCTTCCAATAATCCCGATCAATACACCCTATCGTACGAAAATTTTGGACCCGATGGCGGATATGCTTTGTATAATTATAACGCTCACATAAATATGGCCGAATTAAAGCGACTCGCCCGACTTAAATTTCCTATTAACCGAGAGCAATTTTTAAAATATCTTAGTACAAAGAACAAAGTGAAAATTGGAGAAACATGGACGCCAGAAGTAGAAAGAATTTATAGAGCAGCACGGTTGGAAAAAATCATGTTTCTCCGAAAATGGTTCTGGAAAAAAGGTATTCTGCTGGTTGAAATTCAGGGAAGTTGCTAAAAAAACAAGAAAACCACGATTAACGCCCCAGCGAATACCACCGAAAAAGCAGCCAAATAGACCAATAGCATCGTATTTTCCATAAGGCCGTGATGTAGTGGCAAACTTACAACACTGCCTGTCGCTGACAAACAGCAAAATAACTTATTCGGTATCCGCAACTACCCTGTGTATTTTTACGTCTGGTTAGATAGAGCGATGTCGCGAAACCCGGCACATCGCTTTTTTTTCACTTTAAACTGTTATTTTGATGAAGCCAATCCTGACAATATGCTGCTGCTGGCCGCTCCTGCTGGCCGCCCAAAATCTGCCACCGGAAATGTACCTTTCGTCCGATGGGCACCAGTTATTTACCGGCGGCCAAGCCACTACCGGACTGTATGACGAGTCAGTAATACGTACAATCCATCTGGATTTTGATCAGTCCAATTACTGGACATTACTCACCCAGAACTATCAGAGCCACACCGATATTCCCGCCACGATGACCGTGGAGGGGCAGGTGTTTGATAGCGTGGGCGTCCGGTTCAAGGGCATGACTTCCTACCAACAGACCCAGAACAAAGACAAAAAGTCTTTTAATTTGTCCCTTGGCTACGCAACCGACTACGAAAAGTGGATGGGCTATAAGACTTTCAACCTCAACAATTGCTTTCAGGATGCGTCTTTTCTGCGCGAATTCTTTTACCTGCATCAAATTCGCCGGCATATTCCGGCGGCCAAAGCCAGTTTTGTACAGCTCTATCTGAACGACGAATACTGGGGCATTTATCCCAATGTGCAGCAGCTCAACGGCGATTTCTACGAGGAATGGTTTATGAGTAACAATGGCACCAACTGGCGGGCTGACCAGCCTGCGGGCAGTACAGGAGGTGGGCCTGGCCCTGGTGGCCCTGGTGGTGGTTGGGGCGATGGCACGGCCGCGCTCAACTACCTCGGTACCGACTCCACGGAATACAAGAAATATTATACGTTGAAAAGCACGGACAAAACCGACCCGTGGAGCGACCTCATCGCTACTTGTAATGTGCTGGAAAACACCCCGTTGGGTCAGTTGCAAAACGAATTATCCACTTATATGGACCTGGATCGCACCCTCTGGTATTTGGCCAGCGAAATCGCTTTTACCGACGATGACAGTTATGTTTTTAAAGGAAAAATGGACTATTATCTCTATTGGGAAGCCGAAACCGGCCGTATTACGCCCATCGAATACGATGGCAATAGCGCGATGGAAACCAGTTTCGCCCAGCAATGGACGCCATTCTATCATGCCAATGACGCCGATTATCCGCTGCTCAATCGGGTGCTGGCCGTGCCTGCGCTGCGTCAGCGTTATTTAGCGCATTTGCGGACCATTGTGCAGGAAGAGCTTGATCCCGTAGCGACCTTGGCGGCCCTGGATGGCTATGCCCAGCAAATTGCCGCGCTGGTACAGGCCGATCCGAAGAAACTCTATACCTACACCCAGTTTACCTCCGAAGTAACCGAACTGAAAAACTACATCACCACGCGCCGGAATTACTTGCTGAACAACGTTGAAATGCAGCAAATCGCGCCGACTATTGCCACCGCCGCGCACTATGTGCAGGGCCAGGAATGGGCCACGCCCACGTCTTTAGAGGAAGTGCATGTACGGACTACGGTCACTTCGACCAACGGCATTGACCACGTGACGCTCTTTTATACGACTGGTTTGGTGGGCAATTTTACCGCCGCTACCATGTTGGACGATGGGCAGCATGACGATGGCAACGCGGGCGACGGGGTGTTCGGGGCGACCATTCCGGCGCAGGCAGCGGGCAATTGGGTGCGTTACTATGTAGAAGCAACCAGTGCCAACACCGCGAAAAGCGTGAGTTATTTGCCCGTGGGCGCGGAACATGACGTGTTCATTTATAAAGTTTCGCCGCCTTCCGCAGGAGCCAGCACGGTGGTTATCAATGAGTTGATGGCTTCCAACCAGGTCACGGCAACCGACGAAAACGGGGAATTTGAAGACTGGATTGAACTCTACAACACTGGCAGTGCCGCCGTGGATATCAGCGGCTGGTACATTACCGACAATCCCGACAACCTCGACAAATGGGCATTCCCGGCGGGCACGATCATCGCGCCAAATACTTACCTCATCCTCTGGGCGGACGAGGACAGCTCACAGGGGCCACTGCACGCTAATTTCAAACTGGCGGCTGGCGGCGAAACGCTGGCCTTGCTGAATACGCAATTGCAACTGGAAGATGAGGTTGTCTTTGAGGCGCAGGAAGCGGATCAAGGCTATGCGCGGGTACCCAACGGCACCGGACCTTTTGTCATACAGACCCCGACCTTCGGCTACAATAACAACGAATCTGTGGGGACTACAGAGGAAAATGCCCTGGCGCAAATGCTGGAAATGGTGCCGAATCCCGCCGATCAAAGTGTGCGAATTACGTTGCCCGCCGCCGCCCGGCACCCGGTAGAAGTATTCAATGCGCTTGGTCAGCGGAAGCTGTCGGTACCCTACACGGAAGGCTTGACTTTGCCGACTGCCGACTGGCCAGCCGGGGTGTATGTGCTGCGTTGCGGCGACGCAGAACGGGTGCTGGTGATACGGCATTAATAAATGCTGTTATTAATGGGAATCATGGGTTACGACCGCCTTTTAATGATGTAAAAGCCCCAGTAGGGGCGAAATGTTGGTAGTCAGATGATTGTATCCGCTCGTGAGCCCCGGCAGGGGCGCAATAGCGTACGTATTGCGCCCCTGCCGGGGCTTACGGAAGCATCATTACGAACGTTACTACCAACATTCTGCCCCTGCCGGGGCTATTAAGCCTATTATTTGCATTATTAATCTATTTTCGCCCCATCATTCAAAACCAAAACTGTATGGAAATCCTTGATGCCGGTATCCGACACCAGTCACCCGAAGACGAATCAGCCATCTCGCTGCTGCAATACGATGCGAGTTTATTAAGAAAAGACCTCGGGAAAGCCCGGTTGGCCTTGTTTCTGCTAATTATTACCAATGTAGCAGGGATGATCATCGGTTTCTCCAAACACGAAGCGCAGGACGTGTGGCTGGAAGGCCTTATTCTGGTGGGCGTGTATGCGGGCTGCGCGTGGTACATGAGTCGCAATGCCAAAACGGCCCTTATTATTGGCGCGAGCATGTACGCTTTACAAGTAATAGTCTATGCCCTGCTGATGCCCGAAACCCTGGCCAAAGGAATTATCCTGAAAGCGATCATCGTTTTCTACTTCGTTAAAGGGCTGATCGCCGCTTCCAAACTGGAAAAGATCAGGGAAAGCCTGCGGGAATATGGAGAAGAATTAAGCCTGACCATGTAAAAAGGCTGATTAAAACCTGCCTCGGTTCTAATCAGCCTTCATCTAAAAACACATACTGTCAACGACTATTCAGACTTAAAATAGTTTTTGACAAAAGTCTGCATTTCATGTTCATTCATCTTATCCGCCGATTTTACTTCTATTTCAATGGCGTCAAAATGATGATCTTCTTTCAAAATGTTGGCTAACTCGTTTTTGGCATCCGTTGGGCCAAAAATCACCACTTTTTCGTAATTTTTAATGACCTCGCCTATCCTTTTGTAATAGCTGCCTTGCTGTTGCTGCTCTTTGTTATGCGCCACATTTTCACTCCGGCTCATGGCTGCCTCGCGGTCCTGGCTGCTGAAGGTCGAATTAATGTCTTCGCTAATGATCGAATCATTGACATAAGTCATGGCGTATGCGTTGGAATGATCCATCCAAACGCCTAACAGTGTTGTTTTTTTCACTTTCGTTGTGTTTTATTGAAAAAATAGACAAAAAATTAATGACTGCGCAGCAAATATACGCCTGTATCCTGATGAGGGGCAGCTGCACAAAAGGTAGGGTGCTAATACGTGTAAAAAAGTGTGCCGCGTAAGAAAAACAAGGTGATAGGCCGATTACCATTTTCACTAAAACGAATTATGGAATGATTGAGAAATAAGTACCCATTTCCTACATCTGGATGTCATTTCGACGGCAGGAGAAATCTCGTTACGTAGGATTGATAATCAACACATTAGCAGATTCCTCCTTACGTCGGAATGACCACTCAGGTAAGGTTGTTTCCGCTATCTTGTTTTTTGCACGTTCCTATGGTTAAATGCCGCATTTTAAACCTCCAACGCCCATTTTTTGCTACACGAAGCCGCAGATGAAGGTATAAATTGTAATTCTATAAGGTAAATCGGAGCAGATGAACTTTCTTTGCTGGTAAAGTCAGTCTGCGAACCCGCTACCTTGATGCCCAATGCGTAACTTTTTTGAAAACTTCATTACCATAGTGGTCACTGGCATTACGCTGGTGCTATGCTGGCAATGGTACCGACAGCACTGGGAAATAGAACCGCTGATCGGTATGGTGGTTGCCGGAGGGACACTGCTGACCGGAATTGTCTTTCGTATTTTTCCCGAAAAGAAGGAAGCGCCGCCTGCGCCGATAGAAATTTCTACCAAACGAAACGCAGTGGAGGACGCGACTCTGACGGCGGGCGCAAATATTGGTATTGGCGACCATCATACTTTCCAAACCTTCATTACCTACGACCAGCAGGAAATTCCCCGTTCCCTCACGCCCCCACCCTTCCGCTCCGAAGTGTTTCTGGGCCGGGAAACCGACCTGCAAACCATCCACGACCGGCTTTTTTCCGGCGAACACCTGCTGCTGCTCGTCAATGGTGAAGGTGGCGTGGGCAAGACCACGCTGGCGGCCAAATATTACCTCGAATATCAGCAGGAATACGCCCACACCGCTTGGGTGCTGAGCGAAAAGAACCTGGCTGCCGCGTTGCTGTTGCTGGCGGAGCCACTCGGCTTGAAATTCGATGAGCGGATGCCCACCGACCAAAGGCTGCCCCGGCTGCTTACGGCTTTGGCCGATTTGCAACGCCCCTGCCTGTTGGTGATAGATAATGCCAACGAACTGGCCGACCTGCAAACCAACGACCAACGCCTGCGCCAACTACCCAATTTCCACCTGCTGCTCACCACGCGCATCACCGACTACGGCCCAGCGCATACCCACCGTATCGAAGGTTTATCGGCGGAGGAAGCCCTCCAACTGTTCCAGCACCACTACCCGCAGTTCCAGCCGCAGACCGAAGCGGCGATATTCAGGGACATTCATGCTGCCGTGGATGGCAATACTTTGATCGTCGAGTTGCTGGCCAAAAACCTCGCCCTGCACAACACCGGCCTCAAAACCCGCTACGCCCTCCCCGATCTGCTGGCCGACCTGCAAAAGAAGGGCGTACTGCAACTTTCCCACACCCAGAGCGTACGCACCGACTACCAAAGCCGGGGCACCATGCGCCAGGAAGACCCCAAGGCCATCATTGCCGCCATGTACGATCTGGGTGAACTAAGCCGTGCAGAAGTGTTCTTGCTCTCGGTTTTTGCGCTGCTGCCCGCCGAAAGTCTCCCCTTTACCATGCTGGAAAGACTAATACTAGGCCAGGCTGATCTGGATAGTCAATTAATCTTACTGGCCCAAAAAGGCTGGATCGCTTATAATAAAGCCGCTGCCACTTTCAAATGTAGCCCGGTGGTTCAGGAAGTGGTACGGCAGAAAAACCCCGACCTGCTGGACGATGGACTGCCCTTGGTAAACGCTTTGATTAAGGAATTAGACCTGGAGGTATTACACCTTGATAATTACCAGCACTCCACCCTTTTTGCCCGCTACGCCGAAGCCGTCGTTGGAGTGTGGAACCGAAATGATTATGAATTGGGTAAACTTTGCCAAAATGTGGGGAAGCTTTACATGGCTACTGGTGACCTCGGCAAAGCAATGAGTATGTATCAAAGAATGGCCGACATCCAATCGGCACTTTTTGCTGAACATGCCGACAATGTGGGCTTCAAAAGCGGTCTAGCCATTGCTTATGGTGAACTCGGCGAAACGCACACCACGCTGGGAAATTTGCCACAGGCCTTGCAGTTCTTTAAAGACTTTACTAAATTATTTAAAGAACTCTACGCCGACTATCCGCAAAACGTTTCCTTCAAAAACGGGCTGGCCATTGCTTACGAAAAGCTCGGCAAAACGCACACTACGTTGGGGAACTTGCAACAGGGCTTGCAGTTTTTTGAAGAAAGCTCCCGATTGACAGAAGAACTTTATGCCGCGTATCCGCAAAATGTGGCCTTTAAAAAGGGGCTGGCTATTGCTTACAAAAATTTCGGCTCCACGCACAGCGCGCTGGGAAATTTGGAACAGGCCTTGCAGTTCTTTGAAGGCTTCGCCAAGTTGGCGAAAGAACTCTACGCCGCCTATCCGCAAAATGTCTCTTTCAAAAAAGGGCTGGCCGTTGCTTACGAAAAACTCGGCAAAACGCACACCACGCTGGGAAACTTGCAACAGGCCTTACAGTTCTTTGAGGACTTTGCCAAATTGACGAAAGAGCTCTATGCCGCCTATCCGCAAAATGTGGACTTCAAAAACGGACTGGCTATTTCCTATTCTAAACTGGGAAAATTTTACAGGGATCATCAAGTAGATAAAGCCCAAGCACGTTTATATTATACCCAATGCCAAGTGTTATGGCACGCGTTAGCCACAGACCATTCAGATTTTGCAGAGTTTCAGCGCAATCTCCAATGGGTAGAAAACGTCTTAGCCAATTTGGGCGCGGAATCCCATTAGTGGAATGCGCCTCCTCCCACATTTCCTCCCCCAATCTCCCCAAAAGCCTTAAATTTGTCCGCATTTTTGCAAGAACCGAACCACCGCCGCGCGCAAACACTTGTTTTTCAATGAAAAACACCTACTACGACCTCGTCGCTCAAACTTTTGACTTTCCGCAGGACGGATTTAACCTTCGCAACAGCAAGTTACTTTTCAACGATATTGACATCTATGATCTGATCAGGCGGTATGGTACGCCCCTCAAACTGACGTATTTGCCGAAAATTGGAGAAAAAATCCAACTGGCCCGCAAGCTCTTCCGCGATGCCATCCAGCGGTACAATTACAATGGCAAGTACATCTATTGTTATTGCACCAAAAGTTCGCATTTCGCCTTCATTCTCAACGAAGTTCTCGAAAACGGCACCCAATTGGAGACGTCTTCTTCCTTCGATATTGATCTGGTCTGGCGGCTGTACAAACAGGGCAAGATCAACAAGGGCACCATTATCATTAATAATGGCTACAAACCGCGGCAGTACCTCGAAAAGATCGCCGAACTGATCAACGACGGTTTCACCAACGTCATCCCGGTGTGTGACAATGCCGAGGAACTGTTGCAGTATAATGAGTTGATTACCACTGCCAAATGTAACATCGGGCTGCGCATGGCCACGGAGGAAGAACCGAATTTCGAGTTCTATACTTCGCGGCTGGGCATTCGCCAGAGCGAGATCATCCCTTTTTACAAGGAACTGGTGGCCACCAATCCCAAGTTCGAGTTGAAAATGCTCCACTTTTTCGTGGACATTGGCATCAAGGACACCATCTATTACTGGAGCGAACTGCAAAAGGGCATCAAGGTGTATTGCGAACTCCGCAAGATCTGCCCCACGCTCACCTGCCTGAACATCGGCGGCGGCATGCCCATCCGTAACTCGCTGGGCTTCGACTACGACTACCCCTACATGGTGAGCGAGATCGTGCGCATGATCAAGGAGGCCTGCGACAGCGAGGGGGTGCCGGAACCGGATATTTATTCGGAATTTGGCAAATACACCGTGGGCGAAAGTGGCGCGACCATCTTTTCGGTGATCGGCAAGAAGAAGCAGAACGACTCGGAGGAGTGGTATATGCTCGATAATTCGCTTATCAACACGCTGCCCGATAGCTGGGGCATCAAGGAGCGGTTTATTTTGCTGCCGATCAATCACTGGGAGAAGGAGTATCAGCGGGCCAATATCGGCGGTATCAGCTGCGATAATGCCGATTATTACAACTCGGAGGCGCACATCAACCAGGTGTATCTGCCCAATTATGACATCAATAAGGACGAACCGCTCTACATAGGTTTTTTCCATACCGGTGCTTACCAGGAGGCCCTCAGTGGCTACGGCGGTCTGAAACACTGTCTGCTGCCCGCGCCCAAGCACATTCTGATTGATAAAAACTACTACGGCGAGTTCGTGGACTGGGAAATTTTTAAGGAGCAGGACGCGGACTCGATGATGAAAATACTGGGCTACTAATAATTATGAATGATGAATTGCCGTTGGCGATGTCACGTGATTCATCATTCATAATTAAAACATTCCTCATTAATTGATTCTTATGAACAAACAAACACTGTTACTACTGTTGGTCGTGTTTTCCCTCGCGGTATTCGGCGCGTCTTGCAAAAAAGACGATAAGGAAACGATCACGTATGAACTGACTTTCAAGGCCAACAAAGCCACCAACGGTACCACTACGTTTGACGAAATAAAATATAAGGATGCCAACGGAGTGGTTCAGACGGTCACGAACCCCAGCGGCAACTTTAGCACGACGTTTCAAATTAAATCCGGCACTGCGATTGAATTTTCTGTAATGGGTACGGTCACCAGCTCCAGTTTCCCGGATGCAATTTTCAGTTATTCCGTAGAAGAAGTAACCAATGGCACCAGCCGGGCTGTCATATGCAACGAATCCAAATCCAGCATTTCGGGCACTGGCGGCGGGATTTATACAATCAATACGGTGTTCTCGCGGACTTTTGTAAATGGCAGTTGTCAGTAAGGGGCAATAAGCAAAGGGTAAGAGAAGGACGTAGTAAGTGTACGCCGCTTTTGTCATTCCCGATAAACCGGGACAGGCTTTGTCGGGACTCGTCCACGTCGTGACGTGCCGACTAATCGTGGACGGGTCCCGTCAGGATGACAAAACATAGCATTTCGGCAATGGCTTAACCAATCATGTGAAGTGCAGGTGGTATTGTCAGCGGAAATAATTCATCATTCATCATTAGAATCAAACATTCCACTGCCCCATAAACTTCAGAAACAGCTTCACCAGATTCTCCGCGTCTGAAATACCGCGATGGTGAACGCCGGTGAAGAGAATGTCTTCTTTTTCCACGGCTTTGCGTAGCCCGATGCCGGTTTTCAGACGTTTCAGGTGTTTGTACTGCTCTTTCAGATTCACATGGTGCTCCGTCCAGTCATAATCGAGGCGATGGACTTTGCAATCGGCGGCGAACATCTTGCGGTCGAAATTGCCCCAAGAGCAGAGCACATAGTCCTCTTCGCCGATGCGGCCCCAATCCTGGAATTCTTCGATGACGGCTGGAAAGGTCTTGGCGCGGTTCACATCTTCCTGCGTAATGGTAGTCAGTTGGCGGCAAAAAGGCGACAAAGTGGGATGGATCACCGGCTTGACGAAGCGGCTGAATTTGCCCCGGACTTCCCCAAAAGCATTCACCTTGAAGGCCCCGATCTCAATCGTTTCCTGCACATAGCCCGGCGGCGTATTCTCCCAACACGTGGCTTCGAGGTCGTAGATGATGTAGTTTTTCAAAGTATGAAGGTTGAGGATTTGAGGATGCGAGTATTTGACTATTACAGCCGCGATTGGCGTTTTATCCATAGCCGTCAGTCTAAGACCAAAGAATACAATGATTTGAAAATAAGCAGATTACATCTATCATCTTGTAACCGCCGACTTTTAATCGGCGGATAAAACAATATAACAATCCACATCTATCTTCTTTGCCCCTCGTTGAAACGAGAGGTTACAATATGACAGATGTATTTCGTTGTTTATATAAAGTTTATGCAATTTTTTGATGTCTGACAGATATAGGTAAAACACTAAGTGCCGCAGGAATATTACTTCATTTGCTTATTGCTTTAGTGATAAAATCGGGATGTCGCGTCTCTCCATTTGCTTTTTTCTTGCCCTCTATTTATCGTCTGCCAAAAATATGCAGCACGGACCACAGCCACAGCCGCACCCGGCCCTTTTGCGTAGCGTAAAAAAGTTGTTCTTCCAACACCGGGTCGGGCAAGTGGTTCACCGGATGCTGCAAAGGAAACGCCAAAGCGTGGGCCTGGCGTTTGGCGCGTTCATTCTGGCCGGTGGTATGGGTGGCACCGGCTTCGCCCACGCCGACATTTTGCACGAGGTTGACTTTTGGCACAATACATAAGCCCTTGTTTTTCAAAATAGTATAAAACCAGGCGTAGGCCCAGGAGTTGTTTTCACCGCGTTGGGTGACCTGAAATTTCTGCAACATATACGTTTGTGCCAGCCGGTTGGGGACCAGTTTCTGGATCTCAGCGGTGGCTTCAAACTCGGCCAAACCATCCAGATCGAGCCGCATTTTCTCCCAGGCGCGTCGCCAGCCTGCCCAGCCCCACACCAGCGAAAAGCGGGAAAACATATAACTCTCCGGACGATCCCTTGTATGTTCTTCTATCAAATTGGAGCAACCAATGTGCATGATCTGCGGATCATCGGCATAGCCCAGCAGCAGCTCTTCGCAGTAAGGAAAGAGAGACGGATCGGGTACACAGTCGTCTTCCAGCACGATGCCGTAGGGTTCCTGCCGAAAAAACCAGTTGATCGCGTCGAACACCCCGGCGCGCAGACCGAGATTCTGTTCGCGGTAAAGCGTGTGGACTTCGCAGGGCCAGTCCACACCGTTTTGCAGGATAGCCCGCACTTTGGCCACCTGTTCGGCTTCGCCGGGGCGATCACGTCGCGGGCCATCGCCATGCAAATACAGTCGCGGCGGACGCGCCATGCGGATGCGTTCCAGCACCTTGGCCGTGTGTTCGGGACGATTGAAAGTCAGAAAAAGCACCGCCACTTGGCAACCTGGCATAAAATACGGAGTTTTGACCGACAAAGGTGACAATAACCATCACTTTATAGGGCGTTTATTTGCAAAACAAATGACTATCAAAATGTTGTGTCCCAATAACCAATATACCAGTAACCACGCATGAAGGTTCTATTGCTCAACACCTATACGCAAGGGGGCGCAGGCATCGCTTCTGGCCGCCTATTGACTGCTTTGCAGGCCCAGGGTACGGAGGCGCAACTTTTGAACGCTGCCGATGCGGGCAATCGCTGGCCGTTTTACGCCGAACGCCTGTCTTTTTTGCCTTACGAGCGTGACAAAAGTGTGCGTTTTTCTTTTTCCCTGGCCAATTTTGGTAAAGATTTGCGTCCCCATCCTTTGGTGAAAGCAGCAGACGTGCTGCATTTGCATTGGATTGTGCAGGGTTTTTTATCCTTAAAAAACATTGCGCAACTGGCTACCCTCGGCAAACCCATCGTCTGGACGCTGCACGATATTTGGGCATTTACTGGCGGCTGCCATATTCATACTTGCGACCATTTTCAGCAAGATTGTGGTAACTGTCCCTATTTGCGCCGTCCCGCAGCCGATGATTTATCGCACCGTATTTGGTTGGCTAAAAAGCGGTGGTTTCCGTCGAATCTGCATTTTGTAACTTGCAGCGAGTGGTTGCAGGGTATGGCCCAATCCAGTAGTTTGCTGGCCAATTATCCGATTACCACGATTCCGAATCCGATTGATACGAGTTTATTTCAACCAATTACGGAAGCGGAAAGGGCGACTTTTCGGGCCGAAAAAGGCATTGCGGCGGAGGTAAAAGTCGTGCTGTTTGTGGCCATGAAAATCAGTGAACCGCATAAGGGATTCCGTTTCTTGCAGGAAGCATTGCAAAAAATGAAGGCCAGTCACCCGCACATTCCCCTGGAAATCATGGTGATCGGTAAATCCGACCCGGAAGCAATGGCGGGCCTACCCTACCCGGTTCATTCTTTGGGCTTAATTCAAGAGCCCGAAAAACTAGCCCGCATCTATGCCGCCGCTGATGTATTCGTAACGCCGACTTTGGCCGATAATTTGCCGAATACCGTAATGGAAAGCCTGGCTTGCGGTACGCCCGTGGTCGGGTTTCGCACCGGCGGCGTCCCGGAAATGGTCGGCCACCAAACCTCGGGTTATATTGCCGACCAGGGCGACAGCGGCGCATTGGCCGAAGGCCTGCGCTGGGTATTATCAGGTGAAAAACCGATGAATGAAATGCGCCGCGCGGCCCGGCAAAAAGTGGAACAGGTGTATGCGAATGCGGTGGTGGGGAAGCAGTATTTGGATTTGTATGAGCGCATTACCAATAACAAATAACTGATAACCAATACCCCAGCAGCCCATTCCGTGAGTGCATAATCATCCTACATCGTTGGCTACCTTATTTCCCGTCTTTTCTACCGGTTTTTTGGCTGTTTGTTTGTACCTGTTTCCAGTTACTTTGATAGCCCAGACAGGAGTGGCCCCATCATTCGTGGATGGGCCTCTTTCCTATGAGCCAACCATAGTAAAAAATATGGAGGAAGGTGTAAACCAGATGAATAAGGGCGAATATGCGACCGCTTTACAATCCCTCCTGTCGGTGTATGAGCACGTGAAGGCATTGCCCGACACTTCGCCTATTGCCTGGGTGTATTACAAAAATTTATCCAACCTGATGTCGAACTTGGGGGCGACCGACCTGTCGGTAGAGTTTGGCAAAAAGTCGTTTTATCTGAGTAAAAAGGTAAGTCCGCAGCCTGCCGAAGTGATGTATCAGCGGGCCGGCACGATTGGCTCCAAATACATAGAATTAGAGCAGTTTGATAGTGCAGCGGTCTATTTGGGTGAAGCAGTGAATATTGCCAAAGGCTTACGGCAAACCATCTTTCTGGCCTCTGCTTTTAATAACATCGGCATTTTGAAAGAAAAATGGGGGAAGCCGGATGCGTTGCAATATTATCAATTGGCCCTGGCCAGCAGTCCGCCGGACACCCTGTGGCAAGATGAATTATTCGGCAGTATTCAGGATAATCTGGCCGGATGGTACTTACAAACGGGCAATTATGCTGCCTCGCTCCAATGCTGTCAGACCATCTATACCTGGCTGGAAAGTACGCAGGCGCATAGGCCGCGTCGTTTGGCCAAGACGATATTAAAAGAGACCCAATGCCTGGGAAAACTGGGAAAAGCCAACGAAGCGATTGATAAACTGCTGAATAACAAGCCATTGTTCACCAGTCTAAACTTTCTGCCGCTGCAACTCGAGTATTTCCGACAATTGGCATCTTTACTCCAACAGGTCGGACGATACGAAGAAATGGCTGGTGCGTTGGCTGCCGCTCAACCCATTGCCGATACGCTATCCGCCCGTCAGATCCAACTGGCCAAATTAGCCATCGAAGGCGTCACGCAGGTCAGGACTTCCGCTATTCGGCGCGATTTGGAAAACCTGGCCCTGAAATCCCGGCAACAGGCTCTGATTCTGGAAAAAGAGCAGCAAAAAGTCCGTTATAGCCGCTTGATTCTGCTGTTTGTCGCGTTTGCCGGTTCTGCCCTCCTGGTCGTGGTATTTCTTTTTTACTCGCGAAAAGTGGCGTTGCAAGCCAAAAAACTGGAACTGGAAACCATGCAGAACGAACTGACGGCCACCAAACTGCTCAATGAATATTTGGAAAAAGAACGCCTGGCCTTAACCCTCGAAAGAAAGGAGAAAGACTTGTCCGGGCTCGTGATTCATATTTCCCAGGTGCGGGACTGGCAAAACGGCCTGCTGGAATCCATGGAAAGTCTGGAAGCCAAAGCCAGTAAAGACACGCTGCCGATCATCCGCAAAGTGATGTCGGACTTGCGCAGTCGGCTGCTCGTGGACGAGCGGTTGAAGATTTTTCAGGACAATATTGAAGTGCTCGACCGCCACTTTTTTGCCAAACTCCGCGAACAACACCCTCGCCTTTCCGCAGAAGATTTGCAACTCTGCGGCTGCTTCCGCCTCAATATGTCGGCCAAGGATATTGCCTCCATGCGGGGCATTTCCCTGAAATCCATCAACATGAGCCGCTACCGGCTGCGTAAAAAACTGGGTTTGCAGCCGGAGGATGACCTGAATATATACTTACAGGGGTTGTAAGAAGGGAATAAAAAAGCAACAAGCAAAGGGCAATAAGCAAATCGGCACATTAACAGGTCTCGTTTGCCCTTTGCTTTTTGGTCATTTTTGCCTTTTTTCAAAAGTGAGGTCAATTGTAGGGCCACAAAAAGCGGTGGTCAGCCATCCATGCCTGGTTATTTGCAGCATCAAAACGGAGAATTACCTCCGGCAACTAACTAATCAGCGCATGACTCGTACTACCTACCTCACTGGTCTCTTATTTCTGCTTGTATCCTTTCTCGCCCCTGCCCTGCGCGCCCAATCGGTCGGCGTGAACACCACCACACCCGATGCCTCGGCGGCCCTCGACGTGAGCTCCACCACCCAGGGAATGCTGGTGCCGCGCCTGACTACTGCGCAGCGCACAGCCGTGAGCAGCCCCGCCACAGGCTTGCTGGTCTTTGACAGCACCACGGGCAGTTTCTGGTTTTACAGCGGTGCCGCCTGGACGGAAATAACCGTCGGAACCACCAGCCCCTGGAGTACGCTGGGCAGCGATATTTACAAAACCAACAGCGGCGGCGTAGGCATTGGCACCAGCGATCCGACGGCTTTGTTGCACGTTTCTGATGGTAATTTTCTGACTACCGGCACCTTCGGAAGTGGACCATCGCTGTCTTCCAGTGGAGCAGGTACGCGGATGCTTTTTTATCCCCAAAAAGCGGCCTTCCGCGCGGGTCACGTCAACAGTACAGAATGGAATGACGCCAATATCGGCGACTATTCGATAGCAGCGGGTTATACTTCCAAGGCCAGTTCGTCCGGTACAGTTGCCCTTGGTAATAATGCAGAAGCCACCGCAGAAAACGCTGTTGCGTTGGGTTATTTTTCCAGGGCAAGCGGATCAAAATCTTTTGCGGTGGGCGAGTATGCTACTGCATCGGGTACAAATTCTACCGCATTTGGTTACTTTTCTGTGGCTTCCGGGGAAAGATCGTTTACAGTAGGAGAAAATACGATTGCTTCGGGCAGGAACAGCACCGCGCTCGGTTATTTCACCATTGCTTCCGGGGAAAAATCATTTGCCTTAGGAGAAAATACGATGGCTTCGGGCAAAAATGCGATGGCCCTTGGTTCTTTCACCATTGCTTCGGGCGACAATACTTTCGCTGCCAATCGCTCTACCATCGCCCCGTCTTTCGGGGAGACCGTTTTTGGACAATATAACACTACTTATGCCGCCGTCAGCCCTACAAGTTGGAATACAGCCGACAGGCTATTCTCTATTGGTAACGGAACCACCGGTAGTAATACCAGCGATGCGTTGGTCGTGTTAAAAAGCGGTAATATTGGCATCGGCAGTTCTACGCCCACTAATAAATTGGAAGTAAATGGTACTACTAAAACGACTAGTCTGCAAATAACCAATGGCGCTAACAATGGCTATGTTTTACAAAGCGACGCCAGTGGAATAAGTAGTTGGGTGAATCCTACTACATTATCTAATGGTAATTGGACGACCAGTGGCAGTAATCAATATTCTGCTTTAAGCGGCAATATCGGCATTGGCACTACCTCGCCGACTAATAAACTGGATATTCAATCCAGTAGTTCTATTACGGCCAATGTACAAAGCAGTGGCAGCAACGCTTATATAAAAACCGCCGCACCTTCCGGTTCGGAGGACGGATTGCTGTTTTCCACCTATGCCTCCGGCAGTACCAGCACGCGGTGGTTATTTGGAAAAAGCAATGGCAGCGAAAGCGGTTCCAATGCCGGTTCCGATTTTTTTATCAATCGGTATAGCGATGCGGGGGCTTTTTTGAGTCAGCCCTTCCGCATTGCGCGTAGCACGGGTTATGTGGGTATTGGCGGAGCGTCTGCTTCTACCGCATTGGAAGTAAATGGCACGACTAAAACCACTAATTTCCAGATGACCAGCGGGGCTACGAACGGTTATCTATTACAAAGCGATGCCAGTGGTAATGGTGCTTGGGTGAATCAATCTGTATTGGCTCCCACTTCTATTCGTGACACCGATGCGGACACTAAAATACAAGTAGAAGAAACTGCCGATGAAGACAAGATTCACTTCGACATGAATGGCACAGAATACCTCGTGCTGGATGCCGGGCGCATTTATACTAAAAACACAGGCTTATCAGTCTTTATTGGCGAAAATGCTGGCGCGGCAGATGATCTGGTGGACAACCAGAATGTCGGCATTGGCTACGGTGCGATGGATGTGAACACCTCTGGCGCCGGCAATGTAGCCATCGGTAAAGATGCGATGGGGGCCAACACTTCGGGTGCACTGAACGTCGCGGTCGGGCGAAACGCCTTATCTAAAAATACAAGTGGTGTTTTTAATACGGCGATAGGGCCAGACGTCATGCTGGATAACACTACCGGGTACTTCAACACCGCCCTGGGATACGGCGCGTTGGCCGACAATCAGGATGGCATTATCAACGTGGCTCTAGGCGCCAACGCCTTACACAGTATCATCAGTGGGGATCGTAACGTGGCCATAGGTGTGGAAGCAGGATATAATGCCACGGGAAGTGACAACGTGTTTATCGGCAACGAAACTGCTTATGACGAAACCGGTAGTAACAAACTCTATATTGACAATAGCAACACTACCAGTCCGCTCATTTGGGGTGATTTTTCCAGTAATTATGTCAATATTAATGGCAATCTCGGCATTGGCACGACTACGCCTACGCAAGCCAAATTAGTAATAAATGGTAGTGCCAGTACTAATATCGGGAATTATGGTTATCTGAATAGTGCCGGGAATAATGGCACGGGCAGCGGCACCAACGCTTATTCCCTCTACGCCTCGGCGCGTGTGGCCGCTACTGAATTTAATGCTTTTTCTGATGCACGTATTAAAAACATTCAGGGCCTCAGTGATAGCCGTGCCGACCTGAATACACTGCTCAGTATTGAGATAACCGACTATAAATTAAAGGATTATATTGATAAAGGCAATAAATTCTATAAAAAAGTAATTGCGCAGCAAGTAGAAAAAGTATATCCGCAGGCGGTCAGTACCATCACCGATGTGGTACCGGATATTTACCAATTGGCAGAAATAAAAGACGGGTATATCGCCTTAACCAATACATTAAAAGCAGGCGATAAAGTAAAACTCATTTTCGGGGAACGTACCGAAGTAGTAGTTATCAGCGCCGCCAATGCCTCGGGTTTTAAAGTAAATCTACCCGACCAAGGCAAGGTGTTCGTGTACGGCCGCGAAGTCAGCGATTTCCACACCGTGGATTACGAAGCACTTTCTATGCTCAACATTTCGGCTACGCATGAATTAGTCAAAATGATTAATAACCAGAGCGAGGCCATTAGTGCTTTACAAACGGATAACCAAGCCATGAAAAGCGATATTAAAATCATTAAAGCGGCTCTGCAACATAATGCGATTATAACTGAAAAATAGTCATTTTAACTAATACAAATTTAATGAGAAATTTTTGTCTGAGTAAAAAATTAATTCGTCAATCCTTATTATCTCTTGGGCTTTTCTGCACAACTTCTGGTGTACTACACGCCCAATTATACATCAGTGCAGGGGCTACCCTCACCCTGGATGCTAATCAAACCATCAGTGTACAGGATGCGGATTGGCACAATGCCGGCACTTTACACATGGGTACCGGTTCCACCATTCGCTTGCAAGGCACTCAGGATCAAAACATTACCACCGGGGGCAGTGCTTTTTAAAAACTGGAAATTGACAAAGATGCAGGCCAGGTCTATTTACTGGATGATTGCACGATTGCCACCGGATTCAGTTTTGTCAAAGAGAACGGCTACCTGCGGTTGGGTGACCACGACTTGATAATAGGGAGTGCAGCATCTGTCAGCGGCTACGGCAGCGATGTCTTTTTTCTCACGGATGGCACTGGTAAATTAGTAAAACAAGGATTGGGCACCACGGAATTCACCTATCCGGTTGGGTACGATGTGGATACTTATACGCCCTTGACTATCAGCGAAAACGGCACCAGCGACGACATTGGAGTGCGTTGCCATGCTGCCCCATTATCTAATGGCAGTAGTGGAACCGCGCTCACCGCCGATGCCGTTAATATTGCCTGGGAAGTCAGCGAAGGCACTGCTGGCGGCAGTAGTCTGAGCGCCCTGGCGGAATGGCCAGCCGCCGAAGAACTCAGCAGTTTTGACCGTACCGACTGTGGCCTGGCCCGCTATAATACGGGCACTGATTGGGACCTGCCGCCCGCCAGCATGGGCACCTCTATTGGTACCGATCCCTATCTCCGCAGCCGCACGGCTCTTACGCCCGGTATATGGATGGTGGCCGATGAGTTCTTTATGAATCGGGTATTAGTGAGTGCTAAAATCATGTTGCAGGGGCCATACAATACAGTGACTGATAAAATGACCGACAACCTGCGTACTCTGGCTGCTTTTCCGCTTACCGCGCCCACTACTTATAGTACCGGCAAATTTGTACAAAGTGGCTGGCAGCCTTCCGCCGGTCACGCCATAGATGCTTCGGTATTAACCGTGACTGGTGACAATGCTATTGTAGATTGGGTGTATCTCTGGTTCAAAGACCCCGCTGCTACAACTACTAATTTGCAAACCCGGGTCGCTCTACTACAAAAAGATGGTGATATAGTCGAATTAAACGGAATTGATCCCGTAAAAATGCCGGGCAATGCTACCCAGAATTATATTTTGGGAGTCGGTCATCGCAACCACCTGAGTGTACGCACGCCCAATGGCAGCGGTATTAATTTTAGTGAAAGTACGATTACTTCTTATGATTTCACTACTGCGATGGCCAAAGCGTATGGCACAAATCCTATGAAATTAGTAGACTCTTCGCCGACTGATGTTTATGCGCTGCGCGGTGGCAATGTCAATGAAAATACCAGTGTTCGGGCCACGGGGCCAAGCACTATTAATGACTATTCCGCTATTCTGACGGTATTAGGCAGTACTTCCACTATTCTGACCAGTGTATATTCCAAAGCAGACGTGAATATGGATGGCAATGTACGCGCCACGGGGCCTACCAGCGTGAATGACTACAGCCGCTTGCTCAACTACCTCGGCACTACTTCTACTATTCTTACTGAACAAAATTAAATACCATGCTAAAATCCATTTTTTACACCGCTTTTTTCGCTTTCTTTTTTAGTTACACCAGTTCCGCGCAACATCTGGAAATGACCGCCGTGCTCAGTGGCACGAGTACACTGCTCGTCAAACTGAAAGCCGTAGATGGGGACGTCACCATCGGCTGGACTGATCTGGAATTTTTCTTTCGTAATCCCACTACTTCTACTATTCCGAATTTTGCGGGCGCTACTATTACGATTAATACCACTGATTTTCCCGGCATATTAGTGCCTTATAATGGTATGAATATCCAGGGCACCGAAACCGGATATAATAATTACTGGTTTGGGCTTTCTTATGGCCTCACGGCTACCAGAACTTATAACCAGGATCAGGAATACCTGGTATGTACTATCAGTTCGCCCAGTACATTAGTGGGCACGAATCTGGAACTATGCCACAATGAATCCGTCAATTTTTATCCACACTATATAGCCCTGACTGCGGATGGTGGCGTGGATGTCAGTAATCTTTCCGGCGGAAATAAATTTTACGGTACCGGAAAAACCATCTGTTATAGTCCTAATAATTGCCCGGCCTCTACGGTGGGCGATAACCACATTTTACCGATTAGCGGCACTGAATCCGTGACTTTACCCGCAGAATTACTGAATTTTGCAGTAGAAAAAACGGGTCAAAAGCAAGTGCTGCTCACCTGGCAGACCGCAGCGGAAACACAACTACGCGAGTTTCAAATAGAGCGCAGCAGCGACGGTATTACCTGGAAAAATATTGGTGCAGAAGGAGCAAAAGGCAGCCGCAGTAAGTACGTTTATCTGGACGAAAATCCGCCTACTGGCACCATTTATTATCGTTTAAACATCCAAAATCTGGATGGAAGCCGCAGCTATTCCTCCGTACGCTCGGTTGTATTTAATCAGCAAACAGGTTTATCTGTGTATCCCAATCCTACGGCTGACGTGGTGCATATCGCATGGACTACCGACGAACCGGAAACCAAACGGGATATACAACTTTTCGACTCGACGGGACGGCTGATTTTAGTCAGCACAACAGAAAACAACACTATTTCTATTGACCTGTCTGGTCTAACAGCAGGCGTTTACTTACTGCGGACTACCACAGGAACGCAAACAAACAGCCAGGAAATTATTCGCTTATAATTGGAACGCTGTATAATATTGGGAGACGACTCGCCCTGAAGGTAATTTTGGGGAGGTTAAAAATTACTACTCAGGGCGTTTTCGTTCCATTGGCCGCCAATAAATTTACTTCAAACCAGCGGTCATTATAAGCTTTACCAATAGTCAGATCAAAAACAGCACTACGGCGCACCATCACTTCGCCCTCACCATAGCCATTTAATATAGTTTCCTGAATGCGCCCGCCATTGGTGCGTTGCAGAAAAGTAGTTTTAGTGCGTATTTGGTATGGATAACGGCCATCTTTGGGCAGCGTAAAAGTGATTTTACCCGCCTGACTGGTGGACTGATCCAGTATAAACGTCCGCGTAATGCCATCCACTGTGACCCACACTTGTTCGCGCTTTTGACTACTGGGCAGCATATCACGAATAGTCAATGTGGTCGGAGTAGCCACTGTGGTAGGGCGGGTCGGCGTGGTAGTGGGCTTGCTGGGAGTAGTCGTCGGACGGGTAGGTTTGGTCGTGGTAGTCGGCCGGGTGGTAGTAGTGGGCCGCGTAGCAACAACTGCATTTTTCCTGGGATACACTTTCGCAACAAACGCCCGGTCAGTCGGCGATAAATCCATATTCATGCCCACTTCGAAGTCACCCAACGTCAGGGAGTTCGGAATTGGATAGTGCATAATAGAATAGGGATCATATTTACTATATTGAGTCTTATTCGTATTATAACGGGTCAGCACTTGCTGATCTACCGTCGTCTGATCCCAGCCCTGGGTGCGTTGGTAAAACGGGTATAATTTGACTTTATCCCACGGAATACCGCCCATCGGGTGCTGGTGCTCGTGCAGCAATCCCAGGGAGTGCCCAAACTCGTGCAAAATAGTCGCCCGATAGTCCGCCTCCGACATCTGACTACTGAACCAGCCAAAATTAATCGTCGGTTTATACTGCGGCACGTGGCTGGCATCGGTCCCGATGAGCGACCAGGTGCCCAGGCCCGGCGTAAAACTGACGCGCAGGTCAGTCTCGCCTTTTTCGACAAAAAGAAACTGAATATTAGCCACTTGCGACCATTCCGAAGCGTATTTGCGCACCCGGCTGCGCACTACTTCCGAGCCGCCGACAAAGCCCACCCGCAACGTTTTGCCATTGGACCAGTATTTGCCCAGTTCGGGTTTGAAAGCCACCGCTTTGGCCACCATACCGGGGGGCAGATCCGGCTGCTCCACCTCTACGGGATCAAGAATTATTTCAGTGCAAATGCGGTAAAGGTCTTCGTCCTGTGCCTGGGCAATAAAGGGTGACAGCACGAAGGAAAGTATCAAAAAACGGAGTAGTTTCATTGTTGCGTGGAAGAGGGCAGTTGTTTCGTCGCCCGTTCAAAGTGAAAAAGAACAACCCCTAAACTGCGGAAAGGAGCAAAAAATTATGGCAGAATGGTTAAGGAAAGGTTTAAAGTTTTGCTAAATACCTGAAAATAAGGGGCAATAGTTGAGTAAAAAGAACGTCTTTTGTCCAACTCTACACCACCGTTACATAAACCAAATAAATTTTAAATATGCGTACATCAAAAACAGTCAACGGATTAAAAGTACAGGCCATCGCCGGCACTTATGTAGTGATTCTGGGTTTCGATTTGCCGGAAAGCAGTTGTGAGGGTTTGCTTGGCTTTTCTATTCACCGCACCGACCATACCGAAGACGAAAGATATTATTTGTCGGGCATGAAAGCCTTTGCGCTCACCGATCCAGGCTTTCCGGCAGGTTCCCTCTATTCAACTAAAAGCCATCCCATTCAGAGTTTTCAATGGGCGGATTATTCTGCTAAACCCAATCATAAATACACTTTTACAATTACCGCTTTAAAAGGCAGCCCGGATAAATTAATTCCATTTGCAGAAACTGCGGTAAAAGTTACTACGGAAAGTCCCGAATCCGGGAATCATGATGTCTATTTCAACCGTGGTTCGGCTGCATCACAGGAGTATGTGCGACGTTTTGGCGACAAGCCGCCGGAGGATGTACCCAATAACAAGGCCTTTGAATGGTTGTCACGTGGATTGTACGAGGCATTGGAAGAATATATCCGCTCCTGTAAGCCTAAAAAACACGCGCTCCGCATTGCCGCTTACGAGTTTAATTATGAAAAAATTCTACTTCTGACCAAAGAAGTGGCTGACACCGGAGTGGACATACAAATCGTATATGATGCGCGTCAGGATAATCCGGGAAATGCAAATAAAGCCATGATTGAAAAATGTGGTTTAAAGGCTGTCGCTACGCCACGCACCGAAGGCAAATCCTTTATTTCGCATAATAAATTTATTGTAAAACTGGAAAACAACCAACCCGTATCGGTTTGGACCGGGGGAACCAATTTTTCGGATGGCGGTATTTTTGGACATTCCAATGTGGCGCACGTGGTAGAAGAGAAATCCGTCGCCGAAAGTTACCTGGCTTATTGGAACGAACTGGCCAAAGACCTCCCCAATCCTGCTATGAAGGACGTCGTAGAACAAATATCTCCCTTGCCTGCTATTCCTGTTCCTGTTGGCACGAAGGTTATTTTTAGCCCCCGCAAAACCATAGATGCACTTGATCTGTATGCTAATCTGGCCATGACTGCGACGGATGCACTATTTATGACTTTTGCTTTTGGTATTAATGAAAAATTTGCCAATGTATATAAAAACAGTACTGCTCCTTTGCGATTCGCGCTTTTAGAAAAAAAGACCCGACCCCTGGGCAAAGGTCTGGTGCGGGATGCCGAAGAAAAAATCATCCAGGACCTGCGCAATATGCCGGAGAATGTTTTTGCTATTGGCGACTATATTAATACCAATAAATTTGATGGATGGGTGGAAGAAACATTGAGTGGTCTCAACTCGAATGTCCGTTATATCCACAACAAATTCATGCTGATCGACCCATTGGGCCATGATCCCATCGTGGTAGTGGGATCAGCGAATTTTAGTAAGGCTTCTACTACCGACAATGATGAAAATATGCTGGTTATCCGGGGCAACCAAAGGGTAGCCGATATTTATATTGGTGAATTTATGCGTTTATTCAGTCACCATTCTTTTCGGGAATCGCTCAACTGGCGCAAACCGGATGAACAGCCCAAACCATTAAGTACCGGCGATTGGTGGCGGGATAGTTACGGAAATACCTCGCGATCATCCAGAAGAAAGTTTTTTGCCCAGTCCTCGGATCGGGACACCGTACTTACGGCGGAGGCCATGTAATATAGTTGGGAATGCGGCTCATTTCCCGACCCAACTTTCCCTCTCCCATCTTGTTTCCTGCTCATGAAATTAAAAGTCGGTTGCCAACTTGATTAACCCAACTAACCAAACAATAAGCAAAAATAAAAAGCGAATAAATGAAAAAATACACAATAATAGTAATCATGGTGATTGTCTCCAATTGCCTTTACAGTCAGAACGCGTGGAAATCAGTAAACATTCAGGGAATGGGATTTGTAACTGGTGTAATCGCAAATCCAAGCCAGCAAAACGATGTGTTCGTAAGGACAGATGTAGGAGGGATTTTTAGTTGGGACAATATGAATCAAAAATGGACCCCCCTGTTAGATAGTACCAATACAACATGGAATTACATGCAAGTAGAAAGTTTTGCAATTGATAAAAATACATCAGGAGCACAAACTACAATTTATGTAGCAGCAAACGGAAGTTCATTTCAAGGGATTTTAAAATCTGATGATAGAGGAAATTCTTGGGTAAAAACAAAGTTTCCTGATTCAGTATATATTTTTGGTAACGGATTTTGGAGACACGCAGGTGAACGTCTAATGATTGATCCTCAAAATAACGATATTTTATACTTTGGTTCAAGAGAAGATGGTTTGTATAAGAGTAGAGATGCTGGTAATAGTTGGGCAGCAATTAATTCCAATTGGACGAACGGAGGAACAGGTGGTTCATCTATATCGGGGGGTATTTCATTTGTAGCAATAGACCCTAGAACAACTGAGATGATGTCCTCACCAAACAGATCTAAAAATTTATACCTTGGTGTTATTGGTAATACTGTACATTCCTATTCTATGTATAAAAGTACAGATGGGGGACTGACTTGGTCAATAATGAATGGTGCCGGAGCACCGCCAAACACGCAAAACCCAGTTCGAGGTGTGGTTGCATCTGATGGCACATTATATCTTACGAGCACTTCAAACGCGGCATCATCCTGGCAGGGATTTCCAAATGCGAATGGAAGAATATACAAGTATAGTCCTGTCACAGATAATTGGACCAACATTACACCACCAGGTTGCTCCTCGGGGCCTTTAACATTTGGCTGCGTCTCATGGGCTGCTCTTGCAGTTGACCCAAATAATCCCAATAAAATTTATGCTGCAAATTTTGGGGAAGGGATTCGCGATATTTTTTATAGTACGGACGGAGGAATTAACTGGAAAATTGTAACCGATGACGGTCCTGCTGCCTACCCTGCCAGCACGCATCAACAAGCACAATACAATATTCCGAGCTGGGGGTATGCCGGTAACGGGTATAAATTTTCTTGGAGTGGTGGCATCGCTGTTGATCCATTTAACAGCTCAAAAATTTATGTAACAACAGGTTATGCTGTGCATACGACAGAAGATATTACCATGCCAACAGTTACATGGAATACACCTATGCGTGGTCTTGAAATGTTGGTCGTAAATGTTGTCAAAGTGCCGGCAAAACTAAACGGTGCTGATTTGATAACAGGTGTAGCGGATATGGCCGGATTTAGACACCAGGATAAATCAATTTTAACTAACACTAAATTCCTTCCCAATTCACATGGTATTACCACTTCTATCGATTGGATGCAAACAAATCCAGATGTAATTGTCAAAGTTGGTGGCGACCAAGGGTCGAATGGCTTAAACAGTGATGTTTGCGAAGGATGCGGGTACTCTACTGATAATGGAATTACCTGGACACCATTTAACCTTCCATCCGCTCAAGGGTGGGGCAATTACACGGATGGGAATATTGCTGTTGCAAGAAGTGCGCCTGCTACTTCTGCTTTAAATTTGGTTTGGTTTCCTACGGCAAAGAAATCAGGAGGTAATGCCAACGAACCTGTGTATTCGTTTAATTCAGGATCTACCTGGAGCGAATGTAATTTTGACTTTGGAGATGTCACTTCAAATAGTTGCACAGACCAGTACTGGTTTAATTCAGAAATGGTTGCTTCAGACAAAATCACGGACAGTACTTTTTATGCATTTGTTCCTAATTATTTTGGTTCAAATAGTAAATATTGTCAGCTGTTTAGAAGTACCGATGGAGGGCAAAATTTTACCCAAATATACAGCTTTCAAAAGCAATGGGATATAAATGGCCAATCAATCGGGTGGAACGAAAACTATAGAGTAACCTTAAAACCCAATCCTCTCGTGGCAGGTGATGTCTGGATAAAAATTGGAACACGCTTATTCCGTTGTGAAAATGCCCTAGCCGCGGTGACAGGTAGTCAACCAGACATACAACGCGTTAATGAACCCGTTATCACACGAGTTCAAAATTTTGGTTGGGGTGCTCCTTATCCATCATCCATAAATCCTACTTTGTTTCTCGCAGGAACAATAAATGGAATGGAGTCTGTCTTTCGTTCCACAGATTTAGGTGTAACCTGGACTGATATTTTAATGGGCGAACATATTTCATTAGCGAATATCTCCTCTATCGATAGCGACATGAAGAGACCCGGAAGAGTGTTTGTTGCAACGTCAAACAGAGGTGTCTTTTATTTTGAAGATCCATTACTCTCAAACACCAATAATGCAAATTCAATTCTTACACAATCAAACATATTTATTTATCCAAACCCTTCTAATGGTAATATCAACCTATCAATAGAAAATAACATGACAGGAAATATCACGCTTACTATTTATGATTTAAATGGGAAAATACTACAAGTTCAGAAAGTATTCAAAAATCAGAAGAAAATAGAAAGCAGTGTTCAGTCAAATAACTTGGTAAATGGAATTTATGTTCTCTCGGTGAGGTATGAAAACGGATTGATCGAAAACAAAAAAATAGTAGTTGAAAACTAAAACTATGTTTCCAAGTAATGAAATCCGGGTGCAATGAAACACACAACAATAATCACCATCCATGAAATTACAAGTCGGTTGCCATCTTGATTATCAAACCTCTCAAAATACCCCGCTTATTCTATTATTGCAACCTCGTATAGATTGCGATCAATTCGTTATACAAACAGAATTTAAGATAGAGCCCTACGTGCCAACGAGCCACTACCTGGATTTGTATGGCAATTCCTGCAAAAGACTCATTTCCCCGCAAGGTTTGTTTTCAGTTATTAGCATTGCAATAGTAGAAACGCAGGAATTTGTAGAAGTAAACGAACAGGCTAACTTCACCCTGATCCAGGATTTACCCTCCGCAGCCTTGATTTATCTATTGCCCAGCCGATATTGTGAGTCCGATAAATTAAACTATCAGGCCTTTGAAATTATCAAGGGTATTGATAATGCCTACCAAATGGTAGAAGCCATCCGGCAATGGGTACGGGCCAATATTAAATATGAATATGACCATAGTACGTCTTCTACTTCTGCTGTGGATACTTTAAAACAGAGACGGGGTGTCTGCCGGGATTTGTCTCATTTGGCTATTGCGTTGTGCCGGAGTATTAATATTCCGGCCCGTTTCGTGGTCGGTTATTTGTATTTGTTGGACCCAATGGACTTACACGCCTGGTTCGAAGCCTACATTGACGGCAAATGGTATATTTTTGATGCCACCCAACCGATAGTGACGGGCGGGCGGGTCGTGCTGGCGTATGGCCGCGATGCCGCCGATGTGGCTACGGCGACTTATTTTGGCGATATTGTACTGAACAATATGTACGTGTATGTAGAATTAGCAGATTAACTAAATCCGTAACTATTTACCACATAGGGCACATAAACTGTTTTCACATAGACTACATAGATGTTTTGATCTTTTCGCCTATGTGGTTTATGTGAAAACTTCTATATGGGCTATGTGGTAAATAATTACCTAAATCCGTTCAAAATACCGCTTCCGTTCCCAGTCCGTCACCGCCCGATCAAACGCCTGTTGTTCCGTGCGGAAAAAGTGCGCATAGTGATCCACCGCTGCCGCACCAAAGGCCGCCCGCGCAAAAGCACTATTGGCAAAAGCCTCGGTCGCTTCGCGAAGACTGTACGGCACTCGCGGCAAATGCGCGGCGGCATAAATGTCCCCTTCAAAGATCGGTGGCGGCTCGATCTGCTGGCGCACACCATCCAGACCGGAAGCCAAGGCAGCGGCAAAAGCCAGGTACGGATTGCAATCGGCACCGGGAATGCGGCACTCGATGCGCAGACTGGAACCCTTGCCCACCACCCGAAATCCGGCGGTGCGATTGTCATAACTCCAGGCCAGCCGCGTCGGCGCCCACGAATTATCCACATAACGTTTGTACGAATTGACGGTGGGCGCATAAAAAGGCATCACGTCGGGTACATGGGCAATCCAACCGCCTAAAAACCAGCGGAATACATCCGATCCCAACACCGGACCGAGTTGCTGATCGCCCGCAAAGGCATTTTGATCATTTTGCCACAAACTCAGATGAATATGGCAACTCGAACCGGCTTGATCGGTCGCAAATTTGGCCATAAAAGTCACCGACAGGCCCATCTTATCGGCCAGTTCTTTCAGGCATTGTTTATACACCACATGCCGGTCGGCCATGTTCAGGGCTTCGGCATAGTGGATGTTTAACTCGTGCTGACCGAGTCCCCACTCGCCTTTGGAATTTTCAACCGGCACACCCGAATGTTTGAGATGTCGCCGTGCCGCCGAGGTAAATGCCTCAGTACGTGTACCTTGCTGAATATGATAGTCTTCCAAATACCAGCCAGCGGGTTTCAAATCCTGATAATGCTGATCGAAAGCCTGGCGGTAAGTATTTTCAAAAACAAAGTATTCCAGTTCGGTGGCCGCGAAACATTGGTAGCCCAACGCCTGCACTTGTTCCAGTTGCTGGCGCAAAAGCGAACGCGGAGCCTCGGGTAATAATTGGTGCGTATCGCCATTCGAGACATCGCAGAGCACCAGCGCGGTACGATCCAGCCAATCGGCCACACGCAACGTAGCCAGATCGGGCACCAGGTGAAAATCGCCATAACCCAGTTCCCAATTGGCGAACGTGTAACCAGGCACCGGCTCCATTTCCATATCGGTGGTCAGCAGATAATCGCAACCGTGTGCACCATCCTTCGCCGCACTTTCCAGGAAAAATTCCACGTCATAGCGTTTGCCCATCAGGCGACCATAGTGGTCGGTGAAGGCAACAATGACCGTTTCGATCTCGCCAAGTTCACTTTTGTTGTGCAGGTCTTCGAGGGTGAGTAGTCCGCGTATTTGCATAAGTGAGAGGGTGAGAGGGGTGAGAAAGTGAGAGAAACTCGCAAACACCATTTATTATTTCCGCCATTTAAACCATCCATACGCCACCGCCAGCAAGCCAAAATACAGCCCCGCCAGTGTCAAATTATAACTCGTCATCGCCACCAAAGCCACCGTCGCAATAATCAATGCAATCCACGGTGTCCAGGGATAAAAGGGCGTACGGAAAGGACGTTCCAACTCCGGTTCCGTCCGGCGCAGCACTAGTAGCGACACCATTGAAATGATGTATAGCGTCAAAGCACCGAAACAGGCAATGGTAATGATATCACTGGTTTTGCCGGTCAGCACAGCGACAATGCCAATCAACGCATTGACCATCAACGCATTAGCGGGCGTCTTGTAACGCGGATGCACCCGTCCCAGCATAGCGGGCGCAAATCCGACCCGCCCAAACTCGAAAGTAGTGCGTCCTGCCGCGAGTACAATGCCATGAAAGGAGGCGATCAAGCCAAACAGGCCAATAAAAGTCACCACGCGATAGAGCGGATGCCCTCCGCCAATGGCCTGCGCCAAAGCCAGCGGCAACGGCGAATCGGAAGCCGCCGCATCGGGAGCCGGAAACACAATGCGCTCCCAGCCATCCACGCCCACCGCCGCCGCGAAGGTCAGCAGACACAGCAGCACCAGCGTAAGAATGGCTGAACCAAAGCCGATCAGCACATTGCGGCGCGGATTGATGGTCTCTTCCGCCACGTTGGCCACGCCCTCGATGCCCAGAAAAAACCAGATGGCAAAGGGCAGCGCGGCAAAAACACCCATCCAGCCATTGGGCAGCGCACTGCGTTCCAGGTTGCTCCACGCGAAAGTGGGCAGGGTCGCTCCGGCAAAAGCCAGCAGTCCGGCCACCGCAATAATGGTCACCACCAATTCAAAGGAAGCCGCCGCTTTCACCCCGGAAATGTTCAATCCCGTAAAAATCGCGTAGGCCACAATGGCCGTAGCGGTGGCCGGTACACTGGGCAGAAAAATCTGGACATAGGCTCCAATCGCAAAAGCAATGGCGGGCGGCGCAAAGATGAACTCGATATTCTGGGCCATGCCCCCCAGAAAACCCACGTCTTTGCCCAAGGCCCGCATGGCATAGTCGAAGGCCCCGCCCGCTTTGGGAATGGCGCAGGCCAGTTCGGTATAACTAAACGTAAAGGTCACATACAGCAGAATAATCACCCCGGTCGCCACCGCCATACCGAGCGTACCGCCTTGCGGCAGCCCGAGATTCCAGCCGAAATACATCCCGGAAATGACGTAGCCCACGCCGAGGCCCCAGAGCATGAAAGGGCCGAGCGTGCGTTCGAGTTGGGGGGGGGTGGATTCTGGCATGGTGTATTGGTTGATTCGTTAATTAGTTGACTGAGAAAGCACTGTCATAAAATGGTGCGCAATATATAGCGGAATAGAATTACAGCATCTTGCCCCGCTCGCCAAAGCAGATATTTCTCTACTTTCGCGCCTATTCTATGCAAAACCAACGCACATGTCCGAACTCGCCCGACAACTCATTGCTGAAAACAAAAAAAACAAATCTACTATCCTCGACCTCGGTAAGTGTGGCCTCACCGAAGTCCCCGCCGAAATCGGCGACTGCTACTGGCTGGAAACGCTAATTTTGAGCAATGGGTGGTGGAAATATGATTTTGAAAGGGCCAGAGAGACAGAGAAAAAAAGTCAAAACCAAGGCGAGCCAAACCAACTCCAGTCGCTCCCAACTGCCCTTTCTAAGCTTTCGCGTTTGAAAGAATTAGTCTTCAATGCTTCGGAGGTAAGCGACTTGTCGCCGCTGTCGACCTTGGATAAGTTGCAAGAACTTAACTGCTCCGGCACGCAAGTAAGCGACTTGTCGCCGCTGGCGGGCTTGGCCAATTTGCAAATACTTAACTACTACTCTACGCAGGTGAGCGACTTGTCGCCACTATCTAGCTTGGGCAATTTGCAAATACTTAACTGCTCCAACACGCAAGTAAGCGACTTGTCGCCGCTGGCGGGCTTGGCCAATTTGCAAATACTTAACTGCTCCGATACGCAAGTGAGCGACTTGTCGTCGCTGGCGGGCCTAGCCAATTTGCAAATACTTAACTGCTCCGATACGCAAGTGAGCGACTTGTCGCAGCTGTCGGGATTGATCAATTTGCAAGTACTTTACTGCTTCTCCACGCAGGTGAGCGACTTGTCGCCGTTGTCGGGATTGGTCAATTTGCAACTATTTTCCTGCCGCTCCACGCAGGTGAGCGACTTGTTGCCGCTGTCGGGATTGGTCAATTTGCAAATACTTTACTGCTCTTCTACGCCGGTAAGCGACTTGTCACCCATTTTACCGTTTATTAAAAAAGGAATAAAAATCACATTAAAAGACCTTTTGAGCCTAAATGAATTCGGCTTCAATGGTTGCCCGCTTACCAATCCACCCATAGAAATCGTTGCTCAAGGAAATGAGGCTATCTTAGACTATTTCGCCCAAAAAAAAAGACAGGGTGAGGACTATATTTTTGAAGCAAAGGCCCTGATTCTTGGCAAACCACGGGCAGGAAAAACCTCGCTGACTTTAAAAATCCAAGACGAAAATGCTCCCTTACCGAAGTTTGAAGAAACAACTAAGGGTATTGATGTGTATAAATGGGATTTTGACTTAACTCCGGCGGATGTAGCACACGTGTTAGTGGGCAAAACCCCGGAGCAACAAGCACAGATCGTCCGTAAGGCCGTGCAGGAGGGCTTCCGCGTGAATCTCTGGGATTTTGGCGGTCAGGAAATCTACACCGCTACGCACCAGTTTTTCCTGAGCAATCGCTCCCTGTATATGATCGTGGATGCCGAAAATAACGAGACGACCAATTGGTACGACTGGTTTTATCAGGTAGAAAAATTGGGCAATAAAAGTCCGCTGTTAGTAATCCTGAATAAGTTGGCCGGTCGTGACTGCCGTATTTCCGACTGGACTACGCTCAAAGGAATATTTGATTTTATCAAAGAAAAATATTCTATTGACTTGTCGCTCGCCAGCGACGACGATAAGCGCACCTATCACACGCTCAAGGCCGACATCAAGCGACATTTGCTGCATCTGCCGCATATTGGTGACCCATTACCGGCTTTTTGGACGGAGATTCGCCAGATTATCGCTATGGAATTGGATGAACTGAAAGCCAAAAAAGCACAACCTTTCATCACGGAGGCCCGTTTTTTTGAAATATGTCGCCCTTTTCAACAAAAAGACCCCCAATTCAATCGCGCCGCGCAATTGCGGATGAGCCAGTATTTTCACGATATTGGTATCTATTTGCATTTCAAGGACGACGATCATCTGCGCAATCTCCTGTTTCTGGATGCCAACTGGACCACCGATCTGGTGTATATGTTGCTCGACGATCCCATTGTGCGGGATCAAAAGCACGGGCGTTTTAACCAGACAGATATTGATCGCATCTGGGGCGATGATTACTACGCTATTAAAGGACAATTGATGCACTTATTGCGTCATTTTGGCCTTGCTTTTCCTATTAAACAACAGGAAAATGAATTCCTGACCCCTTATCACCTGAGCGATGACAAGCCTTCCTATGTGCTTTCTATTCATGGGATGCCGCTATTGGAACTGCAATACAAGTTTAAGCAGTTCATGCCCAAAGGTATGCTGCCCCAACTGACGGTGAGCCTTAGCGACTATATTCCTGATGTCGATAAGATATGGAGAAAAGGAGTGGTGCTGCAATTCACCAAGCATCGTACGATCTGCGAATTGACCGAGACCTACCAGAATGAAATCCACATCAAAATATATGGCCAGGAGCGCAGGGAGACCCTCACTATCCTGATGTACGAGGTGGATAAAATATTGAAGCGTTTTTCGCAATTGGACTATGCAGAAATGATCCCTTGTAATTGTCTCGTTTGTACACAACAAGCATTGGCGAACCCAAAGTTTGATCGTACTTTCTTTCCGTTCCAGGATTTGAAAGAGCGTCTGAATTCACCCAATTCAGAGGCGCACTTTGTAGATTGCAAACACAATGGGTACAAAAAAATGCCTATTCAACCGCTTTTGGCCGAGGTGTTCGATAAAAAGAAACTAGACGAATACAGCAGCCAACCGGAAAAAAGGGAAAACGGCCATGTACCGAATACTCCATTGCCCGAACCAACTACACCACCTACCAAAACAAATCAAAACCACTCAACATTTATGAGCAGCAGGAATTTAATTATTTTAGGGGTTAGTCTACTGGCCTTTGTCGGTATTCTCATTTACACCAATCGCCAGGGGAAGTTTAGCATTGGAATGGAAGGCGTGAGCGGGGAAGTCGGTCCTAAAGAAAACACACAGGAGTCAGTTCAGCCTGCTGCAACGGCAAAAAAGGTAAAAATCAAAGGGTTCTTAAAACTCAATAATACTAGTGTAGCAACTTCCGCCGAAGTCAATTCAGTGAGAATTAACCTCAACGGCGTAAACCCTGAATACCTTGATCCTGAAGGTAGTTTTACGTTTACAGTACCATCCGATAAATTGGAAAAAGAAGCCAGACTAGAGGTGATTTTTGCCGATGGAACATCCTTGCCAACTCCTTCCCGCTATATGGATGCGCCCGACGGAGACAACTATATTTATCTCCCAACATTCTCTATCAATAAGAAGCCCAATGTAGCCGCCGGAAACAATAAAGGTAGGCCGATGAAGGAACAGTTTGTGATTCAAATCATCAATAACAATGGCGACAACAATAATTCGAATCAAGAAAATAAATAAATGTGCTGCTCTCTTATTGATTGGGCCGGTACAACTTTTTGTACCGCTACTTTTGTCTTTCGCTTATTTCCTTTCAATCGCTCTTCTATGAAAAATCACTCCACCATACTCCTCGTCCTCATTTTGTTATCTGCCTGTCAATCCGAAAATGGAACCAAGCCACCTTCCGGCGCATCGGGAAGCGCACCGCTCTACCAATCCGCCGCGTTCAGCGTCTATCCCGACAAAATAGTGCAGGGCAAAAACGAGGCGATGGTGCTGAGTCCCACGCACATCAAATCCAACTATAAAAGCCCGGCCAGCGAGACCTTTTCGCGGCTGGTGGCTTTCAAATTTAGCATCAATGAAAAAGACAATGAAGCGCCCTCGGGCAAAGACCACTGGTTAGTGATTGGTGACGAGCATGAATCGCCCGTGCTGGTGTTTGGTGTGCCGCCCACGGAGCCGCAGCCGGAAAAGCCGAGCAATCCCCTGCCCGCCAATTTTGAATATACTTTCCGGGTGAATATGTCGGCAGTGCTGGATCAATTTGAAAAGAAAGGCTACTATGAAGCCTTTGATAAATCGCGGGTAGCCAAAGCCGATTTCAAGGGCTTTTATATTGCCGGTAGTTCCGAGCCATTAAGTTGGGATTTTGTGAATCTGGGTAATAAGGGATTGAAACTGGAAGACCCGGACGGTGATAAAATCTATACGTTAACGGTGAAATTAAACCCGTATAAAGCCGATGATTATAAAGATAAAGAATGGCAACTCAGTGTGGATGTTTCTAAAAAGCCGCAGTATAAATCCGATCAACCGATAGTAGATGCGCTGTTCAATCTATCCCTGGAAGAAGCCATCAAGAACATCGAGGCAGATAGCACCTTCCGTACCGGGGCCAAATGGGGCGGCGTCTGGACGCGCGACATTAGTTATAGTATTTTCCTGGCTTTCGCCTACCATGAGCCACAAGTAGCCAAGATCAGTCTGATGAAAAAGGTCAAACGCGACCGCATTATACAAGATACGGGTTCGGGTGGCGCGTGGCCGGTTTCGTCGGATCGGACCACCTGGGCTTTGGCCGCCTGGGAGATTTATAAAACCACTGGCGATCTGGATTGGCTAAAAAAAGCCTACGCTATTATAGAGAACAGTGTAGAAGACGATTATAAAACGATTAAATCTACTAAAACCGGGATGTATTCCGGCGAATCCTCTTTTCTGGATTGGCGGGAACAAACCTACCCGAAATGGATGTCGAATGTGGACATTTATAATTCGGAGAATCTGGGCACGAATGTGGTGCATTATCAGACGCACATGATCCTGGCGCAAATGGCCAAAATACTCGGCGAACCAGATCAGGAATATACTGCACGCGCCAACGCCATTAAGAATGGGATTAACCAGTATTTATGGATGCCCGAATAGGGTTTCTATGCACAATACTTGTATGGACGGCCTAATCTGACGCTTTCGCCCCGCTTTGAAGCATTGGGCGAAGCACTATCTATTATATTTGGCGTAGCCGATGACAATCAGGCAAAGTCTATTCTAGAAAAATCCCCCATTACTGATTTTGGGGTGACTTGTATTTATCCACAAATTCCCGGTATTCCGCCTTATCATAATAACGGCATTTGGCCTTTTGTGCAGTCCTACTGGAATCTGGCCGCCGCCAAAGCGGGTAATGAAGCGGCTTTAAATCAAGGTTTAGCCGCTATTTATCGCGCTGGTGGTTTGTTCCTGACCAACTATGAAAACTTCGTGGCCCAAACCGGCGATTTCATGGGCACCGAGATCAATTCTGACCGGATGTTATGGAGTATGGCCGGCAATCTGGCGATGGTCCACCGCGTATTTATGGGCATGAATTTCCAGGCCGATGGGATCATGTTCCAACCGGCTATTCCAGGCACTTATCCGGGCACTAAAACCCTGTCTAATTTTAAATACCGCAATGCACTGCTGACAATTAGTGTGCAAGGCACTGGCAATCAAATAAAGTCTATTCAACTAGATGGAAAACCTTTGGAGAATGCCTTTTTGCCTGCATCGGTAACTGGAACCCATACCATTGCAATTGTTATGCAAAACAATGATTTCAAGCAGCCTATTAATATGGTCGCCAATCATTTCTCTCTGCCCAATCCACAAACCAAACAAAATGGCGCGGCCCTGGAATGGGCGGCGGTGCCCGGTGCAGTGCAGTATTTCGTTTATAAAAACGGCGCGTTAGCAGAAAAGATTAATGCTACAAACTATACCGTTCCTTCCGGCGGCTTTGCGGAATACAAAGTCAGTGCCGTGGATAAAGAAGGTTATGAATCTTTTACCAGTGAACCACTGCTGTTTGTCGCCGATGCAGATGTTAAAAAGATAGAAATAGAGAATTACGCGCCCGTTTCTAAATTACGCTATTCTAATTTTTCCGGGAAAGGATTTGTAGAAATTTCTACTGTCAAAAATAAAGTCATCACTATTCCAGTCAATGTAGAAACAGCAGGCAACTATCTGCTGGACATTCGCTACTCCAACGGCAGCGGCCCCTGGAATACCGACAATAAATGCGCTATTCGCAGTTTATCAGTGAATAATCAATATCAGGGTGCGTTGGTATTTGCCCAAAGAGGTAAAGATGAATGGTCGGATTGGGGTTATTCTAATCCCATCACGGTAAATCTTGCTGCCGGAAAGAACAGTGTGCAGATTTCGTTTGAAGAATGGAACAATAATATGAATGTGGAGGTAAATACGGCTATGTTGGACTATGTGCGGGTGATTAAACTTTAAATTATAACAATGGAAGAATTATTGTCTATTTTGTTCGAAGTAATCCTTTTTATTTTGCTTATAATACCGGGTGCTACTATAAGATGGATTTTCTTTTCTTTATTTGGCGGGAAAAAATCCTTACGGGATTATATTTTTAAAGACGATGACGATATGAACTCACTCGTTGGTTTTATATTTCTAGTCGCGATTATTATCTTAATAGTGAATATTTGATGAATGTTGATTTCAATGTGCCGTGCAGCCCATCAAAAATCAACATTCATCATTCTTATATCATCAATCAAACTAATTACATTGTAAATTATGTTTATTTGGAATAGAGCGTGGCTTACCTCCCCCCTGCCCCCCTCCAAAGGGGGATACCGACCCTGTCGCCGCGTTCTTCATAGGCCAAGCTCGGAGCGTATCCCCCTTTGGAGGGGGTGGCCGCAGGCCGGGGGAGGTAACGATGTTCCGTTTTCACAAATAATTTAATTTACAGTATACTAATCCTATTTGCTTATTGCATTTTGCCCTTTGCTTCTTACACCCGCTCGATCACTATCGCCGTCGCTCCCCCACCCCCATTACAAACAGCCGCCAATCCGAGGCGACCATCGCGTTGGTGCAGCACATTATTCAGCGTCGTCACAATACGCGCCCCCGAAGCACCCAGCGGGTGACCCAGCGACACACCGCCGCCAAAGACATTCATCTTATCGTGCGCCACATCCAGCACCTGCTCAAAAGTCAGCACCACGGCGGCAAAAGCCTCGTTGACTTCAAAGAAATCAATGTCGTCTTTGGTTAAGCCCGCCATTTTCAGGGCTTTCGGTGCGGCGATGGTCGGCGAAGTAGTGAACCACTGCGGCTCTTGCTCGGCATCGGCGAAACCCCGGATTTTGGCTACGGGTTTCAGACCATATTTCTGCACAGCCTCGGCACTAGCCAGCACCAGGGCGGAAGCACCATCATTGATCGTGCTGGCATTAGCGGCGGTTACCGTTCCATTGGGTGCAAAAGCCGCGCGTAAAGAGGGGATTTTATCAAAAAACACCTTCTTATATTCCTCGTCTTCGGTGATTTGCAGCGGATCGCCTTTCTTCTGAGGAATGACTACGGGCACTATTTCCGAACGAAAAGCACCGGAGTCTGTGGCCTTGGCGGCCCGTTGGTAAGAATCTACCGCAAAAGCATCCTGCGCTTCGCGGCTGATATTGTACCGTTCGGCGGTCGCATCGGCACAGAAGCCCATTGCTCGTTGGTCGTAGGCATCGGTCAGGCCGTCTTTGGCGAGGCCATCCACGAGTTCGGCGTTGCCATATTTGGAACCCCAGCGCGCACTCGGCAGGTAATACGGTGCCTGCGACATATTCTCCATGCCGCCCGCCACGACGATCTCATTGAGACCGAGCATAATACTCTGCGCGCCAATGGTGATGGCTTTCATGCCTGAGGCGCATACCTTATTAATGGTGGTGCAAGGCACAGTATGCGGTATGCCCGCGTGATAGGCCGCCTGACGAGCAGGTGCCTGACCGACGTTGGCACTCACGACATTACCCATCAGCACTTCGTCCACCTGATCGGGTTGTACACCTGCCTGCGCCAATGCGCCTTTGATGGCCGTAGCACCGAGCTGTGGAGCCGATATGCCGGATAAAATGCCGCCGAAACTGCCAATAGGCGTGCGAACGGCGGAAACAATAAAGACTTCTTTCATGGTGTGGTAGCAAAAATTAGTTAGAGCGGCACAAAAGTACAGTAATTGCTCTTGCAAATTCAGAAGCATATTTGGCAAAGATTGTTAAAACAGCAAGAATATTTTTCCAGAATCCTTCCTATCCGCCATTGTCCTCGTTTTTCAAAACGAAACATATTAGTTGTTTTACAATTGGCTTCTTCGGTAAAATTAAATATAACTTTACATCCGAAATCAACTATTAAAGTTTGTCAATCAATCAAAGTACAAGATATGAGAAAATTTGAACAAATCTCTCCCCGCGAAGCGTACGCGGCCTATATGCGTGGCAGTCTTTTAGTGGATGTGCGGGACTCTGCCGAAGTAGCGGCCAAAGCCGCCGATCTCAAACAACTGGTCGTGCTGCCATTCAGCGAACTGGATCAACGGCTGGGTGAACTACCCACCAACCGCCAGGTCGTCTTTGTGTCGCGCGTTGGTGTGAAGAGTGCCGAAGCCGCCAAATTGCTGACCGAAAGAGGGTTTGATAAAGTGGCCACTGTGCAAGGCGGCTTGACGGCCTGGGAAGCCGAAGGGTTACCGATTCGGTAGCACCGACTTCAGTCGGTAATATATAAAGACCGACTGAAGTTGGCGTTACAAACATTTAATAATCTCTTAACACTGTCAGTCTTGCTAATCTGGGAAAACTTCCCGGTTCTTTGCGCCTGTGAAAATGAATTACGCAAATAGAAATCCACATCCATCCGCCATCGCCATGATGATGCGTATGTGCTGTTGTTTCGTCCCGCTTGCCGGTGCGCTGCAAAGGGTTTCGCGTAATCATACCGATTGATAGTATATCATTCCGTTTTTACGAAAAGACCTTTCAGGCCCGGTGCCTGAAAGGTCTTTTTTGTTTTTCCCTACTCAGCATAACTCATCACTCATAACTTATAACTCTTCTTATGGCAGATCAACCTTTGCATTTCGACACCCTCCAACTCCACGCCGGACAGCAGCCCGATCCCACTACCAATAGTCGGGCGGTGCCTATCTATCAAACCACTTCTTACGTGTTCAATAGTGCCGAACATGGTGCTAACCTGTTCGCCCTCAAAGAGTTCGGCAACATTTATACCCGCATTATGAATCCGACCACCGACGTGTTCGAGAAGCGTATTGCGGCTTTGGAAGGTGGCGTAGCCGCGTTAGCAGTGGGTTCCGGACAGGCAGCGCAGTTTATTGCCCTGAATAATATCCTGCAAGCCGGAGACAATTTCATCACCACCTCTTATCTGTACGGCGGCACCTACAATCAGTTCAAAGTGGCTTTCAAACGCCTGGGCGTTGACGCCCGTTTTGCCGACGGCGACAAACCGGAAAGTTTTGAAGCCCTGATTGATGACAAAACCAAGGCACTCTACCTGGAAACGATTGGTAATCCCGGCTTCAACATCCCTGATTTTGAGCGTTTTGCGGCCTTGGCCAAGAAATACGACCTGCCGCTTATTGTAGATAATACCTTCGGCGCAGGAGGTTACCTGTTCCGTCCGCTCGAACACGGGGCGCATGTTGTGGTAGAATCGGCCACCAAATGGATCGGCGGACATGGCACCAGCATCGGTGGCGTCATCGTGGATGGCGGCAATTTCAACTGGGGCAACGGCAAATACCCACAGTTTACGGAGCCGAGCGAAGGCTATCATGGGCTGGTTTTTTGGGATGTCTTTGGTACCAACGGCCCGTTTGGCAACATCGCTTTCATCATCCGCGCCCGCGTCGAAGGGCTGCGCGATTTCGGTTCCGCCCTCAGTCCGTTCAACTCCTTCCTGTTGTTGCAGGGCCTCGAAACACTATCGCTGCGTGTACAACGCACCGTAGAAAATGCCCTGGCTTTGGCGCAGTACTTTGAAAAACATCCGAAAGTGGAGTGGGTCAATTATCCCGGTCTGGCTTCCAGCCCGTATAAAGCATTGGCAGACAAGTATTTGAAAAACGGCTATGGCGGCGTGTTCAGCATCGTCGTGAAAGGCCCGAAAGAAAATGCGACGGCGGTCATTGAAAATCTGAAACTCGTCAGCCACCTCGCCAACGTCGGTGATGCCAAGACGCTCATTATCCAGCCGTCCGCCACCACGCACCAGCAACTCAGCGAAACCGAGCAACTGGCTGCCGGGGTGGTGCCTACCCTGCTCCGCATTTCAGCGGGCATCGAGCACATCAGCGATCTGATTGCTGATTTTGAGCAGGCATTGGATAAGATTGAGGTGGGTGCGGCAGCGGAAGTGGTCGGGTCATAAAATATTTAAAAAATGATTGATGAATGTTGATTGATGAGTGTTGATTTTTCATGTAACAGGGCATCCTCGAACATCAGAAATCAACACTCATCAATCATATTTCATCAATCAAAACATTGTTTCACAAAGCCCAGGAAAATATTGTTTTATATCTGCACCCCGGATTTTCCGCGTGGTCACCATCCAATTCATCGCCCGTGTCTGCACAATCCTTCACCATTTACTCCGGCCTGTCGCTCGAAAACGGCGAATACCTGACCGAACCGACCATCGCTTATCATACCTACGGCGATCCTTCCAAACCCGTCGTGTGGGTCTGTCACGCGCTGACGGCCAATTCCGAGGTATTCGACTGGTGGGCAGGTCTCTTTGGCCCGACCGATGACTTCAATCCCCAGGATTATTTCATCGTTTGCGCCAATGTGCTGGCTTCCTGCTACGGTACGAGCGGGCCGCTGACCAAAAATCCGGTGACCGGGCAGCCCTATTTCCACGCTTATCCACGCATCACCATCCGCGATATGGTGACCGCTCACGAGGCTTTGCGCCGACACCTTGGTATTCAAAAAATCCACCTGCTGCTGGGCGGCTCGCTGGGCGGACAACAGGCCCTCGAATGGGCGATTCAGCAACCAGAACTGATTGAAAATCTGGCCCTTATTGCCACCAATGCCCGGCACTCTGCCTGGGGTATAGCCTTCAATGAAGCGCAACGGATGGCCATCGAAGCCGATAGTACCTGGCAGCAATCGCACCCGCAGGCAGGCGATGCCGGTATGCGCGCCGCACGGGCCACGGCCCTGTTGTCGTACCGGAACTATGGTACTTATGGCCAGTTCCAGACGGATCAGGAGCCGGTGCTGGATAAGTTTCGGGCGAGCACTTACCAGCAATACCAGGGCGAAAAACTGTCGCGTCGCTTCAACGCTTTTTCTTACTACCGCCTGTCGCAGGCAATGGATACCCACCATGTTGGCCGTGGACGCGAAAGTGTGGAATCTGCGTTGGCCAGCGTCCAGGCACGTACACTGGTGGTGGCGATCAGCAGCGATGTGCTTTTTCCACCTGCCGAGCAGCAATACCTGGCGCGTTATATCCCTGGTGCGCAATACCTGGAAATTGACTCTGACTATGGCCATGATGGTTTTCTAATTGAAACGCAGCAGTTAGGCGAGGCCTTGACGTCTTTTTTGGAAGAAGGAAGGCCAGATTATAACCCACGTCTGGCCACCAGTCTGCTCCGGCAACATGCCTGAAAACGGATAGGGGAAAGTGTAGAAATGACAAACAGGCGACTTATGGCCCGGTTTTTGCCTGAATAGTCGGCAGAATTTCGTTTCCTTTGCTGCACTTTTTTTTCAATCCCAACCTTTAGCATGAACCGATTTATACTCTTTGCACTCCTGGTGTGCATGTCCCCCACTTTTTCTCAGGCTCAGAATCAGGATTTAGAATTTTGCAATCAGGTACTGGCATCTGCCGGCAAGTCCACTGTACGGGCCGGGCGATACTATGCCTATACGATTGGGGAACCCGTTATTTTTACCCTGCAAGGCACTACGACCGACTTTACGCAGGGTTTCCACCAACCCGACCTTTGTGTGTTGGTGGCCACCAATGATCTGGATTTGGCAGACTGGCAGATGGAGGTTTTCCCCAATCCAACTGCTGATTTTCTGTATGTTCGTTATAGTGCTGAACATACCGGTCGCCTGGAAGCGACCGTATTTGATGTCCTGGGCCACCTGATCGTACATGATATTTCGTTCGATCAGCCGGATGGTTCGTTGCTGGATTGCAGCAGCTGGCAAGCGGGCATCTATTTCCTGCAACTTCGCGATCCGGTCAGCAAAGCCGTTGCGACTGTCCGGTTTATCCGGCTTTAAGGGGCTGTCCGTTTATTCGGGCCAGTTTACCCTGATCTTCCCTGGTAATTTACATATCCTCTGCCGCATGGCACTCTTTTCCCCTTGATTTTTATTTTTAATCCGCCAATTATTGAAACACCGCTGCACGGCCACTACCCTTGTTAGTTCCAAAACTGCATTTCCATGAAAAATTGTTTATTCCTTCTTTTGTTTGCCTTCGGCATTTCAGCCTCGCTGATGGCTCAGTCCGCGCCACAAGGCTTTAATTATCAAAGCATTGTACGTGACAACACTACGGGCCTGCCTTTGACCAATCAGACGGTTACCCTGTTGTTCATTCTGCACAGCGGAGCACCCAATGGGCCAGTAGCATATTCTGAGAGGCATGTAGTTTCTACTAACCAGTATGGTCTGGTCAATTTGATTATTGGCCAAGGCATACCCTTGTCGGGTTCGGGCGAGTTCGCTGCGGTCAACTGGGGCGGGGGCTCCAAGTACCTGACGGTGTCTGTGGAAACCTCCCCTGGCATGTTCGATGAGCTGGGTTCCACCCAGTTGATGAGTGTTCCCTACGCATTGTATGCCCAAACAGCTGCCAATGGTGGTACTGGCGGTGGAAATGATAACTGGGGTACGCAAACCGTACAAACTACGCCTGCACTGAATGGCAATGGCACCGGGAGCAGTCCTTTGGGCATTGCCCAGCAAGGTGCTCAATCGGGGCAGGTTCTCAAATGGGATGGCTCCAAATGGGCTCCATCCGATGACGTAGCCTCTTCCGGCACCAATGGCGGCACGGTTACACAGGTCAATACCGGGGCAGGTCTGGCGGGTGGACCGATCACGAATACCGGGACTATTAGCCTGGCCAATTCCGGCGTCACCCCTGGCATATATGGCAGTGCCACCCAAATCCCGGTCATCAGTGTGGATGCACAGGGGCGCGTGACCAATGTAGCCCCTATTGTAGTGCAACCAGGCAGTGTCGCCTTAAATGGCGGTGGTGGCATTGGCATTCAGACGAATAGCTTTAACAATTTTACGGTCACCAACACCGGCGATGCGAATGCCGCAGACGACGTGAATCTGACGACCACTTTTAATGGCGACGTGACCGGCAATTATGATAATTTACAGATCAAACCCAATGCAGTAGGCAGCCCCGAAATAAGCGACAACGCCGTAGGTAGCAGCGAGTTAAATGATAATGCTGTGGGTACCAGCGAGATTTCTGCCAATGCCGTTACTGCCGCAAAAATCAGTAATGGAGCAATAACGGCCACCAAACTGAATGATATGGGCGCGGCCAGCGGCCAGGTACTCAAATGGAATGGTAGTGCCTGGGCACCTGCTCCTGATGATAGCGGCACGATTGACCTCACCTCTGGCAGCGGAATTGCCATCACCGGAGCGGGTTCCAATCTCACGATTACGAACACCGGCGATACTGACCCGGCGGATGATCTTACCACCAGTTCTACTGCCAATGGAGATGTAAGCGGTCCTTTTTCCAGTCTGCAAATAAAAGCCAACGTAATAGGAACGACTGAACTGGCCAACAATGCCGTAGAGACTGCCAAAATTGCTAATGGAGCTATCACCGGCGTAAAAATAGACGACATGAATGCCAGCAGTGGGGAAGTGTTAAAATGGAACGGCACTACCTGGGCACCGGCCGCCGACTTGGGGGGTACGGGCAGCAGCATTGATATACTGGCTGGCACTGGTATTGATGTTACTACCTCCGGCAGCAATTTTATCGTGCTTAATACTGGCGATACCGATGCCAGCGATGATCTGACGACTGCCAGCCAGGCCAACGGCGATGTTACCGGGGCATTTACCAGTCTGACCATTAAAAACGGAGCCGTCACCAGCAGTAAAATTGCAGCGAACGCCGTCACCACCACGGCTATTGCCAATGGGGCTATCACGGCTGGCAAAATAGACGACATGGGTGCTGCCAACGGCCAGGTACTGCGCTGGAATGGTACGACCTGGGCACCGGCAACAGTGTCTGCTGGTGGCGGTGGCGATGACTGGGGTGCGCAAACAGCGGTCACCGGCTCTGCCCTCACTGGCGATGGTACGGCGGCCAATCCACTCAACTTGGCTAAACAAAATGCAACCACCGGTCAGGTGCTAAGATGGAGCGGCACTGCCTGGGTACCGGGCACCGTCACCGGCATTGGTCTCGGCGATGACTGGGGTAGCCAAATCGCCGTAACCGGCACTACCCTTTCCGGTGACGGCACTTCCGCCAATCCACTCAATCTGGCCAAACAAAATGCTACCCTTGGCCAGGCATTATTATGGAACGGCTCCACGTGGGCACCCGGAAATGTAGCTGGCGGCAGTGGCGATGACTGGGGTACGCAGACTGCCGTAACGGGGGCCGCTCTGACTGGAAACGGCACCGCCGCCAACCCGCTCAATCTGGCCAAACAGGGGGCTGCCGCCGGGCAAGTGCTCAAGTGGAATGGGACAGCCTGGGTGCCCGCAGAGGACCAGGTGGGTACCGGCGGCGGCAATAATAATACTTATACCGAAGGGGATGGTATTAGTATTACGGGTGTTGCGCCTAATCTGGTCATTAATAATACCGGGGATGCCGATGCAGATCCAAGCAATGAATTGCAAAAAATTTCTTTGGTTGGTAATCAACTGACGCTGTCGAATACTGGTGGCACCGTGACCCTGCCCAGCGGAGGAAGTAACAACACCTATACTGCTGGCACAGGGATCAGTATCGGCGGCACAGCCCCCAATCTGGTCATCAATAATACCGGCGACGTAAGCAATACCAACGAACTGCAAACCATTAGCCTGGCCGGCAGCAATCTCTCGCTTTCCAATGGCGGCGGCACGGTTACCTTGCCCGTCGCCGTGACTTACACGGCCGGCACGGCGGTCAGCATTACCGGAAGCGGTTCCAATCTGGTCATTAATAATACCGGCGATGTCAGTAATACCAACGAATTGCAGACTATTAATCTGGCTGGAAACAATCTCACCCTTTCCAATGGCGGAGGCACCGTGACCCTGCCAGGAGGCAATACTTACACCGCTGGCATTGGTGTTGATATTACCGGCACGGCTCCTAATTTTAAAATCAATAATACGGGTGACCTAAGTGCGACCAATGAGCTGCAAACCCTTAATTTAAGCGGCAATTCGCTGACACTTTCCAATAATGGCGGTACAGTTACCTTGCCAACCGCCAATACTTATACCGCCGGTGCAGGCATCGCGATCACTGGTGTCGGCCCTAATCTGACCGTCCAAAATACGGGCGATCTGAGCGAGACGAATGAGTTACAAAACCTTACGCTGAATGGTACGCAGCTCGTACTTTCCGGCACCAACAGCACCGTAGATTTTGCCTCGGCCATCCTCGCCAGTGGATTCGAGAACTATTGGAAACTGACCGGCGGTAATTTATTTCCCAGTCCTACCAATACAGGGAATGTAGTAATAGGCAACCCAGTCAATGGGACTGGAAAATTACAGGTGACTAATCCAGCCGGTGCAGAACCAGCCGCTTTTTTGACTTCGGAGGGTACGGGCCCTGCCCTGGTCACCGGCAATGGTTTCGTGGGTATTAATGTACCCACCCCATTGTACCGGCTGGATGTAGGCGGAACGGGGCATTTCGCCTCTGGTGGTGCGGCAAACCAACTCACCGTGGAACAAACCGGCGGCGACTATGCACGTTTATCTTTAAAAAATTCTGCTGCCAGCAGCTGGACACTGTCTGGTAAAGGCGGTACCGCATCAGGGGCTGAATTCGGAATTGACTTCGCAGGCGCAGCCGTGGATGAACGGGCTTTCACCATCAAAGGCAATGGCAATGTGGGTATTGGCGGTCTGAATACGGGCACCGCGCGGCTTAAAATATTTCAAAGCTCTGGTGGCGGTCTTATGCTGGAAAATACTACTAATGCTCAAAACTGGGAATTCTCGGTGGAATCCGATGGCAGTTTGGGGCTTTATAAAAACCTCGGCTTGATCGGCAGTTTTGACAACACAGGAGCGTATAATACGATCTCCGACCAGAATCTGAAAAAAGAAATCATTGCCATGAGCACAGGTGTACTGAACAAAGTACTCCAACTCCAGCCAATGACTTATCGTTATAAAACACAAGAAGAAACTGCCCAACGCTCTATGGGTTTCATTGCCCAGGATGTGCAAAACTTGTTCCCGGAACTGGTCAAACACAATGCCCCGCATGGTACGCAGGCAGGTTACCTGGCGGTCAATTACGCAGGGTTCGGGGTGCTGGCCGTGAAATCTATTCAGGAACAACAGGTGCAGATTGAAACTTTGAAAGCTGAAAATGAGGCATTGAAGCAGCAAGCAGCAAGCATGGACGCGCGTTTGCAACGCCTGGAACAACTGCTCGAACCAAAGAAAGACTAGTATTTTCCCTGGTATTTGTAAAGCCACAGTGTCGAGTTTAACTTTCGATGCTGTGGCTTTTTATTAAATTGAGCATTTTCAATCCTTGAATCTTCTGCTTGAAAAACGAAAATCGCTTATGCTCCTTTCCCGAAATCAATTACGCACTATAATGGTTGTGCTGGCATGTTGCTGCTTTAAGTTTGCTTATGCCGCACCGCCCGATACCACAGTCGTGGACTATTATCTGCGCGATACTTTCTGCGCCAACCAAAGTTTATTCATTGTCAACCAGATTTTTGACAAAAACAACCCTTCCGGCATCATAACCCTGCCCGGTGCTGCCGTCAATGGAGCGGATAGCGTGATTCATGTGGACCTGGTGTATCGCGAACCCTCCCGTATTCTCCTGGAACAAAATCTTTGTGTGGGCGACACGCTCTGGGTCAATAATAAAGCCTACCACGCCCAATTTTTTCTGGGAGAAGAAACCATCGAAGGGGGTGCCGCCAATGGTTGCGACAGCATTATTCAAATAATTTTGCATGTGGTGGAGCCCCCCATTTATACGATGGCCGATACGCTTTGTCCGGGAGAATTCAGGATGGTCAATGGCCTGCGCTACGACCGCGACCACCCCACAGGCATGGAACTGCTGCCCAACGCGGGCTTGAACGGCTGTGACTCTTTAGTTATAGTGGCGTTGACTTTCAAGGAGTTAAGCCTGAGTTTAGGGCCCGACCGGCGTGTGGTAAGCGGCGATACGATCTGCATACAGCCAGCCCTGAATTTTGTACCCACCAGCCTGACCTGGTCGCCTGCCCCACCCTGCGGCGATTCGCTCTGCACTTCCAGCTGCTTGCAACTGACTGCGCCCATCGTGTATCAACTGGTCGCCACAGACTCCAGTGGCTGCACCGTGAGCGACGAAATACGCCTGGCCATCACTACCGAAAACCGGGTGTATGCGCCGAACGTGTTCAACCCGGACGCAGCATCGCCCAACAACCGTTTCTTCCTGAGTACCGGTGCCGGCGTAAAAATCATTCGCCGGTTGTCGGTGGCTGACCGCTGGGGAGCACTGCTGTTTGATGCAGCCGATATGGTACCCGACCAGCCAGAGGTTGGCTGGGACGGTCGCACACAGGGTAAGGCAGTACTGCCAGGGGTCTATTTTTTCTGGACAGAACTGGAACGCCTGGATGGCAGCACCTTCATTACTACTGGCACAGTGACCGTAGTGCGTTGAATATCAATTTATTACCTCTTTCCTTTGGGCGGCACTTTGCCTTTGGCCGGTGGTGGCGGTGGCGTACGGGGCGTTGGCGGGCGAGGTGTCGCTACGGTCCTGCGCTCCATATCGGTCAGCCGGTTGGGGTCTTCCAATGGATGCCGGCGAAACCACCAGAACAAGCCGCCAAAAAACATCAGTAAGGCCAGTGCCGAAGCAGCAAAAGACACATTTTCCCCCACATACCAGGAACGCGGCTCAAAGCGCATTTCTAGCTTCATATTTTGTCCCGCTGGCAGGCGCATGGCCCTCAACAAATAATCTGCTTTGATGAAATCAGTCGCTGGCTGGCCATTGATATACGTTTTCCAGCCTTTGGCGGGCGGGTAGTATATTTCTGAAAAAAGGGCCAGCTGTTCTGTTTTCGCAGAGTATTCATATTCCATCTTATCAGGATGATATTTGGTCAGTTTAATAGTATTGGTACTATCAAACTCTATATTCAAGCCCTGTAAAGTTTCTGCGGAAGCCGCTTGCATGATGGCACTTTCTTTGGGCTGCAGGCTATGCAATGCCGAGAGTTCCGCATCTGCCGAAGGCACTACACTGAAACTTTTTACAAACCAGGCATTACCGCATACTTCCGGGTTGGTGACAACCTGCCCCTGCGGACTGACGATATATTTACCGTTGAGCATCCCGACAACGTGCAGGTTTTTGCTAATATCTTTATTCAGAAAACTATCAATTACATCCTGATAGCGTTGCAGTTTGGCGGCACTATATCCGCTCATGCTTTTATGAAAATAGGAAGTCGTCGCATTGCCGGTCAGACTACCCCGGGACAGATCCAGCACCCGGTAAGCAGGGTCGGGGTCTTGTTTGATTTGTTTGTCATAATCGGTCTCTGCGGGCGGTGCCAATACACTGCGTTTGGCTTCATATTTTTCCGCAGAAATCGTCCGGCTGCACACCATCCATTGATCGGCCAGCGCAAATAAGGCCAATGCGCCGACCATCAGGCCTGCTTTCAGTGTGCCTTGTAAGTAAAACCAGACAAGGGCAGCCGCAATAGCCACGAAAGCAAAAGAGCGCAACACATCCCCGCGTACCAAAGCAGCATGATCCGCCTGCAAATTGGCCAGCAAATCGGGCGTTTTCGCCAGCGCATCCAGGGCGCGGTCAGAAGGACCACTGGTAGCCCAGGCCACCAAAAGCAGCAGCAGCGTGGTGCCGGCAGCTATAAAAAAGGCCCGTTTTTTCCGGTCGGGTGCGATGTCCGGGTCAGCCAGTTTTTGCAAACCGAGGGCTGCGAGTGCCGCAAAGCACAATTGGCCCATGCCGAGGGCCATAGACAGTGCCCGGAACTTATTGAACATGGGTAAATAACTGAAAAACAAATCATTCAGAAAAAACCGGCCCGCCCAGGAAATGGAAACCATCAGCAAAGCACTGCTCACCAGCCACCATTTGGCACTGCCAGGCACCAGAAAAGCCCCCAGCAGAAATAAAAAACAAACAATGGCCCCAAAATAAATGGCTGTACCAACGCCTTCTGCACCGGAATAAAGCAGCCCGCCCGCCTGTTGGCTAGCCTGGGCCACTGGCACTTGTTCGCGGTATTTGGTGGTTAAAGTCTTGTATAACTGGGTATTTCTATAGGATTCGTTGGCTCCGCCGCCAGCATAGTGTGGCACCAGCAGGGTAAAACTTTCCAACACCCCATAACTATAGCCAAAAGCGTATTCTTTGGCCAGACCATTGCCCTGTCCGGCCCGGCTTTTCAGTTCCGATCCGCCGCGAATGGTTTCCTGACCAAACTCGTAGGTGGGCCACAGTTTGGATAAATTACTGCCAAAACCCAGCCCAATGGCTAAGGCAATGACGGCGAAAGACTTAGCCCAGGAAACTACAACCTTGTGGCGCACTGCGTCCACTAATTGCGCCAGTATATAGACGCCGGTAATAATCAGGGTGTAATAAGTGATTTGCACGTGATTGGCATAAATCTGCATGGCCAGGAACAAGGCCATAATGCCTCCGCCGAGCAGCCGGCGGCCATTGAAAGCCCACACGGCCCCGGCCAGCACAGCGGGTGCCATCGCCAGGGCCATCATTTTGGTGGAGTGTCCGGCTTCCAGAATGTCAATATTATAGGTGGTAATCCCAAAGGCGAGGGCACCAAATACCGCCACGCGCCAATCTGTTTTGAGGGCACCGAGGAGCAGATACAGGCAGAACATAGCCACAAATACCTGCGCCCACAGCGTCGTGTAGTCCGTCCAGAGAAAAAGAGATTTAAAAAATGGCTTGGTCAGATTACCCTGCGGAGTGGTATATATCTGAAAAGAGGGCATACCGGCAAAAGGCCCGTTGGTCCAGAGCGGGCCATGACCATCCTGCTTGATATACTGCTGTATTTCGGCACTCATACCCCGCGCCTGATCATTATCATGCTGCGGCAACACCTTGCCACTGAAGGCATTAGGTGCAAAAAACAAGGTCGCTACGGCGAGCAATATCCCGATGGCGATCAGATGCGGGACCATTTTTTTGAAATCCATAGAAGAGCAATTAAAAAGCAAATGGGCAAAATGGCAAAAAAGCAATGAAAAGCAAATGGCAAGAGACAAATGGCACAATCGCCCCTTTCGCTCAATGCACCCTCCCCCTTTACGGGGGAGTTGGAGGGGGCAGGAGGGGGCTAAAACCGGCGCGAAGGTAGGAAAATGTTTTTTTCGGCCAAATCAGTTCAGCCGCTGCAACAGGGCGCGCAGTTCGGAAGCCGGTATTTCATGGCCACCTTCAAAGGTTGTATTTTGAAAATCCACGCCATTTTCGTTTTCTATTTTTTGCAGAATATCCAGCCGGTCGGGTGTCAGAAAGGGGTCGTTGGTACCGTAAAGCAAATACAAATTCTTATCTTTCAAATAGTTGCGATGCGAAGCATAGTCGAGGTCTTCCGGAGGCAGACCCGCCCACAGCACTAAATCCTTGAACTGAGGTTGCAGGCGCAGTACCCAGCGGCACACAGTTGCCGTACCTTGCGAAAATCCAAGCAGCACGATCCGAACGTAGGTAGGCAGCAGGGTCAGACAGTGATCGAGTAGTTGTTGCAGGTATTGCGTATAATCGTTTATTTCGGTCTCCCGGTGGCGGCGGGTCATCCAGTTCGCTCCTGGCGGCCCATCGAAACCTTTGCGATAAAAATGATTCAGTCCCTCGGGTGCCACAATCAGCGTAGCACCATCATCCAACAGGCGAAATTCTTCCAGGAATTCGTCGGCCACCTGTCCATAGCCGTGACAGACAATCCACAGCCGAAGAATGTGCGGGCCGGGCTGACCGAGCATATAATAATGGGCTGTACGCGGTACAACAATCGTTTGGTGGAGCATGGGTATATTCGTTCAATCTGCCGAAAGGTAAAGAGGATTTAAAATAAACCGGACGGATTCAACAAATGACTGTTTTTTAAAGACCGTTATGCATAATTGGGCCGATATTTGAAGGCGTCTGTGTTCTGTTGTGGACTTCTCTTAATCTGCCGTTTTTTCATTAAACCGATTTTATCCTTTATGATGCGTTTTTATTTTTCGGTACTGTTAGCCATTTGTTGCTTATGCCCGGCTACTACGTACGCTTGCGGCTATGGGTTCGTAGGTAATTGCTCTACCAACATTGGCTTGCGCATCAATGGGACGCTGGACAGTTTTGCTATTGCGCCCTGCCCAAACATTACTGATTTTAATGGTTTATACTTGGGTGAAATCCAAACCCTTTCACTGGCCCAGGCTCGATCTATCAACTGGGAAAGCTGTCAAAACAATGTGACCAGTGTGGCCATTTATTTCCGGATTTTCCCAACGGGCGCACCCGGCGGAGTGTGGCAAATGGTGGATTTGCAGCAGGATTACAGTACTTTGGTAGGCCCTTATACCACCCGCTATCGCAGTGTGCAGACCAATATAAATCTCACTGCCGGTCTCGCAGTCGGCCATGAATATACCCTGGAAACTTACTTCCGGGCATTGGTGGATACAATTGGGGATGATTCCATCCCGGAAACTTTCATCGTCCAGAATAATGACGGGCTGAACTACCATCTTAGTTTTCGCTACGGTGGTCCCGCTGCGCCGCCTTTTACGGTAGTGAATACCCGAAACGTTGAACCCACTTGCTATGGCGATAGCACCGGTAGCGTAGGCGTGTCCGTATATGGCAATCAAACCGACCTGTTTTACCATTGGGATTATATAGCAAATGACAATTTTTACCGGCTGTATGATATTCCTGCCGGTAGTTATATCCTCACGGTAACTGGAATAGGCGGCTATAGTAAAACGGATACCATCTTATTGGGACAACCCCAACCGATTGTCAATCAATTCGTTAACTACGTACCGTTTAGTTGCAATAACAATATTGCCCAGGTGACGGCCCAGGCCAGCGGCGGTACTGCGCCCTATACTTATCAATGGAGTAATGGGAGTGGTACTGTCGGCATTGCGGTCACTACCCCCGATAACTACACGGTGACGGTGACTGATGCAAATGGTTGTCAGCAACATTTCACCCAGACCATGGACGGTAGCAGCTTTCAGGTCTTTAATATTCAGGCAGATATTTGCAACGGGGAAATATACCGTTTTGGGAATCAGTCATTTGTATTACCGGGTTTGTATGATATTACCCTGCCTTCCGCCAGCGGTTGCGACACGCTGGTACATCTGACCCTGAATGTATTAAATCCGGCTTCCCTGCTGACGGAACTGCCCAGTTCAGGCATCATCACTTGTACCCAGCCAGCCCTCAATCTGTGCGCCACTGCTCAACCCAATGCCGCTTTTTCCTGGAAAAAAGATGGACTCGAGGCGGTGAACACCCCGTGTATCCTGGCGGCTGCCGGAGGAGCCTACACCGTGACCGTAACGCTGGCTGGTACGGCCAACAAAGTTTGTTCCGCTCAAAAAACCGTAATGATGGAAGAGCATTTGTGGCCCCCGGCAGCCAGTATCACCGGCCAGTTTACGATTGGTTGCACACCATCTTCGACCCTGGTCTGGCTGCACGCGGTCACCAATGCCCAAAACCCGAGCTATGTATGGACCTATAATGGCCAGACGCTTTCGGTGACCGATTCGTGCCAGTTCGCTTTTGCCGGCTGGACGGGGGAAGGCGGCATTGTTATACCGACGCTGGTAGTCACGGATATGTACGGATGCAGTACGGCCGCCAGCAATAATACGATTGCGGTACAAGTTGGCAACACCCCGATTTTCAACTTACACCGGCAAAACCTCTGCAACGGACTTACTGAAATACAGTACGATATTCTGGGCGGCACTCTCCCCTACCAGATCAGCTGGAACGACCCCAACATCCTGACCAACCCTTTCATTGCACCGCCCGGCCTCTATACGGGTACCGTCACCGATGCTACGGGCTGCGTCTCCGTGTTTAATGTGGCCGTGGAGCCCTTTGCGTTGACGACTACCGCGCAAATGGCGAGTGGCCCTAATTTCCCCAGCGGGCAAGCCTCAGCCGATTTGACTGGCGGATCGCCACCGTATGTTTTCCAGTGGAGTAATGGCAGCACGAGTACCCAGATCAGCAACCTGTTGCCCGGTAATTATTGCGTCACCGCGACCGACGACGATGGTTGTACGCTCGATACTTGCCTGGTTATTTCCTTTCCCAGTGCCACTTCGGAGGCCAATATGGCCAATATCAGCATTGTACCTAACCCGGTGGCCATTGGCGATTGGCTGGAATTGGGTTTGCCGGCAACATTGGTGGGCGAAAAATTAGAAATTGAAATATTTGACGCAACGGGAAGAAGCTGGTGGCGCGAAAGTCAAATGGCTGGTACGAACATTTTACAGGTGTTTTTATCGGCAGAAACGCCAACTGGCCTACTATTTATACGGGTACGTAGTGCTAAGGGGCAGGCGATAGGCAGATGTGTGGCACGATAATTTAACCAAGTCTGCCAAAATCCTTTAAGCATTCGACCTTTTGACTACTTTTGCGCCAACAAAAACTCATTTTTCATCATCAATCATCTCTTACACAAAAATTTTTCTGTTATGAGCAAAAAATCCTTTCTCCCGGCTCTCCTTTTTGGTGCTATGCTGGCCTTTGCCCCGGGTTGCGGCGACGCTGATCCATGTAAAGACGTTGAATGCGGTACAAATGGCACCTGCTTTGAGGGCACCTGCGTATGCGATGTAGGCTACGAAGCAGGTGTTTCCGGTCAGTGTGATACGGAATCCCGCGTTAAGTTTTATGGTAACTACAATGCAACGGAGACGTGTACTCCAGGTGGTACCGGCACTTTTTCCAGTGCTATTTCTTCTGGCTCCGACATTACCCGGATCAACATTTCCAACTTTGCTGATTCCGGCCTGAATGTTGCGGCTACAGTGGAAGAAAGCTCCATCACTATCCCATCGCAATCTCTTAACATCAATGGTACGGCTGCTACTGTGGTTGGTACCGGTAGCATCTCAGGAACTACCGTTACTCTTAACTACACTGTTTCCGGTGGATTTAACTTCACTTGCTCGGCTACGTTGATCAAGTAATAATTTCGATCTGCTCAAAAATTTATGGGCATCCTTCTTCCGAAGGATGCCCATTTTTTTTATAGTAACTCAATCAGTACTGATACCGATTAGACTATTACTATTTTTATTGACCACCGCCGCCACTCGGCTTGTCCCATTTGCTCTTGGAAGGACTTTTTTCGGCTGGCTTGCCATCCTGAGTAGTGGGTGTCCACTTATCTTTGGATGGTTGTGGAGCACCATTTTGATTCCATTTATCCTTGGAAGGATTATTGGTTTTAGGAACAGTTGGTTGTGGCAAGCGATCCACACGTGGACCTTTCGCTTTGCTACCTTTCGCTGTGGCACCCTTAGTAGCCGCTTCGGCGGTACGGGCAGCCATTACTTCGTCAAATTTGGTTTGCGCGGCAGCCATCACCTTGCTATCGCAATCGGCCTGTTTTTCCAGACGCAAAGAAGCGACTTTCGCATCTACGGCAGCCTTCACATCGGCCTGCTGTTGTTCCAGGGTCTTGCCACCGAAAGCGGTGAGCGTCAGAAAGCCGGCCACAGCCACTGCGCCGACTAAAAGCAAATTCTTATTCATGTTTTTTTCTTTTTGTAAATGATGATTGAAATGAGAAGGGAAAAACTATGGCTTACTTCATCGGAGCAGCCTGTTGAGCGGCTTGCTGGGCTTCCATATCCATCATGTTCACTTTCTCCTGCACGCGTTGGTCAAAGTTGGCCTGGCAAGCTTGGTCTTCTTCGGCTTCCACGGTCACGCGTGCGGTTTCGTAGCCCGAATTGATTGCTGCATCCATCTCTGCCTGGGTCATTAGCTTGGGTCCGCAGGAAGCCAGCGAAAAGGTCAGCATGGCTCCGGCGAAAAGTGCCATCATTGTTTTTTTCATGTTTGAAAGTTATTTTAGTTGTTTTAAAAAATCTTGCGCAAAATTAGAAATACCTGCTTGAAAATCGCGCTCTAAACGCAGGATTCATACTATCATTGTTTTTTCAAATCGTGCTTCTGTGTTCAAGACGAAAAGGATGCTGCTTCGCCACCCATTTACACAAAAAATAGTGAAAAAATATCGGACAATGTGGCTCTGTATGCTCTTTGGCGTACTTCTGGGCCCCGTAACTGCGCAAATCCAGAACGCTTCCGCTGATGAGCTGCTGGAAAATTTCTTTCGCGACAACGAGCAGGCCTCCGAGTCGGATGCCCAGCAGTTTTTGGAAAATCTGGAAAATTATCGTGCCAACCCGCTCAACCTGAACCGGGCGACCCGCGACGAACTGCTTTCGCTGCATTTGATCAACCAACTGGTCGTCGAAAACTTCCTCACGTACCGCGACAAATTCGGCCCGCTCCTGAACGCTTACGAGCTGCAATCCGTCCCCGGTCTGGAAATAGCGGACATTCGGCGGCTGCTCGAATTTGCAACGGTGCGCACCGACCTGGATACGCGTAACAACAACATCCTGAGAGGGTTCTATACAGGGGATGATGAAATTCTGATGCGTTGGGGCCGACCCGATCCGCCCAGCTATACCAACCAGGTCGAGGGCCAACCGAATGCCTGGGCTTTTCGCTACAAGCATAGTTTCGACAATCGGTTGCGCTTCGGTTTTACCGCCGAAAATGATCCCGGCGAAGCATTTTTCAACCAAAGCAACCGCAACGGATTCGATTTTTATGGTGCTCACCTGTTTGCACAAAACCTGAACCGTATGGTGAAAGTCGTCGCGCTAGGCGATTATTCGGCACGTTTCGGCCAAGGTTTATTGTTACAAACTGGTTTTTCGGTGGGCAAATCAGCAGAAACGACCTCCGTTATGCGGGGCGGACGGAAATTGAATGCCTACGCAGCGTTTGGCGAGGCCTTCTTTTTTCGCGGGGCGGCCACTACTTTAGCCTTCGGCAAACATCTGGAAGTCACCGCTTTATACTCTGACCGGCGTCGCGATGGCAATGTGGTGCTACCCGACTCCACCGATCTGGAATTTCCGGAAATCGCTTTTTCGTCGCTGCAAACCTCAGGCCTGCACCGCAGTGCTTCCGAAATAGCCGACGAAGGCGAATTGCACGAGCAAGTCGGTGGTCTATCGGCCACGTATGGCTGGAAAAGTGGTCAGGTTTCCGTCAATGGGCTGAGTATTAAATATGACAAACCCTGGAATCCCAGCGCGGCGGCTTACCGGAAATTCGTGTTTCGCGGACAGCAACTGAACGCGGCCAGTATAGATTATAACTGGCGGCGACGCAACTGGCTGCTCTTTGGGGAGACCGCCCGCAGCGATAATGGGGCCATCGCCAGCGTAAACGGCCTGCTCTTATCGCCTGACCAGCACGTGACTTTTTCGGCGGTACATCGGTCGCTGGCTCGCGACTACCAATCTATTTATGCGGCCCCGTTTGCGGAGACTTCCGGCGCGTCCAATGAAAACGGCATGTATCTGGGTGCCGACATTCGTTATCTAAGGCGTTGGCAGTTAAATGTTTATGCAGATGTGTGGCGGCATCCGTGGCTGCGCTTCGGCGTGAATGCGCCTTCGCAGGGGCGGGATTTTCTGGCCCGTCTGCTGTGGACCAAAAGCCGGAGCTTTTCCGTCTATGCGCTGTGGCAAGGCGAAACCAAGGAAAGTGACAGCAATACGGAAGGCGTTTTTGGCCTGGTCGAAAATCGCCGGGATCGCCTGCGCCTGCACTCGATCTATAAGGTGACTAAAGCGGTGGAACTACGCAGCCGGGTGGAGTGGACGACATATACGACTGCGAATGTGGGCCGGTCGCGGGGTTTTATCGCGTATCAGGAAGCAGTGGTCAAACCGCTCGGCTTTCCGGTGACCGGGACTATTCGCTACGCCATTTATGACACCGATAATTTCGATACGCGCGTATTTGCCTACGAGAGCGACCTGTTTTCGGCCATTTCTATTCCCGCTTTTTCGGGCCAAGGCTCACGCTATTATTTCAATTTACACTGGCGGGTGAACCGTTGGTTGCGTCTGGAGGCCCGTATGGAACAAACCAATCAACTCCGGGCGGTGACCAGCAGTAATATTACCGGGAAGGACAGGTTTTGGAAATTGCAGGCGAGAATGAAATGGTAGGTACTGCTATTTATAAGAAGTTGTAATTCTAAGCCACTTCTATGTTTCTCTTTAAGAATAATATATTGCATTTGGCAAATTAAACCCTATAAGGTTTTTAAAACCTTATAGGGTTGCTGAGAATGCAAATATAATTTTGTTGACAGGTCTAATTTTGACTTAGAGACAGCCTAAACACTAGGCACCAGCCCATTGACCGCTTCCACGCTCATTATTTCGGGGATTTTGCCCCGTACCGCTTCCTGAATGCCCGCCCGCAGCGTCATAGCGGACATCGAGCAGGATTCGCACATACCGACCCATCTGATCAGCACCCGCATATCGTCGGTGACATCCACCAGCTGCACGTCGCCGCCATCAATCCGCAGGTGCGGACGTATGCTGTTCAGTGCTTCTTCAACTTTGTCCAACAATCGCTGCTTATCGGTCATGTGTTTGATATTTGTGCAAATGTAAGCAATAAACGGATAGAACTTACACTAAAAGGCAAATTGCAAAAAGGCAAAAGGCAATCAGGTTCGCATCTGTGCTCCATTTGCAATTTGCTTATTTGCCTTTTGCTATTTTTGCTCTTTGCTTTACCCTTGCAGTTTTTCCCGATACAGCTTCCTGAATTTCTGCACTTTCGGCGCAATCACGATGGAGCAGTACGGTTGATTAGGATTGGTTTTGTAATAATTCTGGTGGTAGGCTTCTGCCTTGAAAAACTTGGTGAACGGCGCAATTTCGGTCACAATCGGATCGTCCCAAATTTCTTTGGCAGCCATTTTTACCTGTTCGGCCACGGCCTGTTGTTCCGGCGAATGGTAGTAAATCACCGAGCGATACTGGGTGCCACTATCATTGCCCTGCCGATTGAGCGTGGTCGGGTCATGCACGGTGAAAAATACTTCCAGAATATTCTGAAAAGAAATCACGGACGGATCAAAAGTCACCTGAATGACTTCGGCATGGCCAGTTCTGCCGCTGCAAACGGCCTCGTAAGTTGGGTTGTCCATCGGGCCACCGCTATAGCCGCTTTCTACTTTGGAGACGCCTTTTAAATCCTGGAAAAAAGCCTCTACGCACCAAAAACAACCGCCACCCAGGGTAGCAATTTCGGTAGTGGCCAGATTGGCAGATGTAGTGGGAGTGTCGGTAGGACTGAGAATATTATTCATAAAAATGGTTGAATGTTTAAGTCATTAAACAACCGTACTAACCGGAAGTTGAAGTAAGTCTCAGTATTCCGCAGCAACTGTCGCCGCCGGAACATTTCGCCGCAGATTATAGCCATTTTCACCGGCCAATAACCCCAAAAAGCGATTCAGCGCCAACCACTTCGGCTGATCCAGTTCGTAACTAATATGGTGACGAAAGTATTCTTCCACATCAAAACCGGGCATGGTGGGCAGTATTTTCGTCAATTCCGGTATGTGATCAATACCCATTTGCAACGCGTTATTAAAACGCTCCATCAAGGTTTCATTGATGGGTTTCGTACTGATCCAGGCCGCAAACACAAACGGCAAACCCGTCCAGTTCATCCAGGCTTCGGCCAAATCATAAGTATAAGCGAACTGCTTATCTTTCCCAATAGCCCGGTCGCCAATGATGACGGCTGCCGTGGTCCCACCGATCTGTTGCTCAAAACCTTCCGTGGCGGGCACGAATTCCGGCTGAATATGCCAGTATTTTTCGCATAAAATACGGGCCAGGGCTACCGAACTGCGGGAATGAAAATCCAGATACAATCGCTTCACTTCGGTCAAAGGAACATTGGAAAAAATGCACACCGTTTTCACCTGGCCCACCGCTCCGATGCAGTAATTGGAAACAATATGCGCCTCCGGCAATTCAGGAATAACGGCCACGGGTGCCAGGGCCAGGTCCACTTCACCGTGCAGCAGCTTCTGGGCACAAACCGAGGGAATATCCAGGCTCAACTCCATCATATCGGCCAGATCGCTGCGATACAGACCATAAATGAAGGGTTTAGTATTCAAATAACTGACTGCGGATATGCGTAACTGGGACATAAAAAGAAATGTGGTCAATGTGATTAATGTGCTAATGTGCCCAGTGGTTGCAGGTGCCGCACGTCATTTTCCAGATCGAAAGTGAACTCGTCGTTCTCATAACGCACCACGTAGCAGCCCGTATTGGCATGCGGCATACCTTCCATCGAAGCCGGGCCAACGCCTTTGAGCAGCGTAACCAGACAGCGCAGTGTGCGCCCATGCGTGGCGACCACGATGCGTTGTTCGGGGCGGGTTTTCAGCCATTCCACGAACCGGCTGACCCGCAGCACTAGTTGGCTGGCACTTTCGCCCTCCGGCAAAGCAGCGTCCAGATTACCATTTTGCCAGTGGGCAACGGTAACTTTATACAATTCAATACTTTCGGGGGTAGAAGGGATGCCTTCGTGCGCCCCCCAGCTGATTTCGTTGATGTCAGGCGTCTGTATCCAGGGAATATGCTGGTCAATGAACAGCTGTACCGTTTGATGGGTGCGCCGTAGTTTAGAAGTGACAATCAGTTGAAAATCAAGGTCCTGGTAGGTCTCAAAGAAAGCCCGCGCCTGCGCCTGGCCGGTTTCGTTCAGGTCGGTATCCACGCCACTGCCCTGCACAATACCCAGACGGTTAAATTCGGTCTCGCCGTGGCGAAGAATGTAGATCAGCATAATTGGTTATTAGTCAATTGGTTATTAGTTATTGGTCAATTGGTTACTGGTTATCGGTGTATTAGTTATTGGTCAATTGGTTATTAGTTTATTCATATATTGGTCAATAGTTTAGTGAGTAAATGTGACCAATAACCATTACACTAATAACCAATAACTAATTAAGGACAGGTAATTCAATATAACCCCGGTATTGTTTGTCTTCTTCAAATACAGTATCCGTAAAATCCTGCACCACATTATATAAGGTGTCGCGCTCAACCGGACGGCGACCCGTGCGGCGGATCATCTCCACCAGTTCCTGGGTAGTCAGGCTGGGATGCTGCTCTTCGGAACCGGCCATCGAGTAGATTTTGGTGGTGTCGTCTATCGTACCATCCAGATCGTCCACGCCAAAAGAGAGCGACATCTGCGCCACCTGCCGCCCAATCATCGGCCAATAAGCCTTCACGTGATCGAAATTATCCAGATAAATGCGACTGATCGCGTAGTTGCGTAAATCCTCCACCGTGGTACTTTCGGCAATATGACTCATTTGGTTGTCCTGATTACGAAACTTGAGCGGAATAAAAGTCTGGAAGCCGCCCGTTTTGTCCTGCAATTGACGCAGCTGCTCCAGGTGATCCACGCGGTGCCAGAACTTTTCGATGTGGCCATACAACATGGTCGCATTGGAGCGCATCCCCAGTTCATGCCATATTTCATGGATACGCAGCCACTGTGCGGCATCACACTTATCGGCAGCGATTTGTTCCCGGATTTCGGGGTGAAATATTTCCGCGCCCCCACCCGGCATACTATCCACGCCCGATTCTTTAATCAGGCGCATCCCCTCTTCATAACTCACTTTGGCTTTTTTAAAAATATAGTGGTACTCCACCGGCGTTAGCGCTTTTACGTGCAGTTCCGGGCGATGCGCTTTTATTTTGGCAAAAAATTCCTGGTAAAAAGGCAGGTCATATTTGGGCAACACACCGCCGACAATATGCACTTCCGTCACCGGCTGACCATCATATTTATACACGATATTCAACATGTCTTCCATCGAAAAGGCCCAGGCATCGGCATCGGAACGCTGCTTGACCAAACGGGAATACGAGCAAAATTTACAGTCGTACACACACAAGTTGGTCGGCTCGATGTGGAAATTGCGATTGAAATAAGTCGCGTCGCCATTCTTTTTTTCGCGCACGAAATTGGCCAGCAAACCAAGATAGGCCAGATCACCATGCTCAAACAGAAACACGCCCTCTTCAAAACTAATCCGCTGATTATCAGCCACTTTTTGAGCTATTGCGCGATGCTCCCCACTCAGTTCCGGGTTGTGCAGTAGTAATTCCAGTTGTTCGACGCTGCGCATATTGATCGTTTTTGTTCTTAAAAAACCACGTTCGCGTAGTTTTGTTCAGAAGTTTCAATTTTTTGTGAAAATTCAGTAACCCCGAACCCTGTTCGGGTGGTATCATCGCCCCGAACGGGGTTCGGGGGTACGTAGCAAGGCCATTAATTTCTGTGCATTGGCCTGATTAGAAAATTCCGTTTCCAGCACTGCCCGACGCGCTTCGATCTGGTTTTGGTCAAAAGCAACCGCCATAAGTTCTTCTATTGTCTGCTGAATATCCGCCGGAGAATCGCGAACATAGCACAAATCAGCCAAACCGCTGCCGCTGACCATCGGGTTATTAGCCACGCAAAAGCGGCCCTGAAACAGGGCGTTGAGCAATTTCAATTTGATGCCCGCCACCTGCGAAGACACCAGTAAATTGATATGCGCATTGGCGATCAGGGTATGCATTTGATCTGCATCCGGGTTTTCAATGAGTTGAATATGAGCATATTGGCTAACTAATTCGCGCAGCGTGGGTGCAGGACTCATACCCGCCACAATAAATGGAAAATCCATTTTAGAAAACACCTTTTCAATGAGCCAGGTCGCCGCCCAATCATTATCCGGTACACTGAGTTTGCCGTGAAACAGTACATACTCGCCCCGTCCCGGCAGGCTCTCTACCCTATCGTGGGCATGAAAAGCCGGAATGTAATAGGTCTCGGCTTTGATTGCCCGGTAATAAGCGTCATCATGGGCAGAAAGGGTAATAATAGCGTCGGCAGACTGTACCACTTTGGGCTCGATACGCCGCAATCGTATGCTTTCTAAAATATAGTATAACTTCTTTAAAATCTCCACTATCGGTGTCAATCGCACCAGACTTTGATAGTATTGCCATTCCACATTGTGCATGCGTACCAGTTTTCGGCGACCGGCAAGACGAGGGTCCCAGAGTAAAATACTGGTGTGCATTCCTTCACATAAAATGGGATAATCATCTTTTTGCAAACGTTGCACGAGTGCTTCATTCTGGCGCGTGCGCATGATAAAAGGCAGCCAGTGCAATTGATAAAACGGCGACCGGCTACGGGGATAATAATGTACTTCGTGGCAGTATTTTTCCAGTTCGGTCTGCGGCTCGCGATCCCCATACTGAAAACAATGTAATAGCACCTTCACGCCCTGGGCATGCAAAGCCTTGATCTGATTAAAGACTACGATCACGCCACCGTAGTTATCCGGGTAAGGAATATCGAAGGAAATAATGTGTAAGAACATGGAAGGCAAGAGGCAAAAAAGGGCAAATGAGCAATGAAAAGCAAGAGGCAAATAGGCAATAAAAAAGCAAGAATGCAAGAGGCAAATAAGCAACAAGTACAAATCTCCCCTCCGCTCCATGTACCCTTCCCCTTTATGGCAATGGTGTTGATTTAAGTTTTTGACAGGATTTACAAGATTGTTTAGGTAGCCGCAGCGCGGCGAAATATTTGTAGCCTGGCATCCACCCGCATTGTTTTGGAGGTGCAGCGCACCGGAGCACATTCCGGTGCGCTGCACCTCCAAGAAGTGGTTGGTTCATTTTGCTACAAATATTTAGGGGCACTGCCCCAGTGTTAAATAGTCAGGATAAAATAGACACTGCAAATATTGTTAATCGCCGTCAAAAACTATATTATAGCACACTAAGCCAATACCATTGCCCTTTACGGGGAGTCGGAGGGGACTAAGCAACAAGCACCCATCGCGCCCCTTCGCTTGATGTTCTTTCCCCATTTATGGGGGAGTCGGAGGAGGCTTTACGGGGAGCAGGAGGGGGTTTTTATAAGGGAGTCGGAGGGGGGCAAAAAAATTTACCCACTTTTTCTTGCTTATTCTTTGGCACTTATCCTACCTTAGACAAATGATTCAGGGGTGCTTTCCCCTTTGTCCAAATTTTATTGTTCACTAAACTTTAAAGATTATGAACATTACTTTCGAAGATCTTCGCCGCATCAAACATGCGCTCCCACACGGCAGTATCAACCGTATTGCCCACGACCTCCACCTGGAGGAACAAACGGTGCGTAACTACTTCGGTGCCAATAACTACCAAGATGGCAAGGTAGTCGAATTTCACCTGGAGCCCGGCCCTAATGGCGGCGTAGTACACTTGGAAGACCCCACTATTCTGAATCGCGCGCTGGAAATACTCGGCGAGCCACAACAAGTACACTAAAAACTTATTTACGTAAAGTACCCAATTTTTACTGCCCCGGCGGTAAAAATGAAAGGGAAACCAGTCAGAGCGACGCGGTTTCCCTTTTTTATTTGATTATGGAGGCGATGACTAATATAATAGTCGAATGCCGCCAATCTAACATTTTGTCATGCAGAGCCGAAGGCGTGGCATCTGAGGCCGAAAAAGCAGTCATACGCCTTCGGACTACGTCCTCGGATTCTTCACCTTCGGTTCTGAATGACACGATACGTATCTTACTTCTGAATCACAAACTTCTTGGTTTTGGTACCTTCTTTCGTAGCAATACGCGCCAGATAAGCACCATTAGGCAAGTAAGAGAGGTTGTAATCCAACACTTCGTTGGTCAGACCCTGACGATCCTGATAGGTGATCACCCGGCCAGACAGATCAGCGATCGTGATAGTCGCGTCAGTGGGCTGATCGAATTGCACGGCCAGGTGCAGCGTTTCGCGTACCGGGTTTGGCAGTACGTTGAATGCTGTTTCGGGAAGTGGCTTGTCGTCGGTTTTTACCACCAGATCAAGGTACATACGCATTACTGCGGCGTATTCCGGGCCAAAGCCAGCCAAGTACCAACGATCCGTAAAGAGCACGGTGCTCACTTGGTTGAAGTAGCGAATATCGGTATTAAAGGCATGATTGGTCTGTCTTACGTCATCGCCATAGCCAGCCATCAGGAAATAACGGCCACCTGGCTGCAACACTACACCTGGCTCACTGGTGTTGAAATCCAGCAGTTCCACGTCCTGCAGATCACCGTTTAACACCGTATCCGCCGCTTCGTAACTGGCGTAGCCCACCCATTCCAGACTGCTACTTGGGAAATTCACGTCATCGAAATTATCAAAGTTGGCATCCACATCATCGTTCACTTTGAACAGATAAACGGTAGCTGTCACGTCGGTAACCGCCAATTCATCCGGATCAGTCCCGAAAGCAAATTCGGCAACGCTGGCTTTGTACTGTTCCAGAGTGTTGTCACCGATGCGATAATAGTTACCCACATTCCAGGGAATATCCTGGCTGGTGCGCGTCAGCAGTTGTGGCTCATTTTCTTTCGAAAAGACATTCTCAGTGACTACAAAAGGAGCACCGTCGGCATTGTTATCGGGTAACAGGTCGGTAGAGTCGGCATGAATTTCATAAATGACAAAGTAAACGCCTTCGTTCAAATCCGGCACAAATACGTTTGGCAGTACAATGGCACTATCTGTCACGCCAGATGCCAGTTCCGGCACGGTGATGCTGTCCGCAAAAAGAACGTTTGCATTTTCGTCCAATACACTAGCGGTCAGTACCACATTGGTCATCGAACGTCCACCCTCGTTAGAGACGGTGGCGAAGAAACCAAAGGTGTCCGTGGCAATTTGCGAAACCGGTGTAGCAAAGCTGGCAGGCGAATAGAAGAATTCACCAATAGTCAGGTCAAATTTCGGGATTGGATTTTCCGAATATACACCAATATCGTCAATGTTCCAGTGGTAGTCGTAGTTACCCGTCCACTGCCATTGGATGTACACCGTAGCGGCATTGGCTGCCGTAGCAGAAATGTCAATCACGGGACGCTCTGGATTGGCAGACCAGCGGGTAAGCACCGAATTACCGTCAATACCAGAGAAAACCTGATAGGAAGTCCAGTTAACATTATCGGTGCTGACCCGCAGGATAGCGAGGTCATCGCCGCTGTGCTGGTAGGTACCCAGGTGGGTATCAAAACGCACATAAACGGAACTTTTACCCGTGCAATTGATAGCCGAAGTGGTCAACTGCGAAATGTGGTCTTCTGCTAGTTCGCCGCCATCATCCGAGTCAAGCGTAGCAAAGCCGTTATCGGCAGTGGTGGCCTGGAAAGTAGTCTGTCCGTTCAGGGAATCATCCCAAGCCTCCGGACAGCCGGGCGAGCTATCCCCCAAAGCAGGGTTGGCACACCAGGTCCAGAGGACATTTTGTCCCGATTCGTCGGCATTCCCCCAACCGGCAGGAATGCCATCGGAAAAGTCTTCCGTCCAAAAAGGGGTTTGTGCCGAAGCCATTCCGGCGGTCAGCAAAAAGATAGCGCAGAGTAATTTTGTGAATGTTTGCTTCATTGTATGGAAATGTTTGTGAAATTGAAATCAGCCTGAAAGGTAGTTCTCTTGGCCGGATTAAAAATGATAGTCTTGGCTAAAACCGAATTTATCCTCCTTAAAAGCCGTTTCCGACCCCTAAACGACCTATTTTTTGGGTTCTTTAGCCCAGGTTTCTTTCAGACTTACCGTCCGGTTGAAGACCAGTTTTCCGGCGGCACTGTCCCTATCTACGCAGAAATAGCCCAGGCGGGTGAACTGAAATTTGTCGCCCGGTTGGGCTTCCCCCAGGGCCGGTTCCACCATCGCGTGTTCGATAACATGCAGTGAATTCGGATTGATGGTGCTTTTGAAATCCTCTTCCGCAGCCGGATCTTCTACCTGAAATAAGCGGTCATAAAGCCGTACTTCGGCAGAAATAGCCGTGGTAGCCGACAGCCAATGGATCACGCCTTTGGGTTTCAAGCCCGACGTATCCTGCCCGGAACGGCTTTCCGGCACATAAGTACAATGCAGTTCGGTGATCTTGCCCGCCTCGTCTTTCACCACCGCGTCGCAGTGAATAATGAAGCCCGATTTGAGCCGCACCATCCCGCCCGGCGACAGGCGGAAATACTTGGGCGGCGGATTTTCCATGAAGTCATCCTGCTCAATATAGAGTTCGCGGGTAAAAGCTAGCAGACGCTCCCCGGTTGTGGGATCCTCGGGATTGTTATCCGTTTCCATCCACTCAGTATGGCCTTCCGGGAAATTGGTCAGCACAACTTTCAGTGGCTCCAGCACCGCAAAGCGGCGGAGCGCATGTTTATTCAGGTCTTCCCGAATACAGAATTCGAGCAGCGACATATCGGTGATATTGTCGCGCTTGCCCAGGCCGATGCGCTGGCAAAATTCGCGGAGGCTGGCTGCCGTATAGCCTCGGCGGCGAAACCCGCTGATGGTCGGCATCCGTGGATCGTCCCAGCCAGTCACATGGTTTTCTTCCACCAACTGACGCAGTTTGCGCTTGCTGGTGACGGCATAAGTAATGTTGCGCCGCGCAAATTCATACTGATGCGAGGGAAAAATACCCAGTTGTTCGATGCACCAGTCGTACAATTCGCGGTGCGGCGCAAACTCCAGCGTACAGATCGAATGCGTAATGTGCTCAATGCTATCGCTTTGCCCATGCGCCCAGTCGTACATCGGATAAATGCACCACTGGTCGCCCGTACGATGGTGATGCGCCCGTTTGATGCGATAGAGCAACGGATCGCGCATAATCATGTTGGGCGAAGCCATATCAATTTTAGCGCGGAGGGTGCAATGTCCGTCGGGAAATTCGCCCGCCTTCATTTGCTCAAACAAGAGCAGGTTTTCTGTCGGCGAAGTATCCCGGTAAGGGCTGCTCCGGCCAGGTTCGGTGGGCGTACCTTTCAGCACCGCCATCTGCTCAGCGGTCGAGAAATCCACGTAGGCTTTCCCTTTGATAATCAGCACTTTGGCCCACTCATACAGTTGGGAGAAATAATCGGAGGCGTAAAAGATATTAGCCGGCTCAAAACCCAGCCAGCGCACGTCCTCGATGATGCTGTCCACATATTCCGTCTCTTCGGTGGCCGGATTGGTGTCGTCGAAACGCAGATTGGTCTCGCCGCCGTATTTCTGCGCCAGCGTGAAATTCAGGCAAATGCTCGTCGCATGACCGATGTGCAGGTAGCCGTTCGGTTCGGGCGGAAAACGCGTACGAATCGTTTCGTGCATCCCGGCAGCCAGGTCAGCCTCGATTATTTCTTCCAGAAAATTCAGGTGTTCGGTGGGTGCGGCTTTGTCTGTGCTCATATTATAGAGGTGGTAAATATTAAATTTGACACGTTACCCGTAGAGATGTTGCATGCAACGTCTCTACAACGCGGCGATATGAATGCGGCAATTACATCCGTTCCGGCATATCAATGCCAATCAAATCCATGCCCGCCTGCAATACCTGCCCAACGGCCATACTTAATTGCAAACGGAACGCTTTCGCCTCAGCACTTTCGGCGCCGAACACTTTCAGATCGTGCCAGAAACGATGGTAACTCTTGGCTAAACTATAACAAAAGTTGGCGATCAAAGATGGATCGTAGCCTGCGGCGGCGGCGGCCAGCACACTCGGATAATCGTGTAAGCCGCGCAAAAGTTCCCGTTCGGGCGGCTGCAAATTCGTGTATTGCCCGGCGATGGACAGGTCCACCTGCTCTTTGATGACCCGCTGCATCAGCCCATGAATACGTACGTAGCTGTACTGAATGTACGGCCCGGTCTGACCCTGCATATCCACGGATTCTTCCGGGTTGAAAATCATTTTTTTATGCGGGTGTACCTTAATAATGAAGTACTTCAAGGCGGCCATACCCACTTTGCGGGCGGTAATGGCCTGTTCTTCAGCAGGAATATCGCCTTCCTCGCCCCGCGTCCGAATGCCCTCCCAGGCCAAACGGGTGACTTCGGCCACCAGATCGTCGGCATCTACCACGGTGCCTTCGCGGGTTTTCATCCGTCCGGTAGGCAGTTCTACCAGTCCGTACGACAGGTGGTACAGCCCGTCGGCATAAGGTTCGCCGAGACGTTTGAGGGTCTCGAACAGCACATCGAAATGGTAGTTCTGTTCGTCGGCCACCACATAAACCATTTTATTGGCCCCAAAATCGGCATGACGCATCCGGGAGGTGCCCAAATCCTGGGTCAGATACACCGAAGTACCATCGGCACGCAGCACGATTTTCTGGTCGTAACCGGCATCGGTTAGGTCAATCCACACCGAACCGTCCTCTTTTTTGAAAAACACGCCCTTGGCCAGCCCTTCGTCCACGATGGCTTTACCCAATAAATAGGTGTCGCTTTCGTAGTAGAGTTTATCAAAAGTAACGCCCAGATCGTGGTAAGTCTGGTCAAAACCGGCATACACCCAGGCATTCATTTTCTGCCAAAGTGCCACGGCGGCGGGATCATTATTTTCCCATTTCAACAGCATTTCCCGCACGGCAGCACCGAGTTGGGAGTGCTCATTGAACCATTTGTTTTTGTATTCTTTGAAAAATTCTTTGTCGCCCTGATTGGGTTTGCGTTTGGCTTCCAGTACTGCTGCGGCTTCCGGCGTGTTTTGCCATTGCTCATATTCGGCTTTGGTTTTTTGCTCAAACAACACATAGTAATCGCCGACGAAATGGTCGCTTTTCGTGCCGGTTTGCTCGGGGGTCTGCCCTTCGCCAAACATCTGCCACGAGACCATGCTTTTGCAAATGGCCACGCCCCGATCATTCACGATCTGCACCTTCGCCACCTCGTAACCGACGGCCTCCAGCATCCGGGAGCAAGACCAACCCAGCAGAATGTTGCGCACGTGGCCGAGGTGCAGTGGTTTGTTCGTATTGGGTGAAGAAAACTCCACCAGCACCCGCTGGCCGTTGCTGGCCTGGCGACCGTACTGTGGATTTCCGGCCACATTTTGCAGAAAACTTTGCCAGTAGGATTCGGCCACCTCGAGATTCAGGAAGCCTTTGACCACGTTGAAGGTCTTGATATCCGGCACGTTTTGCTGTAAATAGGCCCCGATCTCACTGGCGACTACGTCGGGGGCTTTTTTAGCCAATTTTACAAAGGGAAAAATGACGACCGAATAATCGCCGGCAAAATCGGCGGGCGTAGTATTCACCTGCACCTTGTTGGGCTCGGTCGGTTCGCCATACAGCGCTTCGACGGCCTGCGCTACGGCGTTCTGGAAGATAGAGATGATATTCGTATTCAAAAGGGTATGATTTATAGGCGATTAACCCAAAAAAGAAGGGGAACTTGCACGGCCAAAACCGCGAAATTCCCCTTTCTGGGAGGATAAGGGGGCTCGAACCCCCGACTTCTGGTACCACAAACCAGCGCTCTAACCAACTGAGCTATACCCTCCGTGTAATTTCGTAAGCGGGTGCAAATATAGAAGCCGTTTTTACAAACGGGCAATACTTGAACCGCTGATTTTTTTAAAAAGTTCCGGGAGGACGAAATTTATTTCGTCGTTATCTCTGTAACAAACTGACATTGAGTTAATTACAAAATAAATTTCACATTGCAACTTGCTCCAGAATTTGTGGCGAAATAAATTTCGCTTTCCATCAGGCGGTAGTAGTGGCGGTCAATGGTCGCCAGCCACGCAGTTTTTTCAGCACTTTATACAATTTCAGGTTCATCGAAGGGTTGGCAGTAAAAAAATGGCCATTGATCGTCAGCCAATCCTTCTCCTTTTTAATATCCCGCAATTCGTGATACAGTACCCGGCGCGGCTTATCGAAGGGCGCGCGCCAGTACAGCGCCTGGTCGGTCATCGCGAAACCTTCCTTGCAGTTGCCTTTCAGCGACAGATCACCGATGAAAAACACCTTTTCGCGGCGTTCGGCCAGCAAAAACTGCTTACAGGCATTGGCCAGCAGGTTTTCGGGCATGGTCACAAAATTGAAGTAAAACACCTCCTGCTCGCGCTCAAAATCCAGAAAATCGCGGATCATCGCCCAGAGATCGGTCTTACCAGGCCTGGCTTTTTCATATTTCAAAATGGCGGGCGGCAGGATCATGCCGTGCAGATCGGGGCAATACTGAATGATGAAAAAATCAAGCAGCCCCTCGAAGGCCTCGTCCATGCGGCGATCTATTTCCGGCAGGCTCTCCACCCCAAAACGCTCCCACTGGATCAGGGCATCTTCGCCAATCTGCTCGGAACGCACGTCATACAGGCTCCGGAATTTGGATTGGTAAAAACGCTCCACGTAGTCGCTGTAGTGGGCCGCATTATGCTCCTCCTCCACCCTGTGGCGCAGACTTTTGAAGAATAAGGCCTTGACCTGCTCGGTGATATTATCCGCCTCGAACTTGAGGGGATAAGTGGGTTCGTACATCTGGTTGTTATCCAGTTTACCTTCAAAATGGAAACCGCAGTGGTGACAAAAAACCGAAGCCAACGGGCTGTGTTCATGGCAGGCCGGACAGGGTTTCGTTTTTTCCACGACCTTATCCCCGCAGCGATGGCAGAATTTCGCGCCGGGTATTAGTTCAGCCGCACAATTGGGACAAAGTTGCATGAGTAGATGGGTGAAAATTGTTGAGAATATAGTAGGTTGAGATTGTTGAGGAAGGGGTTGTTCGGCAGGAATAGCGACTGCAAAATTAAACTATTTGTGTTTAACAAGTTTTATTTTTGAAAAATAATGGCATTTTTAATACAAAAAAATTGATAACGCCTGGATAATGCACTGTTTGATGGAAAAGATGGGCCAAGGGGCGTTGTTGTAACCAGCGGTCATCTGTCGAAACAGCAACCAGTTCAAATTTGGTCTAAAAAAAAGACTTCCGGGAAATGCAATGTTTGCAGAGTAAATATTGTTACGTATATTGACAGTATTAAATGATCAAACCAAGTGGACAATGAGAAATCTAAGAATCCTGACCATGAACATCCAGGCACAGGCCTGGCCCGCCGGACCCCATAGCGATGCCAAATGGCGGGCGCAAGCCGTAGTAAATGCGCTGGACCCCGCGAATTTTGCCTTCGACGAGCATCCCGATGTGGTGGTGTTCAACGAGGCAGATAATGAAAGTGCAAAGAAAATCCTGGAGGCTGGCCTGCAGAGTATGTACCCTCATTTCATCGTGTCGTTCAATGGCGGCAGTGGTGATCTGAACGATGGCGGACTGGCCGTTTTCAGCAAATTTGAATTCCGCGAATTGCCGCCGTCGGCGCATAATTTTTCAGCCAATCGGAGCCGCTTTTATCCTTACCGCTCGGTTATCACGCCTTCCGGGCCTATTTTTATGAGCTCCGGCTCGGACGGTTTGGCAGAAAAAGGCGTAGCCATCGTACAAATCAGTACGGGTCTGCACTTCGAAGTAGTCACGCTGGCCCTGACTCATTTGCAGGCTTTCTATGAGGAGCCGGGCGAAAACCATGTTATCCGCCTACGACAACTGAAGGTCATCGAAGGTGGCTTGATTGACCTGCTGGGTGCGCCGGAAGGCAATGAAGCTTGGAACAAGGTAGTAGTACTGGGCGACCTGAATATCCAGGGCGACACCCCGCCCTACTCCAACGCTGGCTATGGTGAATGGAGTAACGTGTTCCTGTACAATGGCGGCCCCTACAACAACGCCAGCAATGGTATCCTCCTGCGACAAAACCAGTTGGTCTTCACCGAACAGTTGCTGGATGGTTGGCGCACTTTTATGACTCCCCCCGGCGAGGTGATGGAGGCCGACCCTGGCCTAACCAACACCAACCTCAAGGAAGGCAAACACCTGCCTGCCTTGTTCAAATCGCGGCTGGACTATATGTGTTTTCCCAAACCGCCCTGGGGCGACAACAATGAAATACCGAACCGGCTGGTGGCGCAGCATCTGCGTATTCTCCCCTCTAACTTCTCCGATTTGGACCGGATATTTGAAAGAATCCAAAGTGACCATAAAGGAATTTTAGCGCAGATACACTGGAATTTCAAATACAATACGCCCAACCAGGCCAAGGTGCAAGCGGATTTCAGGCATTTTCAGGACCCCGGTTCGCTGGTGAAAATAAATGTTGCCAACGATTTTAATATAGCCTCGCCCGGTATGTTCCAGTGGGCCTATATTTCCGAACCAGGCACTTATACTTTTCACTATAGCCCTGATTTAGACGTAGCCTTTTACTACCAGGACCAAATGTCTTGCCAGGTGCCCCCATACGGTAAAATAAAACTGCGCGACCTGGGACTGGACAATTGGGTGAATGGCCTGTGGCAGGAATTTGGCCTGGGCGAGGTAGGTGACCAGGTGGATGTGCATAAACCAATGTTTATCAGACTAAAGGCCTCGGAAGGGCAGGGCGATTTCACGGGAAATATTTCGTTTTCCTATATTAAACACACGGGCGAAAACCGGTTTATGGCCATTGGCCTGTTGCCTAATGCACGGCCCCATGACCCCCGTCTGCCAATTGGTCAAAAAAATGGCGACCGGGATGAGTGCTGGTTCCGCGCTCCGTTGGCCGAACAGTTGCTGAGCGGTAACCCTTATCCGGTGCGGTTCTATATAAAAAACGACTTCAACAAGAAAATGAGGCTGAGCCTGTTCGATTCTATTGACGCGCCTACCCCTTTCCTTAAACTAACGACGACTGATAAACTGGCTCTCCTGGACTACGACAGAGCTAGCACTGTAAAAGAAATTTATCTTCTACTAAAACGTGGCAGTACCAACGATTACGAGTTTCTGGCAGGCTTCCAATACGCCATTTCCTACCTGAATCACCTGGAAATATACTGCATTGATGACCAAAGCGGGCTGGGGGCTGACGAAATACACGTGACTATGACCGCCGATGCAATGGCTGCCAATTTCCTGGATTATACGGATGAAGATTTCAGCGACGACGAAAGACGGGTGCTCAATTCCTACTGTCCAAAGAATGTGGCCTTCGATCAACAATTGAACCTGACCGTCTTTGAGTTGGACGGTGGTGACGACGATGACGGGCCTTTCAACGCCACTATTCCCGCCCTGCGCAAGGGCGAAAACGAACGGGACGCTTCGTTCGTCGTAGAGGCGGAGGGGGCGCAGTATCAGTTTCTTTATCGGTTGAGCCGACAGCCGAATATATAGGATCAGTCAATACTGGCGATGAAAAAGCGGCGAGCAGCCATATTGCCAGGTTTGCGGTAACAATTTGATGGTATGAGCAAACAAATCAAAAAAAGTGATCTCCCCCAAAAGACCTGTGTGGTCTGCGGGCGGCCATTCACGTGGCGAAAAAAATGGGAAAAAGTCTGGGCGGAGGTGAAATACTGCAGCGACCGTTGCCGGGACTCCAAAAAGAAACCTGCTACTGTTGAAACTCAATAGTGTATTCCGACAAGTACCTACCCAAATCAGAATATTTAAAGAACAGCCGGGCTTTTTTGCCTAAACGCAGACACGTGTTTTTATTTGCCACATCCTCCGGCGTATTCATGGGTTGCAGCGAAGGATACCACATAATATGGCCGGGTTTGTCCACCAGTAGTTGTGGCTTGGTCCAGTCCTGCGAATTCGTGCCGCTACCCAAATCTGCATGGGAATTGAAAGAAATATAGAGGCTGCTCCCCTGCCACGATGGCCCGGTTACCTTCCCCATCAGCATCACCCAGCCATTCAAATACGTGTTCCAACTAACCGACGGCCCCCAATGAAAACCGCCGGTGGGCGAAGAAGCCGGGCCGCCACCTGCCGATATGGGGATTTGCAAGTTGGCAATGGGTGTGCCGATGCCATCCCAGGCGACGGTAAAATCCTTACCATCCCAGCGTTTGGCCTTGCCTTGCGGGTCGTCCAGATCGCTCAGTCGGATGCGGGCTATGCTGATACACTGACCGCTCCATTCTTTCGCCCGGTCGTACGTTGTGGAGTCATATACGCCCGGATAACCATATTCGCCATAGAATAAATACAGGTAGTCGCCGCTGGCCACCGCCGACGGGTCGCCCACGCCGCCGGGAAAAGTGAGCGACGTATTGTACGGTTTCAGGATCATCCGTGGCTGCTTATCTTCGATGAACAGGCCCTTATTTTCCCAACTATGTCCACCATCGGTTGATTTCATCACGCCAATCCGGCATACGGCAGCAGCGGAGGTCGGCCCACGCAGTCCTTGCGGCCAGTTTTTATCAATATAGCCTTCGCCGGTTGCCGCATCATACGGCAAGGTGGCGGGATAGTTTTCATTGTGGTAAATGGCATACAATGTCCGGCCCGAAGCATCTTTGGTATCCTGATAGACCGTCTCGAACCAAACCGCTCCGTGCAGGCCCGGCGTACCGGGAGGCGCGTTCGGGGGCATTTTGGGTTCCGTGAAGGCCGCTGCCGGATTGCTAAAGGCCTCATCCGCGTGGCGCCCATCAGAGAACTTCAGTTCGCGGGAACCGCCCCACACCGGGTCCTCGCCATATTTGCCGGGAAAAATGCGGAACGTATCGCCAATCCAGGCCTCGGCCATGTTACAATCCACAAAATTGTTGAAGCGGAAAGTGTCGGTGGGCGTGAGTACGAAGCGGGGTGTGGCGGCAGGCATGGGTTTGGAGGCCGGTTGGCAGGCTACCCAGGTCAGGAGGAAGATGGCTGGCAAGAATCTGGCGAAAATGTACATCCGAATAGATTTCAGGCGAAGGTAGAATTGATCTGACAAATTATTACTATGACATAGCAAAAGTTGAGAGGTTGAGAATGTTGAAAGCCCTCCTCCGCCTGAAAAGGCCATGGCGATTAAAAAGGCTATGGCGGGTAAAAGGTTGAGAAAAATTTGATTGTGAGCTGGTTACATTCGCACTTTGTTCGAAACCTCTTTGTGTTGATTATAAATATCTTTGTAGCAACAAGTATAATAAAACTAATCAAAATGAACTATCAGCGAATGCCCATTGAAATCGAATCGCCGGAGGAGATCGGTTATGATACTATCCGTTATAATTTATCCGAGAGTTCGGTGCGTGATCTGCCTTTCCGGGAATTAGCGGTGGACCTTTCCGGGGTGGTGCTGGCTTATTCCGCGCATCGGGGCAGCGAGCGATTAAGATCGGTTATTCTAGAAGAAAGTAATGATTTTGTAATAGATGATGTATTGGTTACGACTGGCGCAGCGATGGCCCTATTCATAGTAGCGACTACTTTACTGGATAAAAACGACCATGTAATCGTATTGCGGCCCAATTATGCCACGAATCTGGAAACGCCACGGGCCATAGGTTGCGAAATGTCTATCGTGGATCTGGAATTTGATCAACAATTTAATTTAGATATAGAGGCAATACGCCAAGCCTTAAAACCCAATACCAAACTCATCAGTTTGACTAACCCGCACAATCCTACGGGCAAACTTTTTTCAGTAGAAATTATACAGAAAATTATTGATTTGGCAGAAACGCAGCACTGTTATGTATTAGTGGATGAGACTTATCGGGATTTGAATTTTCAGACGCCTCTTTCGCCTTATATAGCGTCTTTGTCTGACCGCGTCATTTCCGTGGGTTCTCTGTCAAAATCATTCGGTGTTCCGGGTATTCGTATTGGCTGGTTGATCTGCCGCAATAAAGCCCTGATGTATAGGTTTTTTGCCGCCAAGGAACAAATAATCTTAGGGAATGCCGTGATAGATGAAACCATTGCCGAACACTTATTGGCGCAAAAAGCGACTTTTTTGCCGCCCATCCACGCTCGTATTCGCGAAAATTTTGCTTTTATCAAAACGTGGATGCTCACCCAACCTTTCCTGGAATGGGTGGAACCACAGGCTGGCGTGGTCTGTTTTCCAAGACTAAAAGCCGGCCTGCAACTGGATTTCCCCCATTTCCAGAAAACCCTTTATCAAGACTATAAAACAATGGTCGGCTATGGTCATTGGTTTGAGCAACCGCAGCACTATTTTCGTCTTGGTTTTGGCTACCCTTCCACAGCCGAACTGCTGGAAGGATTGAATTGTGTAACGTTGAGTTTAAAACGGCATGTACGGTAACACCTCACCGCAGCAAAGTCACATCCCCGACCCTTTTAACTTGCTCCGCACCACAGGAAATTTCGATGCGGTACACGTACACATCCGGGGGCGCAGGTTTGCCCTTGATGGTGCCATCCCAAAAAACGTTCCCCTGATTTTCATACACTTTCTCGCCCCAGCGGTCATAGATGGTCAGTTGAGAGACCACTTCCGCTCTTTCTCCCACCGCTTGAAATACATCGTTCACACCATCATCATTGGGTGTAAAGGCGTTGGGAATCAGCACATTATACGGATCGCAGGGCGGGAATACGAGCAGGCGATAGCGTACGGTCGTAGCACATCCATTGGCATCGGTGACCGAAAGTAAATACTGGTAAAGGCCGGCACTGTCCGGCTCGACTTCCAGGGTTGCGCAGTTGACGCAGCCACCGGTGTTGGGCACCCACACGTACTGCGTAAAGCCTTTGGGACCATTAATATCCACGATCTGGCCGACTTCCCCAAACACCGTGTCGGGCGTTGGCACGACGGGTAACGGTAGTTTAGTCGCCACAATACAGTGAATGCTATCACACCCGTTGGCAGCGACGAAAGTGCGGCACACCTGTCCGCTTTGGGTCACGACGGTATCAAAAACAGATAAAGTCTGGTTGGCACAAAAAGTACGCGTTTCACTGGTTTGCACTTTGGGTATGACCAGCAATTCCTGGAACAACACGCTGTCGCAGCCATTAGCCTGCGGCAAATGCAACGTGTACATCCCCGGCGTATCGGTTAACTGACCCAGAACGGTTATTTTCGCTCCTTCGCAAGTCGTGACCGGCGATAAATAGAGCGAATCCACGGCCAACACGGTCACGGTAGTGCTGGCGGTAGAAGTGCAGCCACCCGGAAAAGTAACCACCACACTATAGGCAGTAGTAGTTTTAGGCTGCACCTCCTGCTGGAAACTGGCGGGATTTAGCAGGTTGGGTCCTGCCCACAGGTAGGTGGCTCCGGCACTGGTGGGCATAGGAATCAGCGTGGCGGACTGGCCCACACAAATCGTTGGCTGAGGCAGGGTAATAGCCACCGCCGCGCCAAATACTATTTCGAAGCGGTGCAACAGCGTACAATCACCCCGTTTTTCTTCCAATAAAAATACCTGTGGTTGTCCGGGCAGCACATTATCGGGCGGATAATAGGTGGTCGTCGCGCAGGTATCGCACAGAATGCCCACCGGCGTCAGCCATTGATAAGTAGAACCGATCTGCGACACTATGCCAAACCGAAGTGGCTGGATCATGCAACTTTGGATAGGCGGATGTTGCAACACGGTCTGCGGAACGATCAGTACGCGCTCGCTGCAGGCGCAGTTGCTGGCCGCCGGAAGCACGACCAGCAGGCGGCACATTTCTGCCAGATTAAAATTCAACACACTGGATAAAGGTAGCGTCGCTCCGGCCAGCAAGGCCTGCGTGGTAGTAATGGTTTGCAACAAACTGTCGCCTGTCGTCAGGCCACCGCTGGCATCCGCATCCTGCCAGATTTCCGCATGAATACCGGAAGCCGCCGGTACCGTGCCGATATTATTGATCTGGATGGTGGCATTCACCTGCCCGGTGTTGGACAATTGCAGCGTAACGCCGCCCAGTGTCAGTTCAAGACGCTGGAGCGAAATATTGGTGATGGCCTCCCCGGTGGCCACATACACCGTGCAGGAGTCGCCCGACAGAGCGCAGAAGGCTTTGGACTGGATGCGCGTCTGGGCCAGCAGTTGCTGGTCGGTGCAGCCAGCGGTCTGATCGTAAGCCAGGGAAAATTGAAATTTCACGGTGGTGCCCGCACTGACGTCCACCGGCAAAGGCAGGCGAAAACCGGCGGGCACCAAAGTAGGCGGACCGGCGGGCGCATGTTGTCCGGGCAAATACGAACCCGCGACCAGCGTGGCCCCCATCGGCAGCGATACATATACGCTGTCGTTCGGGGAAGGCGAGCCATCCAGCGACATAGACAGTTCAAACTGTTGTACGCCACCACAGTAAAGACCCTGATTACCGACCGTCTGGAAATTCATAGTCACCCCATAACCGGCATCCAGTCCCGCTATTTGCAAAGGCGCACCCGGCTTGTTCAATACATTGATTTCCCGACCACAGGCACTTTGGCCGGAGGTGCCGAAAAATGGCTGGGCATTGGCCACAAAACCGCATTGCGCCAGCGTACGAAAACGAATACGCAACGCATTTTGCGGAGTCAAATCTACACCCGGCAAACCTGTGGCGGCAATATCCACATGCAGGCTGTCCAGCAACCATTGGTAGAAATTGTCGGACAGTAACTGCGGATCGGGAGCAGGCTGGTACGCACTGCCCGCCGGATAAGCCACTTCGCAGGAACCGGGCACCATAGTTAGACCATCCGGCAGGTTCACCGTGGCATACGGGTCGAAGGCGTAGCCGACTTTAGCATTATATATTTCTATTTCAAAATAATCTGATTCCGTACACAGTACAATGGCGGGTGGCTGCTGGGTAATTTCCAGTTCGAGTTCCGGGGCCTGTGGGCGCAGCTCTATGACAAAAGTGTCGCGGCGACAAGTGGACTGATTCAGATCGGTGAAAGGGGTACAGCCCCAGCCAAATATGATCAATAAAGAGTCGGGATTGCAGCCCGTATTGCGGCCTTGCAGGTGAAAATCGCGCTGACTAAATCCGGCAATACCTGGTATTTGAAAAATGCCATTGGCCCCAGGCAGGGGTTCCAACGGCGAAACTTGCGACAGCTCAAAATCCAGCGCCTGTCCCGATGGTGATACTACGGCTACCCAGGGATTGGGAGCCGCAGTAACAAAAATATTTTTCAGGGTAAAATCCATCTCAAATTCGCTGGTCGGAATATCCACGATGGTATCCGGCGACGAAAAGGTCAGTTTAGGTAGATTGGCATAAAATCCCAGGTTATTTTCATAAATATTGGTGACTACTGCCGAATCAAGCAGGCCCGGCGCAAATTGGTAGGTTATCACCTGCTGCGAAGAGTCCGGCAGATCAAAATAGCAATCGGGCTGGAACTGCAAGTCGGCAGACAGCACAAAACCTTCATCGAGTGGCTCGGTGAATATGGGCTCGAAATGTACGCTCACCATCGTATCAGCCATCGTGAAATCAAGCGGCACATTGTCGGCCAGCGGCACACTATCCTGCAACGCCAGATAGCGCAACAGTGCCGACTCTACCTGCAAACCCGTCGAAAGACTGTGCTGGTAGTCCACAATTTGCACTAATGGCCGCACCTCGAAAGGGAACATATTATCGCGGGCAATATGAATGCGAAAACGGTAGGGCTGCACCGTAGCCGACACATCGCACGGTTTGATAGCGATGAGATTGCTCTGGCGGGTGATCCGGTAGCCGGAATACTGGCTTTTGCGCGAGGTAATATTATTCCAGGCATACGGCGCATCGCCCATCGCCAGTGCCGTGCGGAAACCGACCAGCGGCGGCTTGGGATAGTTATTGGAATTGGGATGAAAGTTGGGCCTGATCCTGAAATCCGAATAGAAGAAAATAGAATCGCCTGCATCCAGCGTGGGTTTGGGCAGACACCCATCCGCGTACAGGTCATCCAGATCGGCCTTGAAAATATGTCGCTGACTAACCACCTGATCCAGTACGGCCGGTGGTATAGTATTGACTAATTGCAGGTTAAAAACGTGCTGGTCGCTCTCGTAAAATTTGTCATCCAGCGCACAGTTGACCTCCGTACCATCGGCATAATGAATGCGGATAAAATCGCGGACATGCTGAAAAGAATCAGCGTTCATAAAAGCATGTTGAGCAGTCTGGGCAATAAAAACATCCGTGCCATTCGTGCCCATATCGCTCCGCACAACTTCGTTCCAGATGACTCGGCCAAAATTCTTAAAACCGCCTCCCGCCGATACAAAGCCCTGATACTCCACCCGCATGGTATCGCCCGGCAAATAGCGGTCGCGGCGCAGCTCCGGCCCACTGGCCAGGCCATCGCTGTCGGCAGCCCGGTCATCATTGGCATCCGGCAGCCCAAAATTAAGCCGGTAGGTTTTGAAATTCCAATCGAATACACTGCCTGGCAACCCGACCAGTGTATCGCAACAGAGCGGCGTACCGGGCCCTTCGCCCTCCGGCACCGGGTAACAACGCTCTACATCCACCTGAAAATCCTGACACTGCCCCACCCCACAGATGGCCGGTGCATTGGCCACCGGCGACCAGAAGGTTTGCTGACGTACAGGCAGACGGCAGGTATTGCCACCACAAGAGCCTATCGGGTCCACTATCACGTTGAATGTACCCCCACTGTCCGGCACCACCAGTTCATTACTGCCAGTGCAGTTCATGCTATCCTTACAATCATACCGCAGACACAACGGCATGAACAGCGAATCGCCGGGCAGCGGCAAGTGAAAGGAAACCGAAAGAACCGATGGTTGCCCAATGGGAGCCGTCATCGAACCGGAATTGGGGCCAACTCCGCCCAGCAGCAAAGCACACTCTTCATTCAGAGTCAGTCCCCAGGGAAGCGTGAAGACAATATTTAAAAATCCCTCCTCTTCCAGCAAACGCTTTGACTTTACGGTGTACCCCATAGAATAGATCTCTCCATCCTGCAGACAAGTACCAATATTCAAAGTAATCGCGGAATTGATTAAATAGCCATCTCTGGGGCGGATAATCATCGTATCCGAAACAAAACCATTGGTCGGGCAATTTTTACGGTAAAAATAATTGGCCGTAAATGTGCCCACTTCCTGGACACAGGCTTCCAGACAATAATAAGCATCGAACCACACCTCCAGCGAATCCAGGGCGGGCACCTGGGGAATGACCAGCGAGGCAGAACTGGCAAATTCTTTGGAACAACTTTGTAACGTGAGGAGGTTGGTCGCATTTGGCGGCAATGACGTCGTAATACCGTGGCTCACCACCCGAAAAGAAGTGGGTTCCATCCCGTAAGACAGCTCATTCAGCGCCGCGAACGTGATCAGCACATTCTCGGCAGCCGCCCGGCCCGTATTTTTGATCTTCACCCGCATCGTACTGGGCATAGAGCCGCACTGATCCTGGGGAGGCGACCAAATATTGGTGAATTGCAGATCGGGCGTTTTGGTGGAAGGCTCAATCATGGTACCCACGATGAGGCTATCGTAGCGGCAGACCTGGCCGCCGCAGCCCCAGCCCGCCCGCAGCACCGAGGAATTGGTAAAAGCCGGAATACCACAATCGGTAATAATAATCCGCTCCGTAAAACACGCCGTTTCGTTCAGTTCCAGCCATTCGTCGCCATCGCCGAAAGCCGTAAAAAAGGAACCGGTAAAATTGCTTTCAAAAAAAGTGGCCCCGCTCACCTGATTAGTGGCATCGGCGACCGAAACATCGAATCCCGGCTGGTGGGCATCCTCAAAATGCAGCGTTCCGATCTTGCCCAGGCGCGTATTGCGCACCCATATTTTGCGAAACAGCGTATCATCCCGTTCTCCGCTCAATAGCACATGATCCACGCTGTCAATCAATAATAGTCCGGTTTCAATAGAAAACGGCAGAGTAGCAAGCTGTGCATTGCCCTGCGCAGAATTTACTTCCAGATTGGCGACGAACAGCTGCCCGGCATCGAGCGCGGTGGCCGCTGCACAGTCGGCAGTCAGCAGCAGCATGGCCGAAACCGTACTTTCCGGCGGCAGAACGGGCAGGCTGAAAACGGGTTGGACTGGATTGCCCACATTCTGCTCCGTGATGCCCTGAATAGAGCCGGGCAGATAACTCATGCCCGCAGGAAACGTCACAGTCAGCGTGGCCCCCTCCAGCGGCAAGGTGCCCGTGTTTTTTACCTGCATAAAAAAAGAGTCGGTGCCGCAGACAAACAGCCCATCCCCTTTTTGGTAAGTGATGAGCACGTTTTGACTAAAACCCGAACAGGCAAAAAGAAGTACAGAAACCAGGCAACCTAAGCGTAAAAAGGCATACATATCGTCGAGACCCGATGAAAAAAACAAGAAATCAATTGGAGAAGAAGGCGGGGAAAACGATTATGAGGTGCCCATGTACCAAAATAGCACCGCCGGAATAAAATGGCCGTTGGTGAATTTCCTACCTTTGCGCTGCCACAGGCTCCCCCAATAGTCACTAACCAATCACCATGCCGATTTTTCGCAAAGTTTGGGCTGCGTATGCTGTTGTGCTGTTCTTGCTACTGATGACGCTGAGTCTGCCCGTCATTGGCTACAATATGCTTGCCACACCGGGACCCAAGGCACTGCGCCGTAACATTAATTACTTACACCATGTATTCTCGCCTTTTTTCTTCACCCTCATCGGGGTTTTTATCCGGGTAGAAGGGCGGGAAAAACTCGTCAAAGGCCAGTCGTACGTGATCGTCGGCAACCACCGTTCGTCGCTCGATTTCATTGCCGACGCCATGGCCTTTCCGGGTGTATTTCGGTTTTTAGCCAAAGAAGAACTGCTGAAAATCCCCGTATTTGGCTGGATTGTCGGTAAAATGTGCCTGATCGTGGACCGGCGCAGTGCCATGAGCCGGGCCCGCAGCGTCGTGGCGCTCAAACAACAATTGTCCGAAGGCTGGAGCATTTTCATCTTTCCCGAAGGCAGCCGCAACCAGGGCGAGACCATGCTGGCCCCTTTTTACGACGGTGCTTTTCGCATTGCCATTCAAACCAAAGCACCCGTAGCCGTGCTGACGCTGACCAATGTTCACCGGATTTGCTGGGGCTACAACCTGCAGCCGGGAATTGTACGTTTGGTCTGGGATGAGCCAATTCCGACTGCCGAATTAACCTCCGGCGACATTCCGGTGTTAAAAGAACAGGTGGAACAAATGATGCTGAAAAATTTTTGATTCTACACTTTTCAACAATTATTGAATGGATTACAAGAAAAATATCCTCGAAACCATCGGGCACACGCCACTGGTACAACTCAACCGGACGGCCAGTGACATCCCCGCCCTGGTACTGGCCAAAGTAGAAACTTTCAATCCCGGCAACTCCATCAAAGACCGGATGGCCGTAAAAATGATTGACGATGCCGAGCAGCGGGGCGACCTCAAGCCCGGCGGTACGATCATCGAATGCACCTCCGGCAATACCGGCATGGGCCTCGCCCTGGTCGGCTGTGTGCGCGGCTACCGGTGCATTTTCACCACGACCGATAAGCAAAGCAAGGAGAAAGTGGACATCCTCAAAGCGGTCGGTGCGGAGGTCATCGTCTGCCCCACCAACGTCGGGCCGGAAGACCCGCGCTCCTACTACTCCATCGCCCGCCGCCTCAGCACAGAAATACCAAATTCCTTCTGGTGCAATCAATACGACAACCTCTCCAACCGCCAGGCGCACTACGAGACTACCGGCCCCGAAATATGGGAACAAACCGCCGGAAAAATCACCCACCTGGTGGTCGGCGTCGGCACCGGCGGCACGGTCAGCGGGGTGGCCAAATACCTGAAAGAAAGAAACCCGAATGTGCAGATCTGGGGCGCGGACACCTACGGCTCGGTGTTCAAAAAATACCACGAAACGGGTATTTTTGACCAGAAAGAAATTTATCCCTACATCACCGAAGGCATTGGCGAAGATATTTTGCCCGCCAACGTGGATTTCAGCCTCATCAATAAGTTCGAGAAAGTCACCGATAAAGACGCCGCCCTGTGGACGCGGCGACTGGCCAAAGAAGAAGGTATCCTGCTGGGCTACTCCGCCGGCAGTGCGATGGGTGCGCTCTGGCAGCTCCGCGATCAACTGACCAAGGACGATGTGGTGGTCGTTATTTTTCACGATCATGGCAGCCGCTACGTTGGCAAAATCTACAACGACGACTGGATGCGCGAACGCGGTTTCCTGGAAGACGAACTGAAAGTCAGCGATCTGATCTCGCGTAAGAAAGACCGCCTGTTCATCGGTGCACAGGTCACCGATTCGGTGCGTTCGGCTTTCAACCTGATGAAATCGCACGACATCAGCCAGCTGCCCGTACAGGATGGTAGCCAGATCGTCGGCTCAATCACCGAGACCCAGGTGCTGCATTTCCTGCTGGAAAATCCGCTGCAAAACTCCGAAAAATCACTCCGCGAGGTCATGGGCCTGGCCTTCCCGATGGTGAAAGACGATCTGCCCATCAGCCAGCTCAACCGCTACATCAGTAAGGAAATCCCGGCGGTGATCGCCACCGACCGCTCCGGGATGCTGCACATCGTGACGCAATATGACGTGATCCAGAGTCTTTGAAGGTGTGAGGATGTAAATATTTGAGTTAGATGCGGGGAGCGGGAGTTGGCAATTCGATTAGAGCATCGCAGACAGTGCGCTTACAATCGGCGGATATTTGGTCGGTTGACCAGATATCCGCATCGGTGTTTGGAACGTACAATTGCGCTTATGCAATGTATGTGGCGGCATTAGCGCAATTAGAAAGAATGACAGAGCGGGCTTTGCGCAATAGGAGCATCATCTTTAATCATTAATTTTGAATAAAAAATTTAAAAAACAGATAAAAATGAAACAAACAACAATATTAGGGCACAGTACGCTAAACGTGAATAGAATTGGGCTCGGCTGTATGGGCATGTCAGAGTTTTATGGATCTTTTAATGAAAAAGAATCCATAAATACGTTGCATAAAGCCATTGACTTGGGCGTTAATTTTTTCGACACAGCCGATATGTACGGTTGGGGAGCGAATGAACGACTATTGGGAAAAGCATTCAAAGGGCGATGGGATGAGGTGATTATAGCCACCAAATTTGCGGTGATGCGCGGACCCAATGGTGAATTCCTTGGCCTGAACGGTAAACCAAAATACATAAAACAAGCCTGCGAACAAAGTCTCCAAAATCTAGGTGTGGAGGCAATTGATTTATATTACATGCACCGGCAAGACCCTAAAGTGGAAATAGAAGAAATTGTGGGTACCATGAGTGATTTGATCCAACAAGGCAAGGTGAAGCACTTAGGTCTTTCAGAAGTCAATGCAGAAACACTCCGCAGGGCACACGCAGTGTACCCTATAACAGCCCTGCAAACGGAATATTCCTTGTGGAGTCGGGAACCGGAAGAAGAGATTTTTGATGTTTGTAAAGAACTCGGTATCGCCTTTGTGGCCTATAGTCCTTTGGGAAGAGGGTTCTTAACGGGGGCGATTAAAAGTCGGGCAGATTTAGAACAAGGGGATTTTCGTCTTAGTAATCCACGTTTTACAGATGCAGCTATCAGCGAGAATTTAAAGTTTGTGGAGGTTATTGATGAAATTGCCCAAAGCAAAAACGTTTCCAGAGCACAAGTTGCGCTCGCATGGGTACTTAGCCAGAACGATGAAATCGTAACTATTCCAGGTACTCGGAAAATCCACCGTCTCGAAGAGAATTTAGGTGCATTTCAAGTGGAATTAACTAAAACTGATTTGGCTGTTATACAAAATTCTTTGCCTGTAGAAACAATTGGAAACCGGTATTAGAGGCATTGACGTTATTCCAGACCCGTGTGCTGTTTGGCATCGCGGTAAAGGAACTCGATTTGGAAACGGCTTTTGTACCATGGCCATATATCGTGGGCGGGGAATTCCAGATCGGTACAGATGAATGTCTTGACTGATTTGATCTTGCCCTCTTCCTTCCATTCCTGGACAATGGCCACCTTGACCAGGTGCTTGAGCGACTTCACATAAACGGTGCCCCCGTAAATGCGCTGTTCCTCACTTTCAGCGATACACGGTAATTGTTCGGTGTTCGGGTTTCGAGCCGAAAAACGGTCACCATATTTTTTGGGCCTCCCCATTTGGCCTTCCTTTTTGGGTGGTGGGGCGTAGTACAGCACCGCGTCGTCGCGCAAGCGCGTTATGGCGTGCAGGCCACTTTCTATGGCCGTGTCCACAAAGAATTTCTTTGAAAAAAAGGCATCAACACCCAAATATGGGCTCATTTTGAGCAATTCCGGTGCTTGTTGCTTCAACAACCCACCATAAAAATCCATCAGTCCCTGACCATCTTCCGGCAAGGTTTGGGCCGCAAAATAGTGTAAAGCGGTGTTGGCCTCTATATCCACTGCTGCAAAACCGCACAACTCCAAGCCCCATTTGGCTTTGCCGGCACAGCCAGACCAAAAGTAACCCACGCCCGGCGTATGCTTGCCACTCTTGGACACGTACGAAGGGTCGAAGGCGATCAGGCGCCGACTGCCAGTATATTTTTCGATCAAGCGTCGGTTAAATGCGCGAAAACTAAAACCCGATTCATGGTGCTTACGGTACGTCGCTTCATTCTTCTGACTGTAACGCTCAAAATTCAAATAGTTATACCGACCACGAAGGCGCAAGAACAAACCCAAGTGGTGATGAAAAAAATCTCGTTGCCATTTGTTTATTTCCGGCATTTCTCGCATTATTGCGCTTGTGATCGTTTCGACGCTCATGGGCAGAAGTTGTTTGTTGTTCGCACCACAAACTTAAACTTTTGCCCTTTTTTATTAATATATTTTTAAATCGCCAGAGCCGATTTCTTTACGAACCATTGCTGTCAAACAAATGAAAAAATATATATTATATGTCGTTGCATATATGACAACGATCTTATGGCCCGAGGCTACCACAGCCGCCAATTATTACTGGGTCAACGGCACTGGCAACTGGTCAGAGTACGCCACCCATTGGGCAATAGTGACTACCCCGACCAGCGCAAGCGACTATCACGTCCAAGTGCCAACCTCAATGGATGATGTTTTTTTCGGTAGTTACTCGGGCTTTTCCGTCGGAAACAATACGGTTACGATAGACCAAACCATCGTTTTCTGCAAAGACATGACCTGGACAGGGGTAACAGGCAACCCCGTATTTACAAACACTGGGTCACCTTCCCTCCGAATCTACGGTTCCCTGACTTTGGACGCAGGGATGACTTACGCTATCACCAGTTCCATTTTTTTTAATGCTACCTCTACTGGCAAAACCATCACTTGTGCCGGTATGGTCATCAATGGGCCCGTTTTTGAAGGGATAGGTGGTGAA
>JANPIV010000096.1:0-35391 GCA_031425155.1 Saprospirales bacterium | reverse complement strand
GGTTTTATTTTTTCTTTTTTTTGTTTATTCCCGGGGGGTTCCCCCCCCCCAATTTTTTATTCGGGGCGCCTCACCCCGCCGGTACGGTCGTTACCAGTAAAAAACCAGATTCGCCGCCGGAATAATACTGCCCACTACTGCCAACTGATACGCCTTCGGCAAACCCTTTTTGTCGCGTTTGAAATACACCGAAAAGGCATTTTTACGGCCATATACGTTGTACAGCGACAAGTTAAGCGTCCATTTCAGTCCATCCAATTTAGACTTCGTTTTATCCAGTGTCAGACCAATATCCAGACGGTGATAATCGGGAATACGCAGGTTATTACGCGCACCATAATTGGGCACCACCACCGTACCCACCTGATAGCCGCTGAGGGGCGCGGTGACGGGTCGTCCGGTGCGATAGGTGAAATTGAAAGTCCAGTACAGGGCCGGATTAATGGCGTATTTGGCAAATAAAATAACCTGGTGTGGCTGGTCGAAATTGGCCGGAAACCGCGCGCCACGATTGATGGAAAGGGCAGGGTAGGGCGACTCCGCCTGTTGCCAGACCCGCGAGTACGTGTAGCCCAGCCAGCCCGTCCAGCGGCCTTCATTTTTGCGGTACAAAAACTCCGAACCGTAACTGTTTTGCTTCCCGTCAATCAATTCCGTTTCCAGGTGATCGTTCAGCAGCAGCGTCGCAAAATCCTCGTAAGCGGGCACGTGCGCCGTGTTCCGATAAAAGAGTTCGACCGAGGTTTCCCAGCGACGAGTATCCGGCGTAAAAAACCAACCAGCGGAATAACTATCGCTGATTTGCGGCTGGATGTAGCGATTGCTTGGTTGCCAGATGTCGGCAGGCGTGGCAGAAGTGGTATTGGAAATCAAGTGCAAATATTGGCGCAGCCGGTTGTAACTCAACTTGATATTTTGCTCGTCGTTGAGTTTAAAATTCAGCGACACGCGGGGCTCCAATCCGCCATACGTCTGGCTGGCCTGGTTGGCTCCGATCTGAATGGTATCCGTGATTGTTTCGGGCGAAAACGGCGTATTCGGTTCATATTCAAATACTTGATTCGGGCCCACACTGCGGAAATATGAATAACGCAGCCCCACATCCAGCGAAAGACGGTTATTGATTTTTAGTTCATCACTCACAAATCCTGCCCATTCCTCACCGTTTTCCAATTGCACCGATTGTGGCACCACACCCGAATCCGCGCCACGGGGAGCCAGTGTCTGGGGCAGCGTGTTATTCCGGTTCCACTGCGCGCCAGCCATTATTTCATGACCTTCAATACTCAATAGCGAGGCGTGCAGATTGACCGTCGAATAAGCCAGTCCGTTATGCAATTCGAAGGCATCGAAACCGGCAGGCTGGAAAAAAATGTTCTCCAGGCGACCCGTAGAAGCGGTCAGACTGGTGACAATGCCGCCATTCCAACTTTGCCGCCAGGCGAGATTGCCGCCCGTGGTCTGCCATTCGTAGCCAAAATCCTGCGCAAACCGGAAGTAGTCCTGACTGCGGTGTGCGCCCACGTTAAGCGTGCCGTTTTTGCTCAGCCGCACCGCCAGTTTGCCGTTGAAATCATTGAACCAGGCGCTGCTGTTTTTCACTTGTGGCAGTTTGGCGCGTTTTAGCATCCAGTCGGAATAAGAGGCGCGTGCCCCGACGATGATGGAAATTTTATCCTTCCACAAAGGGCCTTCCAGGGTCAGTTTACCCGCAGCCAAGCCTGCACCCGCCGAGCCATGCCACTCCCGGAAATTGCCTTCTTTGAGTTTTACTTCCAAAGCCGAGGCGATCTTGCCGCCCAGCCGCGCCGGAATATGGCCTTTATACAGCGTCGTGCTGCGCACCAGATCGGGATTGAAAACCGAGAAAAACCCGAGTACGTGCGAGGTATTGAAAAACGGCAATTCGTCCTGAATGACCAGGTTTTGGTCAATGTTGCCACCCCGGACATTGAAGCCCGAAGCACCTTCGCCGACTGTGCTTACACCGGGCAGCACCAGCAGGCTTTTCAGCACGTCCGATTCCCCCATAAAGGTCGGTAACTCCTTAATCTTCTGTGCAGTGAGCATTTCTACCCCCGTGGCTACCGATGTTTGTTTATTCGCCGATTTATTACCCTGTATTTCTACGGTAGCCAATTCCAGCGCACTCACCTGCAAGGGAATTTCTACTTCCCCGGTCTGATTAACGTGCAGTTTCACCGCCGTTTCGCGATAGCCAATATAACCTACGAGCAATTGGTGGTCGCCGGGAGCCAACTCAATAGTGAAGCGGCCCAATGCATTAGTGGTGGCTCCTTTCGTCTCATCCACCACCTGCACCGAAGCACCGACAATGGGGTCGCGGGTCTGTTCGTCGCGCACCAAACCCTTCACTACTACGCTGGCCGCCGTACTGGCTGGCTGTTCCCCGACTTGCAACTCCAGTTCGTAGGAGGTCAGAAAATCGGGCAGTTCGATCTTTTTATCGTCCCATTTTTGCAATAATTTGCTGATATACTCACGGTTCAGATCGGTTTTCCGCAAGATCATCACCCCGTTTTCGCGGGCACCGATGCACACCAGGCCGTTGGCAGGCAGCGTCGTTTGCAGCGCATTGAACAGCGTTTGGCCCGTATATTCGTACGAGACCTTATAGTAAGGCAGTATGTCGGGGTCGTAGTAAAACTTGACGGGGTAACGCTGCTCCAGATCAATGAACATCTCGATGAGCGTAGAATTGCGGTAATCGCCGGTGATGGACAGATCGAATACCTTTTGACCGAAACCAAGAACGGGCAATAGCAAGCACCCAGCGAAAATCAGCTGGCGAAAAGCACGGGAGAAGTAGGACATAGTGTGTTTAAAAATTCCGGAAAGTAAAGGTAGTAATTTCCTGCTGCCATTACGCACGAAAGAGGCGAAGGGTTGGGTCAGTGCTCATTTAGGACTAAACGAGTACTTTTGTGGGGCCATGCTTCTTCATCAAACACCGCTGCAACTCAACGAAGATTTCAAACACGCGCTCGACGTGCTCGAGAAAACCCAGCGCAGTATTTTTATCACCGGACGCGCCGGGACGGGTAAGAGTACGCTGTTGCAACTTTTTCGCAGCACCACGCGCAAGAAAATCGCGGTGCTGGCCCCCACCGGCGTGGCGGCCCTGAACGTGCAGGGCCAGACCATCCATTCGTTTTTTGGGTTTCCACCGCGCATTATTACGCCCTCCGAAGCGGGCCGCAAAACCACACGCAAAGACCTGCAACGCCTCTACCGCAACCTGGAAGTATTGGTCATTGATGAAATCTCGATGGTCCGAGCCGACGTGCTGGACGGTATGGACCGTTTTCTGCGAGTGAACCGCGAAAATATCCAACCCTTCGGTGGCGTACAGGTGGTGATGTTCGGCGATTTATTTCAGTTGCCGCCCGTGGTGACCCGCGACCCAGTGGAGCAGTCACTGTTTCAGGACTACTACCAGACGCCCTATTTTTTCTCGGCCCAGGTGTGCCAGGAACCTGATTTTCAATTGGATATGCTCGAATTGCGCAAGGTGTACCGCCAGGAATCGCGGCATTTTTTGCGCTTGCTGGAAGCCATTCGCATCAATGAACTGGACCACGACGACCTGGAAGACCTGAACGAACGGCGTATCCCAAATTTTCAGGCCACCGAAGGCTACATCACGCTGTGCGCCCGCAATGCCACCGCCGACAGCATCAATCGTAAGGAACTTTCCCAACTGACTACGCCGGAATATGAATTTCTGGCCGACATAAAAGGCACTTTTGACCCGGCTCTGTACCCGACCGAGGCCTCGCTGCGCCTCCGCAAGGGCGCGCAGGTGATGTTCGTGAAAAACGATCCCGTGGAGCGGCTCTACGTCAATGGCACGATTGGTAAAGTGGTGACCCTGAATCCCGAAACCATTGTGGTGGAGGTGGAAGAAGGCGACGGCAAAAAACGCCGCATCGAAGTCGCGCAAATGGACTGGGAAATCCTGCGCTACAAGTCCGGCCCCACCGGCGACATCGAAGCGGAAAGTATTGGCTCCTTCCGCCAATACCCGCTGCGGCTGGCCTGGGCCATCACCATCCACAAAAGCCAGGGCAAGACCTTCGACCGCGTGCTGCTCGACCTGGGCGGCGGTGCCTTCGAGCATGGCCAACTCTATGTCGCGCTCAGTCGTTGCCGTACGCTGGAAGGCATTGTGCTGCGTCAGTTGATTCGCCCGCAGGATGTGATTACGGACGAGCGGGTGGTGGATTTTTATGGGCGGGAATTTCGGGGGTGAGGGGGAATTGGGGTTGGCACGTATATTGTTTGATCGAAATTGGAACATCACCCCGACGTATTAGGCGACAAAGCGAGTTTTTACGCAATTAGCACTATAGGGACAGGTGACGGGAAACCATAGTTCTCGGAAACTAAAATAAGAAAAAATAAATATGAAGAATAGTAACTCAGCACATTGGATTATCGGATTGATTATCACCCTAATAGCCGTATCTGTTGGCTATATGCTATTTAGCAATGTTCTTAAAAAGGACGAAAAAGGTTTAGCATCAAGATTAGATGAGTTGTTTGAAGGGAAGAGTGCAGTAACGGACGGCCAAAAAACTTTTCTAACAGGTGAAATGACAAAAAATCGCAGAGATTTTACTTTGCTTTCAGGAGGGTTTAACGCTTACGAACTTATCGAAGAAAGTGGTGGTTTTGTAAAGAAGGAGTTTAATGCAGGAGATTTACACTATAACAAAGATGAGTACGAATATTCGTATGGATATAAATATGGAACTTACAGACCAAATGTTCAAAGGTGCTACGATGAAGCGTTTGAGTTTTTAGTGCAAGGAAATGAAAAAGACAGAAAAATATCTTACAGCCCAAATAAATATGTTGATATAAAAAATTTTCCACAAGGATATTCCTCCGATTTCTATTCCATTGAAATTGCGAATCACCCAAAAGAATTTTATCAAAGTTCAAGAGGCACAGGACGTGTTTACACACCAGTATGGGAAGTAAATTACTCCCAAGTCAATGAATACTATGCAATAATCGAAAATAAAGAAGCAAAAAATAAAGCAATGATGACTTATCTTTTAATAAGTTTAGGCATTGGATTGTTGCTTTCGTTTTTGGCTAAACCCTTGGCAAAATCCCTTCAACCTAATCCTGAAATATCAAATTCTGTATTCGGCAAAAAATGGAAAAGCGTTAACAGGAATTTCATCATGTCTTTTGAGACAGGATTGAGAGGAAACAACAAGGTAATAGTGGTCGAAGATGGCAAAATAAAGAAAGGAACAATGAAGTTTACCGATGATGGAAAAAATATGAACATTTCACTGGCAGATGCTGAATTCTACTTTCAGATTGATAAACTGACGGATAATGTTATTGAGGTGCTTGACTTGGCGAGCGAAAAAACTGAACAATTTGAAGTTTTAGGGTCGGGTGCTTTAACTAAACAACAAAAAGAAACAGAAATTACTGAACAACAAAATCAAGAAAATGAGTCAACCCCGAGCGAAAACGGATGATTGCCTGATCTGTTTGAAAAATTCAGCGGACAAAACTAATTCACATTTAATTCCTGCAAGTCTAATAAAGCACAGCATTGGCAAAAGAGATTACGAGCAGTCATATCAAATCAGCGCATTCAAAGCAAAGATTGATGAATTTTTCGGTAGAGCCAATATAAATAACACTTCAACAGAAATCAAACAAAACCATTTTGCAAGAGATTTCTACTTCTGTTCTGAATGTGAAAAAAGACTTGGAGTTTTAGAAGGGGAAATTGTTCCTTACCTATCCGAAAAAATAAAAGACAAAAAATATTCAAGTATTTTTTTACGAAAAACTTCATTTGTAGGGCTTCCTTATGTTGAGTTGCAAAAAACGGATTTCGTTAATTTCCAAGTTTGCATTTATTCGATAGTTTACAGAATGCACTTGCTGTACTCAATTGACTACAATCAACAAATATTAAAACATGATGAGGTTGAGGATTTGAGAAAGATAACGTACCATTTTCTCTACGGAGAGGAGGAAACGGGACAACTTGAAGATTTGTTAGACCATTACACATTTGTATTATTAACAGCCGATAAATTTACCAACTCGACAAAAAATGTAGCATTGACAGGTGATTTTTGGGATAAGCCGAACATTTTTATGCTTTTTGAATATTCCGTCTTGTTCTATTCAGCCTATGATGATAAGGATGAAATAAAAAGCCCGCTTGCTGATTTGTACAACTTATATGGTAGCCAACCAAAAATTGGCATTTTGACAGAAGAACTTTGGGATAGCATTTTGTACAATTTAATGAAACTTACCGCAAGCGATTTTTTAAATTCGTTAGGCAAGAAACTATCAAAAGTTAGTGGCTTTTCAATTGAAATCTGTAAGGCGTTGATTTACCAAGAAGCAAGAAAGATTGAACGAGAGGAAAATAAGTTTGGCTATTACTGTATCAAGGCGACCAATTTGCTGATAAAATCATATAAAATGAATAAAAAGTAAAAATCCGAGAAAAGGATGTACGCCTATGCCGCCGAAGCCCAACCCGCAAGCCCAACGCACAGCGGCACGGCGCACATCCAACCGTTCTTCACAATTGAAAAAGAAAAAATAGAATGAATAAATATTTTATAAACAAAGACGGGGAGGAGAAAGGTAGTTTCTCTTTTGAAGAATTGAAGGAGATGAAAATTGAGAGGAATACAATGGTTTGGTTTAGTGGTTTAGACAAATGGGTAAAAGCAGAACACGTTGAAGAACTGAAACCGCTTTTTGAAATGATACCGCCCAAAATCACTTTGCCACCACCCTTCCCATCACCACAAATTCCTGAAAGAGTAGCACCACCGCCATTTACAGGCATAGTCAATCTGCACAGTCAACCCGTAAAACCACAAAGTAATAATAACTATTGGATTTTAGGCTTTCTTGTTTTATGTCTGATTGGGATTGGAGCATGGTATTATAGTAAAAATCAAGCCACCCAATCGCAAATAACAGTAAATGAGTCGCCAGCAACACAGAAACCAGCGGAGAGAAAACAAAAAAAATATAAAAAAATAAATAAGAATGAATTAGAGGGTGATTTTATTTTAACCTCGAACGGAGGGAAAGTAAATATTAGACAATCCCCAGACATCAATTCAACTGTTTTATATCAATTAAATCGAGGCGAAGAAGCTGTATATCTTGGTGAGAAATCCTCTTTCAAAACCAATGTAATGGTCAACAATGTTGAGCGCAACAACTTTTGGTATAAAGTTCAGGCAATAGAAAACGCCGACGCAGTTGGCTGGGTTCATGGCGATTTTTTGAACTTCCCAGGAAACTTCCCACATTAAACTCATTTTCATCATGAATATCATTTACTATTATTACCACAATGGAAATTCACAAGAAGGTCCATTTACATTGGACGAAATCCTGAAACAACCCATTAAAGCAAATACTGCAATTTGGAAAGAAGGTGAACCTGAATGGCAGGACGCAATCAAATTCTCTGAGTTTGCTAATTTGCTTGTCTCACCTCAAAGGCAAGCACCACCGCCGTTTTCACCACCGCCAACTTTTGAGCCAAAAACCGCTTCGGATTTTACTCAAAAAAACGTCAATACAACCGATTCTTCAACACCAAGTGGTACAAACAAAGTTTTTAAAATACTTTTTTTCCTCTTAATAATTGGTTTTGGGCTACTTTTTCTAATGAAGAATGTCTTTCGTGGCAGCGGTGCAGGAAGTTATAGCGGTGGAAGTACTTATAGTGAACGAACAAGTACGGAAACTTATCAAGAGAAAAAAATATCAGTACTCGAAGTTGAACGAGCCAACCCAGCAAGTTTTTTAGCAGCAGATGGAACCTATAACAGAACCTTGTTTGGAAAGAAAATTAAGGTGCACGGGTCTGTAACGAATAGGGCAACGGTTGCGAATTTCAAGGACATAACAGTTGAGGTAATCTACTATTCAGAAACAAGAAGCGAAATTGAACGCGAAAGGTTTGTACTCTATGACTTTGTGCCAGCCAATTCGACAAAATCCTTTGAGTGGAAAATTAGCCCGCCAAGTGGAACAAATACGATAGGTTGGAATGCAATTCATGCGATTCCATACTAAATTGTATAAAAAGTGAAGAAAAATGGGTAGTGGAAATCAGTAGTTGGTTTCAAATTTTGCGGCGATCAAGGGTGCGACGAAAAGGTTATAGTGCCAAGCCCAAAGTTTGAAATGCAGGTTGAGCATGTACTCTTTTTTAGAAAAGGATAGCGTCTTTCTAACCATTCGACTAAAACGCTGACGAATCGTGTTGTTCAGTCTTTCAATATGGGCCGTTTGCCCCGTTTCCTTGCCCACCTTTTCGTGGGTCACCTTAGGAATGCAATTGTAGGCTGCCCAAAAATCAGAGAAACTGAAACGATATAAATACTCGGTCGGCAACTTTTGCCACAGTCGTTTACAAGATTCCATCGAACCATCGCCGATAAAAAAGGACAGGATTTGCCTGGTCCTTCGACATTGCACAATCCAGATGCGTATTTGATTGATTTTCATTTGTATAAAGGTAAAAACCTCATCTACCTCCAGGATATCTTCCGCGCTTGCTGCTTCAATCGTTGTCTTGAATGGACTTAGGGACTGGGCTTTTTTTTAACCACTTTTGCACCGTCACATGGCTCACGCCAAAAATCCGGCCCGTAGAACGCGTGCTGTTGCGCTCCTGATAGGTTTTGGCGACCAGTTCCTGGCGTTCGGCGGTCAACTCTGGCCGCTTAGGTTCCATCACCCGACAGGCACCACAGTCTTTGCAGCGGTATCGAGGTGTTCCTACCCGGTTTTTGCCGTATTTAATCAGATTCGTGCTACCACAATTGGCGCATGTTTTCACCGAGATAATCATTAAACCGATTTTTCGGCAAAAATAACCAACAACTACTAAATTCCACTACCGAAAAATGCATGATCGCCTATGCTGCCAAAGACTAACTCGATAGGCCTACGCAGGCGATGGTATGCATAAGTACTCCGTCTGCCTGAACTATATGATTCAATTGGCTCTACGCCCATCCCCACCCACCATAACTTGAAAAACCCCAATTTTTGTCGTATTTTTGTGTCTAAAACAGTGCAACATGGCAAAAAAACTGATCCGGTTCGATTGGGCGATGAAAAAGATGCTTCGCCACAAAGCCAACTTCGACATCCTCGAAGGGTTTTTGTCGGAGTTACTTGGACAGGAGACTAAAATCAAACAAATACTTGATGGCGAAAGCAACAAGGAAACGGAAGACGACAAGTTCAACCGGGTGGATGTGCTGGTAGAGTTTGCAAACGGCGAGTTAGTCATCGTTGAAGTCCAAAACAGCAACGAGTATGACTATTTTCACCGGATGCTTTACGGTACGTCAAAAGCCATCACCGAACATATCAAAGAAGGTCAACCTTACGCCGAAGTCAAAAAGGTGATTTCGATCACTATTGCCTACTTCGATCTAGGGCAAGGGAAAGACTACGTTTATCACGGCACGACCATTTTTAAAGGTATTCACAAAAATGATATTCTCGCCTTGGGCGATAAGCAAATACAACTTTACAAAAAGAATAATATCCACGAAATATTCCCGGAATATTGGGTAATCAAAGTGGGCAAGTTCGGCAACCGGGTGAAAGATAAACTTGACGAATGGATTTATTTCTTTAAGAATGCCGAAATAAAAAATGACTTTTCAGCGAAAGGCTTGAAAGAAGCGGGTGAAAAATTGGACGAGATGAAATTGAATGAAAAGGATGCCAAAGAGTATAAGAAATACCTGAAAGGGTTGCGGGATGTGGCCAGTGAACAGCATACCAAAATGGCTGACGCACAGGATTTAATAAATAAAGGCCGAGAAGAAGAAAAGATTGCAGCAGTGATTGGTTTTTATGAAATCGGAGTCAGTGAAGATAAAATTGCAGCCGCATTGAAAATATCAATGGAACGTGTTTCGCAAATTATTGCAGATTACTCGAATAAATAAATGCCTTCCAACAATGCACCAATGCTAACTCGCTGCAAATTTTACAGAAAGAGAGTGTTCAGGAAGTGAGGACAACGATCTGTTCCAAACATATCCCACTTCCCAAACACTCTCCCCATACCCTAATCCCGCTCAAAAAAATCCCACGGCTTTCCCGGTAACGCCGCCGGTGCGTTTTTATCCGCCTGCCGCAGCCATTCCGCGCGATCAATTACCGTAATCGGACGGAGTTTGGCCTTTTTGAGCGCGGCATTCAGCGTAGCCAGGTCTTTCTGGAAAAATACATTGGCCTTGGTGTGCGCCTCTTGTAGTTCGCCGCGCTGCACCGTGGCACCTTCCATCACCGAAGCGGTGGGCAGTTCGTCGGATATTTCGGTGAACAGATATAAGGCCCCGATGCGGGCGCGCAGTTGCTTCTCGCCGGTGATCCCCTTCGATTCGATAGTTTCGGTCAACGTTTTGCGGAACGCATCGAGTTTAGCGCTGTACTGACTCAGGCTGGCGATCAGTTTTTTGTCTTTCGTAGCGGCCAGGCGTTGGTCGGTGCTGTCTTTCAGGTTACGCACCTGCGTTTCGAGCAGCCCAAGTTCTTCCACCAGGTTGAAAAGATCGTCGGAAAGGGCGCGGCGTTTCGAATAATCCAGGGTGGGCTGCAAAGGATCGGGCGTGAGTGTGAGCGTACCTTCGTCGGTGAAATCACCGGCTTTTACCCGCACTTTGTACTGGCCAGGCACCACCATCCGTCCGACGAAACCCGCATACGCTCCCGGTTCGCCCTGCACCATCACACCGTTGGCGGCTTTAGGCGGCGGCATCCGCATATCCCAGCGCACGAAATTGATACCCTTGCGTTTGGTGCCGGGCATGGTCGCCATGACTTTGCCCGCTGCATCTAATATTTCTACGGTCACATCGCCCGTATTGAGGCGGTCTTTCAGGTAGTATTGCACCACCGCAGATTCGGTGGCATTTGGCCCGGCATAAGAATTGGTGCTGGGGAAGGCCGAACCATAGTGGCCGCCCGTGACCGCCACCGGGCGCGTAGGCAGCAGGGCGACGTCTTTTTGCAAAAGATCGGTCGTCAGGCGGCGCATCGGCGAAATATCATCAATGATGAAAATGCCGCGCCCGTGGGTCGCCAGCACCAGGTCGTTGGTTTTGGCATCAATCACCATGTCGCGTACGGCCACGTATTCGGGCAATTTGGCTTTGTAGAGCACCCAGTTTTGACCGCCATCGTTGCTGATGTACAGGCCAAATTCGGTACCGAGAAACAACAGATTACGGTTTTCCAAATCCTCCACCATCACGTGCGCGTAACCCTGCAACACCTTGTCGGTGCTGATGGAAGTCCAGGTTTTGCCACCATCCGCCGTTTTGGCCGCGTAGGTGCGTAGGTCGCCGTAGCCATGATTATCGAAAGTCGCGTAGGCCACGTTGGCGTCGAAACGGCTGGGTGTCACGCGGCTCACCCAGGTACCGGCTGGCACATCGGGAATATCTTTGGAAATGAGCGTCCAATTCTTGCCGCCATCGCGGGTCACCTGGATATTACCGTCGTCGGTGCCCACGAAAATCACGTTGGCATCCAGCGGCGAGGGCGCAATACTGAAAATGGTGCAGTGGTTCTCGGCACTGGTATTATCCACCGTCACGCCACCGCTTTCGGCCTGTTTCTGCTTCAGAGAGTCGTTGGTGGTCAGGTCGGGCGAAATGCGTTGCCAGGAGTAGCCACGGTCGTCGGATTTGAACAAAAACTGCGCGCCCATGTAGAGCGTTTTGGGATTTTTCAGGCCCTTGACAATGGGCGTATTCCAGTTCCAGCGATATTTGGCATCACCCTTAGCAGCCTGAGGCTGAATGAATTGCGATTGGTTGGTGCGCGTATTTATTTTGGAAATAGAGCCGCCCTGGCTTTCGCTATATACGATGTCGGGATCGGTGGCATCGGGTTGCACCCAGAAGCCATCGCCGCCGCCCACGTTATCCCAGTCGCGGTTTTCAATGCCGCCGGTGCTCTGCGACGGAGCCCGCCACGAGCCATTATCCTGCAAACCACCATAGACGTTATAGGGCGTTTTTTCGTCCACCTGCACGTGGTAGAACTGCGAAACGGGAAGCGTATTCAGGTGCAGCCACGTCACGCCCTGATCGAGGCTCATATACACGCCGCCGTCGGTGCCGAGGTACATGTGGTTGGTCGTGTTGGGATTGATCCACAGCGCGTGGTGGTCGGAGTGGACCCAGCCGCCGTCGTTAGAAGCGTCGCTGAACGAGTAGCCGCCGTCCGTACTGATCGAGAGTGAAAAGGCCGGGCGATAGACGCGTTTAGGGTCTTTGGGATCAATGACCAGGGTACTGAAATAGAAGGGGCGGGCGGTGACATTGCTGGTCGCGCTCTGGTATTTCCAGGTTTCGCCAGCATCGGCGGAGATCATCAGGCTGGTTTTTTCGCTTTCCACGATAGCCAGCATGTTGTCGGGCGCGCTGGGGGCGAGGGCGAGGGCAATGCGGCCAAACTCCGTGGTGGGCAGGCCATTAGTGATTTTGCGCCAGGTCTTGCCGCCATCGGTGCTTTTATGCAATGCGCTGCCGGGGCCGCCGGAACTAAAGGAATAAGGTGTGCGGCGAAATTGCCACATCGCCGCAAAAAGCACGTCGGGATTGCGGGGGTCCATGACGATGTCGGCACAGCCCGTTTTTTCGTCGGTATAAAGGATTTTTTCCCAGGTCTTGCCGCCGTTGGTGGTCTTGTACAGGCCACGGTCGGGACTGTCGCTCCATAGTTTGCCGGGCACGGCCACGTAGAGCGTGTTCGGGTCGGAAGGATGCAGGACGATTTTGGAAATATGTTCCGAATTTTCGAGGCCCATGCGCGTCCAGTTGCGGCCCGCGTCGGTGGATTTATAAATGCCCAGGCCGACGGCAACGCTGTTGCGCATATTGCTTTCGCCGGTGCCGGCCCAAATGGTTTCGGGCTTGTTTTGGTCAATGGCCAGACAACCAATGCTCTGCGGGTATTTGTCAAAGATCGGCTCGAAGGTCATGCCCGCCGTGGTGGATTTCCAGATGCCGCCGCCTGCCGTGCCGATGTACAGGGTTTTGGGGCTGTTGTTCACGCCTTCGATGGCCGTGATACGTCCGCCCATGACGGCTGGCCCGATGCTGCGGGCCTCTACTGCGCCGAAGGTGGCAGAAGAGAGTTTATTTTGGCCGTAGGCCGTGAGCAAACTTAAAAAAACGGGAAAAAAAAGTAATAGGCGTTTCATTTTCAACGAATTGTGTGTGCTTTGGAAATAGCGGAGGCGCAGAAAAGTTCCGCGCCTCCGATGTTAAAAGAAATGACAATGCTTACTTATTTTTTCGGCATTTCAAAAATCTGGTCATCCACAGGTGGATTAAAAGTCACCGTAGTCATCGTTATGGTCGCGTTGCCCATACCGCCGCCGGTTTGTTGCATACTGAACGGAATAACAATACCGTCCTGGGTTTTGAAATTGGAGTACAACACCGTATTTTCCATGGTTTTGCCGTCCACTTCTTCTACATCCGTTCTTTTTATTTCGTAATAAGTCGCCGGATCGAAAAAGGAATACTCCGTTTTCTTGGGTTTAGTCACCTTCACTTTGAGGGCTTCGGTGCCATCCACGTCTTCGGTGCCAACGTATTCAAGCGTGTAGCCTTTTTCCTTATAACCAACCAGCGTGCCGTCAATATCGGTCATGTCTTTCATAGACGCTACCTGATCGGCGGTCATGGGTTCGGGGTCTTTCTGCCCGGCAAAAGGGTTGGTGCTCCAGCCTTTGTCGCCATTGATGACACTGGTCTGGCTCATGTTCATTACCGATACGTCCATGCGGGCGGCTTTATCGCGCGAGGCGATCATCGTCCACAAAATACTCATTCCGGCGGCGGCTTCCGCCGAAATTTTGGCCTCCATTTTTACGGTGTTAATCTTGGCCCAGTTATCAGCGCCGGTGGCAGCGAGGTGCTTGGTGACGATTTCTTCGGCGTTTTGTGCCTGGACAAATGCGCTGAATCCAAGCAGGAATGCAGCAAAAAAGAGCGTTTTTTTCATTGTTATTGATCGTGAATTGGGAAAAGTGATGGATAGGAAATTTGATGTTTTTTTTTCTGTTACAAAAGAACGCGGAAGGTAAGCAAGGTTGGCAAAAATTCGATCAGCAGAGTAGAGTGGGGGATAAATAGTTTGTTTTTGGCTTTCATTGGACGACTGACTAAGTATGTTTTCCAGCCGTCCAGCCCTGTCCGCCCAGCCACTGCTGACCGCTCTCGGCAGCGGGGCCTTCGAGAGTAGTGCCCATGCTGTCGTTCCAGCGGTTGAGGTAGCCGAATAGCGCGATCACGCCCAGTATTTCCACGATTTCTCCCTCGTCCCAATGCTGGCGTAATGCCCTGGCGATGGTCTCGTCCACACTATTCGGTACAGCGGAGGCGGCCACGGCAAAATCCAGTGCGGCCCGTTCAGCAGCATGGAAGGCCGGATGGGTTTGGTAAGACCACACGTTTTCAAGTTGCTCATTATCAGCTCCATAGCGTTCGGCCGCCCGGATGGTATGCGCCTGGCAATATTGGCAACCGGCATGCAAACTGGCCACATAACCGATCAGCCGTTTGAGCGCGCTGGTCACGCGACCCTGATTCTCCATCACGGCTTTGTTCAGGCCAATAAAAGCCTTCGCAATGGCGGGTCGCCGCTGCATCGTGAGCACACTGTTCGGACAGAAACCGAGCGTTTCCTGGAAGAATTGCGCCAGTTCGGCTACTTCAGGATTGTGGTCGGGTGGGAGGGGGGAGATGAGTGGCATTTTTTATAGTCGTTTGCGAAACTGTCAGACAATATCCTGGTCTCTAATATTTCTCTGTGAGCCTCAAAATACTCTGTGAGCCTCTGTGACAACTTGTTTTTATTCCACAGAGACTCACAGAGAAAAATAGAGGCTCACTGAGTTTGAAGATTTAGTTGATTACTTATTTAGTTCTTTATCAACCTCCTCACCTCTACTTCCTCTTTGGATTTCTGAAATACTACGATGTACTGACCACTGGCTAAGCCTTTTAAGTCAATAGTTTTATCCGGCTGATTAATCGTCATAACCGTTTTGCCAAGTAAATCTTCGATCATGATTTTTTCGATGGGATGTTCGCTTTCCAAATGCAGTAAATTACCCACTGGATTAGGATAGAATTGCACCTCAAAGCGACTATATGAAACAGCCAGAATAGTCGTGTAAACAAATTTTCCATCCAGGTCCACTTGTTTTAAACGGTAGTAATTCATCTCATTGGCGGGCCTGGTATCTAAGGTAGAATAATGATGCACCGTCAAAGAGTTTTTCTGGGCTTCTACTGTGCCAATTTTCCTGAAATCAGTCCCATTGGTACTGCGTTCTATATCAAAATGACTGCTATTTGTTTCACTGGCTGTCGTCCATTCTATACGCACCCCCGCTTCTACTTTATAAGCGCGGTAAGGCGATATAAAAGTAACGGGCAATGCCATTTGATTTTCAAAAGCACCGGCATCTATGCGGTCATTAGACACCCGTGGATTTCCTGCCACATCTTTTAAACCGGAGAAACCGGATAAATAAGTGGGATTTCCTTTGTCAGTCGCGAAAGCCGTGGGCGTGAGACTTAAATCAAAAGTAGCGGCATCCACAAAACCGGGTGCGCCAAATACGGAATGTGTTTCCAGCGAGGTGGCGGTCCTGAACTCGGCGAGGGTGTTAAAACTGGTCATGGCCGACGAGCCATTGAAACTTAATCCCGTTAAATCAAATAACGGAGCCGCATCGTCGCGAAAGTAAACATTATAATCCGAGGTAAAACCGCTCACTGTATAACCTTCGAGGGCGACTATGGCTCTTTTATTATCCAACGAATAAATAATGTTATTTTGCACACTGGTGCCATTGATATTCTGCAATAGAATCTCGCCCCCAAAGTCATCCGCAAAACTGCTGGCTGGCAAACCGTCTATCATCGTCACGCCGTTGATAGCAGCTCCCGTGCGATTCTTATAAAAAGTGTTATTATTAACCGTAATCAGTTGCACCGCGTTGTTGGGATTATTACTGCCGATGTACATGCCGGTCACGGAATTATTATAGACCAGATTATTGTATATTCGATGTCCCATGCTGTTACTGGCTTCTGCTGGTACGGTCTCTTCGCCGCCCACTGATAAACCCACCGCATTTTGATAGACTCTATTGCCTTCTACGGTGCAATCCACTGCACCATCCAGATAAATACCCGGGGAGTTGGCGATGGCCGACATGCAATTATAGACTCTGTTACGCCGTATATTACCGTTTCTGGCTTGATTAACGGCCGCTGGCGCACCCGTATAAGCATAATTGCCCGCCGCCACAATGCCAATATTAGCGATGTCGTGGACGATATTGTCTTCTACCAGAAAACCATCAATATTGCCCACCAAACTAACGGCTTCACCCCAGCCAGTAGCACAATTAGAAACCTCATTATCTAAAATATGGACAACTGATAGTGGTGTAAGTTGAGTGCCTTCTACTTTTATAGCATTCGCGACTGTATTATTATTGGGTGGTGGTACCGTGAGGTTATTACTCACCCAGCCAATATTAGAAATAGAACAATTTTTAATCGTAATAATGCTTCCACTGCCCAGGACCCAAATACCTTTGGAGCCATTACCAGTACAATTTTTTAAAGTGAGTCCATCAATAGTTACCAGGTCTGCATCCACTATAGCGATCATATATTTATCGGTGGCTGGTGATGTTCTGCCTATGGCGTCAATAATCACTTCGCCGTTCCCATTTTTTACCAGATTCAAGGGTTTGTCAATGTATATTTCACTGACTTCACTATAAGTGCCGGGAAAAATATACACTATTGAATTCGGAGGTGCTTGCTGTACGGCAAACGCAATGGTTAAATAGGGATGGTCAATATCACCATTCCCGAATACGTCCGCACCAGTGGGCGAGACATGGACTTGGGCCAGTAAGTTGGCCGCGAAAAGGAGCACCAGAAGTGCGGCGAAGGAAGACTTGGATTGCATGGTAGAAAAGATGATTAGTGAAAATGATTATGTGTTGTTGTTCCCCTCAAAATACTTCACCGCCGTCGCCAGCCCACTTCCTGCAAAATCAATAGTCCGCAATGCAATGCGTGTATGCTCGATGGCGGGCTGGGCCGACTCGGAATCCAGTTGGAAATAAAGCGACGGCGTAATGTGCGCACTTACATTTCCAACATAGGCCACTCGCTCCGTGTGGTAATGCCCGCAGAACACATGGACCGGCGCAGTATGGCGCGCCAACACCGCCATCAAATCCTCCGAGCGACGGAACGGCCAGGTGTCGTCCATGAAAGGCATGCCCACAGGAAACGGCGGATGGTGCATGAACAGCAGCACCGGCCCCTGCAACGCGCTCAACTGCTCTCCCAGCCAGGCCAATTGCTCATCACTGATCGTCGCCACCGCGGTGTCCAGAAAGAGGATGGTGTGCTGATTCACCTGTTGCGTAAAATACACTTCCTTTTGCTGCACCAACAATCCAAACGCATGGCCCAGCAACGAGGAATCGTCATGATTTCCCGCAATCACCACGTAGCGCAGCGCCAGCGCGTCCATTTGTTCGCGTACCCATGTATAAGTCGGCGTATCGGCAATATCGTAACACAGATCGCCGCTCAATACGATCAGGTCGGGTTGCAGGGCGACGGCTCGGGGCAGCATGTCGAGGAAATTACGGTGGGTATCAATACCCAGTTCGGTCTTGGCCCCGGTGGGAGGCAGGTGCAAATCGGTAAGTTGAACGATGCGCATACAAGGAGTTTTAGATGGCTAAATATTAAGTCTAATTTTGGAAGGCAGTAAAAGTACGTGCTTGCCCGCAAATATATACGTCTATCCTCATGCCCGGCATTTTGGCGGGAATAGCCTGCTGTTTTTTTATGGAAGTGTGATTTTTGGCCATTTTATTAAATATTTATATAATTTGTAAAGCGTTAATAATGTGGATTTTGTTTAATATGACAGACCTTTGACATAGATACGACCAGATTATATGGAATCAATCCAATAAAACAGGACTTTTGTGCCATCAATTATTATCAGAGCCTTTTGGTCGTCCGGCATAAGCCTCCAGTTTGAGGAAAAAAGTCGGTTTTCGGACACTCGTTTATGCCGGCTCGTTTTCTAAAACAACTCTTTGCAGTATGAAAAAACAAGTTACCTTTTTACTCGCCTTTTCTCTGACGCTTGCTCTTTCCGCCCAGACTATTCAGGAACTTGCCACTGGCGCAGGTTATCAAAAACAGAGTTTCGTCAATCTCGCGACGGGCACCGAAAAGCAGGTCAATAACACCGCCTGGGATATTGCTTTCACCGTTTTTGGCCAGCAGGACGCGGGCATTTTTGTCAACGAAAGTTCGGGCACCAGCATGGGCGCGGCATTGCCCGCCACCGAACTCTATTATGCACTCACGGATAATTTTGACGAAGTTATTGATCCGACTTCGCTGACCGATTTTCACTTGTACAACAGCGAACGGTCCTGGAACTACGGTGCTTTCAATGAAGTACGCGACAGCCTCAACGCCTTTGATTTTGGCTGGGGCCAATACAATTTCCAGACCAATCAGGTGGTTGGCAACACCGTATATGTTGTGAAACTGCGTAATGGGGAATATCGTAAACTCAAAATCGAGTCGCTCATTGGCAATATCTACACCTTTAAATACGCCAACCCCGACGGCACTAACCTGCAAACCAAGACTATCAACAAAGCCGATCATGCCGGTAAAACGCTGGCTTATTTCAGTTTTGACACCGGCGCAACGGTGGATGTAGAACCGGCGGGCAGTTTCGATCTGCTCTACTGCCGTTACACTACCTGGCTCTACGATCCGGGTTCCATGACCACCATTACTTATAATGTCACGGGCATCCTGCATGGTCGCGGCGAAGAAGTGGCCGAAGCCGATGGCGTTGATCCGGCTACCGTGGACTATGCTGATTATCAGGGCAGTATGCACAGCGAACTGGATGTGATTGGCCACGACTGGAAAGCGTTTAGCGGCACTGCCTGGAGCGTTGATGAGGATAAGGTGTTCTTTTTGAGAACTGCCGAGAGCCGGGTGTGGAAACTGCAATTCATTGATTTTGAAGGCAGTAGTACCGGTAAGACCATACTGGACAAAACGGACCTCGGCATTATCACCGCTGTAAAAGACCCGGCTGCCGTTGGTCTGAAAGCCCTCACATATCCCAACCCGGTGCAGGATCAATTGCATGTGGTGCTGGACGTGCCGGCTACCCTCGCGAAGGATGCCCAACTGGAAGTGGTGGACTTGCAAGGTCGCCTGGTGGTGCGCCAGTCCGTTAGTCTGAAAGAAGGGTTTCAGGCCATTGAAATGCCTGCCGCCCATTGGAGCGCGGGTATGTTGGTACTGCGTCTGAAATTGCCCAATCAGGAAATACAGTTGGGGAAAGTTGTGAAGATGTAAAGGGGAAAACGTATTGTTTTCAGTACGTCGTAACCCCACCCCTAACCCCTCCCGGAAGGGAGGGGTTAGGGGTGGGGTTGACCCGAGGGTTACAATAAAGCACCAAGTAATATTACCTAACACATTGCCACCAATGATTTTCCGTACCACTTTCGCCGCCCTGTTCCTCCTCACCCATCTTCTGCTCACTGCACAACCAATGGCCGATTCGCTGGCTGGGCAGCAGATACAGCAAGTCGTCGTCACCGCCCAGTTTGCGCCCACCGATGTCCGCCAGACGGTCAATTCCGTGCGTGTGCTCACCCGAAACACCATCGAGCAGCGGGCAGCGGTCAACCTCGAGGAACTCCTGCAAACCGAGCCCAATCTGCGGCTCAGTCAGGATGCCATATTGGGCAGCGCATTGAGCATCAATGGCTTACAGGGTCAGAACGTGAAAGTGCTGGTGGATGGCGTACCCGTCGTGGGGCGACTCAATGGCAGCGTGGATGCCGGGCAGTTGCCCCTCGGCGCGGTGCAGCAGGTGGAGATCATCGAAGGGGCGCAGTCGCTGCTCTACGGCTCGGAGGCCTCGGCGGGCGTCATCAATCTGGTGACGCGCAAAAGCCAGTTGCACCGCTTCGAGGCCGAGGGTACCACCCAACTGGAAAGCAATGGCTACCGCAATTTGCAAGGCCGCGCCGGGGCCCGGATGGGCAAGTTTCTTTTGCAAATCACGGGTAATCAACTGGATTTTCAACCGCAGGCCGACACCTCGCTGGGCCGCAACCAACTCTGGAATCCCAAAACGCAGACCGCCGGGCGGGCTATGCTGCGTTATTCACCTTCCGAAAAAGTGGATATCCGGCTGTCCGGCGGGCTTTTCTCGGAAACGGTGGACAACCTCGGGGAAATACGCCGTCCGCAGTACAAGCCATACGCCTTCGATGACTACTACCAAACCGACCGTTCGGATGCTACCTTGCACGGCGAAGGCTGGCTGAAAAATCGTGCTTTCTGGCAAACCACCGTGGGCTGGAATCGCTTCGACCGCGTCAAAAATTCCTACCGTTTCGACCTGGCCGACGGTGCCAAAACCCTGCTTCCCGGCGAACAGGACACCTCGGCGGCCATCGGGCTGCTCACCCGCGCCACGCTGGCCACTGACCGCCGCGATCACCGCTGGAACTTCCTGGTGGGCCTCGAAAACTACGCCGAAACTGCCGAAGGCGTTCGCATTGTGGACTCCACCGCCAGTAAAATCGGACGCGCCACCGGCAACGACTTCGCGCTGTTTGCCAGTGCCAAAGCCGACTTCTTTTCCAAAAAACTGACCCTGCAAGGCGGTGCCCGCTGGACGCAAAACCAACTGTACGGCGCAGCGGTCACGCCCTCGCTGTGGTTGCTCTGGCAGCCTTCCGCCCGCTGGCAAGTGCGCTTCTCCTACGCCAACGGCTTTCGTTCGCCAGGACTTAAAGAACTGTATTTCAACTTCATAGATGTCAACCACTACGTCGTTGGTAGTCCCGATCTGCTGCCCGAACGGTCGAATAATTTTCGGGGAGAAGTGGCGTGGAGACTGCAAACCAGCAAGCACTACGCCCTGAATATCACCGCCTCCGGTTTCCACAACACGGTGCGCGACCGCATTATTCTCTCCGAATTTGCTCCGGTGCAATACACCTACGCTAACCTGCAACGCTGGGAAACCAGGGGTGGCGGTCTGGGCTTTTCAGCCACTTTCCGCGACTGGCTGCGCTTCCGCTCGGAACTCGTGGTGACCGGCTTCTACAATGCCTACTCCGAAGAGGATGCCGCGCTGCAAACCCTCAACTGGTCGCCCGACTGGGTGAACGACCTGACGCTTTCGTTCTTCAAACAAAGGGCCACCCTCAACGTCTGGCATAAAATGACCGGCAAGACGCCCTTCTTTTTTGAAGATGCGGGTGCCGTAAAACAAGGCGAATCGCAGGGCTGGAACCTGCTGAATGCTTCGCTCGGTGGCAGCCTGCTCCAGCGGAAAATACGGCTCAATGTGGGCGTAAAAAACATCCTCGACAAACGCCAGATTCGTTCCGGGGCCAGCGACGAACTGGGCCACAACGACGGCGATCTGCGCCCCGTGCATTGGGGACGGACGTTTTTTGTCTCGGCGATATTTGTGGCGGCAACGAAGCGGTAGTTTTAATGCAAGAGACATGAGAGAACTCCTGCTCGCACCTTTGCAATGGAAAAATTGGCCTTTTTGTCCTATGGCCAAGAAAAAAAACGTGAATAGTTTGGTGAGCCAATTCCTTCTTTTACCTTCGTCATACCTGACGAATGTAAAATGATGACTTTTCTTTTTCCTAGATGGGCTGCGCCCCCTGATTGTTCCTGCTGGTGAGCGGGATGGTCAGGGGGCGTGGTGCCTTGTATAGGCAAGATACACGCAATTTTGACTACGGATTTGTAGTCGGAATTGCGAGAAACAATAGTTAGCAACAATTAAAAAAATAAAATTATGATAGAAATAAAAAACAAAAAACCCCTTTCGTCAAGAATTCTAACTTTTGTGTTTATCGCACTTCATCTTTCTTCTTGTTATGGACAAGTAAATGAAAATGTAGGAAAGGAGGAAAACACCCAAAAAAACCAGACACCTGCCGTGAAGCAAAATACAACATTTCCGCAAATCCATACCAATTTAAACGGAATGGTAAGGGAATTTGTAAGGACGATGTATCAAGATACAAAAGGGAACTATTGGTTTGGAACAAATGGAAATGGGATTGTCCGTTACGATGGGCAAACACTTGAAACAATTACAATTGAAGGAATCAATCCATTTATAAGGGTTATGAAAATTGTAGAAGATAAAGCAGGTAATGTATGGTTTGGAACTTCCGATGGACTGATAAAATACGATGGTAAAAAATTTACAACATTTTCAAAAAAAGAAGGATTGCAAGGTGAGGATGAGGAAATTTGGGGTTTAATAGTTGACAAAAGCGGATTAATTTGGGTTGGTGGGTATGGAGGAGTTTTTCATTTTGATGGAGAGAAGTTTATACCTTTTCCGTTGCCAGATTCAATGGTCGAAAATCCGCAGCACATGCTATCTGATAAATTGGTTTTTAAAATTATAGAAGACAAAAGTGGAACCATTTGGCTTACTACTGATGGAAATGGTGTTTTTAAATACAATAAAGGGGAATTTACTCATTTAACCAACAAGAATGGACTGACTGACAATAATGCTGCGGATATCTTGGAGGACAAGCAAGGGAATATTTGGATTGGAACTTTTTATGGAGGTATAAGTAAATTTGATGGCAAGACGTACACCAATTTTACAAAAGATGGAATTATTAAAGGTGTAGAAACTGGTGGGCTTTATGAAGATAGTAAAGGGAACATTTGGTTTACGGCAGAAAATGTTGGAGTATATAAATATGATGGGACAAATTTTACATTATACACTACTGAAAACGGATTAACTTCAAATCTTGTTCTCAGTATCTTTGAAGATAACAAAGGACAACTTTGGTTTGGCACTTGGCAAGGAATATGCATTTTTGACGGTGAAAAATTCGTGAATGCAATCGAAAAAGAACCTTGGGTAAAATAAAAAAAACTGTTGCTAACAAAGGCTTGCTGTCCATGCCGCCGAACAGCCACCCCGCAAAGCCAACGCACGGCGGCACGGCAGCAAGCCAACCGTTATGACACCAATACCAACCGCCAAAAATATTCATCAACTACCATGACCAAAGTCTTAATTACAGGTGCAACAGGAAATGTAGGATTAGAGGTAATAAAGTCTTTGCAAAAAGTGGACCATCAACTGGATATTTATGCAGGCGTTAGGGATATCGTCGCTGACAAAATTAAATTAGCAAACTACAAAGTAAACCTTTCGGAATTTGACTTCACCGATGCTAAAACTTACAGCCCGGCGCTAAGTGGCTGTGATATACTTTTTTTACTGCGACCACCACAAATATCCGCAGTAGAAAAATATTTTAAACCTCTAATTGATACCTGCAAAGACAGAGGCGTACAGCACATTGTTTTTTTATCGGTTCAGGGCGTGGAGAAAAGTAAAATAATTCCACACCATAAGATCGAAAAACTAATTGTGGATAGTAAAATTGCCTACACATTCTTACGGCCAGCATATTTTATGCAAAACTTCACCACAACTTTGCGTGACGACCTGGTGAAGAAGAAACGAATTTATTTGCCTGCTGGTAACGCAAAATTCACCCTGATTGACGTTAGGGACATTGGCCATGTTTCTGCAAGCATTCTAACCGAGATTTCCAATCATGTGAATAAATCTTACGAACTGACTGGTAATGAAAAATTGACTTTTTTGGAGATGGCAAGAGCATTGAGTATGCGCTTGGGATTTAAAATTGAATATAAATCACCGAACCTGATCAGTTTTTTTCTGACCAAAAGTAGGGAGAAAATGCCATCTATGTTTATACTCGTTATGATTATGCTTCACTATTTTCCCAGATTTCAAGCGGAACCTGCAATAACAGATTGGGTCAAGAAAATTACGCATAAAGAACCGATCACATTTGAGCAATTTATAGATGATAATTTTTCAGGACTTGATGGCTGACGCAGTAATGGAATTTTGGCGCAATCATGTGCCTATTCCGATAATTGCTAAATCGTTGAAAATTACCGAAGAACGAGTGCATCAAATCATGGAGAAAAATTACAAGAGTAGGTAATAGTTGCAGCGTTTTCCCCCCTTCCCCCTTATACTATGATGTTCGATCGAAGACACAATCTTTAAAACGATTCAAAACATCATCGTATGAAACGCATACACTTTTTAGCACCCCTGCTGCTGGTGCTCCTGATCCTCGCCTGCCGCAAGGAAACCATCACTACCGACGAGAAAGTCATCACCCAGCCACCGACCGGCGTCACTGACACCGAGTTGTCTGGCGTGGTGCGCACGGGGACCGGGCCTTTGACCAATGCGCAGGTGGAAGTCTATCAGGGCGAAACGCTGGTCGGTACCGTGACCACCGATGCGCAGGGGAAATTTAGCACGGCGGGACTGTCGTTGCAACTGGGTGCAACCATCACGCTCTACGCCAGAAAGGCCAATTATGTCAGCACAGCCAAGCGACTGCAAGCGACCCAGCCCAAGGTCAAAGACTTGAAAATCAACGTGATGCCGGTATCTGAAGCACGGTTTCCGATCAGGGACTACCTGAATCCCGCCGACGATGCCCTGATTGTGGTATCCGGCTACGTGACCGACCCGACCAGTGCGCCCGCTTATGCGGCGGTGGCCTTGCTCTACAATATCCGGGCGATTGATGGCGGTTTTGAAGCGGATGGTGCCTCCATGCTCACCGACGAGAATGGCTATTACGAGGCCCTCCTGCCGAAGGATTCGGTGCTGTACCTCAACGTGTTGCAGCCGAATTTCACCCAGCAATTTGCCCATTGTCAGGGTGGCTGGCTGAATGCAGCGGAGACCACGCTGTTTAGCATCTTCCCGGCGGATGTGGTCGGCCCTTTCACGACGGATACGCAACTGCCCACGCTGGCCAATGCCTATCGCCCGCAAAACGTGGCCCTGATTAGCGGTACGGTCGTGGACTGCGGCGACGCGCCGGTCAGCAATGGCTACGTGACGCTGAGTGTGCAGAGCAATTCCAATGGCCTTAGTTTTGATCGGGAAATCGCCGCAGACGGTACCTTTGGCTATAGTTATGAACTTTGCACGGGCGCAATAGACACGCTACGGGTGCAGGCTTTCGACCGGACGACCGGAAAGAGTTCGCTGCCCCTGATCTACACCAACGTGGCGGCCTCCGTGTCCCTCGGCAATGTTTCGGCCTGCCAATAAGCCATGACTCACCCAATCGAACAGCTCATCACGCAATGTCTGGCCGCCGACCGCGCTGCCCAGCGGCAGCTGTATGAGCAGTTTCGCGACTTTGTGATGCGCATCTGCCACCGCTATGCCACCGATCTGGCGGAAGCGAAGGACATGGTGCAAAACACGTTCGTGCGGGTGTTTCAGCACCTGGAAATCTATGACCCGGCCAAGGGCACTTTCACCACCTGGTTGCACCGGATTGCCGTGCGCGAATCCATCGCCGTGAAGCGCAAAAAGCAGCAGTGGAACCTGACCGAAAGTGCCCTGGTCGTGGCCGAAAGCACCTGGTCGCCGGATATTATCGAGCGGCTGACCGTCGAGGAACTGCGCGCCGTGGTGGAAAAACTGCCCGATAGCCACCGCACCATCCTCATGCTCTACTATTTCGATGGTTTCAGCCACGAAGAAGTCGCCGCGCTGTTGCAGATCGAACTGTCCAGTTCGCGGGCCAAACTGAGTCGGGCGAAGTCAGCACTTAATTATCAGTGGAATCTTATCCAACAAAGCGGATTATGAATGCAAATGACAAATGGCGGCGGGCTTTCGAGCCGGAGGTACCCGATTGGGATGCCGAAGAAGTATGGCAACGTATCGAGCAGGAATTGCCCGGTCGTCGTCGCCGGTTGTTATTCTGGTGGTGGTTCGCCGGGCTAGGGCTGCTGCTGCTTTTAGGCGGGGTGGTTGCTTATGTCCGGTTGGTGGGTAAAGAAAAGCCCGTGGAACGGCCATTGGTGGTCGGCCAACTTCCATCCTCAGATTCTTCGGCTTCGCCTCTGAATGACACAACATGGGTGAGTGGAGTTGAGCCTGTCATGCAGAGTCGTCAGGCGTGGCATCCGGGGCCGGAGGCTGAAAGGAGAGGCGCATTTTTATCCTCGGATTCTTCGCCTTCGCCTCTGAATGACACGATATTGGTGGGGAACTTGGGCCCTGTCATGCAGAGCCGTAAGGCGTGGCATCCGGGGCCGGAGGTCGAAAGGGGAGACGCATTTTTATCTTCAGATTCTTCGGCTTCGCCTCTGAATGACACGACATGGGTGGGGAACACGCCGCTTGTCATGCAGAGCCGTCAGGCGTGGCATCCGGGGCCGGAGGCAGAAGGCACATTGAAATCCTCGGATTCTTCGGCTTCGCCTCTGAATAACACGGCATTAGTGGGGAACACGTCGCCTGTCATGCAGAGCCGCAAGGCGTGGCATCCGGGGCCGCAGGCCGAGACGGAAGGCGCATTTTCGTCTTCAGATTCTTCGGCTTCGCCTCTGAATGACACAGCATTGGTGGGGAACTTGGGGCCTGTCATGCAGAGCCGTCAGGCGTGGCATCCGAGGCCGAAGGCCGAAGAGGACAGTGTATTATTGTCCTCAGATTCTTCGGCTTTGCCTCTGAATGACACCAAACGCAGCCCATTTCTCTCCCTCACCGCAGGCATTTTTTATACTAACCGCACCCTCACCGCCCGCTCCCCAGCCGACCAAAACTACGCCAATGCCAAAAAACAGAGCGAACAACCGTTGGAAACTATTGCCTTCACTGGTCTGCTGCATATCCCATTGGGCCGACACCTGGAAATTGGTACGGGCCTGAATTACCAGCGCAGTGCCCAGTGGTTCCGTGGCACCACTACCCAAACTACCCAGCAACAAGTGTCCAGCGACTCCGCGACTTATTATAATGTGAACGGCATTACCCATTACGAATCAGGCTATTTGTTACAGGAAACCACCACGACCCGGCATATTCAGGCACCCGGCGTACAAGAGCGATGGTCTGTGCCGGTCCAACTGGCCTGGCGTTGGCAGTCCGGGCGCGGGACGTTGGGGCTGGTTGGCGGAGCATTGTGCAATTTTCACAGCGGGTATCGTGGTTATGCACTTGATTCGCAGTTGCAAGTCATTGAAAAGGAGCCGGTTGCACTGCGGCGTATGTATCGTTCCGGGGGCGTACACAGTGCTTACGTGGGTCTGGATTATGGCCGGACACTGGGCCAGCACTGGACGCTGCATTTTGGCCTGCGCTACCAGGCGGATTTGGATTCGGCACTGCGTTCGGAAACGGGTTTGGGGCAGCGAGATCGGTTGCTGGGCGGTGTTTTAGGCATTGGCTATAAATTGTAAACAGGCTACCAACCAAAAGGCAAACCGGTGCGTCTTTAGGGTTTCAAACATGACGGATACGTGCATCAAAAAACACGTATGTTCGTGCTAAACAATTTAAAACCCAATTTATGACTCTACGCTCCATCCTTTACGCCTGCGCACTTTTTCTGTGTCTCCCTTTTCACATTTTTGGACAAAAAACCTCTCTTTCCAACGCTTATTTAGTAAAAACCTACACTTTCTACAAAAACACCGATGCCCGCCTGCACCACGAAAACTACTTCGAGGCGATGGGCGAAAAAATGCACCTGTCGCCCCAATCCAAAATGGTGCTGACGGAAGAAACACCCGGTAAAAACGGCTATACCCACTTCAAATACCAGCAATATCACGCGGGTTTGCCCATTTTTGGCAGTCGGTATATGTTGCACGAAAAAGACGGTAAAGTCAAAACCGCAACCGGGCATTATCGCCCGCAGGTTAGTATGTCGGCGACACCGAGTATTAATGTGGCGACTGCGGTGGCTTTGGCCCAACGAGACATGCAGGCCAAAACGTATAGCGACAAAGAAACCGAGCCAATTTTATGTTTTATTGATCCCGCTTTCCCCAAAGTCTCGGAATCGCTCTGTCTGGCTTATCAGGTGGATGCACACAGCACCGAGCCTTTTGACAAGTGCCGTTATTTTGTGGACGCGACCTCCGGCAAAATCATTACCCAACTCCCGCTGATCCTGCGGGAAGGCGTGCCCAGCAAGGCCAAAACGCGCTATTACGGCATGCAAAATATCACCACGGATTCTGTTGGCCCGCAAGAGTTTGTGCTGCGCGATCCGACCAGGGGCGAGGGAATTTTTATTTATAACAGCAACGGGACCAGTTTTACCAGTACTTCCTCCACCTGGGACCTCACCAACGACCAGAAAGATGAAGTGGCGTTGGATGCGCATTATTGCACCCAGGAATTCTATGATATGATGCTGGAAGATTACAACTGGCAAGGGCAGGATGGCCACGGCAAAGCCCTCAAAGCGTATGTCCATGGTGGCGACTACGTCAATGCTTTCTGGGACGGCGAATCCAGCACCTACGGCGACGGCGACTGTAATTATGGCCCCTTGACGACCTTTGAAGTGATAGGCCATGAGTTTACGCATGGCGTGGTGCAATATACTTCCGGGCTGGTGTATGAGGGGGAATCGGGTGCCATCAATGAAAGCCTGGCCGATATGTTTGGGAAACTGCTGGAGCGCAAAAGTGATCCCACGCATTTCAGTTGGAGCCTCGGGCACTCTTTTGCCCTGAGCCCGGAAAGCCAGTTTTTCCGCGTGATGGACGACCCCAACAGCGTCGAAATGCCCGCCCTCTACCGGGGGCAGTATTGGGAAGATGGCAATGATGTACACACCAACAGCGCCATTGGCAACCTGTGGTTTAGTATGCTGGTGGATGGTAAGCAGGGCACCAACGAAGCAGGCGTCGCTTTTGATGTGTCCGCATTGGGGCCGGAGAAAGTAGGTCAGATCGTTTTTGAAGTGAACAAGAATTACCTTACCGAGAGCTCCGATTACAATGCCTTTTACCAGTATTCCGTGGCCGTGGCGGAAGCCTTGTACGGTGCAGGCTCTACGGAAGTGCAGGCGGTGACCGAAGCCTGGAAAGCGGTCGGATTGCCCAGCGAACTCAATACCGATTTTGACCTCGGCTTACAGGGAGGCGGTTTTTCGATCAGTAATTTTTGTGGCCTGGATCAATATCTGCCCGTAAACATCAAAGTGGTGAATCTGAGCAGCGTGGCCTATAACCCTTCAATGATGGGCAGCGTCCGTCTCTCCAACTTTACGATTTCGGATTACATCATCCCTCTAACCAGTCCCATTGGCCCCGGCGAAGTGTTTGAAGTGCAGGTGGACAACTGGTTGCAGGCGACTGAACCAGGATTTACCAGCATCAGCGTCTCTTTGGAGGTGGACGATGCCAACGCCGATAACAACGAGTCTTATTTCTTTTATAACGTCGCTGAATTTGCTGCGGGCGACCTCAGTCTGGATGAAGACTTGAGCACAGAGGGCTGTTTTGCCACCGTACAGTATGCCGGTATGTACGTGGAAAACAATGGTTGCGAGGCCATTCCCGCTGGTACGGTGCTACAGTTTTCGGCTACCGACGAAGACGATAATCCGGTCTGGTCATCGCCCTATACGTTGGCCGAAGATTTGGACGGGTTCGGCACCCTGTTTATTGGTTTTGAATTGCCCGTGGTGAATTCCGCTTTATACTTTGTGCTCGATTATCCCAACGACCCCGATACCGAAAACAATGAGTCCTACGACGAGTCCGGGCAGTATCTGCCGATCACTGGTAACTACCTGAATACCTTTGAAATAGATGGCGGTCAGGATGAATATGTGGAACTGCAGTATTATTCGTTTGAGTCTATTATAACCTATCAGAACAACCAATATTTCGCTTCCACCGGCGTCTATCAAGACCCGGAGGAGTTTCAGCGCTGCGCGGATATTACCAGTGTGTTCGATTATGAATACGCCTCGGGCATCAACGCCTCCCTCCATACCTGCCTTGATTTCTCCACCTCGGCAGCGCCTACCCTGGAATTCGATCTGGTACAGTTCCGCAATGCCTCTGCGGCCCCTGGTTTCCAGCAAAGCAGCATGATGCAGGCCAGATGGCAGGGTAATGCCAGCGGCAATGAAACCATTTTCGGACAGGTGGAAGGCGCCGTCAAACACCACAACATCCTTTTGCCGCCTTTTTTCAAAGGGGCGCTGGACTTGAAAATGTACACCGAAGTGGGCCAATGGACCCTCGACCCCAGTTATTTCGATGAAGACGATTTTGTGCTGCTGGACAATCTCCAACTCCGCGCTCCCACGTCCGGCACGGATGACTTACCCACGGATTTTCCGGTGCTTATTTCGCCCAATCCCGCCGGAGCAAGTACTACCATCCAGGCCGCCGCTGGCCTCCAGACGATCCAACTGCAAAACCTGAGCGGCCAAATCCTGCACACCTGGCAGGTACACGCTTCCACCTACGACCTTGATTTACAGGGCCTTGCCAGTGGGTTTTATCTGCTGAATATTGAGTTGGAGAATGGGCAAAGGGGGGTAAGGAAGGTGGTGAAGATGGAGTGAGGGCTTTTGGAAGATATTAGATCAAGGAGGCACGGGGCGGAGACGGCTCGTGCCTTTTTTTGGGGATAGGGATAACGTTTGGCTTGCTGTCAGGTGCTACGTTTAAGAGCACTTGGCAGCAAACGATTGTTGGGCGATTTATGTACTCAACCCCAATCTGGCAGCGATATGCCAATATCTCCAAAGGGAGAGCAGGATACCACAGGATAAGGAAAGGTGCGTGTATTTTTACCTTGCAAAGTTAAAAATCCATACCCACTATGGCACTGCGCCTCTCGTTTGGCTTATCTCTTTTACTGTTCCTGTCCGGCTGCCGGCGCACAGCCGACGACGCGCATTTATTTCACCTGCATGCGGCAGATCAGACGGGCATAGGATTCGCCAACATCATCACGGAAAGAGACTCGCTCAGCATTTTCAATTTTATGTACATCTACAACGGCGCGGGCGTGGGGGCTGCTGATTTTAATGGCGATGGCCGCACCGATCTGTATTTTGCGGGCAATCAGGTCAGCAGCAGGCTGTATCTCAACCGTGGAAACTGGAAATTTGAAGACGTAACCGCCACCGCTGGAGTCGCTACCCACAGCTGGTGTACCGGAGTGAGCATGGTGGACATCAATCAGGACGGACGTTGCGATATATACGTCTGCACCGCCAATCCGCCGGGCCGCGCGGCAACGCCCAATCTCTTGTTTATCAATGAAGGCAACATTGCGCCAGACGGGACGCCGCGTTTCCGGGAAGCCGCTGCCGAATGGGGCTTGGCCGACACCAGCTATTCCACCCAGGCGGCCTGGCTCGATTACGACGGCGACGGCGACCTGGATCTGTATCTGCTCAATAACGCCATCGAAAAAATTGACCGCAATACGATCCGGCCCGTCCGGGTCGATGGCTCCGCCCCTTCCACGGATCGGTTTTACCGTAATGACGGCTCCCCGGGACAAGGCGGCCAAGGTTTTACCAACGTGAGCCGGGAGGCGGGCATCACCATCGAAGGCTGGGGCCTCGGCGTCTGCGTCAATGACTTCAATGCCGACGGCTGGCCCGATCTGTACGTGGCCAACGACTTCCTGTCCAGCGATTTTTTGTGGATCAACAACCGCAACGGGACCTTCAGCAATTGCATCCGTGACTATTGTCAGCATGAAAGCAACAATGGCATGGGCGTGGACGTGGCCGATTTCAACAACGACGGCCTGCCCGATATCGTCGAACTTGATATGTTGCCCAATGATAATCTCCGGCAAAAAACCATGTTCGGCAAGCCCGGCAAGGACCGCTTCGATTTGGCAATCAAGGCCGGTTACGAACCGCAATACGTGCGCAACACCCTGCAACTCAACACTGGGACCGGGTTCTCTGAAATTGGCCAACTGGCCGGGATTTATAAAACCGACTGGAGTTGGACGGCACTCTTCGCCGATCTGGACAACGATGGTTGGCGCGATTTGCTCATTACCAACGGTTACCGTCGCGACATCACCGATCTGGATTTTATCACCTACACCCGTGAAAACGGGATGTTCGGCGGCACGATGGAGATTAATAAGCGCATGAAAGAGGCTGCCGACCGCCTCAAGGGGGTGAAAAAGCACGATTATCTGTACCAAAATCGCCGGGACCTAAGTTTCGCCGATGTCTCCGAAAAATGGGGATTTACGGAGCCTGCTTATTCCAACGGGGCCATCGTGGCCGACCTGGATAATGACGGTGACCTCGACCTCGTGAGCAACAACATCGACGATCCGGCCTTTTTGTACGAGAATACCAGTCCGGCTACCCGGCACTATCTGCGCCTCCAATTGGAAGGTGCAACAGGCAATCGCCAAGGCTTGGGTGCTACCATCCAATTGATTTATCGCGATAGTACTGGCCAGCGCCAAACGCAGACACATTACCATACCTGCGTCCGTGGCTATGTTTCTAGTGTGGAACCCATTGCTCATTTCGGACTAGGCCAGACCCAAACGGTGGACTCGTTGCGCGTGGTATGGCCTGGCGGCAGCACGCAAATTTTGACAAATATTGCTGTCAATCAAACGATTATATTAAAATGCACCGCCGCTGCACCTGCCCAGCCAAAGGTAGAAAAACCCATAACCACCCTGTTTGAATCAGCCGCATGGGTACAAGGATTAAACGCCATCCATACCGAAAATGACTTTGATGATTTCAACCGCGATTTTCTGTTGCCGCATAAATACTCGCAGCAAGGCCCGGCCCTTGCCGTCGGCGATGTGGATGGCGATGGGTTGGACGACCTGTTGATGGGCGGTGCGGCGGGCCAGTCCACCCGGCTGTTCCGGCAGACGCGCGTAGGTATTTTCCATCCGCAAGACATTTGCACCGAACACAGCCAGCAGGAAGATGCCGGGTTGCTCCTCTTCGATGCCGACGGCGATGGCGACCTCGACCTCTATGCCGCGCATGGCGGCAACGAGGCCCTGGCGGGGGCTGCATTTTACCAGCACCGGTTTTACACGAATGACGGGCGCGGCCATTTTACCTACGCCCCCCAGGCCATCCCCCCCCTCACGGCCTCCGGAGGCTGCGTCACGGCAGCGGATTTCGACGGCGACGGCGACCTCGATCTGTTCGTGGGCGGTCGGCACCAGCCCGGGAAATGGACCGCACCGGGCGAGAGTTTTTTGCTCCAGAATGACGGCGGGCAGTTCAGCGATGTCACGGACCGCCTGGCACCCGGCCTCAAATACACCGGCATGGTCTGCTCGGCCCTTTGGACAGATTTCGACCAGGATGGAAAACGGGATCTGGTAGTGGTCGGCGAATGGATGGCTCCGCAATTCTGGAAAAACGCGGGTGGCCAGTTGGTGAATATAAGTGCTCAAACCGGTCTTGAACACCTCTCCGGCTGGTGGAACAGCATCACCGGCGGCGATTTCGACAACGACGGCGATACAGACTATGCCTTGGGCAATCTCGGCCTCAACAACCGTTTCGGTGCTTCCCCGGCGCAGCCGGTGCGTGCGTACACCAGCGATTTCGACCAGAACGGCAGCCGGGAGGCCATATTGACGTACTATATTGAAAATCAGGAACATCCGTACGCCATGCGCGATCAACTCATCAGTCAGATGATCGTGATGCGCCGCCGTTTCCAACGCTATGCCGATTATGGGGCCGCTGCCTTCGATCAGGTGATCCCGGTCGGCAACCGGGCCGGTATGCAACTCTTGCAGGTGGAGCAACTGGCTTCCGGGTGGCTCGAAAACCGGGGCGGTGGTCAGTTCTCCTTTCATCCCTTCCCGAATATCGCCCAAGTCGCGCCGATTTTTGGCCTGACGACCGGGGATTTTGACGGCGATGGTAATTTGGACCTGCTGCTGACGGGAAATTCATATGCCAGCGATGCCCAGATTGGTCGCTACGATGCGAGCCAGGGGTTAGTGCTTTTGGGCAATGGTCGGGGCGGTTGGCTGGCCCGGCAGCCTGCGCAATCGGGATTCCTGGCCGATGGCGACCAGAAAGCACTGGTTCATCTGCGAGCGGGCCAACGGACCATCTGGGTGGCCTCGGCCAACAACGGCCCTTTGCGGGTTTTTTCCTCCAAAAATACGATTAACACGTATAAAATGCCCTTACGACGGAAGGAGTTCTATCTAGGAGACGGCTACCTGTCGCAGTCGGCATTGGAATAGGCAGTAAACTTCATGATACTGGATAGCACAGGATAGCCATCGGGATAGTTACATTTAAGTTTGTGGATGAAAAGTATTTAGTTTGTTTTTCAGCGCATTTTCAAACAATCCATTCCTAAACTCATCCTTTTGTATGAAGAAGTATTTTTACCCAAAACAAATTAGGCTGCTGCTGACCTTTTTGTGGGTTCTGGCGGCACTGCCTCCCGGGCAGGCACACGCCTTCGACCTGACGGTGCGCGGCCAAGTGACCGACGAAGCCGGAGAGGCATTGGTCGGAGCCACCGTTGCCGTAAAGGGCTTGCCCCTGGGAGTCACCACCGATGCCAACGGCGATTTCTCCCTGGACGTACCCGACGGTAACGCCATTCTGGTCGTCAGTTACACCGGGTACCAAACAAAGGAAGTCCCACTGACTGGGCAAACAACCTTGATCATTACCTTAAAAGCAGGCACTAATGCGATTGATGAAGTAGTGGTCATTGGTTATGGGGAACGTACCCGCAAAGACGTAACCGGGTCAGTGGGTTCGGTCGGCAGCAAAGAAATTGAAAAAAGCATTGCCGCCGCTCCGGAATTGGCCCTGCAAGGCCGTCTGGCCGGCGTATTGGTCAGTACGCCCGGTGGTGCACCCACCTCGCGCCCAACGGTGCGCATCCGCGGCATCGGTACTTTTGGGTACAACGAACCACTGTACGTGATCGACGGATTGCCGATCACGGAAGGGCAAAGCGGTAATGAAGGCGGCCGCGGCGGCGACTTGCGCGGGTCCGTCAACCTGCTTACCCTCATCAATCCCAATGACATTGAAAGTATTTCCGTCCTGAAAGATGCTTCGGCGGCAGCTATCTACGGTGTACGGGCGGCAAATGGGGTCATTTTGATCAATACCAAACGGGGCAAAGCGGGTACGCCGCGAATTGACCTGAACGCCTCTTATGGCCTGCAAAACGTAGTGAACCGCTACGACATGCTGAATACCAGTGAGTACGCGGCTTTCATCGAGGAAGCCTATGCCAACAATCCCGGCGAAACCTTCAACCCGTTGATGCG
>JANPIV010000095.1:0-25100 GCA_031425155.1 Saprospirales bacterium | reverse complement strand
GAAAAAACGGGGCAGAACCCATGCCACCACTCAAATTCGGATTTTCATTCAGACAAATTACGCAGAGATACTACACCGAACACGACAACCACAACTTTACGCCTACCTGACTGTTACGTGACATTGTTCACCCATCAATTTTCTACCATGCGTAAGATTCACTGGATCGCCCTGACCACTCTGCTTCTCATTGTGGCCGCGATTTTTACCGCCTATTCTTTTCGCATGAACAAAACACTGCAACGACCCATGCAAACTATCACTGCGGATTCGACCAAATCTTCGTTTTTTCAATTGAAAGTCAATGGCCTGGATGGCCAGCCGGTATCCCTGGAACAGTTTCGTGGCCGCAAGATCATTATCCTGAACACCGCTTCCGAATGTGGCTACACGCCGCAGTATGCCGATTGGGAGAAATTTTATGCTGCCAATAAAGAACACATCGTCGTGCTGGGTTTTCCGTGTAATGATTTCGGTGGACAAGAGCCGGGCTCGGCGGCACAGATCACTACTTTTTGCCAGAAAAACTATGGCGTGACCTTTCCGCTGTTTGAAAAAAGCAGCGTGAAGGGGGCAAGCAAATCGCCGGTGTATCAGTGGCTCACCGATCCGGCGCAGAACGGCTGGAATACGCAGGAACCCTCCTGGAATTTTTGCAAATATCTGCTGGATGAAGATGGCAAACTGCTCAATTTCTTTGCTTCCAACACCAAACCGGATAGCGCGGAATTTCTGAAAGCGTTGGGGATGTAAATAAATGAGCAAAATAGCAAAAGGCAACCAGCAAAGTAGCCACAGCAACATCTTGGTTTTGTATTGCTTATTGCCACTTGCCATTTTGCTTATTTACTCGCGCATCCCGATCACCCGAAAATGCAGATTGTCATACCTGTTTTTCGGGTTCTGCGCATCCCGGATGACTTGGATGGCGGCGGCTCGTTTTTCCGGTTTTTCTTTGTCGAGAAAGTCATCAAAATCGCGGATAAACAGCACAATATGCTTGCTGCCCACGTGCTCCAGCGAGCCCAGACAATCAGCGAGTGCATCCAGGTTTTTACCAAAATAATCCGGGAAAATAAATGCTTTGGCAATACGCGGATAAAAGCCGCGCAGGGTGTGAATCTTGCTGCCATCCAGATCTACGACAAAAGTAGTGGCGGGAAAAGTGGGCACATGCTCAACAATCTCTATAATATTCATTCTATTTTCTGAAAAGTTTTATAGTGATTGCCGGTGTACCAGCCACTGTGGTCGGAGCCAGTGACGAGCCGTTCGGGGCCCCGGTTCTGGCCCTGCACTTTGGGATGCACGTCCCATTCGCTGTAGCGTAATTTACGGCCCTCCGCATCTTTTTTAGGCAGGCGACCTTCCCTGTTTTGAAACTCCCGGCCACCGACATATCCGTTGGGGGCTTCGCCGTTTTTGCGGACATAATTCAACACATCCAGCGCATAATCAGGCACTTGCGTGGCGGAAGTATTCCCGGTTTTGCCCGGCGCAGAGGGCACGGATGTCGGGGTTTTCACGGGCGTGAACTCCTGGCTGCGACTTTGGCAGTAGCGGAAAGCCAGAAAGGCCAGCACCAGGAGCAGCAGTAAGACGGGCGAGACCCAACGTTTCATGGGACAAATAAAAGCGATTTTTACTAAAAAACAATGCCGCACCGGCGAACCGATGCGGCATTGAAATAAAAAAGCAAAAGGCAAAAGACAAATTAGCAAATGGAGCGCAGTAACATCTCGGTTTTCATTGCCAACTTGCCTTTTGCAATTTTGCCCTTTTACTTAATAATGATATTTATTACAAAAGCAGTGTGCTGCAATTCAACACATTGACCTCATTAATCACATTGGCCACATTCTTTTAATTAAAGATATAGCGAATGCCAATTTGGGCCTGCCACACATTATCCAGATTGATGCTTTTCACAAAAGAGTCGCGCAGCAATTCGGTAGAACCGTTGATGACCTGCGTAGCCAAACGGTACGAAGGCGTACCATCGGCAGCAATGCTCGCCACGCTCAATGGGTTGGCGGTGAAAGCACTGCTGGAGGCCGTTGCCTGATTACCGACACCCCATTCGTCGTTCAACAGGTTACCGAAGTTCAGGATGTCTGCGCGGAATTGCAGGGCATTCCTTTTTTTGTTTTTACCTACTTTGATATAGACTTCCTGCATGACCGACAGATCGAAACGCGTCAGCCAGGGGAACACGCCACCGTTGCGTTCAGCATATCCACCACGGTGGTCACTCAGGTGGGAATTACCATCAATATAGAGATCTAAAGCGGCTTGTTGCTGTTCGGGGGTAAAGGTTTTGGCGTTTGCGCCACTACCCACCGTCAAAGCAGCAAAAGTAAGATCCGTTGCTTTCTCTGGCACAAAGATCAGGTCGTTACCATTCTGGCCATCGCCGTTCAGGTCGTTGCCGTAGGTGTAAGAGATTTTGCCGCCGCTGTTGGAAACGCAACCCAGTGCAAACTCAGTAGCACCACCGAACTGACCACCGTAGTTGATGCGGTAGTTGACATAGCCGATGATCCGATGACGCAGGTCATTGTCCGACCAGGAAGTGCCGAGGTAGTTCTGACCGGCCACGGTTGGTACGTTGGCGACGACGGTGCTGGATACGGCCTGAATTTCGCGGGCCTGGCCATACGTGTAACCGATCATACCACCCAGACCACGAACGGAGGGTTTCTCAATTTTAGCGGTAAAACTGTACGCATCACCCTTGTCGGTATTGGTCAGTACAAAAGCATTAGCAATGTTCGGGTTGATGAAACGGGCAATATTCACCGTGTTGTTCGCGCCGCTGCCGGTGCTGGTCACGCCCGAAGCCGGGAAACGATCGCGGCCATCCGGGCCAGTGAACGAACGATCCGGTGCTTTCAGGTTGGCATCAATATAACGCAGGGCATTGATGTTGCGGTTGTAGATAAATTCCACCGTACCCACAAAACCATAAGGCAGTTTTTGATCCACGGCCAGGTCACTTTTCCACACAGTCGGGTATTTCAAATCTTCGACCGAAGCATTGATCGTGTAAGGCGGTAAAGTCGTGATGTCCGGGTTGTTAGCCGGTACGAAACGGCTTGGATCGGTTGTAAATGGATAGGCCGTGGTGTTGTTAGCCGTCACCAAAGCGGTATTTACACCATTGTTACCCAATTGGTTAGAAACCAATACTTGTGGAATACGCGACACGAATATGCCGGTACCACCACGAAGTTGAGTGGATTTTTTACCATTCACATCCCAGTTGAAGCCTACGCGAGGCGAGATCAACAGACGTGGTTTTGGGAAAGTGCTGGTGCTGATTTTCAGGTCGGCGCCCTCTTCATCCTTAAAGGTCAAACCAGCCACTACGGGATTGTAAAATTCGCGGGCAGTGGAGTTGTCATACACAAAAACGTCGCCACGAATACCGGCAGTCAGTTTGAAATCCTTTGAAATCTGGTATTCATCCTGCACATAAGCACTGAACGTATTTACTTTCAAGACCTGCAATGGGTCCACACCATTGGGCAACAAAGAGTAACGCAGGTTGTAACGCACCGAATCCACGGCAGACACCGGATTGGTCGGATCGTTCAGGAATTGCAATGCAGCCGCTTTAAAGTCAGCAATAGACTGATAGACATACACGCCATTGGAAGACGGAAAAAACACGTTATTAGAAGTAAAATGCTCGTAAGAAGCACCCACCGTAAACAAGTGTTTATCCATAAAATACTGAAAATTGTCGGTAATATTCAGCGTGCTGTAATTCAATTTATTACTCGGTGTAAATGGATCGAAACCAATGGAAGTATAAGTCGTTCCATCTTTCAAAATATCCACCGTGGGGAAAGGATCGGTTTTATACTGGCGATCTTCCAGTTGCTTGTTATAGGTAGCCACGAAGTTATTAGAAGACTTGGAACCTAATACCGAGTTCAACTCGAAAGCGACCGAACGGGTGTTATCTTCGATGATGTAGCCGGTATTTTCTGCGGAAAGGGCCAAAGCCGAGTTGGTACGGTTACCATTACCGGCCGTGCCGCTACTGTTACTGTTACTGATCACGACATCCGATTGCGAATCGTGGTGCGAATAACGCACGGACGCCTTGTGGTTTTGGTTAATATTGTAGTCCAGGCGCAAAAGACCTTTCGTACTTTTTACTTCATTATTGAAATTGTCAACAGCACCCAGGTCGCGGTTGAAATTGGTCAACAAAAAGGACTTCAAATCTTCCAGATCAGCAGCGGTCACGCGGGATACGTTGCCCGTAGCACCGGGGCGGTTAGCCGACCAACTCAGGGCCGGAGTAGTGCTGACGAAATGTTCGCCATTCAAGAAAAAGAACAGTTTGTTTTTGATGATCGGCCCCCCGACACGCAGGCCGTAGGTTTTTTCGTCAATGTTGACCGGAGGAAGTGCTATGCCATTGGCTTTATCACCGGCCAGATCACTGTTACGGAACAAATAATACGCAGAACCCGAAACATCGTTGGTACCAGAGCGCGTCACGGCATTAATACCGGCACCAACGAAACCCGATTGGCGAACATCAAACGGAGCGACGTTCAACTGAATTTCTTCGAGGGCATCCAGCGAAATAGCCGTCGTACTGGTACGACCGCCCGCCGAAGCAGAGTTGCCCAGACCAAAGCCGTTGTTGAATACCGAACCGTCAATCGTGATGTTGTTCAAGCGGCTATCCTGACCGCCAAACGAGCGACCATTGCCGTAAGCGTTGTACTTGACAATATCGTTGATCGTCCGGCCAATAGTAGGCAGCGAGTTGATCGCCTCCCGTCCCAAAGACGTGGCAGCACCCGTGCGGGCATCGCTGAACAGGTCGGAGCGACTGGAAGTCACCGTCACTTCATCAATCGTAGTACCGGATTCCACCAGGTTGAAATCCACGTTGGAAGACGTACCGAGACTGGCAAAAATGCCCGTCTTTTCTTGCGTTTCAAAACCGGTATAAGTTACTGATACCGTAAAGGGGCCGCCCACCCGCACCGCAGGCAAGTTGTAACGTCCGGCAACACTGGTCGAAGAACCGTAACGTGTACCGGAAGGTACGTGTACTGCAATTACCGTAGCACCCGCCAGTCCCTGACCGTCTTTGTCGGTCACCAGACCCGATATGGAAGAAGTGGTCACCTGGGCGAAAGTCGTCCAGCCAGTCAGCAGCAGTGCGAGCAGCAACAGCGTTCGTCCGGTGCGGGCCGTGGTCAGGTTATGCAATGTAAAGTGATTCATACAGAAAGGATTGAGTGAAAATAAGAAAAATTCTGACGGCGAAATTAACTCGCCAATGTTAACTTCCTTTTAAGTTTTGGAACTTTTCGACGGGTACCCACCACATATAATTTTTAAAAACAATACTGCTACACGAAGTTTTAGAACATCATTTTAAGGATATTGGATTTCAAAGAATTAAAAATAATGTTAGACAAATATATAGGTATAGTCATCTGAAATACAACAGACGGCTGGAGTACCATCTTTTCCCTATTTTTGCGGCGATTTTTTTTCCAACGAATAAAACACTGCCATGAAAAAAACGCTGCTCACTCTTTTTGCCTGCCTCGGTCTGCTGGTGGCTGCCCAAGCCCAGATCGTCATCACCGAAATCATGTACAACCCGCCGGAAGCCGGTACCGACACGCTGGAATATGTGGAACTGTACAACCCAACCAACGCTTCTGTGGACGTGTCGGGCTGGAATTTTACCCAGGGATTTGAATTTGTGTTCCCGGCTGGTTCCAGCATTCCCGCCAACGGCTACGTAGTGATTGCCAAAAGTATCAGTTTTTTTGAGCCAAAATTCGGCTTTGCGCCTTATGAATGGGTATTAGGCGGTGCGTTGACCAACACCGGAGAAGACCTCGAACTGCGCGATGCAGGCGGCAACGTGATTGATTATGTAGATTACAAAAACGCTTCCCCGTGGCCAACCGAACCCGCTGGCAATGGCCCTTCGCTGGTGCTTTGCGATCCAAGTTCGGATAATAGCCTGCCCGAAAACTGGCAAGCCTCCACAAACGCCACCGGCGTTATTATCAATGGCAAAGAAGTAAAAGCCAGCCCCGGCGCGGCCAATACTTGTGGCGCTCCACCTAGTTTCCCCAGCCGTAGCATCGCCGAAGTAACTGGCGTGAATGCTGCGGGCGTGAATGATTCGGTGGGCATTGACCTTACACTGCAAGGCACGGTCTATGGCGTCAATCTGCGCGGCACGAATGGCCTGCAATTTACGCTGATTGATGATAACAATCAGGGTATTGCTGTTTTCAGCCAATCGGCATCTTTCAATTATACCGTGCAGGAAGGGGATGAAATATCGGTAACCGGTTTTATCGGCCAGTTCAACGGCCTGACCCAACTGCTGCCTGCCTCCATTACGATCGTCTCCACCAACCACCCGCTGGTGTCGCCTTCCGTCACGGTGAACGCCAACGAAAGCAATGAATCGAGCCTGATCCGCATCAATAACCTGACGCTGGTGGACCCAGCAGAATGGGATACGGTGGGCCAGGCGGCTGGCTTCACGGTCCGCGCCATCGCGGCGGCCAACCCGAACGACACGGTCTATATTCGCGTGGATAATAACACGAACCTGTATGCGCAACCCCTGCCCCCTACGCCTTTCAATCTGACCGGCATTGGTGGCCAGTTCGATAGCAGCAATCCTTACACGTCCGGCTATCAGATCTCGCCGCGCTACATCGCCGACATAAGTTCGCTGGTGGGTACAAAAGAAGTGGATTTCAGCGCGCACGTGCTGCTGACGCCCAATCCAGCCAGCGATTATCTGTTGATCAACAGCGATTTACGTTTCGACCGCGTGAGCGTCATTTCGGCGCAGGGTGCGCTGTTGCGTACGCTGAATCAACCTGATTTGCAGGAACAACTCACGCTGACCTCACTCCCAGCAGGCACTTATTTCCTGCGTTTTGAAAAAGACGGTGGTCTGTGGATGACGCGTTTTGTGAAGATGTAAAATAAAAAAGTGTAACCGGCAAAAAAGCAACCAGCAAGACATTGATCGTGCTGGTTGCTTTTGCCTTTTTGCCAATTGCTAATTCGCATGGCTGGCGCGAGGTTCTGCCTCGTGTCAGTTATCTCTCGGGCTTTGCCCGTTTTTACTTGTATATTATCGGGTAAAACCCGACTGATACGAGGCACGAGGCGGAGCCTCGCGCCAGCAAAGAGTAAAAAATAATTTTGATTGACGAATGCAGATTACATGATTTAAGATTGTTGATGTGGCAATTACGTACATCAAAAAATCAACAATCATGTAATCTGCAATCTTATATCAATTAATTATGGCTGGCGCGAGGTTCCGCCTCGTGTCAGTTATCTTTCGGGCTCTGCCCGTTTTTCCTTGTATATTATCGGGTAAAACCCGATTGGTACGAAGCACGAGGTGGAACCTCGCGCCAGCAAAGAGTAAAAAATAATTTTGATTGACGAATGTAGATTACATGATTTAAGATTGTTGATGTGGCAGTTACGTACATCAAAAAATCAACAATCATGTAATCTGCAATCTTATATCTACCTGTCATAAGCCGGACATTTCTGGACTTACCGTCCGTTTGTGCCGGTTTTGGCGCGGGCCTTGTAACAAGGTGCCGCACACAAAAACAATTTACATGACTTTAATTCTACGTGGGATAGCGTTGGCTATCCTTTTTATTCCCAGCCTTTGCGTTGCCCAAAACCAGCATATTCCCCGCCGCAGCAAGTTGCCCGCCGTTTTGAAAGAAGTATCCGGTATGGTGTGTACCCGCCAGGGCGACGTCTGGCTGCTGAATGACAGCCACAATCCATCCGATCTTTTTCACTATGATCCGGTGCAAAATAAAGTGTTGGAAACGCGCCACTTGCCGGTGCCCAACCGCGATTGGGAGGACCTGACCAACGATGATGCGGGTAACTTGTACATCGGCGATGTGGGCAATAATTACAACCGCCGCACCGATCTCCGCATCTATCGCTACAACCCGGCCACGCAGGCCCTGGACAGCATTTTACTGCGCTATCCCGATCAAAAGGCGTTTGCGCCCACGGATAAAAAGCACTGGAATTTTAACTGCGAAGCCGTGGTGTTTTTTCGGGACAGCCTGCATTTGTTTTCCAAAAACAGTTTCCAGGGGAATTTCTACACCAAGCACTACGTGGTGCCCGCCAAACCCGGCAACTACGTGGCGGAATTACGCGACAGCATTTATCTGAAAAATCGGGTGGTCACCGGGGCTTCGCTCAGTCGCGACGGGAAAACACTGGCCCTGACCAGTTATATTATTGGCAAACATCTGGGCTTTTTGCCCTTCACCAAGGCTACTGTTTTCTACTTCAGCGACTTTCGCGGCAGCCATTTTTTGCAGGGCAAACAAAGCCGCAAGAAATTGCCAAAATTCCTGATCGCCCGGCAATATGAATCGGTGACGCAATGGACCAACGGTCGTTGGCTGGTAGCTAATGAAGGCCGTAAGCCGCAGGTGCAATCGGTGTGGCGGGTGAAGAAATGAGATAAATGTGGTCAATGGGATTAATGTGGCCAATGGGCTGATGATTATGGATTTGACACATTGACCACATTATTTATATTGGTCACATTTATTTATATTGACCACATTAGTTATCCCATCACCTCCCACGTATGATCGCCCAACAAACGCACGGTGGCTAAATGCTCGTAAGGCTTGTTGCGTCCCCATTCGCCGGGCGCGATCATGGAGAGCAGATGTTGCCCGTCAGTTCTGCGCTGGTAGAGGTGATAAACATGGTGAATGACCGGCTGGAAAGGCACATCCGCCTGATAGATCACTTCCGAAATGCTCATACGCGCCGACAGCGACTTGGCCTGATCCACCAGTGTTTCCATCTGGCGACGGAGTTGCTCCATCTGGCGGTCTGTCTGATCGTACATCGCGGTCATGGCATTGCCGCGAATGCCGCCTTTATCTTCCGGGCGAATGACGGCCCCGCCTGCCGTGTGGGCGTAAGGCAGCAGGCCAGGATTTTCAGCGACCTTATCCGGGTCTATCGGGTTCACGAATGCATCGTCGTGGCGCGTTTTTTTCTCCGTTGACATAGTGCAAAAGTAAACACACTCGTCGGCTCCTTGTTTTGTCAGCCTGGTTTTTTGGCTGCCAAATCTTGCCAGTTTTAAAAAAACTGCCCAGCCGGGCAGTACGTATTTGTCTTTTCTCCCATCATTTAAACGCTGTCAATTATGATTCTCTCCCGATATTTCGGCGGTTTAGCCGTCTTGTTTTTATTAGCCTGTCAATCAAAAATGGAGCAACCCGTTATCCCCGATCCCGTTGTCGAAATACCCGCTGATTCGGCCATTACCATCCTGGCCCTCGGCGACTCCTACACGAAGGGCGAAAGCGTGGAAACCGCCAAAAACTTTCCCAATCAATTGGCGGACAGCCTGTTGGCAGAAGGCCGCTCGGTGAATCGCCCTACCATCATTGCCCAGACGGGTTGGCGCACCGACAACCTGCAAGATGCTATTGCCGAGGCGGATATTGATACCAAAGTTTATGATCTGGTGACACTGTGTATTGGTGTCAACAATGAGTACCAAAATGCCAGTTTTGCTACTTATAAAACGGAGTTTGAGCAGCTGCTGCAAACCGCCCTGGCACGGGCAGGCAACCGAAAAGAACGCGTCATAGTCGTCTCCATTCCCGATTGGGCCTACACGTATTTTGGTCAGCACCACACCAAACCACCCAGCCAGATTTCACAGGAAATTGACCAGTACAATGCAGCCAATCGCAGCATTTCGGAGCAATACGGGGTTCATTATGTGAATATTACGGATATTTCCAGGAAAGGACTGGTGCAGCCCAATCTGGTGGCGGGCGATGGTTTGCACCCTTCGGCCATACAATATACGGAGTGGGTGAAGTTGTTGTTGCCGGTGGTAAGGTGAAAGCCCCCTCCTACTCCCGTAAAGGAGGAGGGTACATTTGGTGGAGGAGAGATAGGTGCTTTTTGCGGGTATGCTAACTGATCAGAACTTAACAACGTTGCTCATAAAGAGAAAGCCGGAAGGGATTTTTTTGTACGGTCGAGCGGCTCATAGCCCGCTCGACCGTCCTGTTTTTTATGAAACTGCGCTAGCGCACAATTCAACTTTCAGGAAGACGTTTACAAGTTTTTCCTTTCCCTTTCTGCTACGGCGCGATCCCTCTCCAAATCCTGTTTTTAATTTCTCAATGTTTACAACACATTGAATATTAATGCTTTATTTCCCATGCCCCATTGATATAATTGGCACATTGACTACATTTTTCATTTCTCATTGGCCACATTTTTTATAGTTCCTATTGACCACATTTCTCTGATAATCCGCCTTTTACAGTTTCATAATAAACCGATTTTATGGTAAAACGAGCACTCTTCCTGCCTTTGGCGCTCGGCTTGGCCTTCGCGCTGCGTGCCCAACTGCCCACCCCCTGCCCTTCCGGCTCCCAGGCCGCTGAATCCTGCGCCGACGCCTGCATTTTTTGCAATTTCACCAGTTTTGTCGGCTCCACGTATGGCGGAAACGCCGACGAGGATTCCACCGAATTCTGCGGTACCCTCGAAAATGTGCAGTGGCTCGGTTTCATCGCCGGAGCGAGCACGGCCACTTTTACGGCCACGCCCATTTCCTGTCTCGACAGCAACGGCATTCAGATCGCCATTTATGCCGATTGCAAAGCCGCGCCATTGGCCTGCGATTTAGGGCGAGAGTTTGGCGGTTCGGCCCCCGTTTCCGTCACGGTTAACAACCTCCATCCCGGCTCCAATTATTACTTATTAGTGGACGGTTATGGTGGCGATTTATGCAGTTTCAAGGTCGCGGTGACACCCGTCGAGGCCGTGTATGAACCGCCACTTGGCATGGTGGGCGACATCAGCGGCCCGGTGAGTGGCTGTCCGGGAGCGGTATTTTCTTACTCGGTGCAGCCGGTGGCCGGAGCGGGCGGTTACTTCTGGGATGGCCCGCCGGGGACGTTGGTCAATGGCGAACCCGTGCCATTTTTCGCCGCCGCACCCGGTGGACGCGAGGTTAGTATTACCCTCGGTAACCAAAGCGGCAACATTTGCGTACGCGCCGCCAATTCCTGCCGCCAAAATCCGCCGTGTACCGGTTCGCTGGCCGTAGAAATTCTCGGTGATGAATACCGGCCCAATATTGCGCTGGATAGCGTCCAAGAACTGTTTTGTAACAATCCAATTAGTACAATATCGGCCCAACTGGTGGCCATTGGCGGTAGTTACAGCATCAACTGGACGACCACTGACGGCCATATTGTAAACCAGGCGAACGGTCTGAAAGTACGCGTGGACAGTGTTGGAACCTACACGCTGCAGGTGACAGACTTGGTGAATGGCTGCGCTTCGACGGATAGTGTGCGAGTAATTCCGCCCTCTATTCCGACGAATGCCGCGCTGCATATTCAGCCGATTCGCTGTTATGGTGAGAATAATGGTGGCCTGCAAGTGGATAGCATTGTGGGCGGCACCCCACCCTATTTGTACTCGTTGGATGGGCAAACCTTAGCCACGACTTCCACCTTCGCTTACCTGACGCCGGGGCTGCACAAACTGCTGATCCAGACCGCCAAAGGCTGCACATGGGACAGCACTTTTACGATGCCGGAGCCCGCTGAATTGCTGGTCAATCTGGGCAGCGACACCACAATCCACCTCGGCGATGCAGTGCAACTTTGGGCCAGCAGCGCGGTAAATTATCCGGAACGCAACGAGCAAATGACCGTACAATCGCCTGATTTATACGATTTTATGTGCGATACTTGTCTGTTTAGTCCGCTGCATTCGTTTCGCTACCACGTCATGGTGACCGACTCCAATGGTTGCCAGGCGGCGGATGATCGGGACATTACCGTCAATAAGGAGCGGTACGTGTATGTGCCCAATATATTCGCGCCGGGGGCCGCCAATGGCAATGCCGGTTTCACGGTATTTGGCGGCGAGGATGTGGTCGAAGTAAAGTTTCTGCGCGTCTTCACGCGCTGGGGAAAACAGGTGTATGAAGCCCTTGATTTTGCCCCCAATAACCCGGCGGTCTTCTGGGACGGTACGGCGGATGGCAAGAAACTGGACCCCTCCGTTTTTGTTTATGAAGCCGAGGTGTTGTTTAAAGATGGCGAAACGGCGGTGTATCGGGGGGATGTGACGTTGTATCGGTGAACCCCGTTCGTATTGACTGTGGCATCGTGCACATGGATAAGTTATCTTATTGGCCGGGCATCTCAAACACTTTCGGATCAACCGGGAGGTTTAGTTCTATTTTATGATACACAAATACCATAACTCCTTTTGAGTTGTGCATTTCGACGCGGTGCGGAAACACCACATTGCCTACCGTCTTGTGGTCACTATAATACAACGATATCGTCGCTGGTTTGCCCCTGATTGGCGTGACAATGACCCTTTTCACCTCTAAATGGGTCTTGATGTCAATGGACGAGTAGTAAGTGGTGGCCGCATTCAATTCAATTTTGATTTTGTGGGCTTCTGCATTTTGTACCGTATCCTTACCGAGATAGGTCACTTTGTAGCCTTTCTCTTGATAGTGGTGCAACGGCCCCGCGAGGTCGGTTTGATATTTCAACTCCTGTACTTCTGCACTGTCAATAGTGCTACGTGCCGTTTGCCCCATACTTTTCCCGATACTCCAGCCTTTATTGCCGTTAAAAGCAATAGTGGACTCGGCCTTGAACGGCCCAACTATGTCCATTCGATGCGCCTTCAAATTGACGATGGTTTGGGTCATCTTACTTTCCATCCCTGCCACGGCCGTATAAATCACTTGGATATCCATTTTGGCGGTCTTGACCGAATCCCAAGCGCTGCTGCCCCCCTTGGCGGCTAAGTGTTGGGCAATGATTTCCTCGGCAGCTCTTTGAGATTCCGATAAGGTTTGGCAGCACATGAACAGTGCGACAAAAAGCAATTTTTTCATTTTTTTAGGTTAAAACCGGGTGCATTTCAAATCTTTACTAGAAGTGACATTTTTCAAAAAAGTGTCACTTCTAGCAAAGATTTGAAACGAAAGTTTGAAATGCACCCGCTAAAAGAAATGCCTACTCTGTACGCTTTTCGGCTTCCGCGCCCGACACATTTTGTGGGAAAGGGGGTTCGGGTAGTATCCCTTTGGTTTTGCTGCCAATCCGTTACTATTTACCGGAAAACCAGATTGCCGCTACCATCAATGGACACCGTACTACAGCGGGATATATCCAGCCCGGCACTGGTCACGGCACTGTTGAGGGCCAGTTCAATGGCCACCCGCAAGGCCGGGTTGTTGAGTTGGGCCACCAAGTTTTGTTCGATGGCCTGCCGGATACGGTTTTCCCGGTCTCCCACCCGTGGCACGATCCCCCAATCGCAGAGAAAAGCCCAGAAGTTGTTGGTGCAGAGATCGTTGCCCAACTCATGGACATCTACGTTGAACCGTACCTCGCTGGTGTAGCTGAGCCGTCCGCCAGACAGCACGGGCAGCAGGCGCATCTCGATCCAAGCCCGATTGAGCTCATAATCCGGGCAACCAGCACCCGGGCAAAAAGGATTCCCCTCACAGCAGCCATTATTGTAACAATTAGTGACCAATTCGGTGCCGACGCTTTCAAAGTCCAGGCGGACCAACACGCGCCCGTCGCTGGTGGACACATTCGTTGAATTGGAGTTCCAATCGTTAAGGTAAGCCTTACAACGGTTGTCTGGCCCACCTTCCACCATGTCCAGATCGAAAGCCAAGCGAAAGGGGGTGCCATTAAAATTCACCCTGAAAAAGCAGTCATTGGGCCGTAAGAAAGCCCGTTCTCCGGTTGGGTTGAACTCGTTTTGTCGGGGCGTATAGTTGTTGACGCGTACCGAGGCACTGGACAGCCCGCCCCGCAAAGGCTCGAACCAACCCGCCCTTGGGACGGTGGGACAGACGGCGGGGGGAATGGTCGTACTGGCTGGGACCAGCACAAAAAACTTAGCGTTGGTGGGCAAAGGGTTTCGGCTTTGGTTGAAAACTGTCCATCGGTTGGTGTTGTACCACACGCCGATTTCCTCCGCATTGTAAACGGCCGTCCAGTATTGGGTGGCGAACACCAAGGCCGCTGGTTGGGCGTTGGTCGCCACATTGTTGAAAGCAAACCAGTTGCCGGTGGGAGCGGTGGCTTCCACCACGAAGATCCGGTCGCTGATCAGGACGTTGAACTTTGCGTTCGGGGGCATGGCCACCCGATTCTGGTTGAAGATCGCCCAGCGGCTGCCCGTGTAGTACACCCCGATCGGGTTGTTGTTGTACGGCCCACTCGATCCCCAGGTTTGGGTGACCATGATCCGGGCGCCGGGATTGCCGTTCAGCCGCGGATGGTCAATGGTCGTGACATGGCCCGATACGGTGGCGGAGGTGGCGGTATGGATAAAAGCGTTGTCGCTGGGATTCACGGCCATGACGTTGAATCGGGCGTTGGGGGTCATGGCACTCCGATCCTGGTTAAAGATCGTCCAGCGGCCCGCATTGTACCAGACCCCGGTCGCCTTGTTGAGGTAAGGGCCGACGCTTCCCCAATCCGAAGTGACAAAAAGCAGGGCATTGGGGCGACCGTTGGTAGCACTATGGTCGAGCACGGTCTGGTTGCTGGTGATGTTGCCCGGACTGGTAGCCAAATGACTGAAAGCGGTTTGCGCGACTGCCGTCCAGCTCATGGCGATGCACAGCAGCAAAAAAAGAGATTTTTTCATTGGATATATGTTTAACTTTTGGTGAGAATAAGTGAGTGGTTGGAGGCTGTTCCAAAAAATTAATTGATAAGGGCTTATGAAGGTTAATAAAGGTTGATAAAAATGCGAGGCAATGAAAATCAATGCTTTACCAATCTTAATTATCAACCATCATAAACCCTTATCAATTTTTATCAACCTTTTTACCGGACCATCAAGGCCTGCTCTGAAGCGATCATTTTCCCGTCCACCTGCAATTGACATACGTAAGTGCCGACGGGTTTTCCCTGCAGATTGACTTCTACCTGGCTTGCGCCATTTTCCACGCTTTGGCGGGCGACTTCCCGGCCATGAAGGTCCAGCACCACCACGACCGCGCTTTTTGCGAACCCGACCGGGGGAAAGCGAACCATGAAGTTGCCTTGGTTTGGATTTGGGAAAACGCTACAGCCTTCCGCTTTTTTCGAGGCTGCGCCAACCGTTGTTGCGATGCGCTCGTTGCTGGACTCACCACTGGGGTTTTGGGCCAGCATTTGCTCAATCTTGGCGAGGCGGGCTTCCAGCGTGTTCACCTGCGATTCCAAAGCAGCGATGGCGGCCTCCTTTTCCCGGATTTGCGCTTGCTGCTCTTTCATGGCTTCCACCAGCACTGGCACGACCCCATCGTAGTTGACGGCGAGAAAGCCGTTGTCTTCCTGTACCAGTTCCGGCAGGACGGACCGTAGTTCCTGGGCGATGAAGCCGATTTGCTTGCCGGCCTGAAAATTCATGTCCTTGAATTCCTCGGTGCGAAAAGTGTACTCCGTCCCCCGAAGTGCCAACACCTTTTCCAAGGCGTTCTGGTAGGTTTGGATATTGTCTTTGTAGCGCTGATCGGAACTTATCCAACTGCCGACGGCAAAAGCACTACCGCTGATGGAAAGCCGGTACGTGAGACTGGGAACGGCACCAATGCCCACGTTGCCAGTGTTTCCGACGGTCAGCCTTGGAATGGCGTTGGTGACCAGATGAACCCGGCCGATACTATTGCCGATTCCAGTGCCGAAGTCCATGTCGTTATCTCCATTGTAAACGCCTGCATAGCCTTTGTAGCCCGTGGAAGTGTTAAATACTACATAGCTATCGGCCGAAGTGGATTCGAACTTGGCAGGGTTGTTACCCGCTTTCACGTGGAGTTTTGCGCTGGGAGTGGAGGTGCCAATGCCAACGGATTTGTTTGCGTTGACGGCATCGAGGTAAACTGCCGTGGCACTGGAACTCCATTGTGCTGCCGCGCTCAAGGAGAAAAGCAAAGTTGCCGCAAGGGCAAGGGCGAAAATTTTGAAATTTTGTTGCATGACATTTGATTTTAATAAATGTTGGAAAATGAATAAGAATGACTTTTAGTGGGTTTACCTTCCAAAAATGCACAGCGATTCCACTACCTGTTGGTACCCACCGAACCAAAGGCAATTCCGACTGAACAAAAGGGGAAAATGGGAAAACGAACAGCAGGATTAGATGCTCTGCACCAGTGGCAACCGAATCACCACCTCCGTCCCAACGGGTCGGCCCTGAGCATCTTTCAGGTCGTGGACGGCGAAAGCGGCACTTTGCCCTTCGAGGGCGGCAAAAGCATCCAGACGCTCCGCAATGAGGCGCATTCCCACGGAACTGCGGGGCGGCCTGCTGGCATTGGGAAGCGTAGTCGGCTGGCGCCCCACCCCATCGTCGCGGATAATGCATTGCAAACTTCCCGCCTGCTGACTGATTTCCACAGCGATGTGGCCACCGCCTTTGGGTGCCAGTCCGTGCAACACAGCATTCTCAGCGAAGGGTTGCAGGAACATGGAGGGGACCAGCACATCCTCCTCGTCCAGATCAGGGGAGACGGTAAAGGTCCAGTGTATTTGTTGTTGGAAGCGATGGTTTTCGAGGGCGAGGTAGTGGTGCAGCATTTTTAGTTCGTCGGCCAGCGGAATAGTCAGGCTGCGACTGTTGTCGAGGATGCTGCGGGTAAGTTGGGCGAACTGGCCGAGGTATTCGCTGGCTTTGTCGCGCTCGTTGGAGAGGATGTAGCGGTTGACGGAGTTCATGGCATTGAACAGGAAATGCGGGTTGAGCTGTGAGCGTAGCAATTTCATCTCCGATTCCGCCGCTTTACGCTGCCCTTCGGCCACAGCGGCGGCTTTTTCCAATTCCAGGCGTTGTCGTTCGGCCTCGCGCTGTTGTTTTTCAAGCAATAGTTGTTGGGCGCGCAGTTGATAGCGGTAGTAGAAGGCGGTGGCGGTGGCGACCATACCGAGTACTACCGCAGCAAGCAGGACGCGAAACCACCACGTCTGGTAAAAATAAGGATGGATGACCACCTTCAAATGCCGGGCATCTGCTGTGGGCATCCACCCCGATTCGGCATTACCGGCCAGAAACCGAAAATGGTAGGTACCCGGAGCGAGGTTGGCAAAAGTGGCAAAATTTTGCGTCCCCAGATCGGTCCATTGGCTATCGTCATCGCCCTTGTCAAATTTGACCTGGAAGAGGCTTTCGCCCGGGCGGCCATCAAAATCCAGCGCGGTCATTTCAAAGCGCAAGGTATTTTCCTGCGGTTCCAAATCAATGTGGTCTGCCACGCCGATAGCCGTATTTCCCACCCAGGGCTGGTCATGGATTTTAAGGCCAGTCAACTTCGGGCGGACGCGCAGGGGTAGAGGGCGAATCGAATCAGGATCAAAAAGCAGCGAAGGACCGTACCAAATCGTGTTGAAACGATCAGCATACAGCGGTCGTCTTTCTTCAAAGGGCAAGGTCATGCCCTGTTTGTCGCCGAAAAAGGTGCTTTGATTGGTAGTAGGGTCGTATAATATCAATCCTTCGGTGGTCTTCAACCAAAGCCGGTCTCGCCTATCCATCGTTATTTGGTGTATCCAGACTTGTGGCACATGGCAACGCTCAAAAGCACTGTCCGGCGGGGCATCTGGCAGGTAGCGGCAAAGCCCATTTTCAGTGCCCAGCCAAAGTTGGCCCTTTTTATCGGCTTCCATACAGAACACAAAGCGGCCACCAATACTTTTGGGGTTTTGTGGGTTGTGCGCATACTGCCGATAATCATGGTTGGCAGGATTCCAAGTTTCCAGCCCGTTCCCCTGACCGCCCAGAAACAAACGCCCGGACGGTGCCTGATATACGGAACGGTATATGGTACCAAATAAGGCCTGATTAGTCCCGCCCAATTGGTAGGTATGGCAAATAAATTGGTCCTTCCGGGCATCATATTGCACCAGGCCGGCATTCCAAGTCGCGATCCACATATCGCCCTGTTCGCCCGGACATAAATCAGCCACCCACAATTGGTCGGAACGTTGATTTTCCTGGTCACGCAGGAGTGCCTGTCGGGGTAGGGTCAAGCGCAGGCTATGGGGATCGAGCCAACCTACGCCACCGTCCAAACCGACCCATATTTTGCCATCTGCGGCTACTTGGACGGCCCAGACATGGCCCCTGTTTTTGGTGGGCAATCCTATTGTTTGCTGACTGCTGCGCCATTTGCCGCTGCCGGGATGTCCAGCCAAGGCCCTGAAAACACCTTTTTCATCGTATGCCAACAGCAACAACTCGCCCGTGATCGGCATTTCCAGCATGGCTTCTGCCGGAAAATTGGCGGGTTGGTGTTTTTTTAAAGGAAATTGTTGCCGGTATGGAGAGAGGGAGGAAAGGGAATTTTTGTGGGCAAACCACGTCATTCCGTGCCGATCCTCGTAAATATCTAAACAAGGCTCGCTGGATGCGCCCGTTTGTATCGGGTACAATTGCCGTCTTGGTATATCAAAAATCCTTAGCCCGTTGTCACCGCCCAGCCAAAGCTGGTCGGCGTTGCGGCGGGCAATGGTCAACACATTATTGGCGAGATCACCATGGTCAGAAAAGGAGAAACGCTCCCAACTATGGTCGTTCAGGGAAAAGCGCAACAGCCCGGAAGCATAGCCGCCGAGCCAAAAACAATGGCGGTCCGCATCAAAATAAAAATGGAAAAATCCGGGGATGGGCTGTACCACCGGCTTTTGCCGAAATACGGCATCGGCGGTATAAAAACGAATGTCGTGCTGCTCCGGGTTCAGCGACAGGAGGGCGTAGCGGGGCGGGTTGCCGGGTGAAAAAATGGCAGCGGTAGCCCAAATCAGGCCATCGGGAGTTTCCGCAAAATCAAAGAACCCATCAAAAGAACTGTTGGAAAAAAAAGCATTGGTATAACCGTTCGTGACCCCCATTCCCGGAAAAACAACCATGCTGTCGCGGGAAGGGTCGTAATACCACAAGCCGTTGCCCTGCGTACCAACCCAAATACGCCCCTTGCTATCTTCAAAAAAATTTCCGAAGGAAGGTTTCCCGGCCACAGGAATGCTTCGGAATTTTTCCATTCCGGGTTCGTACCGCCAGATGCCCGCATTGGTAGAACACCAGAGGTAATCGGCCCGATCGTGCAGGAGGTCAAAAATGGTGCTGCCCGACCAGGAAATTGGATTGGCGTCCTGCTGAAATCGGGTAAACTTCGAGCCGTCAAAACGGGCCACACCTTGCCCTTCCGGCAGACAAAACCACAAGTACCCCGTTTTGTCCTGATAAATTTTTTGAATATCGGCAGGCACCCCTTCTTTTTTGCCGAGGTTTTCAAAAAAAAGGAAGGGCGCCGGGGTAGTCGCGGTACGGATGACCTGGGTTTGGAACAAAGCAGTGGCAGCCTGACCGGCGACGGAGAGGCTATGCAGCAAGGCAAAGAGGAAAAAAAATGCTTTTGGGTTCGGTATAGTCATAATGGTGCTCAGTACACTGTAAATTAAGTTTTGACAGGTTTTGATCATCATCTACGTGGCGTACACCTCCCCCGGCCTAAAGGCCACCCCCTCCAAAAGGGGGATACCGAGCGTAATGCCACCACACTCTTCATAGCCAAGATCGGACACGATACTATGCCCGGAGCGTATCCCCCTTTGGAGGGGGTGGCCGTAGGCCAGGGGAGGCAGGCCACGCTCGGGTCACCAAGAAACTTAATTTACAGTGTACTCAGACTGATAAGGTTTTAAAAACCTTCAGGTCTCGTTCCGTAAGTAGTTCAGTAAAATTACTTTAGGGTAAATTTTGCGTAAGTCATTGATTTTCATTGCCAATCCCGATAAAACCGGGATGTCACTGCGTTCCATTTGCTTATTGCCTTTTGCAATTTTGCCTTTTACTTAAACTGTCCAGTAGCATGCTATTTCACCATCAAATGATAGTTACCCAAGGTCCCATCTGAATAGATCATTTTCAGGGCATTCATGCCTTTGCGCAGCGACGCTTTAAATACCGCGCTGGTATGACTTCCGATGCCGGGAGGTATAATAATGGTGGTGATTTTTTTATTGTTTATCCAAACCTCCGTAGTGGTTTCCGCATCGGTGTTTCGTTCAGACACCAATTGAAAGGCGTACGATTTGGCCGAAGGCGCGTTGAGCAGGTACAACCTATCGTCGCTTTGCCAGGTACGGTCGTTACGGAGGCTTCTCTCCCAGTCTGCTGCTCGCTCGACATGGCGACGCGTATCCACCCGGCCCGGTACGGCCAACCCAACGGTCACTTCAAAATCCCCCCTCGCCAAGGCCGCGTCCAGGGCCCTGATAGGCATCGTGTTTTGCTCCTGCACGGTCCAGGTGAGGCCGTGGATGTCCGGAGGACCGCCCGCAATGCCGCCCCAGTCGGAAGCCCCGGCGATGAACCAGCACAACAGGTTGTCGTTGCCATAGGAAAACCACGCTTGCAGGTAGCGGTAACAAAGATCGTAAATCTCCCAGCGGTGACGCATCATGTCGAAGGCCACCTCCGCCGGAACCTGATCGGTGCGGGACAGGCCGATGCCACCTTCGTAGAGGGCAAAGGCCACGCCATGCCAGGCCGCCGTAGCGGCAGCCTGTTCCAGCAGGGGTGTCTGCGAATCCCGGGCGGGGTGACCGCCAATCAGTGCCGCCAAACCTTCGTTCATGCTCCGCAGTACATCGTCCACCTGGGGGCTTGACGGCATACCTTCGTCCACTGCCGTTTTGGGAGAAATGCCCCAGATCGCGCTGGCAATTCTGCCGTACTGGCTTTCCAAAAACTCCAATCCCGGCAGCAAAGAGTTGGATGGATTGACGGATTGGTAGCAATAAACGGGTCGGATGCGGCTGTTGCGCGAACGGCTGCCAAAGATGCCGACAAAAATATCGCCGATCTCTTTGGTCCGGCGGGCATAGCGGCGCATGGCCCACAGGGGTTGGTGTTCCGCTTCATTCTCCCCGGCTTTTTGGAGGTTAGACTTCCCGGCTTTGATTTCCTCCCTTGCCTCGCGCAGGTTGTAATTACCTTGCCAGGTGGCCTCCGTATGACTGCCGGTCGCCCACATTTCATTACCATATTCCAGGTACACTTTCGATGTTGCGGGCAAATCACGCTTCATCATCCTGGCCAGTCCGGTCACGTAATCATCGGTGGCCAAAGGCGGGATATTGAGCCAAACGTCGCATTTCAGGATAGTGGCTAATTCTGTGATGTACTCTGGTGCCACTCCGCGCACCATTTCCACCTCAAAATCGGCAGTATCGGCCTGCGTCAGCCGGTCTTTTTTAGGACGATCGGCCCAATTCATTTGAGGTATGGGCAGCCAGTAACTCATCCAGTTCATCAACCGGATCGTCCGGAAACGCCGCAGGTGTTCTACCCATACCGGATGAAAGGTCGGCGCGGTGCCATCGGCCTCAAGCAGCGATTTTTTGACCAAAGAAATGTCCCGCACAGCCTCATCCTGCAGATCATGGAAGCGCAGCATCAAAATTGGCTCTTTGTACCCCGGGAGAGTACTCAGTGCCGCAGGAGGAATGGTCAGGTCAGCCACCTGCCAATCGTTTTCCATACGCTGGTTGACTACCGTAATAGCATTGGGCAAAGCGCTGACCCTGGCCTTCCCTTTGAATTTAATCTGGTATTCGCCGTCGTCTCCTGTTCGCAGCGGGGATTTAACTACCACGCCGAAGGCAGCAAGTGGATAGCCATTGGCATCTTGTGGAATGGTGGCTGGCACCTCGGCGGGGTCGTCAAAAGAGCTCAACCCCCGACTTTGTTTCATCAGGTTGGTAAAAATATTGGTTCCCTGCCAGTCGTGGACAGTGGGCAAATTGGCACCTAAGTTGATCGGCATGATTCAAGGGTTGGGTGAGTATGTCAATGTTTTGTTTTAAACTAATTTAAAGCCCCCTGCTTAACCCCATTGCCACGGAACAAAGCCGCTCATCCACCAGTGCCAAACGATAATTTTTCCAACAAGGCCTCTCGTTTCAGCGGCGACACTGGCAGTTCCGCACCGTCGGCAGTGAGCAACCAGCCGCCGTCACCTTTGAGGTATTTTTTGACATAGACCAAGTTGACTAAATGCGATTTTTGAATGCGCATAAAGGTGCCAGCCACCAACATTTTTTCGTATTCGCCCAAGGTACGCGACACCGTAATCTTGCGCTGGTCGTTCAGAATGAAGGTACTGTAGTTTTTGTCGCCTTCCACACGGATCACGTCGCTGATGTTCACGAACTCGATGTCGGTAGCGGTAGGCAGGGCGAGTTTGGCCAGCGGTTTGGCACGTTGCAGGCTGTTCATATTTTCCAGTAGCAGGCGCAGTTGTTGGGCCGTACCCGGCATTTGGCGGCTGCGTTCCGCTTTCTCGATGGCTTCTCGCAGCAGCGAAGCCGTCACGGGTTTTACCAAAAAATCCAGTGCGCTCCAGCGGAAGGCCTCGGCAGCATAGTGGTCGTGGGCGGAGACAAAGACGACTTCGAAGGCAATGTGATCTATTTCCCGCAACAGATCGAAACCAGTTTTATCGGGCAACCCGATGTCTAGAAAAATCAGCTCAGGGCTGAGTGCCCGAATAGCGGCTAAGCCCTGCTGCGCCGTGTGGCACTGTACGAGGAGCCTTATTTGCGGGAAGTGTTGCGCCAATAGCAGACGCAGCACTTCCTGGCTGTCAACATCATCTTCAATAATTAGGGCAGTCATCATGTCAAGCAGTAAGGAATCCCGACAAAGATCAAAAAAAACACCGATCTTCCTAAAATTTCATGTTTTTTTGCCGCCTGGAGCAGCTCATTGGTTGTTCATTATCACACCCGCCATCACATGACTATACAAATCAATCGCCTCGACGATGCCTTCCATTTTGAAGCCTCCAACGAAGACGGTCTCTCCGTACACGTGGACGGTGCGGCGGCCATCGGTGGCCACAACGCCGGGATGCGGCCCATGCAACTGTTATTGGCCGCCATTGGCACGTGCAGCGTATTCGACATCCTGATTATTTTGAAAAAACAACGGCAAATAGTGGAGGATGTGAAAATCACCGTTACGGGCAAGCGGGCCGATGCCGTACCTGCTCCGTTTACAGACATTGCTATAAAATTTACCTTTTTCGGTGACTTAAAACCGGAAAAAGTAGAAAAAGCCGTAGAAATGGGCGTAGAAAAATATTGTTCGGTCGGAGCGACCTTTGATAAATCCGTATGCGTCACCCATACTTTTGAAATAAAGCCCGTGGAGGTAATTGGCTAGATGGTTATCAGTTGAATGGTGATTGGTTATTAGTCAATTGGTTATTAGTGCTACGAGCCAATACGCATTAGTAACTGATATTACGCACGAAATAAATCAAGTAGATAATTGAACGCGTTTTTCAGCCACTCGATTTTTTTTGGCCGTTGTTGTGCGTCCTCGCCAACCACCACGGCAGGGTACAATTTAAAGTGGTAATTCATTGTATTTTAGCAATTTAATCGTACTTTTTTTAGGCGCCACTCACTCCGCCGCTGTTGTTGGCGAGGACGCTCAACAACGGCAGGGGATGGGTTTCTCTACGAAATCACCATTGCTTTGGTAACATCAATTAATAACCTTTCCTCATAGTCTTCGACCATCAACAATTCATGGAATCAATAACTAATACACCAATAACCAATAACGAGTCCACCAATAACCAATCCACCAGTAACCATTTCGAGACCCTCGCCATACGCACACAGGCGGAACGTACGTCCAACCGCGAACATTCCGTACCGATCTACGCCACGTCCAGTTTTGTCTTTGATGATGCGGAACAGGCGCGGGCACTGTTTGCCGACGAAATAGCGGGCGATATTTATACCCGTTTTTCTAATCCGAATAATGACGAACTAATTGAAAAACTTTGCCACCTGGAAGGCACCGAAGATGGTATTGCCACGGCTTCGGGTATGGCGGCGATGTTCGTGAGTATGGCCGCTTTTCTGCGGGCGGGCGACCATGTGGTGGTATCGCGTTCGGTGTTTGGTTCCACGCACCAGATCGTGACGCAACTGCTGCCGCGCTGGGGGATTAATTACACGTATATGGATGCGACAGCGGCGATGGCGGACTGGGAAGCAGCCATCCAGCCCACCACCAAACTGTTTTTCATCGAAACACCGTCTAATCCCGCCCTCGATCTGATTGATATTGCGGCCTTGGCGGAGATTGCCAACCGGCGCGGTATTATCCTGAATGTGGACAATTGTTTTGCTACGCCCTATCTGCAAACGCCCGCCAAACTCGGTGCGCACATCGTCACGCATTCGGCCACCAAATTCATAGACGGACAAGGGCGGACGATTGGCGGAGCCATTTTAGGTTCCAAAGCATTAATCAAAGAAGTACGTTTTTTTGCCCGGCATACGGGGCCGTCTATGTCGCCTTTTAATGGCTGGATTCTTTCCAAAAGCCTGGAAACGTTGGCGGTACGTATGGAGAAACACTGCCAAAATGCCCTGCAATTGGCCGAAAAACTCGAAAGTAATTCATCCTTGAATTGGGTAAAATATCCATTTTTAAAAAATCACCCGCAGTACGAACTGGCCCAACGGCAGATGCGGCTGGGCGGTGGCATCGTCACTTTTGAACTGCGCGGTGGCCTGGAACAGGGACAGAAATTCATTGATGCCTTAAAAATGTTGTCCATCACCGCCAATCTCGGCGACACGCGCAGCATCGCCACCCATCCGGCTTCTACCACGCATTCCAAACTCTCAGTAGCCGAACGCGAAGCCGTGGGTATTACCGATGGACTGATTCGTATTTCGGTGGGTCTGGAACATATTGACGACATTATTGGCGATATTGAACAGGCGATCCAACAGTCGGAGGGAGAATGGTTTAAGTCGTTTTTACCTTTCGACATTGATCAGTTATAAAACCCTGTGGTTTTATGGTAGAAAAATAATTGAATCAAATCCTTGTCCTCTTTGATCGTTTCCAGAGCCTCGATGACCTTATTTTTCAGTTCTTTGACGGTTTTGCAACAG
>JANPIV010000094.1:0-38084 GCA_031425155.1 Saprospirales bacterium | reverse complement strand
ATGCTGCGCCGCATTCCTTTACCCGCTCCGGTGACCCGAGCATGACCATAAAGGGAAATAAAAAGGGCCGCTATGTACGGATTTTCATACCAGGCGACGGCAAAATACTTTCCCTTGCCGAAGTGCAGGTCAAGGAGAAGCCTTCGCAATTAGACGGTTTGTTAACAGTTACATTGCCCGGCGGAATAGCCCTGTATGTATGCCCGGAGAACACCCATAATATCCTAGAATGGGGCGGTAATGGCGATGCTATCAGGGGCGGTAATGACAGTGATATCACCGGAGTAACGAACATTACGGATATTGCTAGTGCCAAGGTGGATTTTAGCGGTAAGGCCCATACCGAGGCGATTGTCGCGCAATTGGGGAACGGCGCGAACTACGCGGCCAAAGCTTGCAAAGACCTGGTGGCCTACGGATTCGACGACTGGTATTTGCCGGCCTCAGGCGAACTACGTGAAATGTACAAACAACTGGGGCCAACCAGCGATGGCGGCAGCGGTCAGATCAAGAGCCATTTTGAGAATACTCCTGCTGGTACTTTTGAGATGCATTTATGGAGTTCGACGGAGTACGATAAATATACTGCCTGGCGTCTTTTTTTTAATAGCGGTGCACAGCTCGAAGAAACAGGCTCTAAGTACGTTATTGGTACTTGTCGTTGTGTCAGGAGATAATTTCCGCCGCGCTGGGTGTTCCTCGCCTCGCTTGCGTCTTTTGACCAAGCGCACGCAAAACATAGAAAGTCAAGCCAGGCCGGTGTAAATTTCCGCCCTTCTTGGTCTCCCCGCAGCACCGGTGTCTCTTAACCCGGCGCACCCACGCGGGATGTCAAGCCAAACCGACGCACTCCACCATTCAGCCTGGCGAAAAACAAGCGCGGCGATAAAATGAAGCAGGGTTGAGCATCATCGGACGCTCAGCCCTTCTTCATTATATAAACATCTCAGCCAGCGGTTCGGGAAGTTGCCGTCGGAGTTGCTGGGGGCGTGATTTTACCTTGTTTTTGGCCTTTTTTGCCCTTGCTACCTTCATTTTGACGGAAAATGCTACAAGATTGGGTATCGGTGAAATATCCTGCTATACGTTTGCCGCAGGTCGGAGAAACTGCGGCGGCGCTGGGCTTGGGCGAGGTGAGAGAATGGGGGGAGACCTGACAAGGCGTAATTTTTTCCTGATGGGAAACGATACCTCGAACCAGCCCATTTTGACCGATTTCGGCACACATTTGACCGATTTTGTGCACGTCGGCTTATTACCTTTGCAGCAGCGTTTTATGGTTGAAAATAGCTGGTGCAGGTGATCGGGTTTTTACCTTAAAAATTTTGTGGATTTTCCCGCTTTAAAAGCGGACAGCACTGGAAAAGGCAGTTGCCTTGCCTTGATGAAGCCATGCCCGAAAGAACCCAAAACAAATTGACAAACAACAGAAAAGCCTAAGGGCGGGCAGACTCACCAGTTTAAAGTGAATCCTTGCCTGACACCCTGCTTTTTCAACAGTATTATTTTTTTACTTTATACTTGAATGACATGAAACAGACTTTTACACCTTTCCAAACTGCCTTGACAGGGACAGCCTTATTTCTGGCGCTCCTGTTGAACATTCAAGGTCTTTTTGCCAACAATACCGTACTGGTGAAAGACCTCCTGAATGAAAACGGCAAACTGCACAACCCACTGCAACTTTCCGGCACGGTTGACTTCTCCGGCTTTCAGGTGATACTGGACGAGTGCGAAGGCCCCTTGTTCCTGCCCGCCCCGCCCGTAGCGCCTGGCTGGAATGCCCTGGGCGCTGGGCTGAATTCCTTCGTCCAAGACATTGCCATCTCCGGCAGCGACGTGTACGTGGGCGGCAACTTCCTCGATGCCGGGGGCAATGCCGATGCCGACTACATTGCCCGCTGGGACGGGAGCACCTGGAATGCCCTGGGCCCTGGGCTGAATGACCGCGTCTCTGCCATTGCCATCTCCGGCAGCGACGTGTACGTGGGCGGCGGCTTCACCGATGCCGGGGGAAATGCCGCTGCCGACCTGATTGCCCGCTGGAACGGGAGCACCTGGAATGCCCTGGGCTCCGGGCTGATTGGCAGCGTCGTCTATGCTATTGCCCTCTCCGGCAGCGACGTGTACGTGGGCGGCGCCTTCGGCAATGCCGGGGGAAATGCCGCTGCCGACTACATTGCCCGCTGGAACGGGAGCACCTGGAATGCCCTGGGCTCCGGGCTGATTGGCAACGTCAATGCCATTGCCATCTCCGGCAGCGACGTGTACGTGGGCGGCGACTTCCTCGATGCCGGGGGAAATACCGCTGCCGACCGGATTGCCCGCTGGAACGGGAGTACCTGGAATGCCCTGGGCTCCGGGGTGAGTAGCACCGTCCGAGCCATTGCCCTCTCCGGCAGCGACGTGTACGTGGGCGGAGACTTCCAAAATGCCGGGGGAAATGCCGCTGCCGACCGGATTGCCCGCTGGAACGGGAGCACCTGGAATGCCTTGGGCGCTGGGGTGTTTAGCAACGTCTGGGCCATTGCCATCTCCGGCAGCGACGTGTACGTGGGCGGAGAATTCATTGATGCCGGGGGAAATGCCGCTGCCGACCGGATTGCCCGCTGGGACGGGAGCGCCTGGAATGCCCTGGGCACTGGGGTGACTAACACCGTCTATGCCATTGCCCTCTCCGGCAGCGACGTGTATGTGGGCGGCGTCTTCACCGATGCCGGGGGAAATGCCGATGCCGACCGGATTGCCCGCTGGGGGGAGACTGCCTTGCCAGTAGAACTGATAGACTTTTTAGCCGCCGCCCAAGCCCCCCGAACCACCCTGCTCAGCTGGCGCACCGCCTCCGAACAAAACAACCAAGGCTTCGACATCGAGCGCAGCACCGATGGCCGCACCTGGCAACCCCTCGGTTTCGTGCCCGGCCAGGGCACCACGCAGCAGCCCCGGGTCTATACCTTTGTGGACGAACGCCCCCTGCCCGGCATCAACTACTACCGCTTGCGGCAGGTGGACTTTGATGGAAAATTTGAGTACTCCGGCATCCGCTCGGTTGCGATGGAGGGCAGTTCACAAGGTGTGCAGGTCTATCCCAACCCTGTACAGGGCGGCGGTCTGCTGAGCATCCACTTCGCCACGGAACAGGACGCCGCCGCTACCCTGCGCATTTTCGATGCCAGTGGTAAAATGCTGCACCGGGAAACGCTGGCCAACCAGTACAACCAGACAGGGTACGGCCAGCTGCCCGCCGGCATTTATTTCATCGAGGTGACGAGCGACTACGAGGTGTGGCGGGAGCGGCTGGCGGTGCAATAAAATATTGCCAGGCTAAATGCTTGCCTGACGTCAGCGTGTGCAATAACTTGATTTTAAACAAAAATAGCTGTTAAAAAACAATGGGTTATGAATCTCCGCCGCGTTTGGTCTTTCCTTCACCCCAAGCACGCGTCGTACGCGGTGTTCTCACCGCGCGTCCCGGCGGAGTGCGTGCTTAGGCCAGATTTGACCGAGCAGTAACATAAGCAGGGTTGAGCGTCTGAAGATGCTCGACCCTGCTTTTTCTTCAGGTAGCGGTTCGGGAAGTTGCCGTCGGAGATGATGGGGGAGTGATTTTACCTGGCTTTCTGCCTTTTTTGCCCTTGCTACCTTCATTTTGACGGAAAATGTCACTTGGGGTGGGGGCATATTTGTGTGCTCAGTTTTTCTATGGGCGCAAATAATTCCATAATTTAATCGTGCAGCACCAATCAGCAAAAATCGGCAAACCGGAACTTCCTCCTTATTTTTGCAACAAAATGCCGCTGATGCAGTTCGTAGGTAACCACACAATAACAATCGAACGAGACAAGACTAACTATGACAGAGGCAATCATTCCTTTAATTTCCCTCATTGCGCTTGAAGTAATTCTTGGTATAGACAATATAATTTTTATTTCCATTCTGGCTGATAAGCTGCCTGAAGATCAGAGAAACAAACTGAGATACTGGGGCATTGGTTTAGCAATGGTCATGAGGCTGGTGCTCCTGACTTTTATTTCCTGGATTTTACAATTGGACAAAACCTTATTCGAATTATTCGGAATTGAATTTTCAGGGAAAGGTCTGATCTTAATTATGGGTGGACTTTTTTTAATTTATAAAAGCACCAAAGAAATATATCATAAATCTGAAATTGCTTCGGAAGAAAAACCAACTGTTCCACCAGAAAGCAGTTTTAAAAGACTGCTTTCCGAAGTAATCATATTAGACTTGGTGTTCTCCATTGATTCCATTATCACCGCAGTTGGAATGGTTCAACAACTTTGGGTAATGTACACTGCTGTGATTGTTACCGTGATTATTATGATGTTTGCTTCAAAGCCAATTAGTGGATTTATAACGAAACATCCATCTTTTAAAATTCTGGCCCTGTGCTTTTTGATGATGATTGGCGTATCACTTTTAGCAGAAGGGTTTCATTTTGAAATTCCAAAAGGCTATATCTATTTTTCAATGGCATTTGCTTTTTTAGTGGATGTTATTCAAATGAAAACAGTAAAAAAACATGTTTGAGTATTAAGACGTTTACAAAACGCTGGAAAGTTTTGCAAACGTGTTGACGGTGTGGATTTTGCGAAACCTCCACAGGTTTCGTAAAAGCATTCCGTGCATAACATCAGCGATTAAGGGAAACAGTCAGGGCAATTTGTTGCCTCCCGAATCTATAGCATCCGCTTAAACAACTGGTGTACGCCGCGCTCGATCTGGTCAAAGGCGGTATTGGCCTGATAAATGGCCAGCATATCGGCCAGAATTTTATCTTTGTCGGCCTGGGAGCGACAATACTTGTCCCGGTACGACAGAATGGTATCCAGGGCTACCGCGTCGTCGCAGGACATAAAAGCGGACTTGACACGGGCGTAAGCCTCCGGCGACAGGGTTGGGATGATGAGGTTTTCCTCGTCCAGGGTGATGCGCCCGTCCGCATTGGCGGCGTAGAGCATGGTAAAGGCGTGAAATTCCGGGTACGTCCAGTTGTTGTCGGCCATAGGTAGGGAAGTAAGAAGTATGAAAGATGAAGTATTAACAGGGTATTTTGACGGCGAAAGTTAGCAAAGTTCAAACATTCGTGCCAAGGCAATTACCTTTGTGTCGGTGAAGAGACGTGTAAGTAATACCAACACGTTCCTTAACGACATTTTTTGTACTTGCTAAAATCTCCCCAATTGAAATTCATTAAATTTCTATTCGTCTTATTGCTGATTTTCCTGTTTGGTGCTGCCGGGGTGTTTTTCTGGATTTATCAAACTCTGAATGCGCCGGTCCAGCATTCCAAAAGCAGTGAGTTTATCGAAATACCAAAAGGTTCGACGCCCAATCAGATCATTACCAAACTCGCTGCGGAAGGCATATTAAAGAGTGAAATGGCGACGCGGATCTACCTGCGCACCTCTGGCGGGGCGGAAAATCTGAAAGCCGGAGAATACCAGTTCGCTTCGCCGATTACGGCTCTTCAGGTCTTGAAACTCGTCGAAAAAGGCGCAGAACGAACCACTAAAATTACCATTCCCGAAGGATTTACCCGCTTTGACATCGCCACACGTATCGCCGAAAAATTTCCGCAGTCACCGCCAGTGGACGAAAAAGTGATTTTAGCGATGATGGACGACGTGACGCTGATCAAAGATATTGCGCCGGACGCGCCGAATCTCGAAGGATATATTTATCCAACCACCTACAATCTGCCGCACGATATGTCGGCAGAAAAGGTGATCGCCGTGATGGTTGGAGAATTCAAAAAAATCTGGAAAGATGAATGGACAGGGCAGGCCAGATCACTTGGCAGAACGCCTCAGGAGATCGTCACGATTGCGTCGCTGATCGAAACCGAATCGAAAGTGGACGATGAACGACCGATGGTTGCGTCGGTCATCTACAATCGTCTGAAAAGAAATGTTCCGCTGGCCCTCGATCAGACTGCCGTTTACATTGCCAAAATGGAGCACCGCTGGGACGGCACGATCAACAAGAGCGATCTCGAGGTGGACTCGCCCTACAACACGCGCAAATCCAGCGGTATTCCGCCCGGACCAATTTCGTCGCCGAGCGAAAGCGCGATTGTTGCCGCGCTTCATCCGGCGCAGACCAATTATATTTACTACGTGCTCGACGTCGAAAAAAACGACGGGTCCCATCATTTCTATGCTTCCGCCTCCGAATTTGAAAAAGGTAAAGCCGCTTATCAAACCTGGCTGGCGAAAAAAGGCCGGTAGTACCTAATTTTTAACCCTCACCACACTATTTTGAACTTTCCATTCTTCATTGCCCGCCGTATTGCCTTCGATTCCGGGAAGAACTTCTCCCGGCTGATCATCCGTATTGCGGTCATCGCGGTGGCCCTGAGCGTGGCCGTCATGATCGCGGCCACGGGCCTGATCGCGGGTTTCAAGAGTGAGATCAGTAAGAAAATTTTTGAGTTTTGGGGCCATATTCATATTTCGGACACGGCCTATTCGCTGTCGTTTGAGCCACAACCGATTGAGAAAAATCAGACCTTCTACCCTTCGCTGGACACCGTGACGGGCATTTCTGCCGATAAACGGGCACTGATGGAGTTTGGCGAACGCGCGCCGCATGGCGGCATCCGGCATATTCAGGCCTTTGCGCATGAGCCGGGTATTATTCGCACCAAGACGGCGATGGAAGGCATTCTTTTAAAGGGCATTGGTACGGATTTCGACTGGGACAATCTCCGGCCTTACCTCGTGGAAGGCCAGCCCATCGCCATGAATGACACGGCGGCTTCGCGCGACATTATTATCAGTCGCCAAACGGCCGACCGGCTGCAAGTGGGCGTGGGCGACAAACTGGTGGTGTATTTTGTCAAAGAAGGGCAGCAGTTGGCGCGTCGCTTTCAGATCTGCGGTCTGTATAAAACGGGGCTGGAAGAGTACGACCGGAAATTCGCGCTCTGTGATATTCGGGTGGTGCAGGAGTTGCTAGGCTGGAATGCCGAGCAGGTCGCGGGTTTCGAGGTCTGGCTGGATGATATTCGCGACATGGATGCGTATAATGAGTTCATTTACAATGAAATGACCGGCTCCGATTTGCTGGTAGTGAGCATCCGGGAGAAGTTTCCAGCCATCTTTGAGTGGCTGCAATTGCAGGATTATAACGAGATTGTCATCCTTGGCCTCATGCTGGTGGTAGCCATCGTGAATATGGTCACCGCCCTGATGGTGCTGGTGCTGGAACGCACCACGATGATCGGCGTACTGAAAGCCCTGGGCGAGAACAATGGCCGCATCCGCCAAATATTCCTGTATCACGCGGCGGTCATCACGCTGACCGGCATGTTCTGGGGCAACCTGATCGGTCTGGGTTTTTGCTGGTTGCAGGACAAATTCCACTTGATCCGCCTGAATGAAGCCGACTACTATTTGTCTTATGCGCCCATTAAGATGAACTGGCCCGCCATAGTGGGGATCAATATCGGCACCTTGGCCATAACCCTGGTTTTCTTGTTGCTGCCCTCGCTGGTGGTCTCAAATATTGCGCCGGTGCGGGCGATTCGGTTTAAATAGGTTTCCATGAGAATCCACCGCTTATGGGCGCATGTATCGGGTCGGCAACCAGCCTTTGCCCGCACTTATCCGGCGCATTTCGCCTGGCGTTGCATGGAGGCTGCTTTGTTATTGGCCGACTGTCTGTTTCTGCCGGAAATCTTGATACTGCTTAATCAATTATTTAAACCTGCCACCCGTAAACTAACGCTACGCGAAGTAGCACTGGCACGCAGTATTTTTGGCAACAGCATTAATTATCAACATGTTAGAATAGACGAACGGGCGCGGATTGGTTGCAAAAACCACCATTTCGCTTATGTCGGTTTTTGTATCATCAATGCGTGGGGTCCATTATCCGATCCGCATTTTATCCACGAAATGGTGCATGTCTGGCAATATCAGCGACTGGGCTCGGTGTATATTCCCCGGGCTTTATACGCCCAACGGACCGCCGAAGGGTATAATTACGGCGGTATAGAAAGTCTGCGCCACATGGCCGGGCAGGGTAGGGGACTGGCTGACTTCAACCTGGAACAACAGGGCGATGTGGTGGCGGATTATTTCTGCTTACGGCAGGGTTTTAAGCCGCGCTGGTGTCCGGCAGACCGGGATTATTTGGATGATTTTGAAAGAGTTATAGATTTTAGATAGACAATTTTGGAGAATAGGTAGAACGCACTTAATAATCCTTGGTACGATGATGATTTTTAATTAATTGTAAGATTTATATCGTGTCCGTTGTGCTCGTCGTGGAATAATTAAGACGCGATGAGCCCTTCCACCGCCTCCACCGCCAACCGCGTACGCTCCTCAAAACCCCCGCTGATGACCACATAAGGGTACTTCCGTTCTTCCAGCACTTGTTGCAGTCGCTCAAACATGGAATCGCGCTGATGTTCATATTCGCGGAGGCCATCATTTTGCCAGGGAATATCCGGTTGGAGCAGCAAAAACAGGTCGTAGTGCCGGGCCTGGCTGGCCCAGATGATCCAAGGCTGACAAACCCCCTGAAAGTAAATTTCGCTCCATACCTGCGTGACAATCAATTCCGTATCACAAAACAGGATGCCGCTGGCCTGTTTGACCATCTCGTCTTCGCGGTAAAGTTGGCCACCGGCAATGTGGGCAAAATCCAGTTCGGTGAGGTCCATCCCGAATTTCTCGCAGTAAGTGCGACCGTATTCTTCCACGAAAACCGTGTGAAAATGGGCGGCCAGTTTTTCCGCCAGGTAACTTTTACCAGAACTTTCGGGGCCGAGCAGGGCCACCCGTTTCAGATCAGTTTTCATACATTTGGAGGAGTGGGTAAAGCAGGATTGGTCAGGGGTAAAAAGATGGTGAAAGCAGTGCCTTCGCCCGGCTGGGAACTGGCGTTGATAATACCGCCGTGATTCTCCACGATCTGTTTGCAAATCGCCAGGCCCAGGCCCGTACCGGCATATTCGTGGCCATGCAGCCGTTTGAACATTTGAAAGATGGCCTTTGCATACTCCGGTTCAAAGCCGATGCCATTGTCCTGCACCACAATTTTGCAGAATTGCTCGCGGAAAGCGGGGTCGTTGATAATACTGAAACTGGCGGGAATTTCCTGCGGCCAATCGGCGTGTGAGCGCGTTACTATTTCACCGGAAATGTGGATTTCGGGTACACGGTTTTGCAAGCGGAATTTCAGCGCGTTGTTGATCAGATTTTGAAACAAAATACGGATTTGCACGGGTGCTACGGGTGCTTCCGGCAACGTGTCAATCTGTATAATCGCGTGATTCTCGTGAACCAGCAGTTCCAGATCGCTGCATACCTCCTCCGCGAGGGCACTCAGGGAAGTCCATACTTTGATTTCCTGACTGTCCGACAGGCGAGATAATTGCATTATTTCATCCACCAACTGCTGCTGCCGGTTGGCGTTCTCCTGTATTTTCTGCACATATTCTGCGCCTTTTTCCGGCAACGTAGTGCCAAACTGACTTTGCAATCGGGAAGCAAACAAACCGATTTTACGCAGAGGTTCTTTCAAATCGTGGGAGGCAATGAAGGCAAAACGTTGTAATTCAACGACTTTGCTTTCCAGATCACGGGTTTTCTGTAGCAGTTCTTCTTCGGTTTTTTTGGCTTGCGTCACATCCTGCGCCGTGCCAATCAGCCCAATGACCTCCCCGTTTTCGTTGCGCAGCGCATCACCGCGCACCATGATTTGGATAATCTGATTGGACGAACCAATCAGCCGGTAATAGGATGGAGCCAGCAGACCTTCCTGTACGGCTTTTTGCCAGCTGGACACCATATAATCACGGTCGTCCGGGTGAGTACGCTGCAACAGGTCTTCGTAATGCAACATCCCATTGGTACCCGCTATTTCGTAAATTCGCAATAATTCTGCCGACCCGTGGACGATAGCACCTTCGCTTTGCCGCCATTCCCAGTGGCCCATTCTGGCGATTTGCTGGGCCAGATTGAGCAAGTGGTTGTTCTTATTCAACTCCTGTTCGACGGCTTTACGTTTTTCTATTTCCTTTTCAAAATCAACTGGTGTGCGCATGGCGAAAGCCGCCGGGAGCACCCGCAGCAGAGCAAGAACCGTGACCCAACTGACTACCCCCGTGAAAAAACGAGCCAGTGCACTCAGCCGGTAAACAGGCGACCAAAAAATAATCGCATCCAGCAGGTGAGTAATCCCGCAAGCCAGAATAAAAGCCCCAAACAAATAAAAAATGCGATGAAAGGGTACTTCCTTTTTCCGAATATAACCAAAAAGCAGGAGCGGTATAGCGAAATACGCTGACCAGATCAGCAGATCGGAGATAATATACAGCCAACCATGAAAATCTGTCCAGCGTCCACAATGCCAGCGGGCCGGAAAATCGCCGGTATCAAATAATTTCCGGAAGAAATCTAGTACTTGCTGCATTAAATAGGAGCCATTTATTTTGCTTCATTCAAATTCCAATCGTAATTCAGGTAGCCAATGTCCGTACTTTTGGTCAATTTCACGGTAGAAAATTTATTCAGAAAAACCCATACCGAGCCACCACCGTCGCGTTCAAAATCGCCTTTAAACCATTTGAATATCTCAGATATCTCCGCTTTGTCGGCTTTAATTTTGTTCCGGCTGGGATCGTTGACGAAACCGCGCATGACCTCATCCAGTTGTTTTTCCAGTTTGGCCGCCGTATAGGCTTCGTTCAGTAGTTTCGGGCAGGACGTAGAAGCACAATTGATCGCTGCGTGAATGCGGGCATCCTTGAACACCGGCCGCAAAATATTGTGCTCGATATTATTCAGATCGTAGGTGAAACCCTGAATGTGGATGAATTTAATATCCCATACCGAGTTAACAAAAGCTACGCCCTTTTTGATGTCTTTGATGCTGGCCACCGGGTAGTGCCGACTGATGAGTTGAATCGTGTAAGCATTATACGCATTGAGCCAGTAGGCCATTTGCTCGTTGCGACTCCAGTTTTTATCGCTGGGGTGGGCACTTTCCAGCAATTTCAGATAGTCATTCAGGGCCGCACTGTCGCGGATAAAACCCTTGTAATCCACCAGCCCATCATCCTTGACGTGCTTTTTCAGCAGGGTATTCCATTTATCGTGGGAGATAGGTTTGGAATCGGTGTTATGCTTGATACTGCGGCAATTGGAGCAGGTGAACCACAGCAGCATCACCGACAATAGGGTAAGCGAAATCAGAACGGACTTTTTCATAACAATAGAGTTTTGTAGCCGCAGAGCAGTTCCCGCGACTGATTTTTTTTATTCAAAATATAGTCAATGCAGAGTAGCTTTGAACAGCGTGAGTGGATAACGAAGTGATAATCAACTTTTTCTCAACCCTTCAACATTCTCCACCTCTCAACTTTTCCTATACGAGCGTCAATGCAGGATGGATTTATAAATACGCTTTAAACGCAGGGGAGCCACGCCCCACTGGAACAGTTGAAAGACCAATGTGTTAGCCAGTTGCACGCGCAACCAACTGTTTTGTTCATACTTTCGAGCGGACACCGTGGCGTATTTGGGGATGGTGTACAAGTGATAACGAGGCATGGCCCGCCGTAAAAAATCGTACTCCTCCATGATGGTATAATATTCATCATAGCCGCCTAATTCATCAAAAATTTCCTGGCGAATAAAGAAAGTCTTGTCGCCGCCCTGGCACCATAACCACGGGAAACGATTGAAGTAAGCATTGATTTTCAATATTATACGCGGCGAATCAAATTGGTAACGGTAGCATCCCATTACTTGATTCGCTTCCAGAGCCGACCGAATATCGGTAGCGTAGGATGCTGGCGGCAGTGTATCGGCATGTACAAAATATAACACCGGCGCATGTGCCGCCCGCGCACCCAGATTCATTTGGGCCGCACGACTACGCACCGCACTTTGCAGCACTTTCGCCCCGGATTGTAGGGCTATTTGTACAGTTTCATCTTTACTGCCGCCATCTATTACCAACACCTCTTCTACAAAATCCATTCCGTGGCGGAAAAGGAACTGCACCAGGTCGCCGATTCGCCCGGCTTCATTCAGGACCGGAATGATGATAGAAATGCGTACAGGGTCTGTAATATTCATGATAATACTTCCTCAGCCAAAATTTTCTTTACTAATCAATTTTCAATTTGCATTCAGAAAGCTTCTCCAAAAGTCAGGTAAAAACCGGAATTTTCGCGACCATCGCCAATTCCGTAATCCATCCGCAAATGTATTTTTTGTTTTTTATCAAATTCAAAACGTAGTCCGCCGCCACCTTCAGGCCGCCAGTGCAGTGATTCCCCGGCAGTGCCGAATACCGTGCCAGTAGCCATGAAAAGGGCGCCTTTGAAACGCCAGAAAATAGGGAAGCGCCATTCTGCCTGACCGAGCAGCAGGTGCCGGTCGCGGTATTTGCCGTCGGGATAGCCGCGCAATTTTTTAGTGCCGCCCAATTGCACAAGGTTGAAAAACGGAGCGTTGCCACCCGTGAACTGCGCCATCACCTGCGTGGCCAGCGTCATACCGGAGCCAAGCGGCCAGTAGCGCACCGCATCGAGCGAAAAGCGCAAAAACTCAAAGTTACTGCCAATAAATTTATGTTCTCCCAACAATGCTGCCTCAGCCAGCCAACCCCGATGCGGATAGAACTGATTGTCGCGGGAATCGTACAGCCATACCGGACCCACACCCGAAGAACGGCCACCCTCCGCGCCATACACCACTTTTCTGCTGACCTCGCTTCCAACGGAACTGGACACAATATTATATACATCCAGGTTATAACGCAGGCCTATTAAATGCCGGGCCGTCAGATGTTTTGCCGCCGTCAGCCGCAAGCGGGGGTATTGGGCCGTATAAGTTTCCAAAAAATCATCCGGGTAAAAATTTCCTACCCCAAAATATTGATATAAATACTTATACCAACCAGCTTCGCCGTATATTCGCCATTGGCCATTGGGGCTGAACCATTGGTAGGGAAAATAAAGTAAAAACTGCTTGCGTTGGGTATAGAGCAGGCCAAAAGTAACGCTGGAACGCAGAGGATTGCCGCGAAAAGTGACGATGCCGGCCGCCCCAAAGCCCCAGCGCGTATCATTGCTGTAGGATACTAATGGCACACCAAAAAAACGCACTGAACTATCCCGGGTCGTGTTTTGTGCTTCGGCGGGCAAGGCAGAAACAGCAATAAAGCCAACTATCCAGATAGCCATTTTTAGCAAGAAATACCTCATTCCAACCGATTTTAGCCGAAATGTACGAGTAAATCCCTGCCAACAGATCAATTGGCCAATGCTGACATTCCCGCCATTTAAAAACCATTCGCAAAAATTTTGCATACCACACCGCGTTTACGCTTGGCATACGTTTTTAATCATCTCCCGCAAAAAAGTTGTCCTTTATGATCAAGTACCTCTCCCTGCCTGATGCCCTCGAAACCCTCACCGCCAAAGGCTACCATTTAGCCGACAGTCAAATAGCCGAAAGGCCCGATCAATCTATTCAGTCCAATGACTGGCGCCTGGATTCCGTGCAACAAGTCCGGGAAGAGCATAACGGTGCCAGTTCGCTGGTGGTTATTGCCGTTTCCAGCGTTCAGCAGCACCTGAAACTGGTTTTTGTTGAAGTCATGCAACATAAAAGCGACTTTTCGCCGATGAACCTGTTGCGCAAACTGTTCCCCATTTTTCAGAAATAAGTCCGTGATAGAAGTGACACTTTTCAAAAAGTGTCACTTCTTGTGCTGTGCACCAGTCCCTCCTTTTGGTGAAAGCACCGTTACTTTGCCGGGTGCAGTCTGTGTCCAATTCCTTGCTTCTTTTCCTGCTTTTGCTGACGGGTCATGCCCTCGGCCAGGAAGTGCCACGTATCCGCAATTTTTTTCCGGCGGACTACGGCGGCCAAAACCAGAACTGGGCATTGGCACAAAATACGGTCACCGGCGGCTGGCTCTACGCGGGCAATAACGGCGGCTTGCTCGAGTTCGACGGCACCCGCTGGCAGTCCTTTTTCTTGCCGGAAAAGCAGACCATTCGTGCCGTGGCCACGGGGCCATACGGCGAGGTGTTCTGTGGCGGTTTTGCCGAGTTCGGCTACTGGAAAACCGACGAGCACGGGCGTTTTGCGTACACTTCGCTCAGTCAGGGGGTGGACGCTGATAAGTTGGGCAAAGAAGAAATATGGCACATTCTGGTCGGGTCTGACTTCGTGTTATTCCAATCTTTTTCCTCTATTTATAAATTTGATTATCAAAAAGTTACGGTGCTGCGGCCTCCGAATAGCATCATGTTCGCACGGCTGGTAGACGGGCAGGTACTGTTGCCGGTCATCGGACGCGGGCTGTACGAATTACTGCCCGATGGCACCTTCCGCTTCCTCTCCGGCACCGAAATGCTGGCCGGGGAAATTGTACAATTTGTGGTGCCCAATGGTCAGGGTGGGGTGTGGATTGGCACTACCAGTCACGGCATATTTGAGTGGCAACAGGGTCACTGTCAGCCCTGGCGCAACCCGCTCAATACCGCCTTCCAGCAATACCAACTCAACCGCGCCATTGCGCTACGCGACGGCGGCTGGGCCATTGGAACCATCCTGAACGGAGCCTATATTCTGGATGAAAATGGCCGACTCCGCTATCACCTCAACCGCGAAAATGGTCTGCAAAACAACACGGTGCTGGCCCTGACCGAAGACCGGGAAGGCAACCTGTGGCTGGGCCTCGACCGGGGTATTGATCTGGTGGCCCTGCGTTCACCGCTGACTATTTTCACCGATCAAAGCGGCAAAATTGGTACCGTTTACACCGCCGCCCAATGGAATGGCCGCCTCTATATTGGCACCAATCAGGGTGTATTTGTCCGTAGCCTTTGCACCGACGACGGTATTTGTCCCAATCATTTTCAACTGATTGAAGGCACTCAAGGCCAGGTCTGGCAGTTGCAAATATTTGATAATCAATTGTTTTGCGGTCATAATAGTGGCACCTTTCTCATCGAGAATACCGTCGCACACAAGTTGTCGGAAGTCACCGGCGGCTGGCATACCATACCTGTGCCGGGGCGAAATGATGTGCTGGTGCAGGGCACTTATACTGGCCTGGTGGTGTTTCGCAAGGATGCGCTGGGTCGCTGGCAGACGGGGCAGCGCGTGGCCGGATTCAGTGAACCTTTGAAAAAAATCGCCTTTGATTCGCTCGGCTATTTATGGGGCGCGCATCCCAGCAAGGGCCTTTTTCGGCTGCGTCTCCACGATGACTGGAGTCAGGTGCAGGAGTTTCGGGTTTTTACCCGCGCCGATGGCCTGCCGACCGATTTTAAACTTGATCTGGCGGCCATTCATGGCAACATCATCGTCAATGCCGATTTTGTTCCTCTGCGCATTATGACCACGGACAATCAGGTGCGGTTCCTTCCGGCGACCACCGAACGCATTCGCCAGAAATGGCTGCCCGGCGCGGACGGCGATTATTTCGCAGTAGATAGCAGCGGTTTACGATTTTTCACCCCCGATGCCCGGCAATATTCTTTGTTACTTTCGCTGGTGCCGGGTTTTGAGAACGCCGTCGCGTTGCCGTCCGATCACTATTTATTTTGTCTTGAAAATGGCTTTGCCTGGCTCAATCGTCGGGCATTGGCAGAAACGAATCATCATCCCACGGCGGTCGCGCCGGTTATTCGTACCGTCGAAACGGGTAATGGAGAACTGGTATGGGCGGGAAATTCGCCGGAATTGTCGTTGTTGTGGCGACAGAATAGCCTGAAATTCAAGTTTGCGAGCCCGTTTTTTGAGCATTCTCCGCAGTTTTCGTGGCAATTGGAAGGTTTTTCCAGTCAATGGTCGGTTTGGCAGAGTAGCCCGGAAAAGGAATTTGTCAACTTGCCCTCCGGCCACTACGTCTTTCGCGTTCGCGCGGACACTGGCGGAGAGACACAATTGGCCTTCGATATTGCACCGCCCTGGTATCGGTCGCGCTGGGCCTGGGCGATCTATTTTTTGCTGGGCTTGGGGCTGGCCTGGTATATCGAATACTTCAACCGTCGTCGCCTCCGGCAACAACTGCAACGCCTGGAAGCCGAACAAGCCCGCGAACTGGCCCGCCAGCGGACGGAGGCCGAAAAGGAAAAACTGGTATTGGAAGTAGAAAATAAAAACCGCGAACTCTCCAATGCTGCCTTCCACCTGATCCGCAAAAACGAGGTACTCCAAAGCATGAAAGACGATCTGCTGGCCGCCCGCAACGATCCGCAGGCCCTCCCAAAAATCGTGCGCCGCATAGATGCGCACCTGGAAGGCAACCATGATTGGGAAATTTTTGAGGAATCTTTCAACCAAGTCCACGACGAATTTTTCAAACGGCTGATGGCCCGCTTCACCGATCTTACGCCGGGCGATATGCGTCTGGCTGCTTACCTGAAGATGAATCTGGCTTCCAAAGAGATTGCGCCGTTACTCAATATTTCCATCCGGGGCGTAGAAAATAAACGGTATCGCCTGCGCAAAAAACTCGGCTTGCCCGAAGATGCCAACCTCACCGAGTTTATTATGGCTTTTTAAGAAAAAAATCCCACCCCATAATGTCCGCTTTTATGGCCTTTAAAGCCGTGTTTTTGCTCATTTTGGCCGTGGTGTAGTTTTGGTGAGGTAGTTTTAAACTCAAATTCGGGTATATTGTCATAATTTCATGCTGAAAAAAAACGCGGACGCCGAATTATTACCCAAAAACCGAAATTGAGGGATTGATATGACCAGAAACAACTACACCACTTTACTACTTCTCTTTTTAGTCACCCAATGTGCTATTGCCCAAGCCCCCGTCGCTCCCACCGGAGTGGCCGCCACCGGGTACGATAGCCATGTGGAGGTACATTGGGAAGCCAGCAGCAGTGCCGGAGTCACTACCTACCAAATCTATCGCTCCAGCGATGGCGGCACCCAATTCACCCCGCTGACCACTGTAAATGCCAGCCAAACCACGCTCATAGACTGGACTGGCGATGAAGGCCAAAACGTGGCACGCCAATACGAAGTGCGGGCAGTAGCCGGAAGCACGACCGGGGCTTTTTCCGACACTGCCTCCGCACAAACTTACGTGATGACCGACGAGCAACTGCTCGATATGGTGCAGCATTACACCTTTCGTTATTTCTGGGACTATGGCCATCCGGTGAGCGGTCTGGCCCGCGAACGCAGCAATGGCAACCCCGACATCGTGACCACTGGCGGTTCCGGTTTTGGCCTGATGGCTATTGTGGCCGGGGCCGAGCGGGGCTGGATTACCCGCACCCAGGCCCTGAACCGGATGCTGCAAATAGTGTCGTTTTTGCAATACGCCGACCGTTTTCATGGGGCATTTCCGCATTGGATGAATGGCACGAATGGCAATGTCTATCCATTCAGCCAGTTCGATAATGGCGCAGATCTGGTGGAAACGGCCTTTTTGATGCAGGGCCTATTGGCCGTACGACAATATTTTGATCAAAACAATGCCAACGAAAATGCCCTGCGCGAGGTCATAGATGGCCTCTGGGAAGACGTGGAATGGGACTGGTTTCGCAAGACGCCCAATGGCCCGGTGCTGTATTGGCATTGGTCGCCCAACTACGCCTGGCAGATGAATTTTCCGCTGCGCGGTTTCTATGAAGCGCAGATCGTGTATATTTTGGCGGCTGCTTCGCCGACCCATCCGGTGCCGGGCAGCCTGTACCAGACGGGTTGGACGGCTTCTGGCAATTACGCCAATCCGAGCGTGCATTTTGGCTACCCGATTTACTGCGGGCCGTTTGGCGGCGGACCTCTTTTCTTTGCCCATTATTCCTATCTGGGCTTCGATCCACGGGGCTGGCGCGACAATTACTGCAACTATTTCGTGCGTAATCGCAACCATTCGCTCATCCAACGTGCTTACTGCCAGATCAACCCGGAACAACACGCCGGGTATTCCGCCCAGGCCTGGGGTCTCACCGCCAGCGATGATCCCGATGGGTATGCCGCCCACGATATTTATCCGACCAATGATAATGGCACTTTATCGCCCACGGCAGCCTTGTCTTCCATGCCTTACACGCCGTCGGAAAGCATGGATGCGCTTCGGCATTTTTACCGGGTGCGGGGCCAGCAACTCTGGGGTATTTATGGTTTTTATGATGCTTACAACCTCGACCGGAACTGGTTTGCCGATTCGTATTTAGCGATTGACCAAGGCCCGATTGTGGCGATGATTGAGAACCAGCGCAGCGGGCTGTTCTGGCAGTTATTTATGCAAAACCCGGAGATTGAGCCCGCTTTACTGGCAATGGGTTTTCAGCCGGATAATTCGGCGACGAAAGAAAATAATCTGGTCAAAGCGGGCTTCGATGCCGCGGTTTTTCCTAACCCAATTAATAGTGGTGATAATTTTAAAGTCGAATTTTCTACTCTGGAAAAACAACTAATTACTGCCGAATTAACGGATGCCCAAGGCCGGTTAATATGCCATTATTTTTCAGAAAAATTAGTGCCGAATGGCGTTTCAACCGAGATATTTGACGCTAAAAAACTGACGCACGGAGCCTACATTCTGACTTTGAGAAATAAGCAGGGTGGGGTAGTGAGCCGCTCGATTATAGTAGATTAACAACAAACCTGTTTCCTTCACAACTTAACCAATTCAAAAAAAGTGCTTATGAAAAATCTTTTCCTCACTGCATTGCTGAGTATGTGCTGCATATTCGGCGCGTATGCACAGACGCTCGAAGATTTCGAGGGCGGGGCTGATCTGCCCTGGAGTGGCCTGAACGGAACCTTTGATGGTGTAATAGCCAATCCCGACCCAAGCGGTATTAATACCAGTGCCAATGTGGGTAAGTACACCAACAACCCGGCTTTCGATTTCAATTTTGCCGTAGCCGATTTGGCTGGCCCGATTGATATTTCGGAAAACAACCAGGTCAGCATGAAAGTGTGGTCGCCAACGGCCCCGGCGAAGATGCTGTTCAAGTTTCAGGGCGGCGGTGTAAATGCCGAGAAATTTGTGGACATCACCGTAGCCAGCCAGTGGGTCGAATACAAATTTGACCTCTCCGCTTATGCCGGGGCCATCGCACTGAATCAGTTGTTGATTTCTTTCAACTCCTTCGTACTCAACGATTCGGCTTCGTATTATTTCGACGATATCCGGCTGGAAAAGGCCCAGGTCTGCTTCGCTGATTTTGAAGGTCCGGGCCTGACTTTCCAGGGTTTGGACGGTACATTTACGGCACCGGTAGCCAATCCGGGTGCCAACTCCATCAACTCGTCGGCCAATGCAGGTCAGTACGTGAAAAGCGGCGCACACGCTTACAGCCTGTTGCTGGCTGATAATGGCGCACCGTTCGACTTATCGGTGTACAATCAGATTAAAATCCACATTTATGCCACAGCCGCCACACAGGTGCTGCTGAAACTGGAAGGCGTAGGCCCAGCGGTAGAAGTCACCAAGAATATTGCGGTGACCAATGCCTGGCAGGAATACACTTTTGATTTCAGTGCAGCCGCTGCTAATAATGGCCTGAGCAAAATGATTTTGTTCTTCGATCCGGGCGTGGAAACGAGTGCTGACACCTATTATATTGATAATATCTGTGCAGTGCCCAAAGGTGCCTGCCTCGGGGTGGCCTCCGACCCGGACATTATAGACGATTTCGAGTGCAATCGCAATGCCACGTATGCCGGCGACTGGTCGGCCCTTTCGGTGGTCAATAACCCGGCTCCGTCGGGCGATAACAATTCACCAAAAGTCGGCAAATGGGATGATCCTTCCGGCCCAGGTACTGAATTTTCCAACTTCCAGCTAGATTTTCAGAATCCGATTGATCTGACGGCTAAAAACCAGTTCAGCCTCAAATTGTGGGCTCCGAAAGCCGGTCGTTTATTATTGAAACTGGAAGGCGGAACCTCCCCGAAAGAGGTGGAACTGCAAGTGACCGAACTCAATAAGTGGGTCACTTATACGGCTGATTTTGCCAGCGAAGCTGGGGAAGGACATACAAAAATTGTGGTGTTCATCAACGCATTCGTCAATGGCGAACCCGGCGATGTATATTATGTAGATGATATCAAACTATCAGGAGCCCCTACGGTCGTGCTGGAAGATTTCCAGGGCGGACAACACCTGGCCTGGCAGCCATTGGATCAGAATGAAGTGATCCACGGCACCTTTACCGGCCCAACGGATAACGCCAATCCCAATGACGTGAACAACTCTACGGAAGTAGGTTGCTACACCAAAGGAACTTCCGGTTTCTCGACGTTGCAGGCCATCTCGCCGGTTGAAAATCTGGATTTGTCCACTTACGGTCAGTTCAACATAGACGTACTGAGCCCAGCGGGCGGCGGCACGGTGACGATGCAACTGAGTTCTCCCACCGAAGGGAATAAGGAAGCCACGGCAGATATTACGACGCCCGGCGAATGGGAAACCCTGAGTTTTGATTTTTCCGCCTTCGATGCTATTACGAACTTCGGCGAAATTCGCCTTGTGTTTAACGCGGGCAGTGCTGCTGCCGGTGAGAGCTGGTGTATTGACAACCTGACGCAGTCGAAGATCACTATTGATGCTTGTGCGGATGTGTTGCCGATCCCGAATATTATCGAGGATTTTGAATGCCAGCACAATTACGCACTCATTTTCTATGGTCAGGATGACCTGAAAACGGTCAACAACCCGGACCCAATGGGCAACAGTTCCTTGAAAGTAGGTGAATATGTGGACCCAGCCGGTGCGTATGCAGGTATTGGTTTTGAATTCGCGAACGCCCCCGACCTGTCGGTGTATAATCACCTGACCTTCCAGGTGTGGTCGCCTACTGCCAACGTGCCTTTCCTGATCAAACTACAAGGGCCGAGCAGCGTCGAGGTTTTTGATACTATCACTACGGCTGAAACCTGGCAGAAATTTGACATTGACTTCAGTGGTGCCCTGGGTACCGAGGCCAAACAAATCGTTATTTTCTTCAACGTTGGCAACGAAGCCGGTGGCGGTACTTACTATATTGACAACGTGCGCTGGGCACGGGCAGGCTACAATGGCTGCATCGTGGACAACGAAACGCCAGCTACCACTTTGGACTGGAGATACTTCGCCAATGGCCAACTCGAGGCCGAAGGGTATGAATTTAAAGTGGTGGCTAATCCGAACCCAAGTGGCATTAACAGCAGCGCCAACGTCGGCGAGTTCGTCAAGGCCGGCGATGCCCTGCCTTTTGCCGGCATCTATACTTCGCCCGATCTGGAATCGGCGATTGACTTCCGGGGCGTAAAGACCGTAAAGGTCAAAGTGCACATGGACCACATTGGCAATTTCGCGGCAAAATTGGAAGGCTCGGCTACCGGTGCGCCCGCCATCGAAATTCCGGTGGCCAACACCAAGATCAATGAGTGGGAAGAAATCACCGTTGACTTTTCCGTAGCGGCCGATAACGCCGAATACAAGCGCCTGACCATGTTCTTTGACTTTTTGGTGGAACCGACCGGTCAGAACGTGACGTCCTATTTTGACGACATCGTCATTGGTGCAGGCCAATGCGGTACCGTAAACGTGTTCACGCCCGGCCCGGTGGCGGCCCTGTCCATTGCTCCCAATCCGGTGTCTGACAGACTGTTGGTGAATAACTTCCAGAATGTTACCCGTATTGATGTGTTCAATGCCTATGGCCAGCGCGTGGCTTCGGTGCAGACGTACAATGATAGCCAGACGGATCTCGATGTATCGCAGTTCCCGGTTGGTTTGTATTCTCTGGCCGGCTTCAACAAACAAGGTGCCTTGTTGGGTAATGCGAAGTTTGTGAAACAGTAAAGTGTAATGTGGCCAATTAAAAAATAATGTGGCCAATGTGATGATGGGCAGCGGACGGTTTTTAAGGGTTCCGCTGCCCATTTTTTTTGCCGCACTTGGTGTTTTCACCAAGTGCAGGTCGGAGTGAGTGATTAGGCTTAATATCCTAAGTAATTGTGCCTGGTGAAAACACCAAGCACGGCAGAAAGATGATTGTGAAGGTGCTATTAGCCAAGCAGTTTATGATTTTTTTTCGGAAAAAAAATTATGACAATGATCCTGATCGTCCTTAAGAAAGAAATTTTATTTTTTTTACTGATTTTACTATTTGAACAATGTTCAAATAGTGATTCCAATACAATTGCTGGCAATTTTACTGCTTCTAGTAGTAACCTGATCCGTAATATCGGCCAAATAAATTATGATTCTTTGTTATTTTCAAAAATAAATGAGAAACATTATGACAACATAATATTACCTGCCAAAGATACATTACTTAGAATTATCTATAATAAACCCTTTAATGAGGTTCTAGTTGTTCTAATAGAGAAGAACGATTCTTTAATTTTATCTTCTATCAAAAAAGTGCCACAGAAATATTACAATCCTCTCATTGAACATAGTAAAACAATAGTTGCATATACATTTTTGAAAAATAAAATTTCCAGCATAGAATGGGCCAATCTAAGTAAAATAGTGATGAGTAATATATTACATAATGACAGTAATCGTTTTTCCTCAGATATTGACGGCCAATATGTATATATGGAATTAAAATCACAAAATAGCCATATTAAAACAGTGCATCGATATCCATTCCTTAATGATGAAAATTTTTTAATTAATCTTCTTGAATAAATTACAAAAGATTAATTAATATTTCTGCGCCGCGCTTGGTGTTTTCACCAAGTGCAGGTCGGAGTGAGTGATTAGGCATAACATCCTAAGTAATTGTGCTTGGTGAAAACACCAAGCACGGCAGAATGCCCCACATTGTCCATATTAAAAAAATTGACCACATTACCTTCCCTATTGACCACATTACCTTCCATGCTTCTATGTCGAAACTTTTTTCCTTAATCATTTTCCTGTTTATCTGTGGCTCCTCTACGCAGGGCCAGCAGCCAACCAGTCTTCCCGGTGCTGCCAGTACCACACTGGCCGCCAAGCCACCATTCAGTCTGGACGAAGCCCAGCGTCGCCACTTCATGTATTTTTGGGCGACCACCGATACGACCACCTGGCAGGTGCCCGACCGCTACCCGACCAATGATTTTTCCAGTATTGCCGCCACCGGCTTTGGCCTTTCTGCCTATTTGGTTGGTGCCGAGCGCGGCTGGATCACCCGTGCCCAGGCCGCCGATCGTGTCCTGAAAACCCTTAATTTTCTAAAAAATCTCCCCCAGGGTGCCCAGCCTGCCGGGGTAGCGGGCTATCGCGGCTGGTTCTACCATTTTCTGGATACCAAGACCGCGCTCCGCTTCAAAAACGTCGAATTGTCCAGCATTGATACCGGCCTGCTGATGGCGGGCATTCTTTCCTGTCTGACCTATTTTGACCAGGACAACGCGACCGAAAAAGGCATTCGCGAGCAGGCTGATTTCTTGTATCGCCGGGTCGAATTTGATTGGTTTTTAAACGAAAATAACCGCCTGAGTATGGGCTGGTTCCCGGATCGCGGTTTCCTCGCCGCCGACTGGCGCGGCTATAATGAGGCGATGGTGCTGGTGCTCATGGCCATTGGTTCGCCAACCCACCCGGTGCCGCCCAGTATGTGGCAGCAGTGGTGCAAGCACTACTTCCGCACCGAATATAAAGGCCAGGATATGGTCAATTTCGGGCCGCTTTTTGGCCACCAGTACAGTCATTGCTGGGTGGATTTTCGCGACATTAAGGATGCCTATATGCGCAACATGGGCATTGATTATCATGAGAATAGCCGCCGTGCCACTTATTCCAACCGCCAGTACTGTATAGATAATCCAAAGAAATTTGTCGGTTACGGCCCGGATGTCTGGGGCCTTACCGCTGGCGACGGACCGGGCTACGCCGAGGTGAATTGGAATGGCCGCAAACAGGTATTCGACGGCTATTCTGCCCGTGGGGCTGCCATCAACTATCTCGTGGACGATGGCACGATTGCCCCGACGGCAGCCGTCAGTTCTATCGCTTTTGCGCCGGAAATCTGTCTGCCTGCGCTGGAAGCCATGTGGAATCGCTACCCGGTCGGCCCGTATGGTTTTTTCGATGGCTACAATGAGACCTTTACCTGGGCCGACCAGACCAGAAACGGACAACCCGGCTTTCCGTATTGGGTGGATAAAGACTACCTCGGCATTGACCAGGGGCCTATCGTGCTGATGCTGGAAAATTACCGTTCCGGGATGATCTGGAAATTAATGCAAAAAAACCCCTACATCGTGACGGGTTTGCGCAAAGCAGGCTTCACTGGCGGCTGGCTCGACCAATCTACCGTGACGGTTGAAAAGGAAAAAGTGGGCCGTAAGATGCCTTTACCCAATCCTGACATCCCCGTGGAGTCGGAAGGTTTTTTCCGGCGGGAAATGTACCAGAATGCAGCGGGTAATAAACTGCCCTATCAACTAATGGAACCCAAGAAAAATGCGATGTTGCCCGCCAAAGACTCCAAGTATCCATTGGTTATCTTTCTGCACGGTTCCGGCGAGCGGGGCACCGATAATGCCATTCAGATGCGCAACGGCGTTTTTGCTTTTTGTGAAAAGGGAATGCGCGAAAAACACCCCTGTTATTTGTTAGTGCCGCAATGTCCGCCGAATGAAGTGTGGGGTGGCGTCACCCGCGATTGGGAGCAGGTCACTTTTAATGAAGAAACCTACAGTCAGCCCGGTAAAATGGTCATTGAACTGGTGGAAAAATTAATGCGCTCCAATGCGGATATTGATCCCAAACGCATCTATATCACTGGCTTATCTATGGGCGGCTTTGGTACTTACGATCTGATGATGCGCAAGCCGAATTTATTTGCTGCCGGTCTTCCACTTTGCGGCGGTGCTGATCCCAAACAAGCCAGTTTGATTAAAGGAATTCCTATTTGGGCCTTTCACGGTCGTCTGGATGATGCGGTATATCCTAAATATGACTGGCAAATAGTAGAAGCCTTGAAAAAAGCGGGCAGTCCGGTGAAATACACGGAATATTCTACAATGGGCCACAATATCTGGGATATAACTTACTATAATCCGGCGGTGCTGGAGTGGTTGTTTGCACAGCATAAGTAAATTATTAATCAACATTAACATGAAACGCAACATAACACCTTTCGTCCTTCTTTTTATTAGCCTCGGCTTCTCCTCTTTCCTCTGTACCCGCTCGCCGCTGGTACAAATGGAAAAGTCGCCGAACATGGTCGCTACTTACTCTCCCATTGATAAGCGCGTAGATTCTCTACTACGCCTGATGACTTTGGAAGAAAAAGTAGGCCAAATGACGCTCTACACCACCGATTGGGGCGCTACCGGACCGACTATCCGCGAAGGTTACACCAAAGACATTCGCTCGGGTGCCTGCGGGGCTTTATTTAATAGCCACACGGTCAAATTTACCCGCGAATTGCAACGTATTGCCGTCGAAGAAACCCGGCTGAAAATCCCATTGATTTTTGGTTACGACGTGATTCATGGTTATAAAACGATATTTCCAATTCCGTTAGGCGAGGCAGCCAGTTGGGATTTGGCGGCAATGGAGCGTTCGGCAAGAATCGCGGCCATCGAGTCCACCGCTGCGGGCCTGAACTGGACCTACGCGCCGATGGTGGATGTGAGTCGCGAACCTCGTTGGGGCCGGGTCATGGAAGGTGGGGGTGAAGACACCTACCTGGGCTGTCGTATTGCAGAAGCGCGGGTGCGTGGTTTCCAGGGTAAAAGTTTTACCCAAAACGACGCCATGATGGCTTGTGTAAAACACTATGCTGGCTATGGCGCACCTACTGCCGGACGGGATTACAACACGGTGGACATGAGCGAACGCGAATTTCGGGAACACTATTTGCCTCCTTACGAAGCGGCCGTGAAAGCGGGCGCAGCCACAGTGATGACCTCCTTCAACGACTATGACGGCGTGCCGGCCACCGGCAACAAGTATTTGGTAACGGATATACTGCGTAAAGAGTGGAATTTCCAGGGATTTGTAGTAACGGACTATACTTCCATGAATGAAATGGTAAATCACGGCGTGGTCGCCAATGAAAAAGAAGCCGGTGAATTATCGGCCAATGCGGGCGTGGATATGGATATGCAAGGGGCTATTTATCAGAAGTTTCTGGCCCAATCCGTGAAAGAAGGCAAGGTGCCGCTGGCGCAGGTGGACGATGCGGTAAAACGGATTTTGCGTTTGAAATTTGAATTGGGACTATTTGAAAACCCATATAAATACTGCGACGAACAACGGGAAAAAACGCAAATCCTGACCAAAGCCCACCGCGATGATGCCCGCGACATATCACGTAAAAGCATTGTTTTATTGAAGAACGACAAGAACGCACTGCCACTGCGCAAAGGAGCGAAGATTGCGGTCATCGGGCCGTTGGCTGATAATCAAAGTGAACTGATCGGTAACTGGAGCGGGGCCGGAGATGCCAAGGATTGTGTTACTTTACTAACTGGCTTGAAAACCAATGCCACTTGTCAATATGTAGCCGGTTGCGCCACCGTGGATGGCATGGATAAATCCGGTTTTGCTGCCGCCGTTGCTGCTGCCAAAAACGCTGAAGTAGTCGTAGTTGCCGTGGGCGAAAAAGCCATGATGAGCGGGGAAGCCGCCGCCCGCGCGGAGATTGGATTGCCCGGCGTACAACAAGAATTAGTAGAAGAACTTGTAAAAACCGGCAAACCCGTCATCGTGGTACTGATGAACGGTCGCCCGCTGGCTATTCCGTGGATCGCTGAAAATGCCACCGCTGTAGTAGAAGCCTGGTGGCTCGGTACGGAAACCGGGAACGCCCTCGCCGATGTGCTTTTTGGCGATTATAACCCTTCGGGCAAATTGCCGATGACTTTCCCGCGCTCGGTGGGTCAGGTGCCGATTTTCTATAATGAAAAGAATACGGGTCGGCCCTATGATCCCAATTCCAAATGGACGAGCAAATACCTGGATCTGCCTAATTCACCACAGTATCCGTTCGGGTTTGGATTGAGTTATACTACGTTTGAATATGGGGAGCCACTAGTAAATAAAACGAACTTTAAAAAAGGCGAAAACCTGCAAGTGACTGTAAAAGTGACGAATACAGGCAAACGTGCGGGCGAAGAAGTAGTACAATTATACGTTCGTGATTTGGTTGGTTCCGTGACCCGGCCATTAAAAGAATTAAAAGGCTTTCAGAAAATTATGCTGAAACCGGGCGATTTTCAAGTCGTCACGTTCCAATTGACGGATAAAGACCTGAGTTTCTATCGTCGTGATATGACTTTCGGTAGTGAGCCCGGCGAGTTTGAGATCATGGTGGGGGGTAATTCGGCGGACGTGAAAAAGGTGAAAGTGAAGATGGAATAGAATGATAATGTGGTCAATAAAAAGAATTAATGTGGTCAATGTGAAAAATGCTACAACCAATAACCATCTACTCTTTGCCGGTTTGGTCGTGTACGGCTTGACGGCCTGGTGCAGTGAAGGCTATCATCATCCCGACGAGCATTTTCAACTACTCGAATTAGCCAACTATAAACTGGGCGGTACGCCCGCCACGGATTTGCCCTGGGAATTTGCCGAGCGCATCCGACCGGGACTGCAACCGGGACTGGCATATTTAGTAATTAGTGGGCTAAAAATGGCGGGTTTAAGCAATCCTTTTACCCAAGCCTTTATATTGCGACTAATAAGCGGCTGGTTGATGTGGTTGGTTATTTTTGCTTGGGTGAGGCAATTGGGGCAGACTTTTAATAATGAAAAACTAGTAAAAACGCTGCTTTGGTCGGCTATACTGTTGTGGTTCATGCCTTACCTGAGCGTCCGTTTTTCATCGGAGAACTGGGCAGGAATGAGTTTGCTGGCGGGTTTGTTGGTTATTACGCAGTTCATTGACAAAGAAAAGAATAGGGTAGCGGGGCGACTAATAATAGGCGGCTTTTTATTGGGACTGTCCTTCTTCTTTCGCTTCCAGATGGCCTTTGCGCTGGTGGGAATAGGGGTCTGGTTGCTTTATTATCGTCGGTTGCGCGGCGTGGATTGGGGCTGGTTGCTGCTGGGCGGAGGATTGGCGTTTGTGCTGGGCGTGTGCGCTGATTACTGGTTGTACGGACAGTGGGAATTCACGGCACTGTACTATTTCCAGGCGAATATTCTGGAAAATAAGGCCGCTAACTGGGGCACTGCACCATGGTGGTATTACATGCAGGAAATAATACTAACGGGTTTGCCGCCCATCAGTTTATTACTACTGGCATTGGCGATTTGGGGCGGATTCAGGCAACGGCAACATGTATTCGTTTGGGCTTTACTACCATTTTTTTTAGCCCATACGTTGGTGGGCCATAAGGAGTTGCGTTTTTTATTTCCATTAGTATTTCCATTTATGGCTTTGGCCGTAACAATGTGGCAACCGGCGTGGGAGCGTTTTGGGCAACAAAAATGGGCCAAAGGTGTAATCGCATTAGCATTACTAGTCAATTTTATCGTACTTCCCCTGCGCAGCCTTACCCCGGCCAATGAAGCATTGCCCTGTTTTCGGTTTCTGTATCATTACACCCAACGTCAGTCCACTACGCTATTGTCTATTGAGAAAAACCCCTATCAATTGGTCGGTTTGACGGCTCATTTTTATCAACCTAAAAATCTGCAAGTCATCGTATTATCCCAATTAGAACAAGTGGATAGTTTGCCCCTGAATTCTAATAATATCTTGATTTATCCTGCCCTACAATTGCCACCTGTGCTTGCTAATATGCGTACGGAACGTTTGTACAGCTATTTCCCTGATTGGATTACTGCTTTTAATATCAATAACTGGCAGAGCCGTTCCAGAATCTGGAGCATTTATCAAGTAGAAAGAAAACAGTAAATTTCTCCACCCATTCTCAACTAACTATAAAATCAAGTCATGAAGCAAATTTTTACCAAATCAAATTTCTGGCGAACGGGACTATTACTGTTCTTGCTGTTACTAACTGGTGCGCTCAATGCACAAGTGCAGATACAGGGCCACATTATCGATCAGGCGACTGGCGAGAGTCTGATCGGCGTCACGGTTGCCGAAAAAGGCACCACCAACGGCACGGCCACTGATTTAAATGGTGATTTTAAACTGGCCGTCCAAAGCGGCGAAGCAGTATTACTATTAAGTTATACTGGATACACCCCCCAGGAAATAGCGGTGGCCGGACGTACGCGTATTGATGTTGCTTTCGCCGAAGATATGACCACACTTAATCAAGTAGTCATAGTAGGTTATGGTACGCAACGCAAAAGCGATCTGACCGGGGCCGTAGGCAGCATTCAGGGCGATAAATTGAAAAGCATCGCTACGGTGGATGTGGCGCAATCGCTGCAAGGCAAACTCGCCGGGGTGTACGTATCGCCTGGTTCCGGCGAGCCGGGTGCTGCTGCGGTGATTCGCATTCGCGGTACGGGTACGTTGAATAATGCTGACCCGATTTTCGTGATTGACGGCATGATTACCTACGACGCTTCTTTTGTGAATCCACAGGATGTCGCCTCGGTGGAAGTGCTGAAAGATGCTTCGGCCTGCGCTATTTATGGGGCACGGGGTTCTAATGGCGTGATTATTATTACGACGAAAAGTGGTGCAAAACGTGGTAACGCCCTTATTTCCCTAAACTCTTATTACGGGACAACGGAAACGACGAAAAGAATTGATTTAATGAACGCCGCACAGTTTGCGCAATCTTATAATGAATTAACTAACAGCCAGTATTTTCCTGATCCGGCCTCGTTGGGAGAAGGCACAGACTGGCAGAATGAAATATTCCGCACTGCGCCCATTAGTAATATTCAATTGGGAATTAATGGCGGTTCGGAGCGTTATTCCTACAATATCAGCGGTAATTATTTCAATCAGTCCGGTATTCTGAAAAACGATGAATTACAGCGGATTACCGTACGTTTGAATAATACATTTCAGGTAAATAACTGGTTGTCTATTGGTAATAACTTGGCTTATTCTAATGTCAAACGTGATATTGCTCCGGCGGGTGTAATTGGTAGTGCTTATCGCGTTCCGCCGACCGTAACGCCGAAGGATGCTGCCGGTAATTTCAGCGACCCGACTTCTCCGTACGGCTTGGCTATCGCGAATCCAGCTGCTGATTTGTTTTATAGAAGTAATAATTCCCGCGCTAACGATCGCTTTTTCGGAACAGTGTACGGAGAAATTACTTTGTTCAAATACTTTAAATTCCGCTCTAATTATGGTTTCGATATTGACAATGAAACAGGCAAAGCTTTTACGCCTATCTTCCAGGTTTCGCCTTCTCAAATTGTCAAAGATGACCTGCTCAGTGTACGTCGTAATCAGAAACGCGACTGGATATGGGAACAAACGCTCACTTTCGACCGCAGTTGGGGCGAAACGCATCATTTGACGGTATTAGGTGGCTACACCGCAGAACAACGGAGATTTGAATTTTTGGAAGCCAGTCGCCGCAACTTTCCCGGTACTATAGATGACCTGTTGTATCTCTCGGCAGGTAATGACACGACGCAGGCTAACAGCAATGGTGCCAATGATGAAGGGTTGGTCTCTTTTTTGTTTCGTACTAATTACACCTTGTTCAATCGTTATTTATTCACCGTATCGGCGCGGGTGGATCAATCTTCCCGTTTTGCTGAGGGCAATCGCCAGGGCTTTTTCCCGTCTTTTAGTCTTGGCTGGAATGCCGCACAGGAGGAATTTATTGAAAACCTCGGCTGGTTCGACCGGCTCAAATTCCGTTTTAGTTACGGTATTCTGGGCAACCAAAACAGTATTAGAAATCGCTATTATCCAAGTTTGGGCGTTATCAGATCCGGCTTGTACGCTATTTTTGGAGCAGGGGAAAACCTGAATCAGGGAGCTACATTAGTAGATTATAGTAATCCTGATCTGAAATGGGAAAATGCCCGCCAAACCGATGCCGGACTGGAAATCGGCGTATTTGGCAATCGCCTGACCGCTGAAATAGACTGGTACAATCGCCTCACTTACGACATTATTGCAGCGGTGCCCATTCCTGACTATGTGGGTTCGGGTAGTGCGCCGCTGGTGAATACGGCGAAAGTGCGCAATACGGGTTGGGATATTACCCTCAACTGGCGTCAGGCGGGCCGTTTCGGCTGGAATGTCGGAGCCATTCTTTCGCCGGTGAAGAACGAGATTGTTAGTCTGAACGATCAGAAATCAGAAGTTTTTGGCGCATCTATTCAAGGGGAATTTGCTACGCATTCTGTGCCTGGCGAGCCGATTGGTTCATTTTTTGGTTATAAAACCAATGGCGTATTCCAGTCCGTTGCCGAAGCACAGGCGTCTCCACGTCTGGAAGGCGAAACCGCTGGCGATCTGCGTTTTGTGGATCTAAATGGCGATGGTAAAATAGATGCCACCGACCGGACACAATTAGGTAGCCCCATTCCGACGCTGACGTATAGTTTTAATGCCGGTTTCGACTTCCTGGGCTTCGATTTTTCTGCGGACGTACTAGGAGTGACTGGTAATCAAGTCTATAACGCCAAAAAAGCCGCCCGTTTCTCGGTGTATAACTGGGAAGCCTCCGTTTTTGAAGGCCGCTGGACCCCTGAAAACCCAACTGCCACCAAACCTCGTATAACTAATGGTGGACATAACTACCGGGTGAGCGATTATTATCTCGAAGACGGCAGTTTTATTCGTCTGCGCAATGTAGTTTTGGGGTATAATTTGCCATTACAAGTAATTCAACGCGCTAAATTGAGCAAATTCCGCGTCTATGTCAGCGGTACCAACCTTTGGACCAAACAAAATTACAGCGGTTACTCACCAGAATTCTCTAATGCGGACAACCCTTTTGAGGTCGGTATAGACAATATCGGTTATCCGGTGACTAAATCCTGGCAGGTTGGTTTGGAAGTTACTTTTTAACTACATCTTATTCCACTGATTCAAACACTTCTAAATATGAAACAGGCATTTTTATCCATACCGCGAATTGCACTGACCTCCGTGGTCGTGCTGCTCGCCGTCACCGGCTGCCAAAAAGAGTTTCTGGACCGCAAACCGCTGGGCCAACTCACGGCAGATACGTTTTTTGAAAACGCCGACCAAGCGGTGCTGGCCACCAATGCGGTCTATCAGAAATACCGCGATTTTGATGTCATTGCCCTGCCGTGGATTGGTCTGACCGATATCATCAGCGACGATGCCGATAAAGGCTCTACGCCGACCGATGCGCTCTACATGGTCGAACTAGACGAACTGACCTTCAATGCGACCAACACCGCCATGACCAGCGTCTGGAAAGGACATTATGTGGCGATTGCCCGCGCTAACCTGGCCATCGAACGCATTCCCGGTATCCAGATGGATGAGACGCTGAAAAACCGGCTGGTGGGCGAATGCAAATTCCTGCGGGCTTACAGTTATTTTCTGCTGGTACAGTGGTTTGGCGACCTGCCGATCATCACCAAACCTTTGACGGGGGATGAATACTATGCGCAGACGCGCCAGCCCAAAACGGAAGTTTATGCGCAGATTGAGCGCGATTTGCAGGACGCTATTGCCACGCTACCCGAGAAATCGCAGTACGGCGCAGGTGATCTAGGGCGGGCCACCAAAGGCGCGGCGCGGGGCATCCTGGCCAAATTATACATGGTGGAACATGACTTCGCTAAAGCCGAACAGCAGTGTCTGGAAATCATCAATTCCGGGGAATATAGCCTGCTCCCGAAATACTCCGACAACTTCCTGCGGGTCGGCGAGAATGGCCGTGAATCCATTTTTGAGATCAATGCTGCTGCTTTACCCACGCCCGATGCGGCTGGCCCGGGTGCCTCGCCTTACAACATGGTGCAGGGTGTACGTGGTGTGCCCAACCTCGGCTGGGGCTTCAATCGCCCGTCGGATAACCTCGTTTCTTCTTATGAAAATGGTGACCCACGGCGCGAAGCAACAGTGATCTACGTCGGCGAAGTGCTGCCCGATGGTGTTACGCAGGTAAAAGACAACCTGGAGATCGTCAATGAGCGATTCAACCAAAAAGCCTGGGTGCCTGCACACCCTGGTTTGCAGGATAATGGCCCCGGTAATATCCGCGTTTTGCGTTACGCCGACATCCTGTTGCTGGCCGCCGAGGCCCTGAACGAAAACGGTAAATCCGGCGAAGCACTGGTGTATATCAATCAGGTTCGCAAACGCGCGCGTGGTAGCAGCACCTTGTTGTTACCCGATCTGACTATCACCGACCAGAGCCAGTTGCGCGAAAAAATCTACCGCGAGCGCCGCTCCGAACTGGCGATGGAACAACACCGCTGGTTCGACCTGCTGCGCTGGGGCCGCGCCAAAGACGTGATGATCGGTGTGGGCAAGAATTTTATAGAAAATCGGCATGAATTGCTGCCGATTCCGCAGACGGAAATAGATTTGACAGAGAAGAAGATTGGGCAGAATAAAGGATATTAGTAGTTGTTTTGCTATTTGTAACAGCAGCCACCACCGAACTCAATCGGTGGTGGCTGCTGTTGTTTGGGGACGAGTGCTGATTCAGTACGGTGATCTCGGTGCCAACAGCAATGACTTTATTCTTAGCCCGGGCTTCTATGATTTTGCGATGGATGTGGAGTTTAAACTGGATCGGGGGAGTCGGAAGATTTATGTGAAACAGGCACGAGAGTATTGAGTGGGGGAGGTATGTCTCGCCAGTTATAGAGGAGCGTAACCAACGATTTCAGTAATTTTCAAACCAGTCAAATACTTCCCTGATGATTCGTTCCTTCTCTTGTTGAAGGAACCCGAGATAGGCCTCTGCCACCGGCGACAGTCGCTTTGCAGCAAGCCAAACCAGATTCCAGTGGGTTATAATGGGCAACCCTCGGAAAGGGATTATTTCCAATTCCCCGCTTTTGAGTTCATTTTTTATGCCGATCAAGGGCATAACGGAGTAACCCAAGCCGGCTATAAGCGCCTGTTTTAAGGCTTCATTGGAAGTCAGTTCCATCTTTTTGTAGGTAGGAAAACCTTCCTGTTCAATAAATTTTTCCATGGAATGCCTGGTGGCCGAACCCTGCTCCCGGTAAAGTAAAGGATGCTTTTCAAACAGTTTTTTGATCGGGGTCTTTGGATTTCGATGGGTGCGCGTACCTCCAACCAGGTAAAGTTTGTTCTGCAAAAGCTGCACTTTATTGAGTTGGAGGTGCTCGGGCACGATGGATACCAGGGCAAAATCAATTTCATTTTGCTCGAGACTTTTCACTACCTGGGTTTTATTGGTCACATCCATGATGAGGTCTATTGAGGGGTGCAAATGCATAAAATCGGCAAGGAAATAAGGCATCACATATTTACCGGTGGATGCGGTGGAGATTTTTATCCTGCCCGCCAGATGACCTTTAAAGGACTTCGTTTTATAATTGATGGCTTCTATTTCTTCCAGTATTCTCCGGGCGTTCTCAGCGATTTCTCTGCCAAAATCTGTTACATATAACCTGCGCCCAAGTACCTCTGTAAGGGGAATATCGAACTGGTCCTGAAATTTTTTCAACTGGATGGACACCGCTGGCTGGCTAAGATAGAGCTCTGCTGCAGCCTTTGTAATACTCTGAAATTCAACTACTTTCAAAAATATTTTGAGTTGGTGGAGAGTGTAGTTCATAACATTTGTTTATGATAGATATTGCAAATATAAATAAAAATTTATAAAAATACACTTCACCTTTGTGCCAACAAAAATAAAAATCATGGCAACACAAGAAAGCAACCAAATCATTCAAATTGTAAATGGAAATTTTTCGCCCTTTGAGGCGAGTGATATGCTCCATGAATTGATTACGAGCAGAATTAATTATCAGAATATCCAAATGTTGAGAATGTGGGAAGGTAACCATCATTTCGATTCCAATGAATGGGATAAGAAAACGGAAGCTATGGTAAAAGAAAAGACCGAGGTGATTGCTTTGCTTGAAAAAGCAAAAAGAGAAGGTTTGAAAGTCGAAATCATTGGCAACATTGAGGTCAGGTTCTGTGAATAAATTAAGAGGCTGTTTTAACACCCACGTTCCAGCATTAACAATCATCAACAAGTACTATGCAAAAAATAACTATTGCCAAAGGCGACGGCATCGGCCCGGAAATAATGGAGGCCACCCTTGAAATTCTCCAGGCTGCTCAGGCCCGAATTGAATATGAGGAAGTCGAAATAGGGGAAAAGGTTTATTTATCTGGCAATACCAGCGGGATCGAAAAATCTGCCTGGGACAGCATCCGGCAAAACAAGGTGTTCCTGAAAGCTCCTATTACCACGCCGCAGGGCGGTGGTTATAAAAGTCTGAACGTGACCATGCGCAAAGCCCTCGGCTTGTACGCCAACATCAGACCCTGCAAAAGTTTTCATCCTTTTATTGCGACCAAACACCCGGGTATGGATGTGGTCATCATCCGGGAAAATGAGGAAGATTTGTATGCCGGCATTGAGCACCAGCAAACCGATGAAGTAGTACAATGCCTGAAATTGATTTCCAGGCCGGGTTGCGAGAAGATCATCCGCTATGCTTTTGAATATGCGAAATTATACAAGCGGAAAAAAGTCAGTTGTTTTGTCAAAGACAATATTATGAAACAGACCGACGGGCTTTTTCACAAAATTTTCAGGGAAATCGCCGCGGAGTATCCTGATATTGTAGCAGATGTCTGGATCATAGATATTGCGGCGGCCCGGCTGGCGGATACACCGGAAATTTTTGAAGTAATAGTTACGTCCAATCTGTACGGAGATGTAGTATCTGATATTGCTGCACAAATATCGGGCTCCGTGGGCCTGGCAGGCTCCGCCAATATCGGCGAGGTGTGCGCTATGTTTGAAGCCATCCACGGCTCAGCGCCCACCATTGCTGGCCAAAATATAGCCAACCCTTCCGGTTTGCTAAAGGCGGCTATTATGATGCTCAATCATATTGGACAACAAGATGTAGCAGAAACTATTAAGAATGCCTGGCTCTGCACCATTGAAGATGGTATCCACACGGCGGATATATATAAAGAAGGAATAAGCAGGGAATTAGTGGGGACGAGTGCTTTCGCTGCTGCGGTGATCCGCAGACTGGGCGGGAAACCTAAATCCCTGAAAGCGGCTGAATACGAAAAAGGCGTACTGCTCAACTTGCCGAAATACCAACGCAAACCATCTGCCAATAAGGTGCTAAAAGGTGTAGATGTATTTGTAGATTGGAAGGGAACCGAGGCGAATAAGCTGGCAGAACACCTGGAAAAACTAAACAGCAGCATTCGCTTGACCATGATTACCAATCGCGGGGTGAAAGTGTGGCCACATGGCTTCGAGGAAACTTTCTGCACCGATCACTGGCGCTGCCGCTTTGAGGTCAGCAATGGAAAACCTGCTGAAAAAAGCAGTATTCCTATCCTGTTAGCCCAGGCTTTAGAAGATAATATTGACGTTATTAAGACGGAAAACCTGTACGAATTTGATGGCGTAAAAGGCTATTCTCTGGGTCAGGGGCAATAAATTGATAGTTCCGAATGGCCTGAAACCCTATTTTATTACCCCTCCGGTTGAGGTAATATAGCCAATTTGGTTATACTGCCACAATCGGGGGGAATTGTTTTGTAAGATTTATTCGTCATTTAAAGAATCAATGCCTTGTTCTTTAAGTTTATCCAATGCATCTTTCATGGCTTTCACTTGTTCTTCGGGGTGTCCTTTCCAAATTGTTATTTCACCAACCACCCTGAATGGATGTTGTGAACGATAAGATTTTGTCGGATTACCCGGAAATTTTCTATCCGTTAAATTAGGGTCGTCTTCGATTGGTCTTGTTGCTTCATGACTTGCTACCTTGACGCCGCACATGGGTTTTGCGGCTTGGCTCTTCCGCGGCATGGACAGCAAGTCGTTGTTCTGCATTTTTAATCTATGTGATTCTATTAATTTAACGCATTCATGAATTATTTGATTTTCTAACTTATCCATTATCTGTATAATACACTTCGAAATCCTATAGTATTTTTTATCAAATGTATTTGTACTTTCAAGCCATTTTTCAATTGTATGAATTCTTAAATTTACGGGAGGGGGGTCAGATTTTCCTCTTAATGTGCATTTGACAGCAGTTATTCAATAAAAATTTGGGTAGTTCGGGTCGTACTACCATTATGGACAGTCGCCAGGTAAATTCCGCTTACCAAGTCAGTTAAATGAATAAAGATAGGTCCTTCTGTTTTCGTTTGTTCTTTTAAAGAAAGTACAGCGCGTCCCGCCAAATCAGCAAGCGTCACATTCACTTCCGAATTTTCTTCCAAACCATTAATATATAATTCGTTGCCGCGTTTTTGAATTAAAAGTTCTTGCTTCGTATCTCTGCTCACTGAAATCATTTTTGAGTATGTTTCCTCGCCATCCGTATCCACTTGCCGTAAGCGATAGTAAATCGTCCGGAGAAAGCGTTCGTCCATAAAATCATACTTAGAATTGTAGCCTTTAGCGGCTACAAACCCAATTTCAGTAAAGGCCTTGCCGTCAGGGCTACGTTCGACATAGAAGCCTTTGTTTTGGGTTTCTTCGGCGGTTTGCCAATAGAGTTGGACGGTATTATTTACTGGCTTTACCCTAAAATTGAGCATTTCGACGGGTAAGGCCAGGCATTCCAGGAATACCCAGCCGGTGTTATTAGCAACATCATCGGAATGGATACCTGCATAAAAAGTAGCACCGCCAGTTGCCCCCATATCGCGCAAGTACAAAAAATCGGAGCAAACCACACCGCTTGCTTTTGAGATAATTGCTTGTGAACCCAATTGATCAGATTTCATTTCAATAGGAAACCCACCATTGCCAACAGCATTGAAATTGTTGCTGATGGTTTGTGTTGCTCCATGTCGGAAAGTGTAGGTTTTGCCCGCCTGAAAAGTAATGATGTCGAAGAAGTTGTTGGGTCCAAAAGAGCCATTATCCTTGAATTCTACTTCATGGATATGCTGGCCGCCGCTGACCGTTCCAGCACCGTTAAAGGTGAGCTTGTGGAGAATATCGCCTACTCCCAAAGTACCTGCACCATTAAAAGTCACATCGTAAAACTGGAGTCCACTGGTGCCGAATGTGCCACCACCA
>JANPIV010000093.1:0-67620 GCA_031425155.1 Saprospirales bacterium | reverse complement strand
GCACCGGAACGTATTCCGGTGCGCTGCACCTCCAAGACCTAATGGGTGATTAATAGGCTACAAATATTTCGCCGCGCTGCGGCTACCTGAATAGTAATGTTTTTTACCCTAAAACAACCCTTTTTCGTCTTTTCCGTTGTTTTTTCCACCTTTTTTGTGGCCAAATCCACCCGATGCACTGCTGCGTCCACCATTCCTGTCAGCGAATCCACCGTTTCCGGGTGAGCGGCCCCCGACTTTTGAGGCAAAGAAAAAAGCAAATCAATCAGGCTTTTTTTAAGCAAAACTTCTTCTCAAAAGTCATTTATTTCAGACTATGGCCCACCTGTTTGCAACTCTCCTTTTTTCGGAAAAAGGCAAATGCAGCCCGCTCCTCCCGTGTTTCATTTTCGCCCTTATTTTTCAGCAAAACCTGTTCGCTCAAAATGTGGGTATTGGCACCACCACACCGACCGAAAAACTGCATGTGGAAGGCAATAGTTATGTGTCCGGGGTAACCCGTGCGGAGGCCTTCATGATGGGTGGCAACAATGTTTTTCAGATTAATTCCGGCGGCCAGCTTGGGGGGCGGTTTTTTGTAGGTGCCAACGGGAATGTAGGCGTCGGTACCAACAGCCCGATAGAAAGATTACAGGTCAACGGCAATATCCAGATGAGCGGCATTAGTCGCAATATATTTGGAATCAATGCTTTGCGTGGTACCAATGACGGTCTGCACTTGCAGGGTGATGCCAACTCCAATTCGGACTTGTTCGTTGCGCCCAACGGCAGGATCGGCATCAACAATATGACCAACCCGACGCACCAGTTGCACGTCAATGGCAGTCTGCGGGTGGAGACGGAAGTGTCGGTGGGTAGCGGCAGCGAATTTCTGGTGGATGCGCCCAACGTGCAGGGTGGCCGATTCAGGATCACGCCTACCGGTCAAGCCGGGTTTAGAAGTGTATATACCAATGTGTCGCTGAGCGTTCAATCGCAGGCAGGCGACGAGAAAATTTTCCTCGCGGAGGGGGCTACTGGGGTGAATGTTTTTGAAGTGCAAAACGATGGCGAGGTGCAGGTTTTTGGAAATTTCTTCGTGGCGAATGGCTCCAAAAACTTCCTCACCGACCACCCGCTCGACCCGGCCAACAAGACCCTGCAACACGCCTGCGTCGAAAGCAACGAAGTCCTCAATGTATATAGCGGCACCGTCACACTCGATGGGCAGGGCAAAATTACCATCAAATTGCCCGATTATTTTGAGGCCCTGAACAAGGATTTTCGCTATCAATTGACCTGCATTGGCGGGTTTGCGCCGGTTTTTGTGGCCAAAAAAATAGCCGATAATCGCTTTGATATCGCCGGTGGTACGCCTGGTCTCGAAGTATCGTGGCAGGTGACGGGCGTGCGTAACGATGCCTGGTGCCGCGATCATCCGTACCAAGATGTGCAGGAAAAAACGGGGCGCGATAAGGGGCGGTATTTCTACCCGGAAGGCTACGGGCAGCCTGCGGAATTGGGCCTTAGCAAAGAGGATGAGGCGGCGAAGAAATGAATTTTGGGTTTAGGCGACACGCAATTATTTTTTATAAAACAACACCATCGGTTATGCAATATTCTATCCGGTTTTCACTGGTTTCCATATTCCTGGTTTTGGGTTTTCAAAACAGCCCGGCGCAGATTTTCATCCAACCCGGTGCTACTTTTACCGCCACCGGCAATGCGCAAATTACGCTGGACGGCACTGATTTTATCAATAATGGCACTTTTCAAGCCGGTACTAGCACTTTTTTACTGAAAGGCACGGGTGCGACACCGCTGCCAATTGGCGGGAACAATGCGCCCGCTTTTCATAATCTGGTGGTGGAGCTATCTGGGCCGACAGCGCAATTGTCGTCGGAGGTGGCGGTGCAGAATCAGCTTACTTTTACCAATGGTTATCTCGATTTAAATGGTTTCGACCTCACTCTCGGCGCGAATGGAGACATGGTCGGCGAAAGTGATCTGAGTTCCATCATCGGGCCTACGGGCGGCGAAGTGGTCAAAACCGTTGCCCTGAATGCCCCCAATGCGGCCAATCCCGGCCACCTCGGCGTTTATCTGACTTCCTCCGCCGATCTGGGCCCGACGACCATCCGGCGGGGCCATGTGCCGGTCAACAGTGGCGGCACGACGGGCCTCAACCGCTATTTTGAGATCACGCCGACTAACAACGCGGGACTGGATGCCACCCTGCGTTTTGAATACTTGGATAGCGAGCTGAGCAGCCATACGGAGACGGAACTTGAACTCTGGCAGGATGGCGGCTCAGGCTTCCAAAACCTGGGTTTCAGCCTGCGGGATGCGACTCTGAATTTTGTGGAAACCACGGGCCTGAATGCTCTTTCCACTTTTACGGTCTCTGATTTGGCCAATGCTTTGCCGGTGGAATTGCTCGATTTCACGGCCCGGGCCGTCCAGAAGGACGTGCTTTTAAACTGGCAAACTTTCTCTGAAACCAATAATCGCGGTTTTGAAGTGCAGCGCAGCGGCGATGGTCAGCACTGGCAAATCCTGCATTTTGAAGCCGGGAACGGCACGACTACTGATCGCCACGATTATTCCTTTTTGGATAAAAAGCCAATCTCCCCCCTCATGGGGGGGTGTCAGGGGGGCTGTACGAATTTTTATCGCCTGCGGCAAGTGGATTTTGATGGAAAAGGTAAATTCTCGCGGATCGTGCAGGTGACGTTTGCGGCTGCGAATGGGATGCAGGTTTTCCCCAATCCGGTCAGCAGCGGCGCGTTGACGTTGGTTTTTTCACCCGATTTAGACACCGAAAATGCACACGCGCAACTGTTTAACGCGGCGGGGCAACTGGTCAAATCAGCCACTTTACCGCCCGGCAACGGCCAAAAGTTGGAGATAGCCGACCTGCCCGCTGGCTGGTATTGGCTGCAGGTACAGGCGGGTAGTGGTCGGTTTTTTCAAAAGGTAATGGTGCAAAAATAGGGGAGCGAGATTTTGCTAAACCCGGCGACGAGTGCTGCGCCGTACCTTGCCCTTTAAAAAAATATGCATCGTTTTTTGCATTGGCTGCCGGTCTGTTTACTGAGCATAGGTCTGATTTCGGCTTGTTCCACGGCCCGCCGTACGGAACGTTTTTATGCGAAAACGCTGAAAAAGGAGATCGAAAAGTCGCCGGTTTTTGCACAGTCTTTCACGGGTTTTACCTTGCTCGACCCTGAAACGGGCCGTACGCTCTGCGATGTGAATGGCGGGCATCATTTCACCCCGGCCTCCAATCTGAAGATTTTGACGCTAGCAACTTGTTTGGGCGTGTTGGGGGATTCGGTGCCAGCCTTCCGATACATAAAAGACGAAAATGGGTTAACGATTCTTCCAACTGGTGATCCAACTTTTTTGCACCCTGCATTTAAAGCCTGGCAGAGTGGATTTAAGTTTTTGCAGACTGACGCAGACAGTACATTAGATATAGACGAAGGGGCTTTTTTTGAAGAACCACTGGGAGTAGGTTGGGCTTGGGATGATGCAAATTATAGTTATTCCGCTGAGAAGTCTCCGTTTCCAATTTATGGCAATGTAAAACGCGTATATTCATTGGATAGCTATCAGTTGGATATAGAGCCCAAAATATGGAAGAAAATTGGCTATTTAGGAGAAGCCCCTATGACGATGCGATTCCCGGATGCTTTTACCCAGGATAGAGATAATGAGATTTATTACTGGCGTGAAATTTTTCCGCCAGGCTTTGAAAGGGTTTTCTCCGTAAGAGAGGTAGAAAGGTTTTTACCGGATTTATTAGTTGATACTTTACATAAAGAGGTAAATAGTTACCACGTTCCGCCAGGGTCTCGTATGGAGGGTAATCCGAGTATTTACTCCACGCCCCTCGATACTGTCCTCCGCCGCATGATGTACCAAAGTGACAACTTCATTGCGGAGCAAATGCTGCTCGTTTGTGCCGGGGTGAAATACGACCTGTTGGCGCAGGATAGGATTATAAAATGGGCCAAAGACTCTCTATTTGCAACACCAATAACCCCTCCTTCGCCCGAAAAGGGCTTCGGCGGGCGAGGCAATCCCCCACGCTGGGTGGACGGTTCCGGCCTTTCGCGCTACAATCTGGTCAGTCCGCGCTACCTCACCGCTGTACTTTGGAAACTGTGGCGCGAGCAGCCGCACGACCGTTTGTTGGGCCTTTTCCCCACCGCTGGTGCCCCGGAAACGACGCTCGACTGGTGGCAGCCGGTGCCGGCTGCGCCCTGGCTTTTTGCCAAAACCGGCTCGATGGGCGGGGTCGTGTGCATCAGCGGTTACCTGCGCACCCGGCGCGGTAAGACGTTGATATTCAGTTTTATGAATAATAATTTTGTGGGCAGTGCCAGACCGTGGCGACTGGAAATGCGAAGGATACTGGAACTGGTGGCGGGAAGATAGAAGAGATATTTTCGCAGATAATTAAATATAAAATTCTGATTATCAATAAATTAAATCCTATAAGGTTTCAAAAACCTTATAGGATTGGGGCAAATATCGAACAGGAAAAGTAGCACCGAACCCCGTTCGACAACCTCACCGAACAGGGTTCGGTAGTACAATTTACAGCGGCAAAAACTCCCCGATTTCGAGACATTTCAACTGGCCACGCACCTCGCCTTCCAGGCTAGTAATCCAGCGGTAGGGCTCGCCGAAAGGCTCATCGGATACATCGAACGTGCCGTAGTGCATGGGCACCAGCGTTTTGGCGTTCACATCGTGGAAGGCCTGCACAGCCTCCGCCGGATTGGTATGAGCGGTCTGCATGAACCACTGCGGCGAGTAGGCACCGATACCGAGCAGGGCCACGTCAATGTCCGGGAAAAACTGGCCAATCTCCTGGAAATGAGTATCATAGCCACTATCCGCTCCGAAGAAAACCGTCTTTCCATTGGCGCGCAACACATAACTGCCCCAGAGCATATCGTTCAGATCGCGCACACCCCGACGGGTCCAGTGCATAGCGGGCAGGTAAACGATTTCCAGTCCCGGCACCGTACGGTACTGCTGCCACCAGCCTGCTTCCTGGATGCGGGTACGGGGCGACCAGCCTTGCACCAGTGCGCTGGTTTGCAGGCCGGTGAGTACGGTTGCGTTCGGGTTATTATAGAGTACAGTTTGGAGGCTGGCCTTGTCGGCGTGGTCGCGGTGGTTGTGCGAGAGCAGGACATAGTCAAGGCCGCGCACTTTTTCGGCATTAAAAGGCAAATCGGAACGACGTTTGACGGGGCCGCAATTGCCAAAAACCGGATCGGTGAGCACCAGCCGACCACCGATGCGGATCAAAAAAGTAGCGTGGCCAAGCCAGACAATGCCATCGTTATTATGCTTCAAAAAGGAGTAATCCCGCTGAATGCCGACGTTCCAGTCGTCGGCTTTTTTCTCAGTCTTCTGCGGATTGCTGCCGGTTTGCCACCGCAATAACTCGCCATAAGAGCGTTCGCTGGCTTGATTCAAATTGCGGTAACGCCCGTTTTCGTCGAGCGGATTGCCCGCCCAGTTTGAATGGATGGTCAGGAGATCAGGATTGGAGACGAGTGGTCTTTTGGCCATAAGCAGATGGACGAAATTGCTTTCCGCCCTGAAATTGAATAAGATTAGATACCGTTAAAATATTGATTGTCAAAAGATTAGGTGAGTGCGAATAAATATTTGCCCTGTTCCTCGTTGCCCTTTGCCAATGCGTATTTGCTGTTTGTTTCTCAATTAAAAGCCCGCAAGGTAAGCAACCTAACGGGAGATGCACCAAATTGGGAGGAATGATGCGCCTGATTTTTTAAAAATGCAACTGGGAGGCACTGAAGGCACTAATAATTGATGAATGCAGATTGATGAATGTTGATATTTGATGGCCCATGACGTGTCTTTTACATCAAAAATCAACATTCATCAATCATATGTCATCAATCGAAATTTTTTTCTATAAAATATATTGATGGTCATAGCGAAACAAGCCTATTATAAAAAAGAGGCTGTCTCATAAGTCAGGTTCAGAAAAGTTTAGAAGGGTTAGAATTTCTACAGAGCATTGATTATCAATGCTCTGTTTGGTTCTAAACCATCTAAACCCTGCTAAATTATACTTATGAAACAGCCTCTATGGCCTAAACCATTCTGCAAAATAATCAGCCCAAATAGGCTTTGAGTGCTTCGGTATTGTACGCCTTGCGCAGTCGCCGGATGGCGCGTTCCTTGATCTGTCGGACGCGTTCGCGGGTCAGGCCATAACGTTCGGCTATTTCTTCCAGATTGAGCGGTTTGTACCCGTTCAGGCCGTAGTAGCAGGAGATTACCTCCACTTCGCGCGGAGCGAGAATGTTCATACCATAGGCAACCTCGTTGCGGAGCGATTCGGCCATAAGTTCCATGTCCGGTTCGGTGGCGTCGTCGGGCATCATCACATCGAGCATGGTGGCTTCGCCATCGTCGTTGCTCGACAGGGGCGCATCCAGCGAGACGTGCCGAACGGTACCGCGCGTCATGGTTTGCACCTCCTTGATGGTGACGCCGAGCACTTCGGCCAGCTCCTCATCGGAGGGGTCGCGCTCGAATTCCTGCACAAACGAAATATAGGCTTCGTTCACCTTGCTATAGGAGCCGACTTTATTCAAAGGCATCCGCACGATGCGGCTGTTCTCGACAATTGCTTGCAGAATACTCTGCCGTATCCACCAGACGGCGTAGGAAATGAACTTAAAGCCTTTGGTCTCGTCGAAACGTTTGGCGGCTTTGATGAGGCCCACATTGCCTTCATTGATCAGGTCGGACAGGCTAAGTCCCTGATTTTGATATTGTTTGGCCACCGAAACGACAAACCGCAGATTCGCGCGGGTCATTTCGTCTAAGGCCTCTTGGTTTCCTTCACGGATGCGCTGGGCCAGGCGCACCTCTTCCTCCGGGGTGAGCATGGAGATTTTCCCGATTTCATTCAGGTATTTGTCCAGTGCAGCACTCTCGCGGTTGGTTATTTTATGGGCAATCTTTAACTGACGCATGATGAGTCGTGGTTTTTTACTCCTATCAAAACGAATGGACGCTGGAAAGTTTCGACGATAAGAAAAAATTCCGCCACAAAATTGCTATTTTTTCCCAATTTCCATTAAAGCACGTACAATTTTGTCATAACCGACATATAATCGTCAAGTTTTGGTGAATTTCGACCAAAACCTAACATATTCAACAAGCGGCGGCTTATGTTTGCATGAATTTAATCCTTAATCCTTTTCCCTCCGTAATCTCGTGACTCATTGGCCGTCTTCAACAGATGTAACTTTCAAACACTGCCGCGCTCCTTATAGTTGTCTTGCAGCGCGCTATTCTCTATAGAAAGGGTTCACATTTGTCTGCCGAGGGGAACAAACAATATCCCGGATTCACTTTGGTTTGTTCACCATGAACCGACGATGGCGCAGAGATTGCGCTGCGCGGTGTTTAGCTCGTTTAAACATGCGGATATTTACGGCCATTCAGCGTATCAGGATTTGTTGTGCGACTTTAGGTTTTCTTCTGCTTTCTTTGGGCGCATACGCGCAAGTGGCTCCTGTCGCAATAGCAGGAAGTAATACGCCGCTGTGTACCGGTGCGGCCAGCTTGCAACTGACCGAAACCGGCGGGTCGGTTGGTGTCACCTGGAGCTGGACGGGGCCGAATGGTTTTGTTTCTACCGATCAGAATCCGGTTATTCCCAATCCTACCCAGGCCAACGCCGGTACTTATACGGTGACGGTCACCACTGCTGGCGGTGCTTTCGCTACTGATGCTACGGTCGTGAGCATCCTCCATCCGACGGTCAATCCGGTGGCCAACCAGGTGCTTTGCCCCGGGGCAGCCACGCTGCCCATCACTTTCACGAGCGGTTTGCCCGGTACTCAATTCAATTGGACCACCACCAACGCCGGGGTTGGTCTGCCCATTGCGGGCGTGGGCAACATCCCTGCTTTTACGGCTTTTAACTCTAAAATCGTGCCGGACACGGCGGTGGTGACCGTGGTGCCACAATATACTGTTAATGCGCTGACCTGCACGGGTCCCCCGCAGACTTTCCTGATTATCGTGCGGCCCGCTCCGGTGGTGAATCTTGGCCCGGACATCCCCATTTGCGCCGGGGGCAGCACGCCACTCCCAGCAGCTGGCGGGGTTTCCTGCGTTTGGCTACCAGCAACGGGACTTAGCAATCCCAATATTTGTAATCCTGTGGCCAGTCCTACCCAGAACACCACTTACACTGTGACCGTAACGGACGCCAATGGCTGTACCAGTACGGATGCTATTACCGTGACGATCCACGTGCCGAAAGCCCTGGCTTGTAATAATGTAGTGAATGCATCGCTGGATCAGACTGGTCAGGTGGTGGTTACGCCGGACATGATGTTGCAGACTGGTACGCCGGACGATCCATTGTTTACGGTGAAAATAACCAATACGGCGGGACAAATGGTGCAAAATCCCCTGGGCTGTGCCCAGATCGGGCAGACTTTAACGGTAAAAATAACCGATATATGCAGTAATCTTTCCTGTTGGGGCACACTCCATGTAGAAGATAAGCTGGCTCCGCAAATCACCTGTAGTAATGTGGAACTTTCGTGCGCTATTACTACTTATACCCCGGCCTATTTATCCATGACGCTGCAAGCGCCGGGGGCTTACCCGACTGTACAGGAGAATTGCACTACTTATACGTTGAATTATGTGGATTTCTGGAACGACCTCGGCTGTACGGGCAGTATCAACGGGATGAACGATCTGAGTGCGTATGTGATTCGCCGCTGGACGGCTACTGACAGCCATGGGAACAGTGCTACTTGTTCGCAGTACATATATTTTCGCCGTCTTCATGTCACTGATCTCACTATGCCAGCGGCCCAGGTGACGGTGTCGTGTGTCAATCCAGACATCAGCCCGACCGTAACTGGCGCTCCTTATCGCACGCAATACGGGCAGAATTTTCCGCTCTATCCGAATATTTCTTTTTGCGAATTGAATGCCGTCTATAATGATCTGATTATTCAGGTCTGCGATGGGGCATATAAAATAAAGCGTACCTGGACGATCTATGAGTGGTGTATGGCTACCGGACCGAATAATCCGCTGGAGTATATCCAACTGATCAATGTGGCTGATAATACGGGGCCGCAGTTTACCTGCCCGGCTAATTTTACCGTGGGTACCGACCCGGTGAATTGTTGTGCCATTGTGAACTTACCCGATGTCATACTGACGGATAATTGTTCCAGGGTGCAGGAAATAAAAGCCCTGGTCAATGTGTTCGATCAATTTTCCAATCAGCTCGTTGCCAGCTATCCCGTCGGCGGCAACCTGACTACTTTTCCCGGCAATAACCTCTGGTTGCCCGACACGCTGGGAGCCATGGGGCTCACGCCTTGCCTGCCCGCTGGACGGCATACCGTCACTTACACCGCTGAAGATAACTGCGGCAGCACCAGAACCTGCTCTTTTCAAGTGGTCGTGAACGACCAGTCGGCGCCAATGGCTATTTGCCAGCAAATAACTACTGTATCACTGGGACCCGATGGAATGGCCACTATTGATGCACCGACTTTTAACGATGGCTCTTTCGACAACTGCAGCCCGGTCAGTCTCAAAGTGCGGCGCATGAATAACAGTTCCTGCCAGTCGTCCCAACAGTTTCGGGACGATGTCAAGTTTTGCTGCAGCGATATTGGCAATACCGTGACGGTCGTCCTGCGGGTGTATGATGTGCCGGTCCCGGCTGGCAATGTGTCGCTTACCTTTGAGGAAGTGAACAGCAATAGTTGTATGGTGCAGGTGTTGGTACAGGATAAACTGAAACCTGTCTGCGTGGCACCTGCCGATGTTTCCGTGCAATGTGAGAATTTTGACCCCACCCTGTGGGTGTATGGCAATCCTACAATAACGGACAATTGCTGCCTGGGTAACCCCATCCGTACGGTGGACTACACTCAGTTTGATACTATCTGCAATCGGGGGACGATCACCCGCACTTTTCAAGCCTTCGATTGTGCAGGGCAGTCCAGCGTATGCAGCCAGCGCATTGTGGTGGACTATGCACAGAATTATTACCTGAAACTCCCGGACGACAAAATAGTGTTGAGCTGCGATGGCACGGGCAACTATGGTGCCCCGATCTTTTTTGGCCAGGATTGTGAACTGCTCGCGGCCACCTATACCGATCAGCTGTTTACCGTGGTGCCCGATGCGTGTTATAAACTGGAACGCACCTGGAAGATCATCAACTGGTGTACTTACGACCCCAACGGACCCTGTATTGATATTCCCAATCCCGATCCCAGTGCCACGCTGAACAGCCCGAATAACCTGCGGGCGCCGGTCATTTCGCCGCCCGGCACTATCGGCATCTGGGCACCCACTGTTGTAAGACTCACCCCCAATGCTCCTACTCCGACCGATTTCAGTACGTTTTGGTCGCCCAATGCCAACTGCTATACCTATAACCAGATCATCAAAATCCTGGATAATCAAAATCCGGTGATCGACAGCTGCCCGGTTTCGCCGGTGGATATTTGTGATTTTACGACCAATTCGCCCGTGCTGTGGAACGACCCGCTCTGGTATGAACCGACGACCGCCTCGCATGACTTATGCGAAGGTCCGGCCAACCTGAGCATCGCTGCTTTTGACTCGTGCTCCGCCCTGAATGTAACGGCGTCCTACCTTCTGTACCTCGATCTGGATAACGATGGTGTAATGGAGACCGTGGTCAGCAGCGATCAGCCGCCTGCCCCGGGCATGGTCAATTTCGGGAATGCCCTCACCCCCAATTATCAGGGTGGTCAGGGGCGCACGTTCGACCAGCGTACTTTGCCTATCAATGAAAAATACCGGTTTGCCATCCAGAATGAAGTCAATGCGGACAGTACCCGCCGGATTTTTTCCCTGCGCTTCGATACCCCCGCGACGCCTGGCACTTTTACCGTCCCGGAGCTGCCTTACGGCAACCACCGGATCGAATGGTTTGTCAAAGATGGCTGCGGCAATGACGTCTTTTGCAGTTATAATTTTAAAATAGAAGACTGCAAACCGCCTACTGTGGCTTGCATCAGTGGATTGGGAGTCAATATTATGCCCAACCAGATGATCCAGGTGTGGGCACTCGATTTTTTACAATATGGCGAGGATAATTGCACCCCGAACAATCTTTTGAAATACGGTTTGCGTCGCGCCGGGCAGGGCACGAATTTCCCGATAGACGCCACCGGGCAACCGCAGACCAGTGTCGTTTTTACCTGCGACGATCTGGGGTCGCAGCCCCTGGAATTATGGGCCATAGATTTGGCGGGCAATGCCGACTACTGCAACACTTTTTTGATCGTACAGGATAACAATAATAACTGTCCAGCCGGCCCTGCTGCCGTGGCGGGTCAGCTGGCCACTGAATTAGGCGATGGTCTGGAAGAAGCACTGGTGGCCTTGACGGGCACCGATCCGGCGGCCAACACCTTCAATTATCAGGACCTGACCGACAATAATGGTGATTTTGCTTTTAATGCCAATATTCCGCTGGGTTCCAGTATTGCGGTGACACCGGTCAAGGACGATAATCCCCTGAATGGCGTGACCACCTACGATCTGGTGCTGATTTCCAAACATATTCTGGGCCTGGAACCCATTCCGACGCCTTACCGGATGATTGCCGCCGATGCCAATAAGTCCGGCTCCATTACCGCCCTGGATATCATAGAATTACGTAAGCTCATTCTCGGTATTTATCAGGAATTGCCCGACAATAATTCCTGGCGTTTTGTGGACAAAAACTACATTTTTTCTGATCCGGCCAACCCTTTCGAGTCGTTTTTCCCGGAAGAAAAACCTGTCAATAACTTTCATCCTCCGGTGGCACCATTTGATTTTGTGGCCATAAAAGTGGGGGATGTCAGTGCCAATGCCCTGCCCAATGGCCTACAGAATGCAGAAGAACGTTCCGGTAGTACGCTCCTTTTCGACGTGAGTATTCCTGCGGACACTTCACGCGCCGGAGTGGTCAGCAGCGGCGAGACATTCATTGTTACTTTCCGGGCCACCGCCCCGGTACAAGGCTACCAGTTCACGTTGCAGTACCCTGGCCTCGAAGTCCTGCAGATTCAGCCCGGTGCGGGTATGCGGGCGGACAATTTTGCGGTTTTCCCGGCAGCGCACACCTTTACCACGGCCTGGGAAGAAGGCGGTCAGGCAGAATTTTCGGTGCGTTTCCGGGCGCAGCAATCCGGCGAACTGAGCCAAATGCTGCGCCTTTTCAACCAGCCCACGCGCACCGAAGCATATTCGCCAGCGACCGGCGAGCGGATGGATATTGGTCTGCAATTTAATAAAAACGGCCATTCCAGTGTCGCCGGAATCGGCTTTGAACTCTATCAAAACGAACCCAATCCATTTGCCACCCAGACCGACATTGGCTTTTACCTGCCTGCTGCCGCTGCCGTGACTTTGACGGTCACCGACCTCACGGGCCGCATCTGCCGGGTACAGCGCGGCGATTTCGGCCAGGGCTATCAGCATATTCTGCTGGAAGGCACTGCACTGCCCGCCAGCGGTGTCTATTATTATAAATTAGAGACGGCTGAAAATATGGCGACCGGAAAGATGGTCTGGATGAGATAGAATCGAAAAAGCCAGATCTCCCAGCAATTTGTAAAAATATAATCCGTCAAAAAGAGAAGGTCAAAATCGTTATCTTTGCGCGCCTTTTTCAAGTAAGTACTTGATTTTCAAAGCAATTGGCAGCCAACCGGCTGGGACCGGGATTTGACCATGAGAGACGTAACAGACCTGATCGGGCGTATTTTTCTTTCCGCTATTTTTATTTTTGAGGCGGTGGATTCCATTTTGTACATGGATAAGACCAGGGGCACCATGGACCAATATGGACTGACCTGGAACCAAAACCTGCTCCTCTACGGAACTATCTTCCTGCTGGTGGTAGGTGGCCTGATGGTGTTGCTCGGTTATCGTTCCACTTTTGGGGCGGTGTTGCTGCTGCTGTATTGGGTGCCGGTTACCTTCCTGGTGCATGACTTTTGGAACTACCCGAAAGACCAACTACGCCTCCAGTCCATCCTGTTTATGAAAGACGTGGCCATCATCGGCGGTTTACTTATGCTGGCCGGCAAGGGCAGCGGGCGATACAGCATGAAAAGATTGCTGGCCACCACGCGGGTGAATTAGTACCGGCGGGTTCAGCCTTACCGCACCTTCGCTTTACGGATCAACCGCGAAAAATAAGCCGGAAAAAACCGCTTGATGTACACCCCCATCACCTCCCGACCCCCGAAATAAGCTTCCTCTTTCCCGCTTTCGATGGCGCGTAAAATCTTGTGCGCCAATGCTTCCGGCTCCATCCCCCGATCCGTGGATTCGTCCATCGTGCCGAGTTGCGACCCATCGCCCGTGAGCGCATGGATGCTGATGCCCGTGCGGACAAAACCGGGACAAATCAGCGTCACTTTCAGGTGCGTTTCGCTCAGTTCCGCCCGCAGACTATCAAAAAAACCATGCAGTGCGTGTTTCGTGGCCGCGTACGACGAGCGGTAAGGCGACCCGAATTTGCCCGTCAAACTCGTGACCGTCACAATATGGCCCAGTTGGTGGGTTAGCATCACCGGCAAAACCGCCTTCGTGAGGGCCACTGTCCCGAAATAATTGACATCCATCAGTTTTTTGTCCACTTCCAGGCTCGTATCCAGGGCCAGTGCGCGTTGCGAAATCCCGCCATTATTGACCAGAATATCCAGTTTGCCGACTTGCCGCAGCACTTTTTCGGCAATTTGCGGCAGGGTAGCGTGTTGCGACAAATCCAGCGGCTGCACGATGACCGAAGTCGCCCCCGCCTCGCTGGCTGCCGCCGCCACCCGGTTCAGGTCTTTTTCGTTGCGTGCCGATAGAATAAGTTGCGCCCCGTTTTTGGCGAAGGCCAGGGCCAGGGCCTCGCCAATGCCCGAAGAAGCACCGGTAATCCACACCCGTTTATTTTTGAAAAAACCCATGTTTCTTAGTTAATTATTAGGCAAATTGCGTGTAGACGTTGCATGTTGGGGGTAGAGACGTTGCATGCAACGTCTCTACGAAACAACCCGCCCCCGCTCGCAAAGATAAAAATGCCACAGCATTCTGGTGCCAACGCTTCGCCAGGGCCGCCAGTGGGCCGTCCGCGCCTCGAAATCGGGGTGGAACACAATCCGTTTTTCCAGGCCATTCAGCACCCGAAAAGCCTCCTGCATGGCAATGTCGCCTTTGGGCAGAATATCCGTCCGCAGCAGGCACTCAGATAGATAAATATCCGCCGTCCAGTCGCCAATGCCTTTCAGGCGTTTCAGGTGGGTACTCACGTCGGCATCGGGCAGGTGTTCCAAGGCGCCCAGGTCCAGATCGCCGCTCGCCACCGCCTGGGCCAGCAGCCGGGTGTAGAGCATTTTTTGCCGACTAAAACCCAGGTCGCGCAGCGTCGCGTCATCCAGTGCGAGCAGACTTTCCGGGGTGACGATGCCCACTTTTTCCCGCAATTTCTGAAACGCGGCATTGGCCGAAGCGAGCGACACCTGCTGTTCCAGAATAATATGCACCAGCGTGGAAAAATTCGCCGGACGCGCCCATAGCGGCGGTGGCCCGTATTTTTGCAGTACCAAAGCAAGGCCCGCATCCTGTTCCGCCAGCCATTGTGCAGCGGTAACCAGCACTATTTCGTCGAGTTTTGCTATCATTGCCCGCGCAAAATAGGAATTAACCAATAACCAATTAACTAATAACCAGTTAACTACTTGAAATGAGCATCGTCACCCTGACCCTTCACCCCGCATTAGACAAAAGCACGAGCACCGACCACATCGTGCCCGACCATAAACTGCGCTGTACGCTCCTGCGCATTGACGCAGGCGGTGGCGGCATCAACGTCTCGAAAGGAATTCGCAAACTGGATGGCCACAGCACGGCGGTCTTTCCGGTCGGCGGCGTGAATGGCGATTTGCTATGCTCCCTGCTGGAAAAAGCGGGCATTGAAACGCAACTTTTGAAAGTACCGCACGAGACCCGCGAGAGTTTTTCCGTGACCGAAACGCGCTCCAACCAGCAATACCGCTTCACTATGGCGGGCGGCGAAATGACCGAACCGCAGGCCGATCAGTGCCTGGAAATGGTTAAAAAACTGCGGCCCACCTGGTTGGTCGCCAGTGGCAGTCTGCCGTCGGGTTTGCCGGAAAATTATTTTGAAAAAGTCGTGCATCTGGCCCGGCAAATAGACGCCAAACTGATCCTCGACACGTCCGGGCCCGCCTTGCGCCCGGCGGTGGAAAAAGGCGTGTTTCTGCTCAAACCCAACCTCGCCGAATTGAGTGCGCTGGCCGGAGTAGAGCATTTGGAAATGAACGAAGTGGACGACGCCGCTTTGAAAATCATCCACGAAGGCAAATGCGAAGTGGTGGTCGTCTCGCTGGGGCCGCAGGGTGCGCTGCTGGTGACCCGCGATGGATTCGAGCACATTCCCGCGCCGATGGTGAAAAAACAAACCACCGTCGGAGCGGGCGACAGCATGATCGCCGGGATGGTCTGGGCACTCGAGGCCGGTAAATCCTTGCGGGAAATGGCCCAGATTGGGGTCGCCTGCGGCAGTGCGGCCACCATGAATGCCGGTACCGAACTGTTTCAGGCGGCGGATGTGTGGCGGCTGTTTGACTGGATTGGCAGGTATGGAGACCGCTATCGCTACACCGATTTCTAAGGTCGCGATTTTCTTGTTTGTCAAAATCTACTTTTTATTTGGTGTATCGTCTTTTTATAAAATTTTATTTTGTAAAAAAGCAGGCTTTGGCTAAAAAAACGATCTTTTAAAAACAGCGCGGAAAAGTTAAACGAAAGGACGGCGGCTTTCTAACTTTGCCATTCGGTAGGACAGCGCACTGCCGCATCAAAGCACAGCCGACAACGAATGATCAACCTTATTCTTTTTGGCCCTCCCGGTTCGGGCAAGGGTACCCAGGCAGCCAGACTTGTGGAAAAATATCAACTGGTGCATATCAGTACCGGCGACCTCTTTCGCTATGAAATGGGCAACGACACGCCGCTCGGCATGAAGGCCAGGGAGTACATGGCCAAGGGCGAACTCGTGCCCGACAGCATCACCATTGGCATGTTGCGCAACAAAGTGGAAGCCCACCCGGATGCCCGGGGTTTTATTTTTGACGGATTCCCGCGCACGATTCCGCAGGCCGAAGCCCTCGATGCCCTGCTTGCTGAACTGGGTACGGAAGTATCGGGGCTGATCGCCCTGCACGTGGACGACGAGGAGATCGTGTACCGTATCCGGCTGCGGGGCACCACCTCCGGGCGGCCCGACGACAGTGACGAGCGTATCATTCGCAATCGCATCGGGGTCTATAAGAACGAGACTACACCGGTGTTCGATTACTATCAAAAGCAGGACAAGAGCCACACGATCAATGGGATAGGTACGATGGGTGATATATTCGACCGCCTGACCGGGATCATTGAAACCTGGGAGGAAAAGTAAAGCGATTGACAAAATACACTTACTTTTGGGCGGCCTAACCATCTTTTCCATAAAATGCAGCACCCATGGCTCTTCCGTCCAATCCCTGGCAATCGCTTTGGCAAAAACTTCCGGCTCCGCTCCAGAATCGCTACTACCTTACGCTGGTAGCGTTCCTGTTCATTCTCATTTTCTTCGACCGGCATAGCCTCTGGACCCAATGGCGGCTGCATCGCGCCCAGCAACGGCTGGAAACTGACCGCGCCTACTACGAAACCAAAATCAAAGAGGCCCGTGAAGAAGCCGAAGATTTTGAACTGACCAAGGAAAAATTCGCCCGCGAACACTATTTCATGAAGCAGCGGAACGAGGACGTTTATATAGTTAAAGAAAAGTGATTTAATGATGAATGATTAATAATTTAATGATGAATTACTAAAAATCATTCATCATTAATCATTAGTAGTTCATCATTATCGATTCATCATTCATCATTAGTAATTCATCATTAATAGATGTCGATTTTAGTCAATAAAAATTCCCGCATCATCGTCCAGGGTTTCACGGGCAAGGAAGGCACCTTTCACGCCGAGCAAATGATCGCCTACCACACCAACGTCGTGGGCGGCGTCACGCCCGGAAAAGGCGGCCAAACCCACCTCGAACGTCCGGTTTTTAATACCGTGGAAGATGCCGTGCGCCTCGCCGGAGCCGACACCAGTATTATTTTTGTACCGCCCGCTTTTGCCGCCGATGCCATCGTGGAAGCCGCCGCTTCGGGCATCAAAGTGATCGTGGCCATCACCGAAGGCATTCCGATCCAGGATATGGTGCGCGTGAAGGCTTATCTGGCCCGTTTGGATTGCCGCCTCATCGGCCCGAACTGCCCCGGTATTATCACCCCCGACGAAGCGAAAGTGGGCATCATGCCGGGTTTCGTGTTCAAGCGTGGCACCATCGGGCTGGTCTCCAAATCCGGTACACTCACCTACGAGGCCGCCGACCAGATCGCCAAAGCCGGACTGGGCATCTCTACCGCCATCGGTATTGGCGGCGACCCGATCATCGGTACCACCACCCGCGAAGCCATCGAACTCTTTATGAATGACCCGGAAACCGAAGGCATCATCATGATCGGTGAGATCGGTGGGGGCCTCGAAGCCGAAGCCGCCCGCTGGATTCGCGAGAATGGCAATAAAAAACCTGTGGTCGGCTTCATCGCTGGCCAAACCGCTCCCAAAGGCCGCAAAATGGGCCACGCCGGGGCCATCGTCGGCGGCGACGACGATACGGCTGCCGCCAAAATGCGCATCCTTGCCGAAAATGGAATTACTGTGGTGGAATCGCCCGCGCAGATTGGAGCGACGATGAAGAGGGTGATGGAGGGAAGGAATTGAAAAATGGTTTATAAAAGTTGATGAGGGTTGATAAAGGTTTATAAATAATGGCTTGGAAATGGCCAAAAAGCAAGTGACAATCTTTCTATAACTCAATGTCATTCCGACGTTAGGAGGAATCTGCCCAGGAGCGAAGCTGGATCATCCATTTTTCACTTGGCCAGATTCCTCCTAACGTCGGAATGACACCGGGAGGAAAGTAAATTCCCGTTAATTTTTTGCGCAAGGCCATTTGGTCGCCCCCTCACCCCTCCCCAAAAAACACCATCCGCAAGTCCACCGCATCCCTATAGTCCAGTTCCGGATCATCCGCCAAGGCCGAGTCACGGCTGCCGCGCAGCAGAGCGAGCAGGGCATTAATAAGTGCGACATAATGAGTGGGATCACCTGGTTCAAGCGTAGATTGCAGATATTCACTTAGTTCCTTTACCTCTTCTCCCGACTGTAAAGCCTGCGCCGTCGCCATGATGAAATTGAACTGATTGCCCTGGCTCTCCCCACCATCCTTGCGGTAGGCAGCGTAGGCTTGCATGGCTTTTTGACGGGCGGCAGCGGCGGCGGGTAGGTTACCTTCAGCGATTTCGAGGTCATACAAGATAATCCAAGTAGTCCAAGGCAAAGCCGCATGACCAAACTGGGATTTACATTCGATAGCCCGCAGCAGTTGGATTCTGGCCTCGGCGGAACGGTGGAGTTTGAGTAGGGTATCGGCGAGGTTGCTTCTTCTAGTGCCTTCTTTTTGCAAATCCTTCATTTCGACAGCAATAGCAACCGCCCGTTCAAACATACGAACGGCATCTTCTAACCTGCCTATTTTTTGGTAAAAATTACCAAGTTGACCAAGTGAACTTGCCTCGCCTACCTTATTTTTTTCCCGAACTTCAATCGCCAGTGATTCCTGGTAGGCTTTTTCCGCCGCCGGGTAGTTTTTGGCTTCCTGATGCACTCTGCCGATCTGGTGCCAAGCTATTGCCACATGGCCAGGTTCACGGTATCGTTCAAAAATATCCTTGGCTTCGGCGTACAAACGTAGTGCCTCTGTGTAGTCTTTTTGATACATTCGTGCAGTAGCCAACTGGCCTTTTCCAACGGCTACTTGTCGCGAATCACTCAATTTTTCCGCCGTTTCAATATTCATTTCGTACTGTTTAGCGGCAGCATCATATTGACCCAAAGCCAAAAAACAATCTCCTATTTCCGTCAAGCACTTCGAAGCCATGCGCGCCGCAGCATCACTGCCTGTCCCGGTCAAGTTTGAAAACCGTTGCCGAGATTCCTCTAAATAAGGTAGGGCTTTTTCAGGCTGTCCGCCTGTGCTTAGCACCCTTCCTAACATAAAATGTACCATAGCACAATCGTAAGCCGATTCTGGGTAAGCCTCTTTACCTGCTCTTTCACATTGTTCCAAGGTGTCTTTGGCTAATTGATAAGCCGCATTCAAATTACCTTGTTCCAAAAAACGGTTCACTGCTGCGTCTTTATGCTGAAACTGCGCATGGTTCCATGCACTCATCTTCACAGCAGATTTTTCCCTGGTTTTTTGAGCAAAAAGCACCACCTGCGAACGGCCTAAATTAGCAAATAGGCTTTCTATTCTCTGTGCAGCGTTTACAATTTGTTCCGGCTCTGCCTGTTTCTCCAACTGAGCCAGCATAGCCAACAGGTTAGCTTCGGCCAATCGGCTGAGGTCGCTGGAAAGTTGCATATCTTTGCTTTGTTGCTCACGCAAAAATCTACTTAAAGCCTCCATACTTTCCACCCACCGCTGCCGCCGTTCTTCCAGCAATTCAGGAGGAGTCAAGCGGCTGAGGTAAGCAGGCAAAGCAGGGTCGATTTTGAAATAATAGGGAAATTTATCTAACGCTACTTCTGCCAAGCCTACTGCCACTAAGGCCATACCCGCTTGTATGACAACATCTTGTTCCTGTTCAGTCACCATTGCCCAAGTTGCTACATCTGCGCCACCATTATACACCGCCAGTACATCTACTATCGTCCGTACCTCTGGGGACAAACGCCGCAGCGATAGTTCCAAGCTAGCAAACAGACTGTTTTCCCGCTCGCCGGGGCTTTTTCGTTCCAGTTCAGCCATGAGCAGGCTGAGATCGGCATTCAGATCGGGTAGTTCCTCGCCCCGCTCCGAAATCAGTTGGGCCAGCAGCGTGAGGGCGCGGGCGTGGTAATTCACCGAGCGGGCCAGATCGCCAAACTCCTTATCTAAATCTTCCACATTCAGGCTTTTCGCGGAGTAGCCTGCCTGGTCCCGTACACTGGCGATCAGGTGCAGGGCATCGTGTTCGGAGAGCGGGCCGAGCCGTCGGGTGTTTCTTCCAATATTAAAAGGAGCAGGTAGCGTTTCACGGGTGGTGAGCAGCAGGCGGGTAGCCTTGCTGCTTTTTTGCAGGCGAGCAAAAAAGGCCATGAACTTTTCGATGGGCTCCACGCCGAGTATTGGTACACCTCCAGGTTCGGGCAAAACGCTTTCGAGGTTATCCAGCACGATCAGCGTCGAAAATTCCCGCAGTCGGCGATCCAGCACTAGTAAGGCCTCTTCCTCGTCTTTAAACTTGGCCACCGAAAAATCGGAGCCGTCGAGTTGCCTGCCCAACGAATCGAGGGCAGAGCGGGTATCGCTCAAACCCTCAAAAGAAACGAAAGCCAGTCGCTGGAAACGCCCGGTGCGCAGCATCCAGCGGGCCAATTCGGTGGCCAGGGTGGTCTTGCCCGCGCCGCCCTGCCCCACTAGCACAGCGTAGGGTTCGAGCAGCAGCAGGCGTTCGAGGGCCAGCAGTTCGAGGCGGCGACCGATAAAACCGTGTTTGGGCTCTTCTGGCGTGAAGCCTGCGCTGGCTTTGCGCTGGTCGGCGGCCAGTTGCTGGGTGGCTTTGCCGGGAATGTGTTTGACGAGTTGCGGGTCTTTTTCTTCCTGAAACAGGACGGGCACGAACCAGTCTTGCAGGCGGAGTTTTTCGCCTTCGGGCAGGTGCGCCCGCACGGGCTGGTCGTGAAGGGCGCGTTGCCCCGCCAGCATAGCCGAGCCAATGCGGGCACCCCGCGCCAGTTCCGCGTAGAAGGCTTTGGCAAATTCTTCAGCGGTCCTGACCAGCACACTATACGACATGGCGGCCACCGAGGCTACGCCGGTTTCGAGCAGCGTGGCCGCGACGGAGGCGGTGGGATTTTTGTCGGTCACCGCCGACTGGCAGGCATCCAGAAAAAAGAACGGAATGCGGTAGTCGCGCAGGGCGGCCAGCAATTCGTCGGCATAAACGAGATGGGTTTTGCGGCCTTCCAGTTTGCGCTGTTCCCCTGGTTCGTTGCTCTCGAAGCAAAGCGCACCCAGTCCACGGTGCGCATCAAATACGCCGTGCCCATCAAAATGCACCACGGAAAAAGGCTGACCCGCCTTCTCGGCTTTGTCAATGGCCGCACACATCGCCGAAAAAGTGGGCTCAGTGAGCAGCGTAAGTTCGGCGCGGTCGCCCAGCATTTCGGTGGCGGCCAGCAGGGCTTTCGGGGCTACGCGGTGGTCAATGTAGCCTGCCTGCTCGTCCACTGGGCGCGGGCTGAGCAGCAGAATGCGGAGTTTATTTTGCAGTTCGATTTTGATCTTTCGACCTTTATTCGGCAGTTGCCGCCGGACGCGCACGGGTTTTTTACCCTGAAAAAGATAGGCCTGGCCGTCGTGCAGGATTTCCCAGGGCGTGGCCATGAGCAGACTGATGGCTTCCTGCTGGTCGGCGGGCAGGTCTTTTTCGTTGAAAAAATTAAATTTTACCGAAAATCGTCGCTCGTGGACCTGTTCACCTTTCCATTCCCAAAACATTTCGCGGGCGGCGGGTACATCGGTCAGCGCATCGAACAGTTGCTTGCCCCATTTGGCCATTTCCCGTTCGAGTTCCGCGCCGCGGTCGAGGATTTTTTCCAGAAAAGGTGCCTGTGGATAGTCCTCGATGTACCACTTCATGCGCCCGGCCTCAATGGGTCCCAGCGGGCAAATGAAATTAAAATCAGGCGTTTCCCATTTCTCAGAATCAGCGGGATTGATCTCGAAATGTGCTCTGGCCTGGCCGCGCCGCAGGCCGCCCTCGGTATAAAGCATAGGGTTTTCTAGCACCAGCAGAAGATCATTGACCTTCGGTTCGGGCGGCTGCACAGTGGGTTCGGCATCGTCGGGTAGGCGCAAGCCTAGCGCAGCGAGTATGTCCGGCATGGCCTGTTGCAGACCACCAGGCACAGTAGAAACCGGAATAGCCAGCGGCTCTTCATCGAACATCCAGGCCAGTGCGCCGATGGGTTGACCGTCGAGCAGCAAGGCGACAATGCGTTTGTCGCCGAAGGATTTGGCAAATTCCAGTTCCTTTTTGACCCATTTTGAGCCAAAAGTATGGGGCGAAACGACGATGAAGAAATAATCGTGGATGGTGATGGCTTGCAGGATTTCGTCTTGCAGCACATCCCCACCGATCAATTCGCGGCTGTCGGCCCAGACCGTAGCCCCGGACTTTTCGAGGGTTTGGCGGAGAGATTTGACGAAAGGATCGTCCTGGGAAGCGTGGGAAATAAACACAGATGGTTGGGACATTTGGCAGGTAGTTTACGACAGGCAAAAATGGAAAATATTTGGCAAGGAGGCATGGTTCTCTGCTTTTTTTCAAAAAAATCTTTGCCCTCTTTATAGATTGTTAAAATTACCATATCACCATCTGTCGGCATCTGGCACATTCGGAGCGCACTATTCTGCCCACATGGACGGTACATTGCGGCATCAACGCATTTCCCCCGCTCTGTTTAATCCGTCTGAATATATAATCACATGAAAGTCCCGCCTTCGGGTGTTTTGACCGCTCTGGTCGCCGCTTTCCCACTGGCATTTGCCGCCTGAACGACACCGTCCACAATCGGCAAAACCGCAGCCGCCTTCTGTACGTATGATAGGGCAGTTCTTCCCGACGAAACGGAGGAAATACTATCAGCGCACTCGCTGCATCGTCCTTTTCGTTGATAGTTGCTTTATTATCAATCGTTTAATCGCTATTTCATGTACAAACTGCTACTCCTTTTTTTGGCCTTCGGAATCTCTACTATTTCCCTGCATGCCCAATGCGCTAAAGTGGTCAACTGCCCCACCGATTCGGTGATTATTTGTGATGAATCATCCAACAGTACTTCCTATTGGAACGCGAACTATTGGTACGATTCGCTTTACAACAGCCCCAATGTGGCCGAAAGCAGCGTTGATCTGCCCGTATTTGTGTTGGATTCCTGCGGCACGGACAGCTTTCTTGTTTCTTTTGTGCTGCTGCTCGACCTGAATGGCGATGGCCTGCGTGAAACGGCGGTAACCAGCAATAATTTGCCACCCGTCGGCCAGGTTTATTACGGGAATGCGGCCAACCCCAGCTACAGTGGAGGTGCCCCGCGCGACTTTGATTTTCATCCGATTATCGCGGAAAAATATCGTTTCGGTCTGGAGCGAACGACCAGCGACGATACGCTGGTGGCGCGGGTGCGCTGGTTTCGGCAGAATGGCTTCCAGGATACGATCAATCCGCAGCTGCCGCCCGGCCACCACCGCATAGAGTGGCGCATGGAACAAAATGGAGTCGTCTCTACCTGTCAGTATGACTTTACGGTGCGCGATTGCGGGCTTCCGGTGGTCAATTGCCGGCCCGGGGCCATTGTGCAACTGTTGCCGTCCGGCAGTCTCGAAATCACCTTGGCCGAGCTGGTAGTGGACGCCGCCGATAACTATACGCCCACCGATCAACTGGTGTTCAGTCTGCGTGAAGACGGCACGGGCACGGGTTTTCCAGTGGATAGCACCGGCAGTTTCCCGAATAGTATTATGTTCAATTGCGATCAGGCGGGTTTTCACCTGCTGGAAGTCTGGGTAAAAGACAAAGCGGGCCTCGAAGGCATTTGCCGTACTTATGTGATCGTGCAGGACAGTGCTGCGGTGTGTGCGCCGCCACTGCCCACCGTCTCCGAAGTATGTGTTAAACATTTTTGCAGTGGAAAAGGCATTGATGAGGTGACCTACGCGACCCAGGGGAATGCCCCGAATTTTCCACCAATTCCGATTTTTGGCAATGGCGAAACCGACAGTAGTGGCTGCGTGCTGCTGGCCGCGCCGCTGTCCACCTCGGCGGTGACGACCTTTTTTGCCTTGAAAGACGACAACCCGCTCAATGGCGTCAGCACCTTCGATCTGGTGTTGATATCGCGGCATATTCTGGGTTTGCAGGCCCTGGATTCGCCCTACAAACTGATCGCCGCCGACGCCAATCACAGCAATTCCGTCACTGGCTCCGATATTATAGAATTACGTAAATTGATTCTCGGTATTTACCCGAAATTGCCCAATAACACCTCCTGGCGCTTTGTGAATGCCGGTTTTGCTTTCCCTAATCCGGTCAATCCCTTTCAAAGCACCTTTCCCGAAGGCCGATCCTGGGGAGAGATTGTGGGCAACATTACGGCGGCTGATTTTTTCGGCATCAAGATCGGGGATGTGAATTGTAGTGTGCTTCCGAATGCCAATACCCCGGCGGAAGAGCGTTCGCTGGCGACCGTGTGGTTGCCGGATCTGGACCTGCCAGCGGGCGCGGTGGTGGATATTCCCCTGCGTCTGGCCGAAGCGAGCGCGTGGCTGGGCTGGCAGGGTAGTCTGACTTTTGATGCGCAAAAGATGGAGATAGAACAAGTTGGTTCATCCAGTTTGCACAATTGGTCGTCTGCCAATCGCGCTTTTCAGTCTGGACAAGTCAACCTTAGTTGGTCGAATGAGACGGCTGCTGTGCTGCTGCCCGGCGATGAACTATTGACCATTCGTCTGCGGACCCTGGCGCCCGTACGCCTCCGCGATGCGCTGGCTTTAACCGATATGGCGAAAACGGCGCTGCGCCCCGAAGCCTATCCAGCGGATGAAAATCCGGTTGGTCTGGTGCTGCAATTCGTTCCTAATCAGTCCCTTACCACCGAAGAGCCTACCATTTTTGCTCCGCAACCCAATCCGACGGCAGCTGGGGTGCGCATCCCGTTGCGCCTGACGCAGGCCGAAACGGTGACGCTGGAAGTAACCGATATGACGGGGCGGGTGTTGTTGCGCCATGCGCTGCGGCTGGACGCGGGCGCACAGATGCTCGAGGTACCGGCCACGGCTTTTCCGCAGGCAGGGCTGTATGGCTGGCGGGTCAGCGCGGGTAAGGTGACGCGAAGCGGGAAGGTAGTTAGACAATAGGCTGATAATCAACCATATTTCTGCAAATCACCAGACTCGACCACCTCCACTCCTTTGCCTCCCTGATTCGCCAACGCAATCAGTGCCGCCGCGACTTTACTGGCCGCCACACCCTTGTATTTCCGGGGAATAAAAGGCGCGAGCAACCGCGAGAAGGCACTGCCAATTGCCTCGCCCAGGCGAAATTCTGGGCGTTCGCCGAGCAAAAGCGAAGGCCGTACAGCTACGAAATGTTCGAAATTCATGACTTTGATCTTTCCTTCCAGATCACCTTTGGTGCGCAGGTAGAAATTGGAAGAATCGGCATTGGCGCCTAAGGACGAGACCAGCAGGTATTGTTTTACGCCGTTCTGGCGGGCCAGCAGGCCAATTTGCGCGGGATAGGTGCAGTCTATCCGGTATTGCGCATCTTTGGAACCGGCCTTGCGCAGCGTGGTACCCAGGGCGCAGAACAGGTCGTCGCCCTTGATTTTTGTGGCGTCCGGCAGATCGAAATCAATGATTTCGGAGCGGAGTTTCGGATGCTGGAGGTCGAGCGGGCGGCGCACCAGGGCCACCACGGCGGTATAGTTGGGATGGTTCAGCAGCTGGGTAATCAGTTCGCCGCCGACCAGGCCGGTGGCTCCGAGCACGAGCGCAATTTTTCCTTGTTTTTGCATGTGGGAAATACGATGTTTGCACAAAAATCGGTAAAAATCCGGCATTATGAGCGACCTGCGCATCATCACTTACCAAATCCAGCACCAACCCGACTTTAAACGGCTCAATGTGGCCTGGATCGCCCGTTATTTTACGGTGGAGCCACACGATATAGAGCAACTGGACGATCCGCAGCACCATATTCTGCAAGCTGGCGGCCAGATTTTACTGGCTGAATTGGAAGGTAACATTGTGGGTACGGTAGCGATGGTGCGGGCTGGAGAGGGTGTGTTTGAACTGGCCAAAATGGCGGTGGACGAGGCCTGGCAAGGTCGGCAGATTGGTAAGCGGCTGGGTGAAGCGGCGCTGGACTGGGCCAGACAACAGGACGCACGGGAAGTTTTCCTGGAATCGAACCGGCGACTGGTGCCCGCATTGACGCTGTACCAACGGCTTGGCTTTCAGGAGGTTGCGCTAGTAGAGACACCGTATGCGCGAGCGGATATTCGAATGGCGATTCGTTTGTGAGCAGGATGAATTGCCGATAAAATTGTCACAGTTTGATTGATGAATGCAGATTACATGATTTCAGATTTTTGATGTTTAAAAAAAAGCCCCGGCACTTTTGCCGGGGCGGTAAAACCAAATCAAACTTTCGGTAAAGTTTATCTTGCAGCAGACGCCTGCTATTTTTCAAAATTTATAGGTAGGATAGCGAATACAGGTAACTAAAAGACGGCTGGCCAATGCAAATCGTTGCAGCAAAATAGTGAACGACGTATTTTAACCCACCGACGACCGAAATCTACCGCCAAAGGGATAGGGGACTTGCCGGAGGAAATAAAAAAAAGCCACCCCTTGGGAGGATGGCTTAGAGATGCAAGTAAAATCGGTATTCAGGAATAAAAAAAGCATTCGATTAATACGGTCGGCTTAGGGGCCACTGGATCGGCTTGGGTAGATTTTGTTAAACAGCGTACCTCGTGTTTCTCTGGGGACATTTAAACTGCCACTCTCGGCGGCTGAACCCGCCGGTACTAAGTCGCATCGTTTCTTTATGTCCTCTAAACGGCAGTCACTCAAAAAGTGATGCCCTCTTTGGCAGGCTTTACCTTTCTTTGACATAGATTTACTTTTCGTTTAATAGTGCTAATCGCTTTCCCGCCTTTCGTCATGGGTTTGTTCTCATAACTCATCACTTATAATTCATCACTTATAATTCCCACCGATGCGTTCACTTCTACTTGGTACGCTGTTCTGCCTGGCCTGCCTGGTCCCGGCACTGGCCCAATCCAACACCACCTTTCTTAAAATCATCACCAATTTCCGCCGCGGCTACACCATTTGCCCGGCGGGCGATGGCAACCTGTACGTGGGTGGGGCGGTGATTGGCCGCACGGTGCTGCTCAAAATAACGCCCGATGGCAACGTCATCAGCAGCTATTTCCTGGATTTTTCCACCGGTAATCTGGACAACGTCTCCGAACTCATCGTGGATTCCGAGGGCATGATCGTCGGTTGTGGTACCCAGGGCATAGGCGATTTGCGGCGCGGTTTTGTATTTCGGTACAACCCCGCGACGAACACGGTTTTGTGGGCCAGCACGATGGACGATGATGTGGCGACCCTGAACGGCCTGCTGGAAAAATCACCCGGCGGCAACTATCTGGCGTATGGCGAAGTATTTACCGGCCTCGCCAGCGATGCTACGCTGTTGCAAATAGACCGTACCACGGGCACTCTGTTAGTTCCCATGACCAAACGTTACAACCTGGGCAAGGCCGAATCTTTCAACGCCATAGTCGCCCATGATTCTGCCTTTTATGCGGTGGGGCAGGCGAACAACGGCACGAACATTTTCACCGATTTATTCCGTTATAATGCCCTCACCCGCCTGGATGGTGCGACCGCTATTCCCGACTGGACGCGGCTGAGCGGAGCACCAACCAGCACACCTGCTTATCTGCGCGGGCGCGATCTCGTGCTGGATGGCGATGCTATCGTCACGACTTTTAGCGGCAATCAGACCGATCCATCCTTGTCCACTTCGACCTGTTTTCTCCAAAAACACCGCCTGGATGGCACTGTGGAATGGCTCCGGCAATATGACCTGACCGAGTGGACCAATGAAATGGCTGAAGAGATCATCGCCGTGCCGGATGGGTATGTGCTCTATGGGCGGGCCAGCAATGCCGAAGGCGGTAGCTTGTTCGTTTTGAAAACCGATAAAGAAGGTAGCCCTGACTGGGTGAAAAAATTGAAATATGGTGCCAACGATGGTTTTGCGCAAACCGAATCGCAGCAGGGACAAATTATATTTTTGGGCAATCACCTGTTTTTTACCGCTACCACCGGGCAGGCCAATGGGGTGAGCCAGATGCTGCTGGTTAAAGTCAATGCGAACGGCAGCATGAATGACGATTGTACTTATTGGCGAGGTACTCCGCTCATTGCGAGCGATTTATCTGACTTGCCGGATGCGCCCGTGGCTTTACAGGTTAGTTCCGGGGTCATTCCTTTTTCGCCAGCCCCGCATACCACCGATTTGCCGGTCACAGCCAATGTAGCCACCGTCTGTGCAGGCGAAATGCCCACTTGTACGGACACCCTCCATCTTGGCCCCGATGTCGTGCTTTGCCGCGACAGCACCGTCATTTTCCATGCCGGCGGCGGTTTTGCGGGTTATTTATGGCAGGATGGCTCCACCGATTCTATTTACAGTGCCACGATGCCCGACGTATATTGGGTAGAAGTGACCGATTCCTGCGGCAATACGCAGCGCGATTCGGTGCTGCTGACGGTCAGCCTGCTCGCCGATACGCAGTTCCCGGACACGATTATTTGCCCCGGCCAGATATTGACCTATACGGCTTCCGGTTTCGATTTTTATTCCTGGACACCGGCTTTTGGTTTAAATTGCGATACTTGCCCCACGGTCATTATTCAACCCAATATCACGACCATTTACGCACTGTTGGCTTACACCAGCGATGGCTGTGTGCTGACCGATACTTTTACCGTTGTGGTGGATCCGACCGCCAACGTCCAGCTGCCGGACGCGACTATTTGCCTGGGCGAGCGCCTGACCTACACCGCTCCCGGTTTCGACATGTACCAATGGACGCCAGCCGCAGGGCTGAACTGCACAACCTGCGACACGGTTATTATCCAGCCCACGGCCACTACGACGTATAATTTGCTGGCGCAAAACAGTGCCGGTTGCCGACTCATCGACACGTTTACCATCACCGTCCGGCCAGTGGCTGCCCTCCAGCTCCCGGATAGCACGATTTGCCCTGGCCAAAGCGTAGTCTATGATGTGTTTGGTTTTGCTGCCTACCAATGGACGCCAGCGGTGGGGCTGAGTTGCGATACTTGCCCCACTGTTACTATAATGCCCACTGCCACAACTACTTATACCTTGCTGGCGCAAAATAGCGAGGGCTGCACGGTGGCCGATACCTTTATCATTTTTGTCAGCAGCCTCGCGGATATTCAATTGCCCGACACCAGCATTTGCGCCGGGAAGAATGTAAGTTATACGGCTCCCGGCTTTGAGTCTTATGTCTGGACACCAGCAGCGGGGCTGAACTGTACGACCTGCGCGACGGTTATTGTTCAGCCAAATGCTACTACGACGTATAGTTTGCTGGCGCAAAATGCCGCCGGTTGTGTCGCCGCGGATACCTTCACGGTGACCGTGAGGCCGCTGCTGACCCGTACTGAAGTGATCGAGTTTTTGCCTGGCGATAGCGTCATACTAGGCGGCCAATTCTATACCCAACCCGGTACCGTATTGCTGACAGTGCCCGCTACGGTCGGTTGTGATACGCTGGTCACGTATATTTTGCAACTCCAGACAACCGTTTCAATCAGTTGCACCGAGGCTATTATGGTCGAAATTCCAGCAGGTGACACCCTGGCCATCGTGGACTACACCTTACCCACGGGAGTCACCAATTGCCCGGCTGGCGGACTGACTTATACGCTGCTGACCACTCTGCCCGGCAGTAATCTTTTTCCGCTGGGCGTGACGCAGGTCTGTTACCGCGTTATGGATGCCTGCGGCAATAGTGACACTTGTTGCTTTGAGGTGACCGTGACCGAACAAATACCGCCTTGTGATACCAAAACAACCAGCTGCCTGCGTTATGAGTTGCTGAGTATCAAACTCGACAGTATTGGCAATCGGAACTATACGATACGGGTGGTCAATAACTGTGCGGCAGCATTGTTGTACACTGCTTTTGAAGTGCCCAATGGTACTGTTGCGGTGGCCCCGGCCAATGCTTCGATATACACCGCAGGGAGCGGGCGCAGCTATAAAGTCCAGAATCCCAACTTCTCGCCGTTTTATTCCATTGAGTTTAGAGCCCAGCCCGGTACTCTGCTTCAGGGCGGTGCTGCGGATATATTTACCTACAAATTATCCCAGCAGAGTGTGCCTGCCTACATCCATGTGATCGCCAAATTGGTTAATAACCAGTCTTATTCAGCCATTTTAAACACTTTCAATTGTCCGGTGCAGCCCTATCCGAACTTTGGGCCGGGCACCGGCACACGACGTGCAGCAGGTAATTTGTCCCTGTTTCCCAATCCAACGGACGGAGTGCTGTTTGCCGATCTTTCCGCCTGGGCCGGTCAACAAGTGCAATTACAATTCCTGAATGCCCAGGGTCAGCTGGAATATACGCAAAGTCTGGTCGCCGATTATGCACCGCAGGCGGTAGATTTTCCCGCCGTCCCGGCCAATGGTCTGTACTTCCTCGCGGTGCTTGCCGCTGATGGACAGCGGGCCGTGCAGCGTTTTGTGGTGCAACGCTAATGTACCGGCGGGTTCAGCCGCCACAATACATATCTCTAAAATAATTTGAGCCACTCCGAAGCTTCGGAGTGGCTCAAATATTATAACTATTAAAAGAATGTGGTCAATAATTAAAATGTGGTCAATGCAGGAAACGCAGCAACCCGCTTCATTTTCCTATTGGTCACATTAACCATATTGACCACATTAACTGTATTGGTCACATTAACCATATTGGTCACATTTATCTTTAATCCTTCGCTTCCCGCCGTTTCATTTCATCGCGGATTTTGGCCGCCATTTCGTAGTCTTCCGCTTCCAGCACTTCCTGTAAACGGCGTTGCAAAGCATCCTTGGAATACGTTTCGATGGCATCGCTGTCCATATTGGCGGGAATAGAGGTGCCAATGCGGCCCACGCCACCGTCTTCCTGATCTTCAAGCAGCACACCTGCCGCTTCCAGAATAAAATCGTAGGTGAAAATCGGACACTCAAAGCGCACGGCCATCGCAATCGCGTCGGAAGTACGGGAGTCAATTTCAAATACCTCTCCGGCCCGGACACAGACCAGCCGGGCGTAAAAAATGCCGTCCAGCAAGTTGTTGATGACGACTTCTTTCAATTTAATCTCGAAAGTATCCAGCGCACTTTTAAACAGGTCGTGGGTCAGCGGGCGGTTGGGAACCATCCGCTCCATAGCCACGGCAATGGCCTGCGCCTCGAAACTGCCAATAACGATCGGCAACCGGCGTTGTCCACGGCGTTCGCCCAGCACCACCGCATAATTATGCGACTGCGTCATGCTATGCGAGAGGGCCACTATGTCCAATTCAATACGTTTCATGCCAAAAATTTATAAATACTCGTTTTAGGGTCGCAAAAGTAGCAAAACCGGGGATTTTTCAAAGTGGGCTTTTAACTACAAAAAGCGCGAAGTTATTGAAGACACCCGCATAACAGTACACGGTTCCTCTAAGAGGCTGTTTTAAAACCCCTCACCGGGCGCAAAGTCCTGCCTTTCGCCGCTACATTTTGCTTTATTTTTAGCGAATAGACTCGGCTATGCACTAAAAATAAACCTTCATCTATCGCCAAAATTCAGACCTTTTCGCTCCGTTCAAGGTTTTAAAACAGCCTCTAATGACAAAAATACAACACTGTCGGCAATTTTCCTTAGTTCGCCGCTTTGAACTTCTTAATGGCCTCATTCAGCCGCGGCACGATCTCAAATAAATCACCGGCGACCCCATAATCGGCAGCTTTGAAGAAGGGTGCTTCGGGGTCTTTATTGATCACGACGATCTTTTTCGAGTTGTTTACGCCCGCCAGGTGCTGAATAGCCCCGCTGATACCGATGGCGATGTACAGGTTGGGGCGGATGGCGATCCCCGTCTGGCCCACGTGTTCGTGGTGCGGACGCCAGTGGCTGTCGGCTACCGGGCGGGAGCAGGCGGTGGTAGCGCCCAAAGTAGCCGCCAAATCCTCCACAATGCCCCAGTTTTCGGGACCTTTCATGCCCCGTCCGGCAGAGACCACTATTTCGGCCTCCGGCAATGGCACGATGCCTTCCAAAGTTTTCACGTCTTTCACACGGATGCGACCCGCGCCAGCTGACATCGTGGTTTTTTCCACCGTCGCCGGTTGGCCGTTGCCTTCGGGGCGCACCGCATTGCCAAGCAGGGAAATAATTTTTACCTCGCTGTGAATATCATATTCCGCGATGGCCTTGCCGGAAAAAACCGACTTTTTCACTCGCAGGCTGTTGCCTTCCACCGTGGGCAGGCTATTTACACCCGACACCAGTCCCGCATTCAGCCGAACCGACAGGCGACCCGCGATGGATTTGCCGGTCGAAGTATGGCTCAGGATGATGACCGTCGCTTTATTTTGCTGCGCTATTTCGGCCAGGGCATTGCTATAAGACTGACTATCAGCATGATCCAATTGTGCATCAGCCACTTGCAGCACCCGGCTGGCCCCGTAGCGACCCAGCTCTTCAGCACCGGTCACTGCTGTGCCCAACGTCACTGCCACACAGGAAGTACCCAGCAGGTCGGCTACTTTTTTCCCGTAGGTAACGGCCTCAAAAGCCGATTTTTTGAAATGTCCGCGCGGAGCTTCCGCAAATACCAAAACCATAATTTAATATTTTAATGTGGTCAATAGGTGAAATGTGACCAATGTGAAAAATGTGGTGGTTGCGTTTTTTGCATTGACCACATTAATAATATTGGTCACATTAATTAAATAACCTTCGCTTCCTCGTGCAGCAGCCGCACCAGTTCATCCATCTGGTCGGGAGCGATCATTTTTACCCCGGCTTTGGGCGGTGGCAAAGTGAATTGCACGGTACTGACCGCCTCTTCCACCGCTACGGCGGGCACCACCTGCAAGGGCTTGCTGCGGGCGGTCATAATGCCCTTCATGTTCGGAATGCGCTGTTCGGCCATACCTTTGGCGGCACTGACCACGAAGGGCAGGTCCACTTCCAGCACCTCTACGCCGCCTTCTATGTCGCGTTCGAGCGTGGCGGTGTTGCCATTCAGATCGAGTTTGCTGGCGTAGCTGATGTAGGGCATATCGAGGTATTCGGCGACCATCGCGCCTACTTCGGAGCCATTGTAGTCAATGGTTTCCTTGCCCAGAAATACGATGTCAAAACTTCCGCTGCGGGCATATTCGGCGATCTGTTTGGCCACGAAAGCGGCACTTTTCGGGTTGGCTTCGATGCGCACCGCCTCGTCCACACCAATGGCCAGGGCCTTGCGAATGGTGGTTTCGTTGCTGGCCGGGCCAACATTGATGGCGACGACCGTGCCACCCAGCGTCTCCCGCAGTTCGCAGGCCCGCACCAGGGCGTACCATTCGTCGTAGGGATTCATGATAAATTGGACCCCGGCGGTATTGAGTTCCTTGCCGTCAGCACCGAAAGTGATTTTTGCCGTCGTATCGGGTGTCTGGCTAATGCAAACGAGAAATTTCATGGATAATTAATTTTCGAAAGAGGGTGACTACTTTTGGGCGCGCAAAGGTAGGGAGTGTCCACGCAAATGGAAAACTTCGTGCGAAGTTTCGCCACGCAAATAACAACTGAACGGCTCAGTCGTTCACAGAAAAACAATTCTGCATGACGCAACGACTGGCCTACCTGCTTCAATTGCTCGAGGCTGCCCCACAAGATACCTTTTTGCTCTTTGCTATTGCCAAAGAACAGGAAAAGCAGGGCGACCTGCCGCAGGCCCTGGCCTATTACGAGCGACTCCGTGCCACGGACGCCAATTATGTAGGTCTGTACTACCATTTAGGAAAATTGTACGAACAAACCGGCCAGGCAGACTCGGCGATTGCCACTTATCAGGCGGGTATAGCGGTGGCGCGTCAGGCGGGCGATACACATGCGTTGAGTGAACTGGCGGTGGCCAAACTAAACCTCATTGATGATGATGAATAAAATGTTTTTTCGATTAATACGGGTGGCTGGAACAAGGGCGGTCATTGGTTTACTGGCCTGTTTTATGTTGCTGTCGGCGAAACAAACCGGCTGCAAACGCCAGCCAGAAAGCACCGTGGCCAAACCGGCAACGGAAGCCCGTTCGGTCAATTACCTGACCAAAAAACTCCAGGACAAGGACGATGCGGACGTGCAGCGGCTGAATGCCAAAGCGCGCATTTTTGTGGAAGGCGATGGACAATCTATTGAAGCCAATGCCAACCTGATCTGGGTGCGCGACAGTGCGCTGTGGCTCAATGTGCGCAAGTTTGGCATAGAAGCCGCCCGCGCTTTGATTACCCCCGATTCGGTATTTGTGCTGAACCGCCTGAGCAAGACCTATACGGCCCGCGGCCTGGAATCATTGCAACTGGAATACAACTTGCCCGCCGGTTTCGATCTGTTGCAGGCGGTCATCCTGGCCAAAGCCTGGATATTGCCCGGCGTAGTATTGAAAAGCGATCTGCAAGACGGGCTGCACCGGCTCAGCGGCTCCGATGCACAATATGGCGTGGACTATCGGCTGGAGGAGGGCTCCTTTTTGCTGCGCCACGAATCCTTTTTACAGGCCAAAGATCAGCGCAGTGTGGTGCTGGATTTTGATCAATACAAAAATTTATCCGGTGCGGGCCTCTTTCCGTATCTTCGCCAGGTGAGTGCATTCAGCCCGGAAACGGGTCAGATGCAGATCAATCTCGAACTTTCCGAGGTGGAAATTAATGTTCCAAAACCCATTCGCTTCGATATTCCCAACCACTATCAACGGACGAAGTGATTGGGATAAATTGAATTTCCAGTGTACTAACCCATACAATATGTCATTTACCGAATACGCCGATTATCAGAAAAAAAGACCGTTCCACCCAGGACGATTCTCCTTTCTGCTGGTTGTTTTCACTGTGTTGCTTTGGCCACTGGCCAGTTTTGGGCAAACCAAAAAAGACCTCGAAGACAAGCGTAAACAACTGGTGCGCGACATCCAGGTGACGGACAAACTGCTGCAAAAAACCACCCAGACCAAGGAAGCGACATACGACCGCTACGTGGCGTTGCAAGACCAGATCGGGAGTCGGCAGAGACTCGTGGTGACCATCGCCGATGAGATCAACGATGCCGATAATGGCATACTGGGCGGCAATGCCCAAATCGAAGCCCTCAACGCCGACCTGACGCAGATGCAAATCGAATATGGCCAATTGGTGCGTCACGCTTTCCGGCGCAAAACGCTGACCAATCCGCTGCTGTTTTTGCTCTCCGCTGAAAGTTTGAACCAGGCTTTCCGGCGTTGGCTTTTCCTGCGTAAATACGATCAGTACCGCCGAAACCAGGCCGCTGCCATCGCCAACACGCGCCGGGAACTCCAGCAGCGCATTGCCACCCTGGCCGAAACCCGCACCAAAAAAGCGGAATTGCAGAGCTCTATCCAGTCGCAACAGGAAATACTGACCCACGAAATGAAGGCCAAAGACCTCATCGTACAAGCTTTGAGTAAAGACGAAAAGAGACTGAAGGCGGAGTTGGAAAAAAAGGAAGCGGCGCGGGAAATGCTGAACCAGGCCATCGAAAAGGTCATCGCCGAAGAAGTGCGCAAAAGTGTAGAAGAGGCCCGAAAAGCCAGGGCCAGGCCTGTCACGCCACCGCCGGTCGCCGAAAAACCGACCACTGCCGCACCGCCGACGGCCTCCCCAGCTGTTGCCTCGAAACCAGACGTGGCGGCTACGACTGCCGCCGCTGCAATCAGTGAAGCCAGCTTTACCAAGGATTTTCAGCAAAAACGCGGGCAGCTGCCCTGGCCGGTCGAGGGTGGATTTGTTGCCCGCGGTTTTGGTCGGCAAAAACACCCGACGCTGAAAAATATCGAGATCACGAATAATGGCGTGGACATCCGCACCGAAGAATCGGCCATCGTCTATGCTGTTTATGCCGGACGGGTAGCGGGGGTGCAGTTCATTCCCGGCCATGATTACACGGTCATTCTGCAACATGGCACTTATTACACGGTGTATTCCAACCTGAGCGAAACCAGCCTGCACAAGGACGAACAGGTGCGGCCCCGCCAGCCCATTGGTCGGGTGAGCAACAACGTGATCACCGGCACCTCCGAACTACACTTTGAGTTATGGAACCAAAAGGACCGGCTCGATCCGGCGGCGTGGATTAAAAAGTAAAAGATATGAAACCCCGGTTTAGCGTATTTTAAGAACCTGTGACACTTATGTCTTGGGGTTGAGTTGTCATGTCGTAGAGAAACGGAGACAGCTACACCAGCCAGGGTACTAGAAAGCCATTCATCAGGAAATACTGGATTACCTGGCTTATTTAGATGTCTTTACTCCGTTAAGACATGACAACCAAGAGGGTCGAAACTTCACAAATTATTTTTTTACACGTTCCTAAATAAAAAAATGGCGGCTGTTATGGGAATATCCCGTAACAGCCGCTTTTGTTAACCAATTAACCAATTAACCATCTATGCCTCCTGATAGGCCTCTATCGGCGGACAGGTGCAGATCAAATTCCGGTCGCCATACGCCTGATCCACCCGGCCTACGGAAGCCCAGAATTTGAAGCCCTGGCGCAGGTATGGCAGCGGATAGGCCGCTTTTTCCCGACTGTATTTATAAGGCCATTCATCGGCAGTCACTACCTCGCAGGTATGCGGGGCGTTGTGCAACGGATTGTCATGGGCATCAAACTCGCCCGCCGCCACCGCGTCTATTTCCTGGCGGATGGCCAATAGTGCATCACAGAAACGATCAATTTCAGCCTTACTTTCGCTTTCCGTTGGTTCGATCATGATCGTGCCCGCCACCGGAAACGACAGCGTGGGCGCGTGAAAACCGTAGTCCATCAGGCGTTTCGCCACATCTTCGGCACTCACCACGCTCTTGAAAGGGCGCAAATCCAGGATCAGTTCGTGGGCCGCGCGGCCTTTTTCGCCGGTGTAGAGCACCGGATAAGCCTCTTCCAACCGCGCTTTGATATAATTGGCATTCAGAATGGCGTATTTGGTCGCGTCCGTTACGCCGTCTCTGCCCAGCATTTTGATATAAGCATACGAGATCAGCAGGATACTGGCACTGCCCCAAGGCGCGGCACTCACTGCCGTAGTGCCAGGTACGCCTTCGGCCAATGCAGGTACGAGCACGTGGTTGGGCAGGTAAGGCGCGAGGCTGGCGTTGCAGCAAATCGGCCCCATGCCCGGGCCACCGCCGCCGTGCGGAATAGCGAAGGTTTTGTGCAAATTCAGGTGACACACGTCCGCGCCGATGGTGGCCGGACTGGTCACGCCCACCTGCGCATTCATGTTGGCACCGTCCATATACACTTTGCCGCCATACTGGTGAATGGTCGCACATATTTCCGTGATGGCGGTCTCGAACACGCCGTGCGTACTTGGATAAGTCACCATCAGACAGGCCAGATTGGCGGCGTGCTTTTCGGCTTTGGCGTGCAGATCGGAGAGTTCGATATTGCCCCGTTCGTCGCAGGCGACGACCACGACTTCCATGCCCGCCATCACAGCGCTGGCCGGATTGGTGCCGTGAGCCGAGGAAGGAATGAGGGCCACATTGCGGTGGTGATCGCCCCGCGCCTGGTGATAGGCCCGAATGGACATCAGGCCCGCATACTCGCCCTGCGCCCCGGAATTGGGTTGCAACGAGCAGGCTTCGAAGCCGGTAATGGTACATAAATACTGTTCTAACTCGCTGATTATCTTGGCATAACCTTTCGTTTGTTCGGCGGGCGCGAAAGGATGGATATTGGCAAAATTCTCCCAACTCACCGGAATCAACTGGGTGGCCGCGTTGAGTTTCATGGTGCAGGAACCCAACGCAATCATGGAATGCATCAGTGATAAGTCCTTGTTTTCCAACCGCTTGACGTAGCGCATCATGTCGCTTTCGGTGTGGTAGGAATTGAAGACTGGGTGCGTCAAATAAGGTGTTTCGCGGTTCAGGACAGTGGGCAAGGAACTACCGGCAGCCCGCACGATGGAAGGCACATCAAATATTCCAGCGATATAAGTCAAATCCTCGTCCGTCGTAGTTTCGTCAAACGTGATTTGCAAAGCGTCTTTTTCATAGAAGAAATTAACATTCACTCCTTCGGCTTGCCTCCGCACCCTGATAATCTGATCTTCCGGCATTTGTATCCGTACCGTATCAAAAAGATGAGTGTGGACGACTTTAAAACCGGCTCTATCCAAAGCAGTAGCCACAGTATGGGCTATGGCGTGCGTCCGTTCGGCAATGCCCCGAATACCCGCCGGGCCATGATACACCGCGTACATCGCCGCCATGTTGGACAACAAAGCCTGCGCCGTACAAATATTGGAAGTGGCCTTTTCGCGGCGAATATGCTGCTCGCGGGTTTGGAGGGCCATGCGCAGGGCGCGATTGCCGTGCCGATCCACCGAAACACCGATGATGCGGCCCGGTATCTGGCGTTTGAATTCGTCGGAACAAGCGAAGTAAGCCGCATGTGGTCCACCGTAACCCATTGGTACGCCGAAGCGTTGGGTGAGACCCACGGCCACGTCCGCGCCCCATTCGCCGGGTGGTTTCAGCAGGGCCAGGGCCAGGATGTCGGCAGCCACCGCGACGTAGGCACCACTGGCTTTGGCCTGTTCTACGAAAGCGCGGTAATCTTCCACATTACCCTCTTTATCAGGATATTGCAGCAGTACGCCGAAGGTTTTTTCAGAAAAATTATAGGTCTGCCAATCGCCGACGACCAGTTGAATATCGTGGGGTAAAGCCCGCGTTTTCAGTACATCAATCGTCTGGGGGAAAACTTTGTCGGAGACAAAAAACTCGTTGGCTTCGGCCCCGGCTTTGGCGCGTTTGTTTTTTTCCGCATAAAACATGTGCATCGCCTCAGCCGCAGCGGTGGCTTCGTCGAGCAGACTGGCATTGGCAATGGGCAGCCCGGTCAGGTCACAGACCATCGTCTGGAAATTGAGCAGGCTTTCCAAGCGGCCTTGCGCGATTTCCGCCTGATAGGGTGTGTATTGGGTGTACCAACCGGGGTTTTGAAAGACATTGCGGGCGATTACCGACGGCGTAATGGTGCCGTAGTAACCCATGCCGATATAGTTGCGGGCCACTTTATTCTGGATCGCCGTTTTTTTCAACTCCTGCAAATATTCAAACTCCGACAGCGCAGGCGGCAGGTCGAGCGGTTTTTTCAGACGAATATTATCTGGTACTGTTTGCGCGATCAGTTCATCCAGCGATTGGACGTTCAAAATGCGCAGCATAGCCTCGGTATCGGCTTCGCTGGGACCTATATGCCGACTTACAAAATGGTCGGGATGCGGAAATTGGCTCATGAAAAATGAGGAAAGAAGTGATGTGGGAATGTGTGTACGATGAAGTAGTCAAAAAACAGCGCGAAGGTAGTGATTGTTCGGAGGCTGTCTTTCCTTTTAGCCGGGTCAACATTCTCCACCTCCACACTTTTACTGTACCTTCGCATTGTTTCAAATATTTTGCTCCATGTCCATTATCAAATTGCCTTTGCGTTATGAGGGTTCCCAGGGGGAAAAAACGCTTTACACCCTATTCGACAGTGGTGCTACATTTTCGTGCATCAATCCCGATTTTGTCGAAGGATTAGCCATAAAAGAGAAACTTCGCCGACCTAAACTGGCCGCTACCGCCAGTGAAGGAACATTTATAGAGATAAAATACGCCATTCGGCTTGATTTCTATATTGACGACATTCTGCTCTCCGATGAATTTATGGTCGTGCCAAATCTATCCGAAGAAGCCATTCTGGGAGCGGCGACTTTTCAAAAATGGCGTATTAAACTGGATTTTGAACACGATACGGTCATAGTAGATCCAAAAGTGGCCAAACTGATGCTGAAAAACCTGAAATAAAGCATGTCCCATTATCCAGCCAAATTGCTGCTTTTTGGCGAACATATTCTATTGCTCGGTGCCCCGGCAGTGGCGGTGCCCGTACTGGCATTCGGAGGCCGTTGGGCGTGGAGCGTACCGGCGGGTTCAGCCGCCGAGAAAAAACAGGCTTTGCAGGATTTTATGGAATGTCCTTCTCTTGCCGCTATCCAGGAGATTGACAAAGAATCTTTTAGCAAAGACGTAGCCGCCGGTCTTTTTTTTGATTCCAATATTCCGATGGGTTATGGGCTGGGCAGTTCGGGGGCCTTATGTGCGGCGGTATATGATCGTTACGCGCCGGAAAAAGCCACTTCCCTCGCCGAGTTGAAAGCCGTTTTTGCCCGCATGGAAAGTTTTTTTCATGGCAATAGTTCGGGCATAGACCCCCTAACCAGTTACCTGCGCTGCCCGATTTTAATTCAAAACAAGACCGAAGTCATGCCTTTAGAAGCGGCGGTATGGTCGGAGCCGCCGGTGGTATTTTTACTGGATTCACAGTTGCCACGCCAGACCGGGCCGCTGGTGCAGTGGTTTTTGGAACAAAGCCAACAACCTGCCTGGCGCGAACGACTGGAACAGGAATTCTTACCTGCCCATGAAGCGATGGTCCAGGGCTGGCTACAGGCCAATGCAGACCAGTTCTGGCCAGCATTACGCCAGGTATCGCGCTTTCAATTTGCGCATTTCCACCCGATGGTGCCTGCTACCCTACGCGAATACTGGCGCGAAAGCCTCGATCATCCTGACCTGGTCTTCAAAATCTGTGGCGCGGGCGGCGGCGGATTTTTGCTGGGTTTTGCGAGGCAGGCCACCGCAGTAGAGTATTTGCAGGAAGCCGGCTCCATCGTTTTTCCTTTTGCAGACAGAATACCTTCCTGAAACCCGGACGGTGTTTTTTACCTTGCGGAGAAAATTAGTATTCCGTTTTAACACCTCTTTTGCATGAAAATAGATCGTCGCCTGCGACCCGCGCTTTGGGTTTTTTCTATTCTGCTCCTGGCGGCGTTGTTTCGGGATGTACTGGCGAATGGGCATCCGCTGTACTGCCGGGTGTACGGGCAGACCTTCTACCCGGCTTTACGGAGTATATGGGAGCACCAGCCATTGGTGTATTACGGAAATGAGCATATAGATTCCCTGGAACAAAATCGGACATGGCGACAATACGAGCACTATGAAGCAGTGCTTTTTGCACCCGTCCCGTTTTCGCCCGGCGAGCAGGATGGATTGGGCGCGCGGCCGCCCGGCACATTGGCCAATGGGCAGCAGCGGGGTTTTCGGCACTGGCTGGGCACTGATAAGGACGGACGGGATGTACTGGCCGGCATGATCGCCGGCGCACAGGTGGCATTGCTGACCGGCCTGGTCGCTATGGGCATTGCCTTTTCTATTGGATTGGTGCTCGGCGCAGTGGCGGGCTTTTGGGGAGATGATCGCTTGCGTGTTCGGCGGGGCCAACTCTGGATGACGCTGCTGGGTATCCCGGTGGCCTGGTTTTATGTCTTTATTGCCGGGCCGGATAAAATACCCGGCGCGTTGCAATGGCTGGGAAATTTATTGTTTTTTATAAGTATAATATTAGTATTCAATATTTTAGGGAAAATACTAAGTCGCTGGCGGTGGTTTTCAAAAACGGTAATTTTACCTGCCGATCTGTTGGTCATGCGGGGTGCGGAAATTTTCAATGCCTTGCCCAAATTCATTTTTCTGCTCATTATGGCCCGGCTGCTGAATGACCAGCGCACTATCTGGCTGATGGTGGCCCTGATCGGTGCTTTCAGCTGGCCGGGTGTAGCGAGCCTCATCCGGGCCGAACTGCTGCGGGTACGTACGCTCGATTTTGTAACCGCCGCCAGGGCCCTGGGTCTCAGCGAGTGGAATGTCCTGATCCGTCACGCGCTGCCCAATGCCGTACGGGCCGCCTACATAGCGGTGGCGATTGGTGTAGCCAGTGCGATTCTACTGGAAGCCTCACTGTCTTTTTTAGGGCTGTCCGGTAAGGGAATGGAAGGTGCTTCGTGGGGAATGCTGCTGCGCAGTGCGCGCGAAGCCCGGGAGGCGTGGTGGTTGGCTCTGCCTCCCGGGGTGGCTATCTGCGTTACGGTACTAGCCCTGAATAAGGTGGGCGAAGTGCTCGGGGAACGGAAAGGAAGCTAAATCTCATTCCTTTACAACCCGCAAGGAAGCGGCTACTTTCTTGCCATTGTTCAATATCAGGTCGTACGTACCGGCCTGGAGCTGGCGCATCGGGATGATGGTCGTATTCAGTCCCGGTTTGGTTTCGACCGCCTGATACCAGACCAGTCTGCCGTTCATATCCAGGACACTCAGGCGCAGGCTTTCTTCCGCCGTAGCGATGAATTGCACCGTCACCCGATCTGTGGCCGGATTGGGAAAGGCATTGGTCATAGTGAAAGGCTCGCCGAGCAAAAGTACCTTGGAAATAGATACTCTTCCGTCTATATCCAGTGTGCGCAAGCGATAATAGGTTTGATTGAAAGGCTTGGTGTCCTCTAATTCATACTTGGTAGATACAGTAGAATTAGTGGAACCGGCCCGGCGACCCAATTCGGTCCATTGTTTGCCATCCGCCGAGCGCTCCACGATATGCGACTGTATATCTTTTTCGGTCAGCGTCTCCCAGTACAGCCAGTTGCTGCCAGCCGTTGTCTTGCCCGTAAAAGAGCGCAGCTCCAGGGGCATGACACCAGCCGTAAAACTGGCGACCATGCCACCAGCACCACCATGGGGGGTACATTCATAATTATACACCCCCGCAACAGTTACCTCATAAAGGAATGAAGGAGAGCCCATACTTATAGGGCTGTCCCAGGTCGCAGCCCCACCAGGAATAGATAAAGAGGTAGTGGTATGGGATCCATTTGACCATTGCCATTGAATAAAATCACCGACAGTGACGTTTAACGTAGAAGGTGTGAACATAAAATTTGCTACCGTCACAACGTGGGTAATTGCATGTGCAGAGAAGGTACAAACCAGGAACACGGGAAACAGAAGAGGAAGGTACTTTTTTTTCATGGAATTTGCTTTTATACTGTGTAAGTTAGGAGATAACTTGACTAAACCCCAACCGGCTTAGCTAAGTAAGCACCAAATATAAAAACAAAGTGCCAACTACCGCACAATTATAATTTCGCCCGGGGCAATACCCACAGAAAAAGAGCTGGTTTGCTGTCCAGTGGGTTTTCTGATGACCACTTCGCCATTACTGGCAAAATTTTTAGCGTTGCCACAATACAATTCGCCGCTTGCAGGATGGCAGGCCAAACTGTAGGCCGCCTGATCGAAGCGTTTTTTCAAGCCCGAATGATCGTAGGAATATACAGCACTGTCTCCCAGGAAATAATACGTATCACCATTCGGGGAAACCACCAGATCGTCGGCGCCGGGTACAGTGGCAATACCGCCCAGATTGGGGCGGTCCGCCTGGGTCAGCCACCCCGTGCCATTGGGGTCGAAATAATCGCCCTTGCACAGCACCGCAAACGGATACGTACTGACCCCGGCGGCTTTGGCCAGGCAGATCGGGTTGCGTTGGCCGGGGATGGATTCGCGCACCGAGCCGTTTTCTGTGCCTATATAAATGTGCGCCACCGTGGAATCCACACCAAAACCGCCCGAATTAGCGACCCACAAAAATCCATCGGAGATTAGCATTTTTTCCGGCCCCGCTCCGGTCGGGATGGTTTTGATAATTTTATTAGTGCGCAAATCCACCTTGGCCACACTGCCGCTCACGCCATCGGCACCCCATTGGCTGACATAACCATAGTTATCATCGAGGCCCAGAAAAAAGCGCGGCATGGCCAGCCCGCCAATGGTATCGAGGTACCCGAAGGTAGCGGCATCCACCACCACCACGCGGTTGAGGCCATTCACCACCACGTAGCCTTTGCCATTGTGAAAACTAAGCGACTGCACGAACTGCCCCAAAGCGGCCCCCTGATTGGCTTTACCATAAATATCCTGCACCGTCTCGCCCGTGGCCGGATCATGCCAGGTGATGGTGCCGGTGCCGCCAAATGGCCCTTCATTGACGACGAATACGCCTTTTTCATACTGGCCCGGCGTGGGTTCGGGCTCAGGACTGTCTTTGCAGGAAGAAAACAGGAAAACGCTGCTCAGCAGCAGGGGCAGCAAAAGTGCCGACAAATGATTGACTTTCATTTCTTTATGTTTAATAAAAATGGAAAATGAAAGGCAAACGGGAAAAATGGACAGCCCGGCGGCTGCTCCTGCAACCACCGATATACCCAAGACTTTCTACCCGAAGCCCGGTGACAACAATGGTGGCTGGCAGGTCTTCTGGCTCGTCTCCGCGACATGCGCCTTCCCGTGTCCGCAGACACAGTGGCCTTGTGCATGTCGCACCTGCCCGGCTTATACCGGGCCTGAAACTTACAGCAGCGGGTACTGCCCCGGATTTGCACCGGTGTTCCCTTTTCATCCCGGCACATAGTGTCGGGAACCAACTACCGGGGGCGAAGGTAGCGGAATTGTGGGGGCGGGTGGCGGGAAAAGCGATGCATCCCAAAATTCTCCCTATACTTGCCACTGAATAATTGAAAACGCCTTCCGTGCAGCTCATCACCCATACACCGGCCAAATCCTTATCGCCCGCCTTCCGTACGCAAAGCCTGCCCCGCGAGAGCATGGAACGCTTCAAGCAGCAGTTTACGCTGTTGCGCAGCCATGTGGCTGACGCCGCCCACGAATCGGAAGAACACCTGAAGAATATCGTCGCCGATTTCCTGAAAGCCGTCTGGTACCGCGATACGCACTATATCAATACGCGCGACCGGCAGGATCTGGTGATTCATACCGGCAAAACCGCCAAAGACGCGGTCGGCGTGATCCTGGAAGTGAAACGGCCGGGTAATCGCGCGGAAATGATCAGCGCGGCCAAACCCAATGGCAAAGCCCTGCACGAACTGCTGCGCTATTATTTGAATGAGCGGCAACAGGGCGACAACCGCGAGATGAAACGGCTGATTATCACCAACATAGAGGACTGGTATATCTTTGATGCCGCCGATTTCGAGAAACATATTTACAGCAATGCCAGCCTGCTCAAACGCTACGACGACTGGCGCGAAGGCCGCCTGGGAGCAGGCAGCACCGATTGGTTTTATAAAGAGATCGCCGCGCCGTTTTTTGAAAAAGAACTGCCCACGCTGGACGCTACCCACTTTCGGCTGGACGAGTACGTACCGGCGGGTTCAGCCGCCGACCAACCCGTACCGGCGGGTTTAGCCGCCGAAGCAGAGGAACGCCTGCTCGACCTCTACAAAATCCTCTCGCCCGAACACCTGCTCAAAAAACCGTTTGCTAACGACGCCAACTCGCTGAACAAACAGTTCTACGACGAACTGCTCTACATCCTGGGTCTGGAAGAGTTCAAGAAAGACGGCAAAAAGGTCATCCAACGCGCCGAAAAACGCCGCCACGAAGGCAGTCTGCTCGAAAACACGCTGAACAAACTGGAGGTCAGCGGCAAATGGCGCAAAGCCCCCAATCTCCAGCAGTTGGGCGACGACGAAGCGGAAGCGCGGTTCAGCATTGCGCTGGAACTGGCCATTACCTGGCTCAACCGCATTCTTTTCCTCAAACTGCTGGAAGCCCAACTCAAACGCTGGAAACCCAACGACGAATTCAGTGCTTTCCTGAAAGGCGATTTCATCAAGGACTTCGACGATCTGTCCCAACTTTTCTTTGAAGTACTGAACCGGCCCCTCGATCAACGCCGCGAAAGCATCCGGGCGCGCTACGGCAATCTGCCTTACCTGAATAGCAGCCTGTTCGAGCCGACCGCGCTGGAAGATGCCATATTTAGCGTAGAAACCCTCGACGACCGCGCCGAAATACCGCTGGCTCCCACTACGGTGCTCAAAGACGGCAAAGGCGACCGGCGCAGCGGTAAGATGCTCACGCTGCACTACTTGTTCGCGTTCCTGGATGCCTACGATTTCAGCAGCGACAGCAAGGCCCGTATCCAGGCGGACGACCGCGCGGTGATCAATGCCGCCGTGCTGGGCCTTATTTTTGAAAAGATCAATGGCTACCGCGATGGCTCCTTCTTCACGCCGGGCTTCATCACGATGTATATGTGCCGCGAGACGCTGCGCCGGGCCGTGCTGCAAAAATTCAATGACCGCTATGGCTGGTCGGCGGTGACGTTCGAGGAGTTGCACAATCGGCTGGACTACGGCAAAGTCCCCGAATACAATGACCTCATCAATACACTGCGCATCTGCGACCCGGCGGTGGGTTCCGGGCACTTCCTGGTCAGCGCACTCAACGAACTGATCGCCATCAAAAGCGACCTGGGCATCCTTTCCGACCGGCAGGGCAAACGGCTGCGCGAAGTCCGCGCCGTGGTCGGCAATGACGAACTGATCCTGACCGACACCGATACCGACCGGCCCATCGAATACCGACCCGGTGTGGCCGCTTCGCAGCGCGTGCAGGAGGCCTTGTTCCAGGAAAAACAAACCCTGATCGAGAACTGCCTTTTCGGGGTGGACATCAATCCCAAGTCGGTGATGATCTGTCAGTTGCGGCTCTGGATCGAATTGCTGAAACACGCGTACTTCATCGTACCGGCGGGCGTACCGGCGGGCGTACCGGCGGGTTCAGCCGCCGACAACCGACTGGAAACCCTGCCCAACATAGACATCAACATCAAAACCGGCAACTCCCTCATTAGCCGCTTTGCGCTGGATGAAGACCTGTCGGAAGTGTTCCGCAAGCAGAGATTCAGTCGGCAAATCTATCTGGATGCGGTGAAAGCCTACAAAAATGCCCGCGACAAAGCCGGGAAAGAAGAACTGCGCCAGTTCATTCAGCGCATCAAAGACGAGTTCCGGCAGACGGTGCTCAATCGCAATCCTTTTGCCAAACGCCTCTCCAAACTGCGTGGCGAACTGGTGCTGCTGGATAATAACCTCGATCTATTCGGCGAAGCCAAACGCGACGCGGCCACCATCGCCAAAGAACGCCCCAAACTGGAAAACGACATCGCCGATCTGGAACGCCAACTGGAAGACTACAAAAGCGGCCCGCTCTATCGCAACTCTTTCGAGTGGCGGTTCGAGTTCCCGGAAGTGCTGGACGAAGCCGGGAATTTTGTGGGGTTTGATGTGGTGGTGGGGAATCCGCCGTATGTGAGAACCCATGACATTGAGGATGCGCAAAAAAAATTCTTATGGGCTACTTATATAACATTTGAAAAAAAGGCAGACTTGTACTGTTGTTTTATCGAAAAGTCTATTAATATCTTAAAAGATAATGGCGATTTCTCTTTTATTGTATCAAATGGATGGTTGCGACTTGACAGTTTTGAGAGTTTAAGAAAATTACTTCTTGAACATACATCCGTTAAAAAACTTTTAGATTTTCGCGGAGAAGTATTTGAGAATGCCACAGTTTCTACAATGCTTTTAATGTTTAAAAAAGGAAAGGTGGATGACTCTGTTATACAAATATTGGAAACAGATGTGACAGAAAATTTATATAACTTGGAATTTAATGTTTTGCCACAAGAAAAATATGAAGGGACTTATAAGTATATTTTTGATTTATCTATAAGTGATGAAACTGAATCAATAAAAGATAAAATGCGCCGATCTGGCATTAGCATTGGCAATAACTATGACTTATCATTTGGATTAAAAACAGGTGACGATAGTAGGTTTTTGACTTTTTCTCCGCTTGATGATACCTTTAAAAAATTACTTCGCGGAGAAGATGTACATAAATATCGCCTAATGCACAAAGGGGAGTTTGTTTGGTACGTGCCAAAAATCATGACTACTCACCGAAAGACAGCACGACCCGGAACTTCTGATCGATTTGAACAACCTAAAATTTTGATTCGTGATACGGGAGGCGATTTAGAATGCACCTTTGATTCAGAAAATTTCTACGTCAAAGATGTTATAATTCTTTCTTCTAAATCGAAAGATGTAAAGGATTTAAAACTCATTACTGGAATATTAAATTCTAAATTAATGAAGTTTTTTTATGAGACTTCCTTTCCAACTTTACATGTACAGAGAGACGAAATTGCCTCTTTACCTCTTCCTGTTGATTCTGGTCTTGGAAAAGAAGAAATAACCTCCCTCGTCAACCAAATCCTCACCGCCAAGCAAGCCGACCCGAAAGCGGACACGCTGGCTTTGGAGGCAGAGATCGATCAATTGGTATATGGCTTGTATGGGCTGACGGAGGAGGAAATAAAAATTATCGAAGGCTTATGAAAAAGACATTTTCGAAGGTGTTTCCGTATTTGCACCTGTACTGCGAACTGCATGGTCAGATGGAGATCGGGCAGGATGAACATTCCGATTCCTGGGTACGCCTGCTCGATGAGGGCGGTACGCAGGAAGAATTTGATCTGGACAGTCTGGATGACAGTCTGGCCGCCGCGGAGGAATGGGCCGAGGAATGGATGGGAGAGAATTATGCGGACGAAGTGGAAGGAATGTAGCCGTGAATAGTGTGCCTTCGGGTTTCTTAGTAAAGAAGGGGGTTGTAATCGTGGGCAGTGGTCCACAAGTAATTTATTATCAATAATATAACACGTCTATTCATGCTGTTCGAGCCACGCTGTATAGATTATATCTGCTAAAAAAATAAACTATGTTCTTCCGCAAACCCGTATTTCTATACCTGATGGCTCTTATGTACGTAAGCCTGGGTATAGTGCATCTGATTAAACCAACCTTATACCTGGCCGTCATGCCAGACTGGTTACCTTATAAAATGTTTTTAATCTATGTCAGCGGGGTAGCGGAGATGCTGTTAGGCGCAGGGCTGATCCCGGTAAAAACCCGCATTTTATCCGCCCAACTGATCATAGCGATGCTGATCGTTTTCTTCTTCGTTATTCACATTCCTCAATCCATTGATTATTACCAGACTGGAAACAAGTATTTTTGGGTGACGCTGCTTCGCCTGCCAATACAGTTTTTACTGATCGCGTGGGCTTGGGTGTATACGAAAAAGCCATGAAATACGACCCCGCTCTGCACCATCGGCGCAGCATTCGCTTGCGCGGTTACGATTATAGCCAGGAAGGTGCCTATTTTATCACGATCTGCGCCCACCATCGCCGGTGTATTTTCGGGCATATCGAAAACCAGGAAATGGTGTTAAATGAATATGGTCAGGTCGCGTATCAGGAATGGGAGAAATTGCCCGAACGTTGGCCGCAGGTGGCATTAGGGGCCTTCCAGATCATGCCGAACCACCTGCATGGTATCGTCATTATCGTAGGGGTGCCCCTTGCGGGTACCCTTGCCGCGGACCACGTCACGGACCACGTCGCGGACCACATCGCGGATCACGTCGCAGACCACGTCGCGGGCGTACAAAACGTGGATGATCCCGCCACGGCATTGCCCGTCACGACATCGCCCGCGGCGGCAACCGAGACAGGGGTACCCGCAAGGGGCACCCCTACCACAACAAACACCACGACAACCATCACGGCGACCGAAACGAATGTCCCCACGAACGATCCAGCCAACGCGCCAACGGACATGCGGACCACCCAAATCCAATGGGCGACCCAACCAACCGCCGGGCAAATTGTCGGGGCCTATCAATCCTGTGTTTCAATGGGTTGTCTGAAAATCGCCAAATCAAAACAACCGGAACAAATGCTGGGCAAAGTGTGGCAACGCAATTTCTGGGAACACATCATCCGCGATGTACGGGCGTTCGATACGATCAGCAATTATATCATTACCAACCCTTCGCACTGGAAAACGGATAAACTGTATAACGAAGAATAGTGAGACTATCACCCCATAAAAAAAGAGCCACCCCAAACCCCGGGATGACTCTTTTTTTTAATGTAAGTTCGAAGTTTTCCTCTACTCTTTTACCAAATAAGATGGTCATTCCGCAACGAAGAGAAGGAAACTACACAAGCCCGGTTCCTGGTGATTTTTTTGCTACCTGGCTTGTGTGGATGTCTCCGTTTCTCTGCGACATGACAAGTGCTACTTATTGACAATCAAAGAGTTAATCCCCAAATTCACGTTATTTTACTGTCCAACCGTCTCCTTACCGCACCACACTCAACTTAATCACCTCGGCCTGCCCGGAGTTCTTATTTTCCAGCCGCACAAAGTAGTTGCCGGGCGGTAAAGTGGACACATCCAACTGGAAAGAGTTGGAACCCGCCACCACCCGCGCGGAGACGGACGAGATGACAGTGCCGCCCAGGCTATGCAGCGTGAGCCGCGCCTCGAAACTGGCCGTGCTTTCATAACCCACTTCCGTGCTGATACGGGCCGGATTGGGAAACAAACTGAGCGCGCGCTGGCGTTGGTAGCTGTCCCACACCGAGGTGGTGCCGCCCAGGTAACATTCGGGGCCAGCCACGGCAGCGGCATCCACGACGGGAATTTTGGCGTAACTATCGAACATGGTCTGTTCCAGCACGAAATTGTTGGCCCCCAGCCAGTCTTGCAGCAGCGTGGCAAACACCTGCCGGTAGTCGTTTTGTACACCCTGCAACTGATTGTCGCTGGTCAGATTGGCCAGATTCACGTTGGTGCCCGCGACGCCTGCTTTGATATTTTTTCCAAATAAAAACATGGGCGCCAGCGTGCCGTGGTCGGTGCCGAAAGAGCCGTTTTCCTCGGCGCAACGGCCAAATTCGGAGAACGTACAGGCGACCACCTGATCGTCGAGGCCCAGGTTCTTCAGGTCGTCGAAGAATGCTTTGGTGGCGTCCGAGAGGTTGCGGAGCAGATTGGCGTGGTCGCCGGTGGTCGTCACGCCTTCCACGATCTGGTCGCCGTGCGTATCGAAGCCGCCCATGTTGCAGAGATAGATCTTGGTTTTGGAACCACCCTTGATGAGCCGGGCTACGGTTTTCAACTGGCTGCCCAGGGTGTTGACCGGGTACACTGCGCCGGAATTGCTGCCCGCATTGAACGTCTCGCTGATGCGTTGGGCATAGAGGTTGGTGCTCAGTTCCACGCCCATGATAAATTCGATCTCGTCGCCGTAGTCCGAATCGGGCACATTGGTCATGGGCATACCGCCGATGGTCTGGATGAGCGAATAGAAACCCGCCGCATCCTGCCCGCTGAGATTGATCACGTTCTGGTGCTCAGTCTGCGTATGGAAGCCCAGCGAGGGATTGGCACTGCCGAGTTGGATACCCAGCGGATCGGGATTATTGGCCGTCGGGGCACCCATCACGTCGGGGTACATGGCTTGCAGGGAGCGACCCATCCAGCCGGAAGCGATGTCGTTATTGACCGCCGTGCCGTCGCCGCCGGTGAGCCACAGGTCGGTGCCTTTGAAGTGGGACTGGTTCATGTCGGCGTAACCGGCGGCCTGCACGATGCTGGCGCGGCCATCGTCGTACATCTGTTTCAGCGACAGCATGGCCGGGTGCAGCCCTACTTTGTCGGGATTGGCCAGCGTGTTATCGAGGTCGAGGTACTTGTTTGTGCCGCTGTCGGGAATGCGGATGCTGGGCCGCAGATTGGCGTAGAGATCGTATTGCTCGATGGGGATGATGGCGTTGAGGCCGTCGTTGCCGCCATTGAGTTGAATGAGCACCAGTACGCGGTCTTCCACGCCATCGCAGGTGGACATGATTTTGGCGAGCGTCCGGTTGGCAAAGGGCCGCATGGGGAGGCCATTCACGACAAATGGCGTAATACCCAGCGGAGGAAGTATTTTTAGAAAGTTTCTTCTTTTCATTGCTTAGAAAGTTTGAAATTCAGGGGAAAACATGATGGCGTTGATCAGCCGTTCCAGCGGAATTTTTACGTTCGCATCGTTATTGGTCGTCAGATAATCCTGCCAGTCGTAAGTCCAGTCGGCGGGCGGCAGATTGGTCAGGAAAACGTCTTTGAAGAAATAATCGAAGCGTTCCGGCGTGGGGGTTTCCGGCAGCAGATAATCCAGCAGGTCATTGACCAGCACATACGGGTCGGCGGGATCGCTGATGTCACCGCTGGCTTTTATCCAGGTCGCAATGTCGAGTTTGGAACCGATGGACCGATTGACCTGTCCGCCAATGGTGTTTTTTCCACTCAATAACATGGCGGGCAGTTTGTACCGCGCAATGATGGTGCTGGAATTGAACCACTGGTGATGATAGTCCGGGGCCTGGTAGTAAGCGGGATAACCGGCTACATTATCGGGGAAAAAAAGTTGCAGATTGGCGAGGGTAAGCATCCGATCCTGCACGCCGCTGCCGTAGAAACTGACGTAATGCTCCACGGTGTTGGTGATCGCATCTGGAATGGGCATCTGGAAAAAGGTGATGGACTGGAGGGCCAGTTCGAGCGGCGCTTTGATCATGCCACCGATGATTTCGTCGGTATTGTCGGAGTCGTCGGCATCGAAAAAGTGCTGGCTTTGCAGGAGTTGTTCCAGCACGGGTTTCACCTCGAAATTATTGGCAATCAGCGTGTTCGCCAGCGGGACGATGATATCGTTCTCGATTTCCTCGGTGAGATTGCGGCTCACAAAAAAACGATAGAGGCGGCGGCAGAGATTTTTGGCGGTCTCCGGCTGGATAAAGATCATGTTCACAAAATCGTCCAGTTCGCGCAGCATATCGGCCTCGTTGCTGGCGCCGGTAATCGTCGTATTGAATTTGGTACTGAACGTTTTATTGCCCGTATCGTGCAGATTATACTTCGGCACGCCATGCGGCAAAGTCGTCTCGGCATCGAACATGTTGCGTCCGCCCTGCACCCGGAACCCCGTGAACACCCGTGCGGCCTGGATAATATCGTCTTCGGTGTAGTTCGTGTAGTCGCCGGGGCCAATCTGTGGGCCTTTGCCAATGGTAAACAATTCAAAAAACTCGCGGGCAAAATTCTCGTTGGGGCTGTTTTTGCTGTTCTGCTGGTTGTTCAGGTAGCGCAGCATACAGTTGTCGGTCACCATTTTGGTGGCCAGTTTCTTGAAATTGCCCAGGGCTCCCCAGCGCAGCAGCGCCAGGTAATCGAAGTAGTGCGCCGTGCCGTAGGAAAGAATGTCGGTGATCAGGAACTGGTGAAAAAAGAAGGTCATTTTGTGACCAATGCCGGGATCCTGAACGGCTTCATTGAGCCACCAACCCGCCACGAAACGGCGCAGTTTGAACTCTTCGACCGGCGCACCCATGCCATAAGGCAGGCACCAGGTGGCGTTTTCGTTGACATCGAGGGTAGCGGGATCGTCGTAGTGCGGCTGCTCTACCTGGACGGGATATAACTGCAATAACAGGGGCAGGGCCTGGGCGGCGCTCAGGGCAGCCAGCTCGTCCACCTTGGTTTTGGTGAAACGGTAGCTGGTGCGGCGCAGCAAATGCGCGGCCCGGCGGCGGCCCAACACGCCCGAAAGCGGGGAAAGTGATGCCATCTTGGAAAATTGATGCGTGAAGGAAATCGGTTACAATACAGCCCTTTGAGGAGAGGCACAGCGGAAAAGCAACTTGCTGCTGGCTATGGACTGCCGGATTAAAAAATGGTTTAACGAGGTGCTTTGATTTTTATTAACAGGATTTGGTTAAAATTCAAAACGGGCGGGCAAAACACATCATCCTGGTAGAGATGCTAAAAACGTGAGCGTAGGTTTTGTCATCTTGATTTTATTTCACCAATGAAAGCAGGAAACTGCCTAGTAACTGATATACGCACGATTTAATTCAAAAACCTGACCGTTTCGACGCGCAAGAATTGCGGTGTCAGGTGTTCGAAATCATGGTCGGTTGTCAGCAATGTGGCATTAAAAAGGAGGGTCGTGGCCGCTATCCAAAGATCATTTTTGCCCATATTACGGGAAGTCATCCCGACAGGTGCCGGAAACCGAGGATGCACTCCCTGACTAAAAGCATCCAGATCAGCATAAGCAGCAGCGATTTCTTCGTTTTCAATTGGAAAAGGCCGGAGCGCATGAAGAAAATGGTTCATCCGACTTATCTTGCTTTCGCCCCAGCCAAATTGAAATGCCAGTGACCGAATTTCACCTACAGACACAATAGAGATGAATGCCGCATTGTCTGTTGAAAAAAGAGAAAATTGCCGATCAATCTGGCGAATATGATCATCACTCCGAATAAAATGCACCAATACGTTCGTATCCAACACGAAATCCATACTTTATTTTTGTAATTTTTTAACCAATTCCTCCGCTGGTGGTAATTCTTTAAAAAGCGCATTTAAAGGCGCAAATGCTTCCCGGCGAAGAGCATATTTCTCCCGAATAGGAGCCATATCAATCGAAGCAGCACTATCCGTCATTGCCTTGGCAGACAAAAATTTTAACAGTAGCTCCTCCAAAAAACCTTTTAGTTCAGGATTGCGCTCCCGCAACATTTCCTCTAAGGCTGCTTTAAGCATTTCTTTATCAATAGCCTGACCGTTCATTTTTATACATTTTATTCTGGCAAAAATAGGCTGTTTTTTGCTATATTGCTTGATGAAGATGTTTGCCATGATAGCTCGGCTATGACAACTGAGGAATCGGGTGCGGTTTTCAAGAAAAAAATATTGGAAACCATGCCACGACTACCTTTCAGAATAGGAACAGTTTTCATAAAGTTATGGAGCAACTTAGACGGCTCCCACCATGTGGACGGATTCCTGCGGAATGACAAAACACAGCATCCTGGCAAAGATGCAAAAAAAGGGAGTGGTATGCTTTGTCATCCCGATAAAATCGGGAACCGTCCTCGTCGCGGTACACGCCGTGACGTGGACGGTTCCCGTCAGGATGACAAATGTCCCCTACCGTTCCACCACCAACTTCGTCACGCCAAACCGCGCACCCTCGGTGACACGCACCCAGTACGTACCCGCCGCCAGCTGCGCAGCACTCAAATCCACCGCACGCTGGCCAGTCACCGTGCCCAATTCGAGCCGCTGCACCGGACGACCCAGTACATCGAACACTTCCACGCGGGCGGGTGCCGTACCAGCCAGTTGCAGTGATAAGCGGGCCGTCGTCGTAGCCGGATTAGGGGCCAAACGCATGGCAAAAGTCGGGTCGGCCTGCGGAGCCTCGAAGGTGCCGACCAGGGCTTGGGCGATGCTGTCTTTTTCTACCGCTACCCACATCATGCTGTTTTCTTCCGAAGGATGGTTGTTGTTCAACACATTGGAACCGGGCAGATAATCCTGCTGATACAACACCCACAACTGGTCGCCGATGTGGCGCGGCACGGACGGATACACGCACTCAATAAACGGAGCCAGATCAGGGATCACGTAAGGTTCGTCGGTCAGTTCCAGCGCATCGCCCCAGGTAGTGCCGCCGTCCGTGGATTTCATGGCGTATAAGTGGCGATAAAACTGATCCGGTGCCGAACCCGTCCGGTAAAGTTCATGGATGGCCGAATACACCAGATATATATTGCCGTCATTGTCCGTGCCAACCGCCGGAAAACTGGACAGATTGGAGCCATTATAACTGGCCAACTCCGTCAGCGAAGCAATAGCCAACTGGCCGTCGCCATCGTAGTCGAATGCGCCGGTGATGATCTGCGGATTGTTGGCCCCAAAACTTTCTTTCCAGTAATACAGGCCATTTATGGTCGGATAATAGCTGGAAAGGGTATCCGTAAAGTCAGCGTCGGTCACGTACATCCGTCCGAACCAGGCGTGTACTTCCTGATTCTCATCTATCAGCACCGCCCCAAAGCCGTCGTGGGTACGAATCGCCAATGAATCGGGTGCTAAAGTATCCAGCGGCACGTCATCCACGGTGTACATAAAGCCGGGCTGGGGATCGTAATTTTCCACCGCATCCGGGAAATCCAGCACTTGCAGGTCCGACCACGAGTCGCCATTATCCACGGATTTATAGACTCTTACATCATTCCAATTAGGAAACACCGCTATGGCGACCCCATTGCCGGAGGCATCTATGGTGTAAGAATCGGCCCCAAAACCGGCGTAACGGCTGCTGTCCAGCCCCGGAATGACCACATCCTGCTGATCCCAGGTCAGGCCGCCATCGGTAGAGCGATAATACAGAACATGGCCATTCAGTCCTTTATAGACCTGACCAAAAGTAGTGCCGCCCACCGGAGCCGTAATGCCGATAACGTGCAACGTCTGATTGTCGGGGCCGCCTACCGCGATCTTGGGCCAGAGCATAGAAACACCCGTGGGGCCAGGCAGCGCAGCTTCCGTCCAGGTGGTTGCGCCGGGGGCTTTGCGGGCCATCCAGAGTTTGAAAGGTGTGACTGCGGTGGTGTGACTGATAATAATTTCGGTGCCGTCACCCAGGATAGTCGCCGAAGGGAAGCCGGTACGTATTGCTTCCGCACGCTGGGTGACGGCGGGCCAGCTGCCGCCGCTGCGTACGTTATAGCCCGTGCCACGATCAGAAAAACCACTGGATTGCAGGCTGAACAGCCAGGTCGCCACCGGCTCACCCGCCGGATTGGCATAAATACGCCGCGACCCACAGCCATACCACTGGGCATCCCAGCGGGTCAAGCCGGCTACTTCTTCCAGATTGCGGTAATTGACGCCCGACTGGACGAATGCGTGTGGGTCCGCCAGCTCCGGCACATTGGTTTCAAAGGCGTACAATGGGCGTTCCACCAGCTTGGGCTGCGGGGTAGGAACCTGGGCCAACCGGCGTTCCGCACCACTTTGGGCGATGGCCGTGCCGGTGAGCAGCAACGCTAACATCACGAATGTGTAATTTTTGAACATGTCAATTTGTTTGGAAAAGTGTACGAATAGTAGAATTGTCGGTCAAAAATGGGCAAAACGATGGCACAAAATGGTAGTTTTTAGGAGAATAGCCGGGCCAAAGCGGTTCAAAAAAAGTAAAAATGCCCCAATCCATCTAAAAATAATTAATAATTGGACAAGGCGTCTATCTTTGCCCGACAAACATTTCATGAATACTTAAACCAGTTTACTGATTATGCAACGGAAATTTACACTTTTCCCTGCCATTGCTCTGCTCGCGCTGATGCAACTGGCAACCCTTACTACGCTCCATGCCCAGATTGGCACCCAAGGTGACGGCTTTTTGCTGCGTATTACCATTGACGGTGTGTCTAAAGACTATGCGAATGCCGACTGTGGCTACGGCTACGCCGCCTTCGGCGCAGAAATCCTTTCGGATACCTGCTTGGGTGATGGCGTGGTGTGGGGACAGGACATTACGCCTGACTCGCTGGCCTGCGATACCATTACCCAAGACCTGACTGGCAAAGTGGCCTTGCTGCGCCGTGGCGTTTGCAACTTCAGCCTGAAGGCCTTCTATGCTCAGGAAGCGGGTGCGGTGTTGGCCATCATTGTCAACCACTATAATACCGCTGCGGACAATGGTTGTACGATCACTAATATGGCTTCGGGTACGAATGGTGAATTGGTCACTATTCCGGCTGTTCAAGTAGGCCGTGATATCGGTGAAGAACTGGATGCCGCTGTGCAGGCTGGTAAGTCTATTGACATCTGCTTTGTGTTCCCACGTTTGTTCGATGCCACCGTAGCCTCCCACTACGCTACTCCGGTGAGCCAGGTGGATACCTTGCCTTACATCACCGTACACTATGTGAACCGCTCCGAGGCTGACCAAACCGGTGTAGTGCTGAAAGCCGATATTAAAGAACCAGGTGGTAATGTGACGACCCTGACCGCTACGCTGGCTAACGTGACCGCCGGTCTGGATACGTTGGTGTACTTCCCGGCTTACCTGCCACCGGCTGTACTGGGCCGTTTTGATGTGACTTTCAGTAACAGCGTTTACACGGAACCACGCGACTCCGTACGCGTTTCTTTCCAGCACACGCCCTACACGTTTGCTTCCGATAATTTGTCGGTTGACCCATTGGGAGTATTGCCAACTGCTGCGCAGTTCATCAACCTGCAGGAGCAATTCGCTGCCCTGTACTTCAGCGGCCCGAACGGTGGGGTGGCTTCGTATGGTACGTTTGGTATTGCCAATGCTGCGGCAGTAGCCGGAACGGGTGCGGACGAAATTGCCGTGATTTTGTACGATGCAGACGTGGATGATGATAATGTACTGGACCTGACGGCTGGTTTTGCCGATCTGGACGCCAGCGGACAAGTAGGCTTTGGTACTTACACCATGACGGGTACGGAACCAGTTGACACGCTGGTCACGGTGGAATTGTCGGACTTCTCTACCGGCGGCCCGGTCACGCTGAAACCACGTCACCCCTACTACCTGTCGCTGCTTTACAGCGCGCTGAACAGCACTACGGGTACGCCAGTGGCTTTCAGCAACTCTACCGAGGTGAACTACCTGAATTTCCCAACCACTCCGGTTCAACTGGATCAATTCTACAGTGGTATTACCGGTGCTATTATCATCGAGCGGCTGCAACTGGAAGGCTACCCGGCCAATCTGGTGAAAGTGAATAATATCCTGGAAGATTCCAAGGTAGCCATCAGCCCGAACCCGGCTAACGACCAGATCCGTCTGGATGTGAACCTGTCGCAAGTGAATGACAAAGTCGTGGTATCGCTGATTGACTGGACGGGCCGGATTGTCAGCACGCAACTGCTGAAAAATTTCCAGAACGGTCAGACTTCGTTCAACGTGAGCGCACTGCCTTCCGGTACTTATCTGGTGCAGGTGAGCACCAAAGAAGGTAACACGATGCGTAAAGTAGCGGTGTGCCACTAAATCTGGATGAGGGCCAATAGGCCTGATTCATTATTAATAAAAGCCTCCCGTGCGATCTTGCACGGGAGGTTTTTTGTTTTAAGATAATAGTGAAAGTTATAAATGACGTTGATAGACATACTACCGCTAATTATTTTGGTAAATACCAAAAGCATTTATCTTTGCACAACAAACATTTCATGAATACTTAACCTGTTTACTGATTATGCAACGAAAATTTACACTTTTTCCCGCTATTGCTTTGCTCGTACTGATGCAACTGGCGGCAATTACCACCTTAAAAGCACAAGGTGATGGTACTCAAAATGACGGCTTTTTGCTGCGGGTGGTCATTGATGGCGCCGTAACAGAATACCCGTACGGTGACTGCGGTTGGGGTTATGCTGCCTTTGGGGCAGACGTAACCAAAGATACCTGCTATACAGGTGGTGTATTATGGGCACAGGATATTACGCCCGATTCGCTGGCTTGCGACAGTATTACCGCAGACCTCAGCGGAAAAGTCGTATTGATCCGCCGGGGCGTATGCGAGTTTGGTCTGAAGACTCTGAATGCTGAAAAAGCCGGGGCTTCGTTCGTTATTATCGTGAACCATTTCGCTAATGCTGCGGATAATGGCTGTACTTCTATTTCTATGGGGCCTGGTGCAGTGGGTGCCCAAGTTACTATTCCGGCTATTTCCATAGGGCGTGACATCGGAGCAACATTTGATGCAGCCATCAGCAGTGGTAAGTCCATTGAAATTTGTATAGTCCTCCCGCGTCTGTATAGTCCGGCAGCCGCTTTTCACTACGCTACTCCGGTCAGCCAGGTGGATAGCCTGAATTTTATGGGAGTCCGTTATGTCAACCGGGACACCGTCAGCCAAAACAATGTCGTATTGAAAATGGACATTAAAGAGCCGGGCGGCAATGTAACGACCATCACTTCCACCCTGAATGATGTGACTGCTGGTCTGGATTCTTTCTATTACTTCCCCGCTTATTTGCCACCATCAGTATTGGGCCGTTTCGAGGTGATCTATAGCAATAATGTTTACACGGAATCCCGCGATTCTGTAAGACGTTCTTTCTATCACACGCCTTACACCTTTGCCACTGACAACCTGACGGTTTCCCCGGGCGGTTATAACCCAGGCACGGCATTTACCACTTTCCAGGAGCAAACCGGTGCCTTGTATTTCAGTGGCCCGAATGGTGGTACAGCCTCCTATGCTACATTCGGTATTGCCAATGCCGCAGCGGTGGCCGGCAATGGCGCGGACGAAATTGCGGTGATTTTGTATGATGGTGATGCGGATGATGACGGAACCATTGACTTGACGGCCGGTTTTGCTGATCTGGACGCCAGCGGACAGGTGGGTTTTGGCACTTACACCATGACGGGTGCGGAACCAGTGGATTCGCTGCTGACCATCGAACTATCCGACTTCTCCACGGGCGGACCGGTTACTTTAAAACCTCGTCACCCTTATTATTTGTCCATCCTGTACAGTGCCTTGAACAGCACTACCGGCACTCCGGTCTTTTTGAGTAAATCTCTGGATGAGTACTACCTGAATTTCCCTTCCACGCCGCTGGAATTGGATCAGTTTTACAGCGGTATTGCCGGTGCTATTCTCATCAATCGTCTGCAAATGGAAGGCTACCCAGCCAATCTGGTGAAAGTGAACAATATCCTGGAAGATTCCAAGGTAGCGATCAGCCCGAACCCGGCCAACGACCAGATCCGCCTGGACCTGAACCTGTCGAAAGTGAACGACCACGTAATGGTGTCGCTGATTGACTGGTCGGGTCGGATTGTCAGCACCCAGCTGCTGAAAAACTTCCAGAACGGTCAGACTTCGTTCAACGTGAGCGCACTGCCTTCCGGTACTTACCTCGTGCAGGTGAGCACCAAAGAAGGTAACACGATGCGTAAAGTAGCGGTGTGCCACTAATGTACACCGATACACCCGTTTTTAGAAAATAACGGGAAAACAGGTTTCGCTTTACAGCAAGCAGCCACTCCGATTTTTCGGGGTGGCTGCTGTTTTTTACACGTTCCTTAAGACCAAATGGAGCGCAGCGACATCCCGATTTTTATTGGGAGAGAATACTCCGCTATTTCATCAATTCAAAACTATACGACACCCGTTCAATCCGCGGGTTGCCAGCGGCATCGGTATTTTTGAAAATGAGGTCAATATCAATTTTCTCCGAGGCGTCTTTTTCGGTGGAATCAAACACCACATCCAGATGGCCTTTACCATTCGGCGGAATGACGGTGCGCGGATAATCCACCGTGGTACAATCGCAGGCTGACACACCTTCCAGTTGCACATCCACCCCGGACGTGTTGGTGAATTCAAAAGCCATGCTGCGCTTTTCGCCTTTTTTTACTTTGCCCAATTCCACGAGTTTCTTATCCCAGGTCACCAGATCGGTCGCCGCTTTGGGAGAGGGAGCAAGGGTAGGGCTTTGGGCTTGCTGGGTGGTTTGGCAGGCCATCAATAGAGTCAGACTGAATAATGGGACCAATAATCTTATCATGCAATAAACCGCTTTAATGGTTAGTAAGTGTCTTCCTCTTCGGACAATGGAAACAATTGAAATATGGAAATGAACCGGTCTTTGAGATTATGCTTGGCAAAATAAGCATACGCGAACGGTATGATCGGGCATAAACACGACAACACAATCCGCGCCACCAGACTACTATTACCTTCCATACCCGTGCCAGTAATAATAAACGGTAAAAATAGCAGAGTCAAAAAAAAGAAGAACGCGAATACCGGATTGGGGCGGACGGAAAAACGCACGATGGTTCGCTGCTGGCCCGGAAAAATTTGTCCGGTCAGATCGGAAGTGTTTCCAAGAAAGTGCCCGCCTTTAAAGGCAAATTGGTGCGACAGGTGAAACACGTCCTCCCCAATAAAATATCCCCGAGGGTGCATATCCCAACTCCACGGTTGCTCCATAAGAGCTTTTATATCTGCCCGTAGTGCCGGTACCGATTGGCTGGAATAGTAATGATAGTCTTCGCTCCAGAAGGTTTTCAGGAAGGCCATGATGTTTGCTTTGATAGCCCATCGAAGGTCTAAAATTGAAATACGATAACTTGTCAACACAAATTATCGTATTTCTTTTAGCCATTATTTTGCCAACCCATGAGCAGTTGGGCAACATTTTAGTTCCGGCGGCCGCCAAACAAACGCAGCAACATCAGGAACAGGTTGATAAAATCCAGATAAAGCGTCAGTGCGCCGTAAATAGATTTTTGGTGGCTATTGTCCACGCCGTCCTGCTGCATTTCGTTCAGGGTTTTCAGTTTTTGGGTATCGTAGGCGATCAGGCCGACGAATACCAACACCCCGATGCAAGTCGTGATCCAGTAAAAAGTGCTGTTCTGCCAAAAAATATTGACAATACTCGCCAAAACAATACCGATCAGGCCCATGAAACACAGGTTGCCGATGGTGGTCAGGTCCTTTTTGGTATAAAAGCCATAAGCACTCATAATCCCAAAAATACCCGCCGTAATCAGAAATGTGGAGGCGATGGAACCGGCCGTATAAATCAAAAAGATAAAGGCCATCGTCAGACCGTTCAATATGGCGTAGCCCAGAAAAAGAGCGGTGGCGGTGTTGGCCGACAGGCGCATCAGCGCGGAGGAAAGGTAGAAAACGAGGCCCAATTCAGCGATAATCAGCCCATAAAAGACCAGTTTATTGCCAAAAATGACATTCAGCAAACCCGGCGAAGAGGCGACGATAAAAGAAGTAATGGCCGTCAGGAACAGGGCCAGGCTCATCCACGCATAGACGCGGGAGATGAAATTGGCATTGTCCACGCGGGTTTGTTCGGACGAAAAAGAGGATGGGTACATGCGTGAGAGGTGAGAGGGGTGAGAAATGTGAGAGAAACAGGTGCTTTTGACGGACAAAAATAGGACAGATTTTGTAATAACCAACTAATTGTTACCCCAAACTCTTCCCCTGCATCGCCGTCCGCACCGTAGCATCCATCGCCCGGTGCGCCAGCGGCATGGTGTAGGTGTTCAACTCTTCGATGGCGCGGTGAATGGCGTCTTTGTCGTCGGCTTGAGTAACGACCCGCAGGGCTTCCAGCAGGCTAATAGTCATGGTTTTCTCCACTTCCGAAAGAATCTCGTCGTTCTGGGACAAAAATTTCTGCCCGCTCAACAGCAGGTTATTGGCTTCATTCCGCGCCTCGAGTACGCCCCGGACTTTCATATCGCCCTGGGCATGGGCAATGCTATCCAGCAGCATGAGGGCCATTTCCTCCTCGGTGATGCCGTAAGTGGGCTTTATTTCGATGAGTTGTTCCAGGTTGCTGCGCAGTTCCCGCGCCCGCACGGTGAGAATCCCGTCGGCATTGAGAATGAATTGAATATCAATTTTCGGCAGACCGGCGGGCATTGGCGGGATGTCGCGCAGGATGAATTCGCCGAGTTTGCGGTTATGTTCCACCAGATCGCGTTCGCCCTGAAATACGGTGATTTTCAGGTTCTTTTGCCCATCCACGCTGGTCGTGTACTGACGTCCAGCTTTGGTGGGTATTTTCGTGTTGCGCGGAATAATGGTGTCCATCAGTCCGCCCACCGTTTCGATGCCCAGCGAGAGCGGCGTCACGTCGAGCAGCAGGATATCCTGCTGATTGCCCGCCAGCACGTCCGCCTGAATAGCCGCACCCAAAGCGACCACTTCGTAGGGATTTACCTGGTCAAAAACCGGGCGGCCAAACAGGTCGGCCACTGCCTTTTTCACCGCTGGCACCTGCGTACTGCCGCCCACCATCACCACTTTTTCTATTTGCGCTGGTGTCAGTTTGGCATCACGCATGGCATTGCGGCAGCAATCCAAAGTACGCTGGATGAAGGGCTGAATGAGACTTTCAAACTCCGTTTTCGTCAATCTAATTTTTTGTCCATTCAATTCACTTTCAAATACTTCTGCACCCGAAAGTTGCTTTTTGGCCCGTTCGGCCAACAAACGTATGGTTTGCCCCAAAGTTTTGTCTACGTCCAGTTGAGCAGGCGTCAGGCCCAGTTGCTGCAACCAGTGATCTATGATCGCCCGGTCAAAATCGTCGCCGCCCAGAAACGTGTCGCCATTGGTAGAAAGTAATTCAAATATACCATCCTGAATGCGAAGAATGGAGAGATCGAAGGTGCCTCCGCCGAGGTCGTACACGGCAACTATTTCGGCACCAGTTCCTCCAATTCCATACGCCAGCGCCGCCGCCGTCGGTTCATTGATGATCCGCAGTACATCCAGTCCGGCCAGTTTGCCGGCATCGCGGGTGGCCTGCCGCTGATTATCATTGAAATAAGCGGGCACGGTAATGACGGCGCGGGTGACCGGCGCGTTCAGTTCAGTTTCAGCGCGTGTTTTCAGTTCGCGCAGGATGAGTGCGCTGAGTTCGATGGGCGTATAAAAGCGGTCGCGTACGCGTATTTTGACCAGCGCGTCGGTATCGTCGTCGAGGATTTGATAGCCAAAAAAGCCCTCCATGCCCGCTACATCGCGGTAGGATTTGCCCATCAGCCGTTTTACGGAATAAATGGTATGGGCCGGATCGGTGATCAGTTTTTCTTTGGCGGCATCGCCGATGAGGATACTGCCATCGGCGGCAAAATGCACTACGGAAGGCACCAAAGTAAGCTGTCCATCGGCCCCACTCACGCAGACGGGCTGGCCATCGCGCAGGTAAGCCACCAGGCTATTAGTGGTGCCGAGGTCAATACCGACGATGACATCCTGTGGTTTTTCGACGCTGCCGTCGCGAAGATTGATGGAAAAAGTAGCCACTGAAAAGAAATTTTAGAAAAGGCAACAAGCAACAAGGAAAAAAGCAAAAAACAACAAAGCAAAAAGGTAAATGAGCAATAAGCAAATGGAGCGCAGCGACATCCCGATTTTTCATCGGGAAGGCAAAAAACAAAAAAATCTCACTTTCGCTCAATGTACTCCCCCTTTACGGCAATGTCGTTGACTTAAGGACTGGAGGGCGGAATTTATTCCGCTTCCAATGGTTTTTCTGGGCCTTAGACGGAATAAATTCCGTCCTCCATCCCGGCGTCTTCCCTTAAGTCAACGACATTGCCCTTTACGGGGGTAGGGGGGCTTTCGCTGGGGGCCATTAGAAAATCAATTAGAAAGAAATGATAGGAAACATCTGGAGAAAAAATTAGTTGGTGAAACCGTCTTATCTATATTTTTATAACCTTGTAGCCCGAAACTATTTTTATGCGAACAATAATCTTTCTGAGGAAGATAGTTTAGGCTGAATTTTACATAAGTCGTTGATTTTGATTGCTCTACCGCCCAAAAGCGGGATGTTATGTTGCTCCATTTGCTTTTTGCACATTTGCCTTTTTGTTTATTATGCACGAATTCTTTGCTTCCAAAGCCAATCGCCTGTGGATGGTGCTGGCGGGCTTCTTTTTGGCCAATGCCCTGGTCGCTGAATTTATGGGCGTCAAGCTATTTTCCCTGGAAAAAACCTTTGGTTATGCCCCGGTAAACTGGTCGTTGCTGGGCCAGAATAATCTGGCGTTCACGCTTACCGCCGGGGTGCTGTTGTGGCCCGCCGTATTTCTCATGACCGACACCATCAATGAGTATTTCGGGCGGCGCGGGGTCAAATTTCTGTCGTACCTCACCGCTGCACTCATTGCCTACGGCTTTCTGATGCTGTTCTTCGCTATGAAACTCGAACCCGCCGATTTCTGGCGCACGGCCCATATCAAACCCGACTGGCCACCCGAACAGCAAGCCGCCATGCGGGCGCAAGTGTCCGATTACAATGCCGCTTATGGCGTGGTGTTCGGTCAAAGCCTGTGGATCATCGTCGGTTCGCTCTTTGCTTTTTTGATTTCCCAACTCGTGGACGTAGGCATTTTTCACCGCATCAAGCGGGCTACCGGCGAAAACCGGATATGGATGCGCTCGACGGGCAGCACGTTGGTGTCGCAATTTCTGGACAGTTTTGTGGTGGTTTTCATTGCGCTGTACATCGGACAACAGCTGCCTTTCCTGCAAGTACTGGCCATCAGTATTATGAGTTACATTTATAAAGCGATCATGGCCGTCATCCTCACGCCGGTCATTTACTGGCTGCACCATGCTATAGAGCGGTATTTGGGCCACGAATTAGCCGCTGAAATGAAGGCGGCGGCGCAACGATCTTAGCAACGCGATTTTAAAAATACCGGGGAAAGGGCACCGCCAGTTTATAGACTTCCAAAGCCCGCAAAATGAGCCGCGCGACCTCCTGCTGGCTGCGCTCGTTGGTGTCTATTACCAGATCAAAATTGTTCAAATTGGCGCAGTCAGCCCCGTATTTGGCCAAAAACCGGGCATTTTCGCTTTGTTTGCGGGCCATTATTTTCTGGATGGCCTCCTCTTCGTCGCGGTATTGTTCGCTGTTGCGGTCCGGGTCACGGAAGATGCGGGCCGCAGCGACCGACGGTTCGGTCTGGAGATAAATTTTGTAAGAATCGGGCAGGAAAAACCAGGCCATCCGACTATCCACCACATAACCGTGCGGGTCCTTGCCGAGGGATACAAAAATGCTGTCAATACGCTGGTCAATGGTTGGGTCAATATCGGCCAAACGGTTCATTTCCAACGTATCAATGCCCATTTCCTGGGCAAGTTGACGCTGAATACGCCCCGTAGCAATATAATCGAAGCCCGTTTTTGCACACAGGATTCTGGAAACAACGCTTTTGCCACTACCGAGGTCGCCGGTCAGGGTAATTTTGGTAATCATATTATTTAATGTGGTCAATGCTTTAAAAGTGGCCAATTAACGGGGCGCAAAAGTAGCACCAAACATCTTAAAACCTCCTACTTTCGCCCAAAACCTAAACCAACAGCGGGTTATGAAAAATAAACACCTCGTGCTGCTTTTTGTGGCCACCATAGCCGTTGGCTGGCTGCTGCGCCGGGCACCATGGCGGGCGGCGCAGTGGTTCCAAACCGAACTCATTCAAGTAGATACGGCCCGCCTCAGCCAACTGCGCCTGCTATTGCCCGGCCAAACCGAACTGTTGCTGGAACGTACCGAAACGGGTTGGGCCGCCTCGCAGGAAGGCCGTTCCGTGGTGGTGCCGCCCGCCGAAATGCTGCCCATGCTGGCGGCACTGGTGGGCATTCGCTCCATCGGGGTGGTAAAAACCCGGCAGCCTGATACACTGGGTTTGTCGGAAAAAGACGGCTTGCAGGTGACGGTATTTGAGGATGGCCAGCCGACGGAGGATTTCTGGATTGGTCGTGAAATACTGGAAAATCATGCACCCGCTACCTACTTGCGTTTAGCTGGCCATGATGGTAACTATCTGGTAGAGCATCATTTGCGTAAGATATTTACCCGGCGATTGGAAGATTTTCGTTCTGCCAATATTTGCCAGTTTTCGCCCGCCGATGTGCGTACCTTGACTGTGGAATGGCCCGTTCAACATTGGCTTCTGCTCCTCCGCCGCGACTCCATGGGCCAATGGCGCAGCACCGAAACCGACAGTGTGCGCACTGATAGCGCCGTGCAAGCCTGGCTGCGGCCCCTGTCCCGTTTACAGCAACGGCCTTATGCCGACTATTTCGATGATAGTCGCGCCAAGGAGACGCTGTGTACCCGCATTACGCTCGGTTTCGAGGCCCCCACGCCACCGCTGACGCTCCGTCTTTTTCAAATTGACCCGGCTGATCTACCGGAAAATCTGTCCGAATTGTACCGCGAAAAGACGCTACCCGCCCGTTTTGTGCTGCATTCTTCCCAGAATCCGCACAATTACTTCGCTCTCGCCGACACGGTATTGGCCCGGCAAATTCGTTTTGGGCTTGATTCCACGGTGCTGTTGTTGCCCGCTTTGTAGTAATTGAGTGGTTGCTAGTGGTGGCATGGGTTCTACCCGGTTTTTCTTTGAAAAACCGGGTAGAACCCATGCCACCACT
>JANPIV010000092.1:0-95542 GCA_031425155.1 Saprospirales bacterium | reverse complement strand
AGGCAAATTTTGTTTTGTTTTAGATTTTTTTGAAAGTTTTTGACAACGTTACGAGGTTATTTTCTTTCAAAAGCCAAATAAAATTTGAGAGTGATTTGAAAAAGGTGTTGATCCACTTAGAACTGAACAGCCCTGCCCTCCAAAGGGGGATACCGAGCGTACTGTCGCCGCGTTTTTCCTTAGCCAAGCCCGGAGCGTATCCCCCTTCGGAGGGGGTGGCCGTAGGCCGGGGGAGGTAGCGACGCTCGGTTGGCATAAACAATTTAATTTACAGAGCAGTAAGTAATGCAAATAGTTTAGACTAAAACTTGCGTAAGTTATTGATTATCATCGTCAATCCTAGATAAAAGCCGAGATGTCGCTGCACTTCATTTGCTAATTTGCATTTTGCTCTTTTCCTTGTTATTCCTCACCGTTCCAACACAAACGGCTTAGCCACTGGCGCACCTACACTCGGGCGCACGACCAATTGGTACAACCCAATCGGCAACTGATTGCTCAGTTCCAAATTTTGCAGACCCGTCGCAGCCACGATTTTTTGACTTTGTACCAATTGCCCCTGCGCGTTCAGCACTTGAATTTGTACGGTCTGGTCTTTCCAGTCCGCCAGATCAAGCAGCAGTTGGCCACTGCTGGGGTTGGGATAAAGGCTGAGCGAGGGACTGGCCCGCAGTTCGCTACGATCACCCACTGGGTTGCCTAATGCAGGACATGTGGGGCAAAGCAAATGACTTTCCAGCGGAACATCGGTCACGGTGGGAGCGGGTACTTGGTTGGCGACGGTGGTCGTGATGAAGTTGCGTAACGTGGCCGCATAGTCCAGCGGGCCAGTGACCAGCACGCCGGTTACGGGTGTCGCCTGCACGTTGCTGCATTCGTCGTTCAAAGCCAGCGTCGAATCGGTAGCCAGCAACGACCAATCGGTATTGGTGAGGTCGCCCGTCGTGCCCGCGAAAATCAGGTGGTTATCGAAAGAAATCGCCTCGCCTTTGGATAGAGGCAGCACTGTGGCCTCGTTGGTGTTAGTCAATTGTTTGGCTTGCAGCAAGTTGCCATCATGGTCCACCAGCAGAAGCAACTGCACGGACTTGCCAATCTGTGTGCCGGTCCCGAAAATGGCATAATTGCGGCCAATTTTAACCACTTCTACGCCAATTTCTCCGGCGAAAGCCGGGAAATCGTACTTCTTCAGCCACAGCAAATCGCCTTTCAAATTATTTTTTTGCAGGTAAATCTGGCCCGGACCAAGTGCGGAACCGACCAGATTGGCCGCCGTGGAAAGCGAAACCAGCGTATCATTGTCCACCAACATATCCAGACCGATGGTATTGATGCCGGAAAAACCGGACACGGAACTGAATTTTACCCAGGCAGGCTTGGCTGTCACCGTATCCAGACGCATCAGTATAGTCCGCAACCGGAGCACAGGGTAGGGGAGTACCTGCGCCGTCCCAACGCCGTATATGGAACCGGCATGAGCGACGAGGCGGGTGATTTCGGCCACGTTATTGATCGAAAAGAGCTGGGCCAGGCCGGGCACTACATTGCCCGTTTGCCGATCCAGTTCCAGCACTTCAGCCTTGGCTACGAAACTGGCGGCAGAGATCGTGTTCTGGTAAAAAACGTAATTGCCGCCCGGATTTTTCTCAATAATGCCGTTGGTCGGAATACTGTCGCCGCTGAAAGTCTTGATCCACAGTGTACTATCGGCCACCGGATCGTAGCGGAAAACCAGGCTGGAAGGGTTCAGTTGCAGCAGGTTCGTGCCGGTTTCCAGACCCGCCACCACGAGTTTTCCGTCTGAATCCACAATCATTTCATTGACCAGACAAGGCAGCTGCGAAGCAAAGACGAAGGACCGCGACCAGATGACGTTGCCGGTCGGGGTAAGTTTTTGAATGACCGTCCGACTATCCTGTACGCCGCTGGCGTAGAGATTCCCGTCGCCGGAAGGGCAGAGCGTCAGTCCCGCATCTATGGTGTTGCTGGCACCAAAAGTTCTGAGAAAGGTTTCTGATTGGCAGGGATTGGCGGTTTGAGCGTGCAAAATGGTTGCGAAGAGCAGGCTTGCCGCCAAATGGAGAAATTTTTTCATTATGAGCATGATTGGTTACAAAAAATTATGTGTTTGTTTATATAATCTGATTTTACGACGGAAACACCGACGCATAGTACGCCCGGACGTCGTGAAAACGAGAGACAGAGAAATAAGAAAATATCCGGGAATGAGAAGGGGGGGATTGAAAAAACAAGACTAAACTACAAAGGGGCCGGGGCATATTGCCCCGACCCCTTTTATTAAGAGTTTTATTGATCTAAAACTAGTCACGTTGCAAAATGAACGATTCTGTCACTGGTGTACCCTGATTTGGGCGCACGACCAGTTGGTACAGACCATTAGGCAAACGACCATCTACGTCAATGCTCTGTAGTCCAACCGAAGCATTTACTTTGAAAGTTTGTACCAAACGGCCCTGTGCATTCAACACGTCCAGTTTTACCGATTGCTGATCCCAGGCACCCAGGTCAATCAGCAGGTTGCCGCTGGTTGGGTTGGGATACAGGCTCAGGTCCTCATTAGCCACACGCAGTTCGCTACCTGGATTCGGAGCCAATGGGAATGGCAGAACAGGACAGCCGAAAGTATTCAGGAATGCTTCTACCGTGGTGCCGTTTCTGAATTTGGCCAGCGTGTGAATATACTGTGGCTGTGATTGTTGCGACAGTGTATATTCCAGTACATCAGATACGCCATTGTTCATGATTACGGTTGGCTGTGCCTTGAAACGAACGGAATAGAACGGAGAGAAGTTTGGATTCCGAACCAAGTAGGTGCGGCTGCTGATAGGATCCGTATAGATGGAGTTATCTGCGGGGGCTTCTGCGGTGGTGCCGTTAGGTACCTGGAATACTACATAATCCAATTCCGCTGCACAGTTGTTCGTTATTTTGATCCGGTAGCGGCGTTCGCCTATTGCATTCAGTTTGATAGGCAATAGTTCCCAACGGAAACAGCCTACTGTTTTTACGTCGCAGGTATTTTCTCCTTGCAATACCGTCACTTTAAAGCAACAGGTAGAAGTGTTACCACACTGATCCTGTGCTAAGTAACATACTGTGGTTGTACCGACCGGGAATTGAGCACCTACCGGTAAACCGGACAACAGTGTATAGGTAATGGCCGAGCCAATTGGACAGGTAGTCGTTGCGGTAGGCAAGTCATAGTCCACTATGGTGGATGGTTCGCCGGGGTTGCTCGTCGCAGTGATGTCGGCATCGCAAGTGACTGTAAGCGTTCCTGTATTTACACAGGAGTAGCACAGCAACTGGCTGGCCAAGGCAGTGTTACTGAACGTGATAGGGCGGTTGATGGCCGGGGTGCTGCTGTTGGTAACGTCCAGAGTGACCGGAGTCGCAAATGGATTGCTGACAGCCTGCGCTACCAAAGAACTGGTTGTTTGCAAGTAGCTGCAGTCGGTGTTTATCGTCAGTGCAGAGTCCACTTTCATCAGCGACCAATCCGTATCAATGCTGTTACTGCCATCGGCTACTGTACCATTTAAATAAAGGCGGTTGTTTAAAACAATGGCTTCGCCACGCAATGCTAATGGAGAAGATTGTTCAAAGCCACCCACCCGACGGGTCGTTTTTACATTGCCATCATTGTCCAGCAACACTATTAACTGGCTCAGACTCAGGTCCGAGGTTGTAGCGCCATAGATGGCATATCCATTGTCCAGTTTGACGATTTCGGAACCCAGTACATTGGAGAAGTCTGCCGAGCTGTATTTTTTCATCCAGATCAGATCACCATTCAGAGAGTTCTTCTGCAAATACATAGTCACACCATTAGCAACAGCAAAATTGGTGGTACCGGCAATATATCCGCTGCTGGAAAGGGTCAGAATAGCATTGTTGTCGATCAACATATCTACTCCAACATAGTCTTCGGCAGTATTTTGAGCACCGTAAGTTACGTTTGCCCAGCTGGGCTGACCATTGGAAGCATCCAGTTTGGCCAGCAACGTGCGCAGGCTAACGACTGGTACTGGCAGTGTTTGAGCAGTACCCACGGCATAGAGGGCACCCTGATAGGAAACGATACGGGCAAGACCTGCGGCGTTGTTCAGCGTGTAGCGACGAGCCAAGCCGGGCACTATATTGCCGGTCGAGCGATTGATTTCCAGTACTTCAGCCTGCACACCAGTAGTGAAAGGCGCGAAAGAAGTTTGGTAGAAAATATAGTTGCCACCAGGACTTTTTTCGATAATACCATCTACTGTTACACTGTCTGCAGCAAAGCTCTTGCTCCACAGCACTGTGTTTGTATTTGGGTTGTAGCGGAACACCAGGCTGGCCGGGTTCGCTTGTTGGGTGCTGGCTTGAATACCGGCGGCTACCAACATGCCATCAGAGTCAACGATCATTTCGCTGATTGCACAGGCTCCATTAGCATCAAGCGTGAAAGAGCGCGACCAGAGTACGTTGCCGTTCGGGTCCACTTTTACTATGGTAGTGCGGTTGCTTTCCAGGCCACTGGCGTAGAGGTTGCCATCGCCCGAAGCACAAAGCGTCTGTCCCGTACCAAAAGTGCTGCCATTCGTGAACGTTTTCAGGAAACTGCTGGCGTTGCACTGACCCGGAGGCACGGTGGTCGAAAACTGAATGGTGTAAGTGGTCGTTACATCGCAAGCACCGGAAGTACCTGGTACAGTGGCCGTTACAGTGGTAGGAGCAGTGTACGTGACACCGTTTACCACTACCGAACCACCAGGGGTAAGCAACACTGTTTCATCCCGGAATACACTGCAATTGGTCTGGCAACCGGAGCAAGTCAGCTGGCTGGCAATAGTGGTGTTCACCAAAGAAATAGGGCGGTTTATTGCCGGTGTGCTGCTGGCAACACTCGCCAAGGTGACATCTACACTGCCTGGGCTGGCAATAGATACCACCTGTGGGCCAGCCACATCCTGCAAATAGTTGCAGCTGGTGTTGAGGGTCAGGGAAGCATCCGTTTTCATCAGTGACCAGTCAATGTCATTATCAGCAGCCAGGGAACCAGCGACAAATAAGTGGTTGTCCAGCACAATTGCTTCACCGCGCAGAGCCAGTGTAGCAGACTGATCGAAGCCATTCAGGCCTTTGGCAGATATTACGTTACCGTCGGCATCCAGCAGCATCAACAGCTGGCTGGCATTGAAATCGGCAATACCGGCACCATAAACGGCGTAGTTGCTGCCAAGTTTTACGATTTCGGCGGCCAGCACATTGGAGTAACCCGAAAAATCATATTTTTTCATCCAGACCAATGCGCCATCCAGGGTGTTCTTTTGCAAGTACATGCTTACGGAACCCAGGGTGGTTGATTGGCCAAGATAAGTACCGCTGGAAAGGGTCATCAGGGCATCGTTGTCAGCCAAAATATCCACACCCACCAGATCTTCCTGCGAAGAAGCACCGTAGGTTACGTTCGACCAGGTCGCCTGGCCAGTGGTAGCATCCATGCGCATCAGCAGAGTACGGATGCTCGGTACGGCTATCGGCAGCGTTTGGGCGGTACCCACAGCATACAGCGCGCCTTGGTGGGAAATCACCCGCGCCAGGCCGGTGAAACCATTCAGACTGAAACGCTGCGCCAGGCTCGGCACCACATTACCGGTCGTGCGGTTGATTTCCAATACTTCGGCCTGAATACCAGCAGTAAAAGGCTGGTTGGAAGTTTGGTAAAACACATAATTGCCGCCCGGCGATTTTTCAATAATGCCATCCACGGTCACACTGTCGGCAGCGAAGCTTTTGCTCCAAAGCACGGCGTTGGTGTTAGGATTGTAGCGGAATACCAGGCTCTTTGGATTGCCTTGATTCACTCCGGCCTGAATGCCAGCTGCCACCAGCATACCATCGGAGTCAACAATCATTTCGCTGATCCCGACCGGTAGCAGTACATCTACCGAGAAGGAACGCGACCAGATGATGTCACCGGCCGGAGTCACTTTCAGGATAGTCGTCCGGTTGTCTTCCGTACCGCTGGCATAAATATTGCCATCACCGGAAGCACAGAGCGTCAGTCCGATGCCAATGCTGTTATTACTGGTAAAAGTTTTGAGAAAGCTCTCCGAATTGCAGGGAGTCTGAGCTTGTAGGGTAGCTGTTAAGAACAGCCCCCAGGCGAGGTAAAGTATTCTTTTCATGGTGTGCAAATGGTTGTAAAAATACAAGAGTTTTAATGTGATTCGCAATTGTGGTGCGACTTAAACAGACACAGTAAAATGAGTTTTTGGTAATGAATAAAGGATTATGAGAAAAGGCAAAATTGCAAAACGTCAATGGAGTGCAGTGACATGCCGATTTTCAGCGGAATGAAAATGAAAACCAATACTTTACACAAAATGCAGCCTGCATTATCTTTTACTGAATTACTGACAAATCCTTATTGGCCGGTCCACGCGCTCTTTCCTTCCAGCCAGTCCACATATTCCACGGAGCCTAGCCGGAACTTAAACGCAAACGGCATTTTTTTGCCCCAGTCATGTTCTACCCGGCAAAAGAAGGGCAGCACTTCGGGAGTCCACTTCGGCAATAAATTTTCCGGCGCGGATGAAAAGGAAGGGCGCAGAGAAAATATCAGTGGATGGGTTAAAATATGGATATCGAAAAGATGAGTATTCGGACTTTCGGAAAGAAACGTGCCAGCCGCCGGATCAAACGAATGCGCAAGAAGACCTGGCGTACTACCTGCTCTGCAAACTGGTGCGCGCACACCCTGAGCCGCCATATTCCAGGGGGAGTAACCGAGAAGAAGCAATAAGAACAGCCACTTTATCATCAGACGCAGGATGCGGGTTAGAAAAGGGTGATTAATTCAAAAGAAATTGCTTCCGTGCTGTATGTATAGCCATATAAAAAAGCGAAAATGTCATACAAAGCAGCGGTTTCCGCAGACAATATGCAAATTTTATCCAACAATTTTACTTAAAATATTGTTGCTGCTCAGATACCAAAGACTAAGCCTAGGAGATAAAACGTTGTAAAAGAATACATTAACAGAGTAAACTTCGCATTTTCAGCCTCAGACTATCACAACATTTGTTTCGCGCCCCAAAGATACGCACCTGCGCGTATTATTTCTTGCCGAAGAAGCATACAAAACCAAAGACCAGTGCTTTTTATGAATTTCTATGCCTGAAAGGCCAATTATAGCATGTGGGCGACACCTTGCGGCTGGTAAAATAAATGTTTTTTTGTCTACTTTTCCTGTTTTTGCGTGGCGAGTAAGCGGCCAAAAATAAATTTGCCCGACCCCGGTGCCCAACCATTACGGTAATTCTGCTACCGCCTCTTCTTCTTTACGGCGGGTGCCTGCGTAGAGTTCAAATTTTTGGAAACTACATTCGAGTGCGCCATTGAACAGGGTAATCCGTTTGGAAGGGCGCAGGCCGATGCTTTTTAACGCTTCCCGGTCGGAGGAAATGAGCCAGGCATCCCAGCCTGACCAGGCTTGTTTCAAGCGGTCGCCTACCGCCTGATAAAAGGCGGAGGCGTTTTCCAGTTTCAACCGTTCGTCATAAGGCGGATTGGTCAAGAGTGTGCCCGGCATATCTGGGGGCACCAGCCGCTCAAAAGGCATTTTTTCTACTTGGATTACGCTTTCCAATCCGGCAGAAAGCACATTCACTGCGGTGGCATTGCGGGCCCGGACATCCTTATCTGCTGCAATGATGGGAAATTCAAAAGATTTTTGCGCCCGGTCGTCGGCTTCTTTTTTCACTGATTCCCATATTTTCCGGTTGAAATCGGGCCATTTGAAAAAACCAAAACCTTCCCGCATATACTGAGGTGGTATGTCGAGTGCCAGCAAAGCGGCTTCTATCGCGAGCGTGCCCGAACCACACATGGGGTCCACAAAAGAACCCTTCCCGTTCCAGCCCGATAGTAGCACCAGGCCAGCCGCCAGTACTTCATTGAGCGGGGCTTCCACCGTATCGCGCCGGTAGTTGCGCCGGTGCAGCGAACCACTGGTCGAGTCCAGCGTGATGTCACAATGAGTACCCAATACGTGTACATTTACCCGCAGGGTGGGGGATATGGTATTTACGTTTGGGCGGCGTTGGTAGCGGTCGCGGAACTGATCCACAATGGCATCCTTGGTCAGCAAGCCTACGTATTGCGAGTGCCGGAACACCTCGCCCTGCGCTACGGCATCCACGGCCAGCGTATCGGAGACGTTCATATAATTGCTCCAGTCTATTTCCCGAACGCCTTCGTAAAGACTTTTTTCGTTGTAAGCCGGAAAGGAATGAATGGGTAGTAAAATACGCAGTGCTGTGCGCAATTCGTAGTTGGCTCGGTACAGGAGGCGGGCGTCGCCATCGAAAGAAACGGCCCGTTTGATAATCCGAATGCCGGTAGCACCCAGGGCCCGAAGTTCTTCGGCGAGCACGGGTTCCAGTCCGGCAAAGGTTTTGGCGATAATCTGCTCCATAATCAGAGTTTTCCCGGGTTGAGTTTTTGTTCCAACGCGGAAGATGGACGCAGGCTTTGGGCCTTTTGCCACTGTTGACGGGCCTGTTCGCGTTGGCCGGTCTGGGAAAGGGCATCGCCATAGTGTTCCAGAATACCGGCATGTTGCTCACCGCCCTGGGCGAGGGCCGCAGTATAGTGGGTGACGGCACCGGCAAAATCTTTCTTTTTCAGCATTGCCACCCCGGTTTGATCGAGCAGATCGAGCCGCAGTGCTTTGTTATTGCCCACCATCAGGGTTGCCTGTTCGAGTTGGGTCAGGGCTGCATCGGGTTGTCCTTTCTCATTGGCCGCCACGGCGTAGAAATAATAGGCTTTCGGCTGATTCGGGAAGGCATCTATCGCTTTTTCGGCAGTGCGCAGTAGTTCGTCGTAGTTTTTCTGGTCCGTCAGGATGGTCAGGGTATTTTCCCATACGGCAAATACTTTGGGATTGAGCTGCAGGCAGTGCTGATAGCGGGCGAGTGCAGCATCGGGTTGGTTGGCATGGTAGCGCAGATCGCCGGAGAGGCTCCAGGCTTTGGCCTCATTGGGGTGGGTTTTTTCCAGCAGATCGCCGAGTTCCAGCATTTTTTGGGTCAATGTTTCGTCCTTTCCGGCATCCAGTTTATCAAAAAATGGCAAAATTTCCTTTATTTTGGCATCAATCGAGATCTTCGGATCGGCGAAAAGCGGCTGCAAAGAAGTCAGGTAAGTAATATCCGGGCTCCCTTTTTTCTGTTGCACGACGGCCAGTTGCGCGATGGGATCGCTGGGGTTGCGGCGCAAAATTTCTGCATACACCTTACGGGCATTCGCCTCATCCTTAATGCTGGTGTAAAATTCTGCCAGGCCATGCCGGTACTTAAGCTCGTCCGGGTAAGCATCCACCAATCGCTGTAACTCGGCGGCGGCACGGCGGTCATCGCCCAGGGCTATATAAATAATGTGTCGCTTGTCCGCAATTTCCGGGGTAAGGCCAGCGATTTTTTCGAGTTGGTCCAGGGCTTTCAGGCCGCCTTTGGGGTCGCCCGCCAGCACGGACAGGTAAGCCAGCCGGTGATAAAACGCCTGCGTACGGGGGAAACGTTTGATCAGGTCCGTGTAGATCAGCACCGCATCGTGCGGGCGGTCCAGCAGCTCATAGAAATCGGCTTTCTGCACCTGATACCATTCATTATCAGGCGCCAGGGCTATTGCTTTGCTGATAGCCTCGAGGGCCGGGGCCAGCTCTTTTTTGCCGGCAAAAGCGCGGGCCAGTCCATACCAGCCTGCGTCCAGTGTGGCATTGTCGTACACGAATTTCTGATACAGTTGGATAGCCTTATCCCAGTGCTCCAGCAGGCGTTCGCGCTCGGCTGCCAAAAAATCGGTTTGTCGGCTCACCTCCGCTTCGGGCACGATGCTGGCTACACCGCCAATCGTGTTCTGAGCGCGGGCGGACAAAGCGGGAAGTAAAATACACAGAAGGAATACGTATTTCAATGCAAAAAAATTAATTATCCTTTGGAAAAATTGGAAAAATCGCCCAGGTTCACCTCGTCTTTACTGCCCTGGAACACGCTGGAATTGCCGACCATAGAATGATCCAGCAAGGCATTCTTAATGTGGGATTCATTCTGAATGATGCTATTGGTGATAACGGTATTTTCTACCGTTGAATTATGCCCCACGCTGACATACGGGCCAATGACCGAATTACGGACAATGGAATTTTCACCCAAAAAGCAGGGTTCGATAATAATGCTGTTTTCAATGATCGCAGTTTTATCCACCAGTCCGTCTTCCCGGTGAAATTCCAGCATTCGCTCATTGGAGTACAAAATAGCATCCTTATTACCGCAATCCAGCCATTCCTCTATTTCGCCGGTTCGAAATTTTGTTCCTTCATTTTTAAGCAATTCCAATGCTGTGGTGATCTGAAATTCATCTTTTTCCCGCAGATTATCGTTGATAATACGGTACAAAGCCGACCGCAGATGTTCGCCTTCCCGAAAATAATAGATGCCGACAATGGCGAGATCGGACACAAAAGTAGTCGGTTTTTCTACAAAATCGCTGATATATCCTGCGGAGTCCAGCTGAACCACGCCAAAAGCGGAGGGATCCTGCACGTGCTGTACCCAAATGACACCATCCTCGCTGGCATCAAATTTGAAATCGGCCTTGAATAGCGTATCGGCAAAAGCAATGAGACATTGGCCAGTCAAACTCTCTGCGGCACAATATATGGCGTGCCCGACGCCCAATGCTTTTTCCTGGTGATAAATACGACCCCGTGCGCCTAACCGCTCCGCAATGGCCACCAGTTCGCGTTCTATTGCTGCATCCAAATCACCGACGATGAAAGCAATCTCATCTATTTTTCCGCTGTAGGCCACCGCCAGATCTTCTACCAGTCGCTGAATAATCGGTTTGCCGGCGACCGGAATAAGGGGCTTTGGCACGGTAAGCGTATGTGGGCGCAGGCGGGTGCCACGACCCGCCATGGGGATTATAATGTTCATGTTAATGGAGTGCTGTTTGGATTTTGGTTATAAAATATATGAAATGCAAATGCATGGTTCACTGAATGTTAAGTTTTTTGGGCAAGCTATTTGCCCGTACTGCCGAAACCGCCAGTTCCCCGTTCGGTAGCCGCCAAATTGGTTGTTTCCGTCCATTCGATGCGCTCGTAACGGGCAATCACCAATTGAGCCACCCGTTCTCCGGGCGAAATCGTTTGGGTCTCGTTTGACAAATTGACGACAATGCACTTGATTTCCCCCCGGTAATCGCTGTCAATAGTACCGGGCGAATTGAGCATAGTCAGTCCGCGTTCTATGGCCAATCCGCTGCGGGGACGGACCTGCGCTTCGTAGCCCGGCGGGAGTTCAATAAATAATCCGGTCGGGATTAAACTGCGCTCCAATGGCTTCAAATGGACATCATCGAGCAAATTGGCCCGCAAGTCGAGCCCGGCACTGCCAGATGTTTTATATTCCGGTAGTGAAAAAGACGAACGATTAATGATCTTTACGGTCAAAATAATAAATATTTGGACGGCAAAAGTAGTAGAATGTCGGCAATCAGTGCCGGGCATGTTCGGTTTTTGGCAGAAAGGCGGAGTAGATTTGCGGTTTTGAACAAGAATTGAAGATTTGTCACACCTCACCAAAATCGAATGCTGTTGGGGAATTATTTCCTGCTATTTTTCGCCCTGATTTCAACGTAATTTTCCTGCATGAAGGCTTTTTTTACATTTTGTTTTTTTCTGAGCACCCTTGCTGTCTTTTCACAAGCACCCGTCAACGACGATTGTAACGGGGTCATTGACGTGGGATTGGTTCCTTTTTGCTCTGCTCCGGCCCAATACACCAATGTGGGCGCGACGGCCAGTAATATTGATCCGGTGGACAATATTCCGAATTGTTTCAACAACAATGCGGAACGGGACGTATGGTTTCAATTTACGGTGCCCGACGATGGCAGTATTGTGGACGTCAGTATTTCCGTATTTGGGGCTATTGCCGGCAACGGTACCCTGCAAATGCCACAGGTAGCCATTTACCGGGGCGATTGTGCATTCGGCCAATTGGCGGAACTAGATTGTGCAGCGGCAGCGGTAGATGTCAACGTGATTCAGCTGGATCAATTCGGGCTCACTCCTGGCCTGGTCTATTTTCTCCGCATCAATGACTATTCAGCCACCGCTGCTGCCAACGCAGGTACTTTCCGACTTTGTGTGGAAAAATATGTGCCACAGATCAATATTGGCACCGTGCTGGGTACGCAGACCTGTAACGGGACGCTGTTCGATAGTGGCGGCCCCGACAACGACTACAGTGCCAACGATGATGCCACATTCACTATTTGTCCGACCGACTTTCACCAGTGCATTATCCTGAATGTGGTGAACTATGAGACGGAAAGCGGCTTTGACTATCTGCAATTTTATGAGGGTGACGACGTGACCGGCACCCAGATCACCCAACTTTCCGGAACGGGACAAAATCTGGAAATTCAGGTGCCCGGCAACTGTGCCACCATCGCATTTTCTGCCGATAACTCTAACGAATCCAGTGGTTTCGAGGTCACCTGGAGCTGTTCGACCAGCCCTTGTACCGCGCAGCCACCCACTACCTGCGCGGCACCCGCTGCTATTGCCAGCCTGCCTTTTACGGCTGCCAGCCTGAGCAACTGCCTGTCGGGCAATACTATTACTGACGGTCCTTGCGACGACGATTTTTTATTGGGCAATGACTATGTTTTTGCCTATGCCTCACCCGGCGACGAGTGTATTCATATCAATGTCACGGGCACCAATGAAGGCGCAGGGATTGGTATTTACAGCCTTTGTCCATCGCTGGCCGGTGCTACCTGTATTGCTTCGGCAGGCGGCGGCGGGGCCAGTGTGGACCCCACTATTCAGGCGGCTTTTCTGGAAAATCCAGGCACGTATTATCTGGTGTTTGGGGCGGGCGACGATTGTTCCCCCTTCAATATCAGTGTGGATACTATCACCTGTCCGGTGGTATTACCGCCCGCTTCCGATTGTTCCAATGCCCTGAATATTGGCGGCTGCAGCACGCAGTTGCCAGAGATCATTGCCTTGAATCCAGGTGCCGGCGATCCTGATTTTATCCAGGATGATGTCAATGCCGGTTGCTTTTTGAATTCGCCGGGCAATTTCTCTTTCTTTTTCTTTACCGCCGGGGCCGATGGCAAGTTCGGTTTTGTGGCGCAGGCTGCAGACCCGAACGAATCGTCGGACATTGATCTGAGCGTATGGGGCCCGATTGACAATCCTGAAGATATTTGCGATTTCATTACTAATAATCAGCCGGTTCGTTCTACCTGGGCGGCTTATGAAAATCAGAACCAGCCATATATTACGGGCCTGGCCGATGTGCATCCTACTCTCGGTACCCCGGTGTTGGATAATTTTGACTGTGGCAGTCCGGCTACGCCTGGGCCCAATGCGCCTTTTGGTGGGAATGCGGATGATTTTGTAAGCCGGCTGGACGTAGTGGAAGGCAAGATATATGTTATTCTGCTGGACGATTTTGGCCAGGCCATCGAGCAGGGCGGTATTGCGATTGATTTTGGACCAACCAGCGAAGGCGTACTGGATGCACTGGACAGCCAGATTTCCGTAACTGAAGATACGGCAGTTTGCATAGGGCAGCCGGTACAACTCACTGCCACCGGCGGTGTTGCTTACTTCTGGTCGCCAGAGACGGGCTTGAGTTGCAGCAACTGCCCCAATCCGGTGGCTACTATAGGTTCTTCCACTACCCATACCGTTAATATTGTATCGGCTTGCCAATCTGTTTCCCGCCTGGTGGACATAGATGTGTTGCAAATCAATCTTGGCCCTGATGCCACTGTATGTAATGGTGCAGCCTTCACGCTCAACCCGCAGCCCTTTACCGGGGTGCAGTATGTCTGGGAAAACACCCCGGGACTGAGTTGCTATGACTGTCCTTCTCCGCAAGTGAGTGGTCTGCCGACAGGCACTTATTCCTTCATTGCTACGCTCATTTCGCCTGCCTGTACCTCCAAAGATACCATCGTCGTCAATGTGGTAAATGGCGAGCAGCCACAGTTTACCATCGCCGACGATCAGGTGATTTGTAACGGGGAGACGGTGAATCTGGGGGGTGCGTCCACTACTGGCACTACTTACACCTGGTCATCTGCCCCGTCCGGGTTTACTTCCTCGGAGGCAAATCCGACCGTAACGCCTGATTCTACCATTACTTATTATTTGTCGGCTATCAATGGCAGCTGCCCGGTACCTGCTACAGATAGTGTACAAATAACGGTCTATCAGTCGCCCATTGTATCGGTACAGACCGATACCGCTGTGTGTAACGGAAGTAGTGTATTACTCAGCAGCCTCACCCCGCAACCGGGCATTACTTATACCTGGACACCCAATGATGGTTCGCTGGATAATGCTGCCAGTGCCAATCCCATTGCTACGCCCACCCAAACCACTACTTATACCCTCACCGCGACCAATCCGGGATGTACGGAAATTCGTCAGGTGCAGGTGACCGTAGTACCACTGTCGCTGGATATGAACCTCCCCGATACGGCCCTGCTTTGTCGGGGCAGCAGCCTGAATATTCAGGCCACGGTGTTCCCTGTTGGTACTACTGTCAGCTGGTCGCCAGTGACCAGTCTGCAACTGACCGCTAACGGGGCAAATGCCATTGCCACGCCCGAAGAATCCATTTTGTACACCGCCCAGGTTGCTTTGCCGGGTTGTGTGCGTACCGAACAAGTATATGTGAAAGTAGATAGTTTGCCCTATAATCTGGCGATAGCGCCGCTGGATACGACGGTGTGTCAGGGCGGCCTGGTCGTTCTTCGGTCGTCCATTTATGAACCTGCGGATTTTAAAAATATTGACTTCCAATGGTCGCCACCAGTGGGCCAGATTACCCCGGATAGTTTGTTCAATCTGGTGGTGCAACCTACCGACACCACTGTCTATCAGCGCATTAGTCGTAATGGCGGTTGTATAGACACTGCGCAGGCCACGGTCAACGTCATACCGCCCGCTGAAATGAAAATTGTGCCGGCTGACACTATGGTCTGCGCCGGACAGAGTGTGCAGCTGCAACTGACCTATACGCCGGGGGTGACCGAAATAATGTGGATGCCCGCCGCTACCCTGAGTTGCAGCGACTGCGACAATCCGACTGCTACGCCAACCGGAACCACGACTTATAACGTGACCGGCAAGTTTGAGGGTTGCAGTACCGGCACATCGGCTACCATCAATGTGTCTCTTCCACCGGCATATCGTTTTCCAACCGACCGGATACTTTGTGGCGGACAATCTGTCACGCTCAATGAAATTTTTGACCCCGGTGCTACCTATACCTGGACGTCCACTGATCCGGCATTTGGCACTTTCACCGGCCCACAGCCAGTCATCACGCCTACTCAGAAGACGGTTACCTATTTTCTAAAAGCCAATAATGGAAGTTGTTCTGTGGAAGATGAACTCACCATTACCGTGGCCAACGGGACGCTCGAGGCTTTCGGTGATACTTCTATTTGTCAGGGGGCTATAGCTGTGCTGAGTGCCAATACCAACCTGCCCGGTACTTTACAATGGAATAATGGTGCCGGATCGGGCAGCGCCGTGAACGTGAGCCCGTCGGAAACGACGACTTACACGGTGACTTTCAATTTTGGCAGCGATTGCCAATTGACTGATTCCGTGACCGTTATCGTAGATGGACAAATTGCGCCAGTGCAGTTTCCCGACGATCTGGCCCTCTGCCCCGGCGAGAGCGTCACGTTGAACAGCCTGATTACGCCCGGTGCGACTTATGCCTGGAGCAGCGCCCCCGGCACGTTTACTTCGACCCTGCCTAATCCGCAGGTCACGCCTACCCAGACCACGGAATATACGGTGACCACCACATTAGGCAACTGCGTCAGCACCCAGTCAGTAGATGTCGTTGTTTTCAGCGGAGTTACCTTAACGCTGAATAACGATACGACTATATGCGCTAAGGAAAGCGTCACTCTGACAGCTAATGGATCCGTCACCGGGAGTTATGTCTGGACACCTGGTGGCTCTACCGGCTCGACGCTGAATGTAACCCCGGCGGCTACCACTACCTATCAGGTGGTCTATACCTACGGCGACGGTTGCACATTGGCAGAAAGTGTAGAAGTCGAAGTGAAACTTAATTTTGCTGCCGAAATACTCGCTACACCAGATACCAGTATTATTAATCTGGGCGAATCCATTGACCTGTTTGCCAAAGTATCTCCTTCCCAGAGTTTGGCTGGTTTTCAATACACCTGGTTTGAAAATGCTACCCTGCTGAGCGGAACGACCGAACAAATCACTGTTAAGCCCGAAGTGACAGATAGTACAGTAACATATTTGGTAGAAATTATCTCACCCGCTGGCTGTCGTCAGACGGATGCCATCACTTTCCGCCTGATTCAGCCCCAAGTGGTATTTCCCAATGCTTTCACTCCCAATGGCGACCAGGTCAACAGCACCTTCAAAATGGTAGTGCTGGAAGGGTTTGCCACAGTAGAGCAGATGGAAATCTACAATCGCTGGGGACAAAAAGTCTTTGACAGCAAAGACCCCGCTGCGGCCTGGGATGGCCGTACGGATGGTAAAGAAGCCCCGTCCGATGTGTATGCCTGCACCGTGCGCTGGCGCCGGGGCGATGGTTCGCTGGTGATATATGTAGGGGAAATTACGTTGTTAAGATAAAATAAATGAACACCTTTCCGAAAGTCCAAAACTTTCGGAAAGGTTCAGTTGGTTCGCTGGAGACAATTTTTACTTTTGCTCTCTATGTTAGCCAATTAGATTGCACCAGATGACGAATAACCAATGGAATGACCTGCTTTTCGCTATTCGCAAGGGCAAGTGCCTGCTGCTCCTTGGTGCGGGGGCTTCTACTTTGACTAAAGATGGCATTACCCGCCCGTTGACGGAGTGGCTCGCGCTGGAACTCGCCGGGCAATTGCGCCGCGATAACTATTTATTGGAAGAAAGCGAAGCAGGTAGTCTCTTGTACGTGGCTACCGAATATCTATTACATTACCAGTCGGCCATCAAACTGCAAAGTGAAGTGGAGCGTTTTTACCGCGAACAGGCGAAACAACCCAACGACCTGCTACGCGCTATCGCCAAATTACCCTTCCCACTAATTATCAACACCGCCCCCGATACGCTGCTGGAAAAAGCCTGGCTGGGGGAATTCAAGGAGTGTCACAAAACCTTTTATAGCCTGCATAAAGAGCGTAGCAAAGAAGAGGCTGATCTGCAAATCGAAGACCCCACCGGCGATTGTCCGCTGCTGTACAACCTGTTTGGGAGTGTGGAAGATTCCGCTTCTCTGGTGCTCAGCGAAAGGGACCGGCTGAAATTCATCGAGGACATCATCCAGCACAATAATGCTATTCCGAATGCCATCCTGAAAGAATTTCGGGAAGACAAAGTAGTGTTGTTTTTCGGATTCGATTTTGAACAGTGGCACCTGCGCATTTTGCCAAAAAAGATTTTCCAGAAAGAAGAAATCAGCGCACCCGTACTCGTGCCGAATGGTGATCAAACCTTGTCCAAGGGCGCAATGGTGTTTTACCAGAAGCAGTACAAAATGGACTTTCTGCCCGAAAATCCACTTGCTTTCATTCAGGAACTAGCGCGTCGTTGGGAAAACTATGGAGAAGCCACCGAAGCAGCCGAGTCAGCGTCCGTCCGGGCGGTCTTTCTCTACGATCAAGCCGACGAAGCCTGGAAAATCATGTTAGACAAACACCTCTCGGTGCTGAAACGCGCCGCAGGCATCCACACCTGGGATGAATCCAGAATCACAGCGGGAGAAGCAGTGGATGATCAGATAAGGCAGCAGTTGGACCAGGCCAACTTGATTCTTCTGCTCGTTAGCAGCGATTTTTTGGCCAGTGATAAACTCTACAATGAGCAACTCCGCCAAGCCTTGCAGCGCACTGGAGAGGGGAAGGCCTACATTATCCCTATTCTGGTGCGCCCTTGTGCCTGGGAGGGCGCGGTATTCTCGAAATCCAAGTTCATCCTACCCCGGAAACAGAATCCGATTGCCGCCTGGGAAGACAAAGATGCCGCCTGTCGGAGCATCGTGCTGGAACTGGAAAAATACCTGCCCATCATCGTTGAAAACCTGCAGGCATGAACTACCGTTATCCCGGCCCGCAGTCGTTCACCGAGGAAGATGAACAGCTTTTTTACGGTCGCAAACGCGAAACCAAGGCCCTGTACGACCTCATTATGGTCCAGCCATTGGTGGTGTTGTTCGCTAAATCGGGCATGGGCAAAACCTCTCTGTTGCAGGCGGGCATCATCCCACGCTTGCGCTTCACGGAGTACGATCCGGTCATGCTGCGGCTCAATGATGTACAAATTCCGCCCGAGCAGCAGGCCCTGCGCAAAATTGCCCTGGATGCAGCCCCCGATGCCACCCTGTGGACGGAAATCATCCGCTACAACCGCGAGCAAAACGGCACACCGCTGTTGATTCTCGACCAGTTTGAGGAAATATTTACGCTTTATTCTGACGATCAACGTGCCGCCTTCGTGCGCCAACTAGCCGATGTCATCAACGGCACCTTACCCGAGGCCTTGCGCCAACGCATCCGCGAGGGTCTGGCCGCCGGAACGCTTGATACGGCTGCCGTGGCGGCGTTGGAACAGACACCCCATGTAAAAATCGTGCTCTCCATTCGCTCCGACCTGCTGCATTACTTGCACTTGTTGTCGCCGGAAATTCCTTCCATCCTGCGTAACCGCTTCGAGTTGTTGGGATTACGACCTAAACAGGCCGAGGAGGCCATCATCCATCCTGCCGCTCAGGCGCAAGAAGCGGGCGATTATGCTTCGCCGCCGTTTGGATACGCCGCAGAGGCCGTTAAGCAAATCCTGTCCTACCTCTCCCGGCGGCAGCAATCACTGTTCAGCGCAAACCGGCAGGAGCCGGAAATTGAGTCATTTCAGTTGCAGTTATTGTGCGAGTACATTGAGCGAAAGGTGATTGCGGAGCGGGAAAAGTTCATCGTTCCTAGTTCATCGTTCATCGTTCCTGAATTTTACGGCGGTGAGCCAGGCATCGAACAAATCCTCTCCCAATTCTACACGCTCACCCTCGCGGCCATCCCCAATGCCCATCAACGAGAAAAGACTCGCAGACTGTTGGAAGACCATTTAGTGAAAAACGAACGTCGGGTGAGTGTGGACGAGACCACGATTGTTCAAACGCACAGCGTGACATCAGAAACACTGGATTTATTAGTCAATAAAAGGCTGCTTCGGCAGGATGTTCGGGAGACGGGGGAGTATTTTGAGATTTCGCACGATACGCTGTTGGGCCCGATTTTGCGGAGTCGGGCGGCATGGGAGAAGGAGGAAGAGAAGCGATTGACGGCGAAACGGGTGCGGCGGTTGGCTGGGTTGGTGTTGGGGATGTTGATTATAGTGGCCGGAGCACTAGGATTTGGCTTATGGGCTTTCCAACAAAAAAAACTGGCAGAAGAACGAAGCCGAAAACTGGAAGCCAAAGCATACATTCAGAAAGGGGACGGATTTTATATATTGCCTAACCCGGATTATAAAGCAGCCCTGAAAGCATACCGGAGCGCTTTTAAACTCGATAGCACAAACTTACATGTTCGTGAACGGATAAGGGTTTGTTTGGAAAAACAATAGATCAACTATGAAACTATATACTACGCTGATTTTCATTTTTTTATGGGGTGCCACGTTGTCTGCTCAAACCGCTGAAAGCGATTGTAATGCTAGACTAGCCCAGGCCAAACGCCAGCTGGAAAAAGACAGTATTGCCGAAGCTATCAATAGCCTCTTGTGGGTAAAAGTATGCGACGAGGCACTTTCGGCCGAGGCGAATCGCTTGATTCTAGAGGCGTTTCAGAAAATAGAGGCCCACAAAAAAGAAGCGGAAATGGCCCAAAAAAGGGCAGAAAAGGCCGAGAAAAAAGCCAGAGCGGAATTGGAGAAATCGAAACGGCTGAGCTCTTTTTTCAACTTTGGCGAAGAAGAAGCCTCTTGGGCCTATAATAGTGAAAATGGGCTATTTGCGGTGGTGGATAAAAATGGGAAGCAGTTGACGGAGTTTATTTACGAGTCGCCGGAAAAGTTTTTAAAAGGTGTTTCATTGGCCAAAACAACCGATATTAATCAATCCGGTTTTGTCTTTTTAAATACCAAAGGGCAAGAAATGTCTCCGCATTTTGAATATATTTCTTCCATGTTTGGCAATAAGTATCTAGTCGGCTATGAAAATTCTAGTGCGATTTATACCCTGAGAGCAGATAGTATTTATAAAGTAAGGTTGCCAGCACGGCCAGACGGTTTCATATCATCTTTTTTGAGCGACACGCTATTAGGTCTCGTTGATACCCTAGGCCATGTCGTTGTGCCGTCTGAATATATGGGGATTGGCTTGTTTCTAGAAGGATTTGCCCCGGCCAGAAAAGGAGGTAAATTCGGTGTTATCAACCAGAAAGGCAAATTGATGACGCCACTTATGTTTGATGACTTATGGTCATTTTACGACGGTGTTGCGCTGGCTAAACTGGACAGTAAGTACGGTTTTATTGACTCCGTCGGCAACTGGGTCATCCCTCCACTCTACGAAGCGGGATGGTCATTTTCCAATGGTTTGAGCCAGGTTCGAGTAGATGGTTTGTGGGGGTTCATCAATAGATCCGGGAAAATGGTCATCCCTCCCCAGTATGATGATTGCAGTATATTTTCTTATGGTCTGGCTCCCGTGAAGAAACAAAATAAATGGGGATTTATCAATCCAAACAACCAGACCGTCATTGATTTTAAGTACGACCAGGCCAGTCCGTTCATTAATGAATTGGCAACCGTCAAAATGGGAGATTCCAGCGCGCTGATCAATCGGAAGGGAGAAATCATTTCTGTAACGAAAAACTTTGTCTATCAAATCCTTGGAACTACGTTTATAGTAACGGATTCTGCTTATACAGAGCATTCTGACTCTCGTTTTCACGTTCAGTCTGTTGCGCAGCCAGGGTACAATGCTATACAAGCAATCAGTGATAGCCTACTGCTGGCACAAAAAGACTCCCTTTGGGGTCTAATTGATATAAATAATAAAATCATACGGTCTTTCAGATATTCGGAAATTGAATCTTATGGAAATGACTATTCTATAATTAAAAAACAAAACAATTTCGCATCTGTTGACATTAATGGTATTGAGCCTTACTACGAAGAGATTGATATTAAGCCAACTGATTATCTGCTTAGATTTGGGGATTTGATTGTTAATACTTTTTCATTTGATTACTATCTTTCTGAGGGAATTCTATTTTTCAATAATAACGAGATGTGTGATTTGATTCCTTATGAATACAAAGCAAAAATGGGGTTTGTTAACAAGGCAGGACGTAAAATCATCTCCCCGGATTATAAAAACGTCGATCCATTTTCGTGTGGCCGGGCAGTAGCTCAAAACAGTGATTTATACGGATATATAGATAAGAATGGCAATTGGACATTAAAGCCTGTTTATAAGTATGCCACACCATTTATATGCGGTAAAAGTATTGTTATTTTCGATTCTGTCAGGATACTGATAGATACGCTTGGCAAAGTATTGCTTTGCTCAGATTCGACCTTTCAGCTCGTTTCCCCTATCATTACAAATGGCCTTATCCTTGCCAGACAAAATGATTCACTTAATGGTTTTGTTGATATAAGTGGCAAATGGGTTGTGCCTCCTATTTATAAAAACCTAGGTCCTTTTTCTAATGGGCTGGCAGTTGCTGAATCTGACGGAAAAATTGGATTCATTGATAAATCATCCGCTTGGATCATTCCTCCGATATATAATTTAGATTGGCCCCTTCCTTTTTTCGACAATGGTTTGGTAATTGTAAGCTTAGAAGGAAGGCAGGGAGTAATTGATACGCTCGGACATACCGTAATACCATTTCAATACGGAGAAATTACTGCTTTATTTAATGATACAAATTTTGTCGCTTTTTATTTGATGCCAAAGATAAACGGGACAACGGATTACACCCATTATTTCGTTTGTACGGACTTTACGTATCAGAATACAGTCATCGGAATTGACCGACAAAAAAACGTTCATACATTAGGAGCTCATACATTAGAATTGATGAAGGAGAAGATGGATATGGATATAGAAGAAAATAAAAGGTGGGGTGGCTTATTAATATTTGAAGGTCAGTCAGGACATAATGGCATCCTGAATTTAAATTTGGACACTCTGCTCCCTGCAAATTATTCCAGCATCTCCCTGCTTGGCTACCGTATTTATCTCCTTAAACAAAATGGTCGCTTCGGCCTTTTTGCGCCCGACTACCACGTCTTCCTGCCCTGCAAATACGAAAAAATCGGCTATGTAGATGAAGAAAATGGCTGGATCCGCGTACAACAAAACGGCAAATGGGGCTGGGTAGCCTGCGAAAAAGATAAAAAAGGAAGAATCCGGGTAGTCACCAAGATCCCTTGTCGCTTCGATGTGGCCACACCGTTCAAAAATAGCCAGGCGCGGGTGATGCAACTGCCTTATCAGGAAGTTTTCAAGATCAATACCAAAGGAGAAATGTTGCTGGGAAGGTAAGAGCAGTCTGAAAAAAGTAGTCTCTTGTCCCTTCTTACAATATAAGCAGCGGGGCCTTTTCGCCCGACGGTCAGCACAATTAGAAGCAAAAGCAGCCAGAATACGGAAAGCAGTAAAAGACTGAAAATAATTACTTCGGCTCAATTCGTTTCACCTAAAATGGAGGTAAAGTGCTGACCATCACCCCAATAACCAATGAACTGATAACCAGTAACTACCTTTGCCGCCATGTCAGAATTTCAAATCTATCAGTTCAGATCCCTCGATCGCCCCTTCACCGAAGCGGAGCGCAGGGAGATCGGCTCCTGGTCGAGCCGAACCCGCCCGACGGCTAATTCCGCCACCTTTAATTATGCCTACGGCGACTTTCCCAAAGACGTGGAAAAGGTGATGGCGCAATACTTCGATGCCATGTTGTACGTCTCCAACTGGGGTGCTAAACGCCTGATCTTCAGACTACCCAAAAACCTGACCGATGCGCAGGCCCTGACCGCCTATACCTTTGAAAATGACTGGTCGTCGGATTATATTGCCCTGCAAAAACACAGTGACTGCTATCTGCTGGACCTGTATTTTAATAACGAAGAGGGCGGCGGCTGGCTGGAAGAAGAGGATTACGACCTCCATGATTTCACGCCCCTGCGGGAAGACATTTTACAGGGTGATTACCGGTCGCTCTACCTGCTCTGGTTGCAATTTGCGCAAAATGCCACGGCAGAGGAAGAAGAAGAGAATAAACAACTAACTCCACCACCATTGCCCGCCAATTTGTCCAAAATGGGTCCGGCGCTCGTGGCCTTGGTCGAGTTTTTTGAGATTGACCAGGATGTGGTGGCTGCAATGAAATCTGCCAGTCCCGAAAGTGAGGCTCCGCCATTGGATTACCCCCGACTGATCGGTCAGTTGCCGGAGGAGGAGCGAATGGCTTGGTTGATACGCCTGGCCAATGACGAACCGCGCCTGGTGCTGAACTTTACAAAACGCCTGCGGGAGCTGGTACCCAGCCAACCATCAAAGACCAGTGCTTCGCTTTCACTGGCCCAAATAACGGCACTCACGGACGCGCAAAGGAAAGAGCGGACCGCACAGGAAGCGGAAGCGGCCAGACTGGTGCATCTCCAGAAAATGAAACAATTTGCCCGCGAGGAAGTCACGATGTGGGGAAGTATAGCGGCCAATATTCTGAAAGCGACCAGCTCTTCCTATGATCAGGCTACGCAGATGCTACGCGATCTGCACGATCTGGCGGTTTATCAAGGAAAAGAAGCAGATTTTCGGGTGCAGATGGCGGCACTCCGGGAACAATACGCCCGGCGACAGCCACTAATCAGGCGGTTTGATAAAGCCGGATTATAAGTTCACGCCCTAATAACGAAGCCAAACTAATCGCCAACCGCTTACCTCCTCAATTTTTCCCTCCTCCTCCAGCCGTTCCTTTTTTCGCGGACCGCCCGGCGCAATCGCCTTCCCGCGCCCTCTTTTGTCAAAACCCTCGCCCATCAGCACGGCCACCGTCCGGGCATTTTGTTTGTGTAGGAATGAAATAATTGCACGTTCTTGGTGCTGACTGACTTTTCGGTTTTGGGGAAAAATCTATTGTTACTCAGTACACTGTAAATTAAGTTTATTGGAGTATTTGAAGATTCGAGTATTTGGTCAATTAACTGATAATCAATTGCTTTGGTCGAATACTCAAATACTCGCATCTTCAAAAGAACTATCCTGTATTTATGCCCTGCACCACCGCCCACACCACAATCCCCGCTGCCACCGCCACATTCAGCGAATGTTTCGTCCCAAACTGGGGTATTTCCACTACGCCATCACACAGACCCAGCGCGGTTTGGTCCACCCCATCTACTTCATTGCCCAGTATAAAAGCGTATTTTCCGTTGGCGACGGGCTGAAAATCCTGTAACCAAATACTCTGAGTGGTTTGTTCTACGGCGAAAACCTGATAACCCTGCGTCTTTAATGCAGCAACGGCGGCCTCGGTCGAAGGCGTATATTCCCAGGCTACGGATTCGGTGCTACCGAGGGCCGTCTTCAGGATTTCGCGGTGGGGTGGCTGCGCCGTAATGCCGCAAAGCAGGATTTTTTCGAGTAAAAAAGCATCCGCTGTGCGAAAAATAGAGCCCACGTTCAGGCCGGAGCGCACGTTATCGAGCACCAGTACGATGGGCCATTTATCGGCCGTCCGAAACCCTTCCACCGAAAGGCGTTGCAGGGCGTCCATGCTTAATTTTTCCATACTTGTCGGGCGGATATTTCAAGTCCGCCCGCACAAAAGTAACTTTGCCGGATGGAATCGCCATTGCAAAATACCAAACTGGGTTTGAAACTGCCCACCGACCCGCGCTGGGTGAACCTCGCGGAAATAGATCTGGCCGAAATATTGACCGATCATGCCTACTGTGAGCAGAAGGCGGCCACGGCCTGCATTACATTGATCCAGGCCTACCCGGACTATATTGAAATGGTGGAGCAATTAGCACCAATTGTTACCGAAGAGTGGGGGCATTTTCGCCTGGTGCTGGCGCAGTTGAAAAAGCGCGACCTGCGGCTGGGACGTCAGCGCAAAGATGAATATGTGAACCAACTGCTTGGTTTTCAACGCAAAGGGCTGTCGCGCGAGGAGGCCCTGCTGGAGCGTTTGCTCGTCTGCGCGCTTATCGAAGCTCGCAGCTGCGAGCGTTTCCGCCTGCTTTCGTTGCATTGTACCGACGAGGCACTGCGCGACTGGTACCACCAATTCATGGTCGCCGAAGCGGAACATTACCGTCTGTTTCTTAACCTGGCTGAGCAGTACTTTGGCAAAGAAAAATCCCGCCTGCGCTGGCAGGAGTACCTGCGCTACGAAGCAACCATCATGCAAAACCTGCCACCGCGAGGCGACCGGATGCACTGAGGGAATAGGCAAAGAGCAAAAAAAGCAAAGGGCAACGAAGGGCAAGAGGCAATGGGCAAAAAAGCAAATAGCCCACCGTGACATCCCGGTTTTATCGGGAAGCACAGCTGCCAACTCCCGCTCGATGTACCCTCCCCCTTTACGGGGGAGTAGGAGTAGACTTACAGCAATAAGGCAATACGCAGATTACCTGCCCATTGCCCTTTGCGAATCTGCCTATTGCTTTAATTTTTGCTACCAGCCGCGCACCTTGTTGATTTTCCCCTCGTCGCCATACATGTCTTTCGACATTTTGTTGTAGGCGGCGGCGGCTTCTTCCGGTGTATCGAACATCCCGATATGCACGGAACGTCCATTCACCGAAATCACGGCGCGGTAGCGGTTATGCTCCTGATACACGCCGGTAAATCCGGTTCGGCTGCTGGTTTTGCGCTGGCGGCTGGCCACCGAACGCGTGCGGTAGGTGAGATTCTCCAGTCGGCAATCCAGTTTGTCGCCATTTTTGGCTCCCACCAGACTGCGATTTCCAGCCCGTTGTTCGCTCAAAAACTTCTCGGCGATCAGCTTATGCAGGTAAATCGTTTCCGTTTTGAAATCTCCATCCGCCTTTTTCCAGGTTTTCTGGAATACTGCGCAACCACTGGAGTGCTTACGCAAATTTTGAATGAGCTTGACTTTGCTTAGATAAGGATCAGTGGTGAGCCATTCATAGACATGATCATCCAGTAAGACCATATCATCCGCATTTTTTAATTTTACTTTGTAAATCACTTTTCGAATATTTAATCGGTTCACAGGTAGAAGGCCGGCAAAGGAACAGCAATGAAATCATCTCCGGTAGGATTAGCACAAAAAACAGGAGATAACGAACATTCAAAACAAGATGTTTCGTCTGTCATAATTTGATGGCAAAGATGATAATTTGTTTTAGAAACAATGCCTACTAATAAGCCGGCATGGGCTAATGGAGAGCAAATTAGCTGGCCACCTAAGCCAGACAAGTTTTTTACAAACAACGCAGTACAAAAGCACTTCTGTGTATCGAATGTACAGTTTTCTGCAAATATAGAAAGATATTGGCCGATAATTCAAACTGACCATCCTGGACTAAATATAATACCGCCCGTGTCGAACAATTCTGCTAAAAATTTTGTGCCACTGTTGGATAAACTGCCTGCCGAAGCCCTGACGCTCTCTTTGCCGGACGTTATTCATCTGCTCGAACAACAATTTGGGGAAGCACTCTATCCAGCCTTTGACCCGGCAAATTATATCCCTGGCCCGGTCGCCGCAGAGACGACACCCGCCTGGATAAAGACTGCCAATACGGTGGGCATCAATGTGCGGACGATCCAGCATTTCTGGAATGTCGTGCCTTATGCGCTCACCTTGCCGGGCGCACAAAATGCCATTCATCTACTGCCAATATGGGAGCCGGGTGTGGTGTCAAGTCTCTATGGGCCAGTCAGTTGGAACATTAACCCCGAATTTTTCAGTCCGGCGTTGGCCGATGTTTTTCCACATCTGGACACGGTGGAAAAGCAACTGAAAGTGGTCATCAATTTGCTGCATTTAATGGGCAAAACGGTGGGTATGGACGTGGTGCCCCATACCGATCGTTACTCCGAAATGGCGCTGGCGAATCCCGCTTATTTTGAGTGGTTGCAACGCCACGATCTGGATATTGTGCGCCATGATTCAGCCGTGTATCAAACGGTGCAAAATATGTTGTTTGATTTCGTGCGGGAAGAGAGTAGTGCCGTGGCTAGCTTGGAATTGCCAGAAACAGCACAAGTGTTTTTTGAGGAAATAAAGGAGGGCGAACGTCTAAAAATGCTGTTCGGCGAGCAGAACAACTATGTCGGCCGCCTGGAACGGCGTAAGAAAATCATCGAACAACTATATACAGCAGGATTCGAGACGGTACCCGCCACGATGGGGCCACCTTATCGGGGGTTGGAAGTGGACCCCAATCCGGAGGCCAAAGTGACCGATGAAGACGGACGGGTTTGGCGCGACTATCGAATAACACGGCCCGAAGGTTTTTCGAGGGTATTCGGCCCGTTGGCGCGGTATAAACTATATGAGTCGCTGGATGATAACCAACATTGGGTGCTTGATTTTGCGCAACCCAACCATCGTGCCTGGTCATACGTTATAGAACATTATCGGCAAATACAGGCGGAGTTTGGCTTTGATTTCATGCGTGGCGATATGTCGCACGTGCAGATGCGGCCAGATGGAGTACCCATGCAACCAGATGAATATTATGATTTACTGGGGGCGGTGAAGCAGGCGGTAAGGCTTGAAAAACCTTATTTCGGATATTTTGCGGAAAGTTTTCTGGCCCCTCCCGGCGTGATGGCTTACGGGGACGAATGCGACCATTTGGAGGCCTCCTTCGCGGATTCTACGTTGGGTGATTTGCAGTCGGAGCCGGTCGGGACAGCCCGGTTCATCCAGTCTTTTCAGCAATACCGCGATTGGCTCGAAACACGGCAGTTTGCGCCTAATTTCACCATTATGACGGCTGACAAAGACGATCCACGCTTTGACAGTTTTTATTTGACAGGCAACGAAATCCGCTATTTTATCGCCTTGTTCCTGACCGATATGCCATCGTACATGGGGCTGGGTTTTGAATGCCGTGATCCGCATCCTGAGCCTGCCCCAAATGAATATTATACCAAATTATACGTTTTTTCGATGCCGGACGGGGCAAAAGGTACTTCAGGGCCGTACAAATGGGGCGAAAACCAGGTGCTGTATAATCGCCTTGTCCGTCAAAAAGAACTGGCCGAAGAAATAATGCCACTGATCCAGAATGCGCCGGTGCAATGGCTTTTGCGTCCTGATGTCCAGGCGCCGCATAAAGTGATCGCCTGGACGCAGGCCGACGATGCGCAATTTGTCTTTGTGGCCAATCTGGATACAGAAAATGCCCACTCGTCCGCATTGCTTACTTTGCCTGCTGGCCGCTGGGAATTAATGTTTTCTACGGAGCAGGAAACGGAAGAAACAAAAAAAAGAATAGAAAACATTTCTTTAACTGGCCTGTTAGCAGGGGAGGGGCTGGTGTTTCGGAGAAATTAAATTCTGAATAGATGTCGCCAATTGGCTGTTTTCCAAGGTTTATTTTGAATTGCTACTTTAAAGTGCCGTAACTTTGCCAAAAATTTGACAGCTGGCATACGGTTTGTAAATAATAAATTTTCAACACGTCCGTTTTGCCACCAGATTTAACAAAAATAAAAATCTTTTCAAGAATGAAAAACTGGAAGAAATTTCTCGCGTTTGCCTTTATGACCTCTTTGTTGTTGCTCGAAGCCTGCCACCGTGGCAGTGGCTGTCCGGGTGCTGATTTCTAAATTTTTTGAACCCATCGTTCGCATGATCTTAAATTGGAATCCCATTACTTCCGCCACAGATGTGGAGAGTATCAAGGAGCGTTCTCTGACGGTGCCCTGCCTGATCCTGAAGCATAGCACGACCTGCAACATCAGTGCTATTGCCAAGTACCGGCTGGATACGGACTGGGATTTTGAGCCGGACATGCTGGAACCGTACTACCTGGATTTATTGCGTTTTCGTCCCGTTTCGGCCCATATTGCCGACACATTTGAAGTCTATCACGAATCGCCGCAGGTGCTGCTGATTGTGGGTGGCGAATGTGTTTATGATGCTTCGCACCTCGATATTCGGGTCGAAGAGTTGAAAGAGGCACTTGCTTCGGTAGCGAAGTAGGATAGTACGATTAAAAGATATACCGATTTTTAAAGGCGCTGGGAATAACCCGGACGCCTTTTTTATTTTTGCCAATTGTGAAAATCTTTCGACTTGCCTGGCGACTCTGTTTTTTCGTCGCTTACACCACTTATATTGTCTTAGAAATCTGGTTGCGTGGCCTGATCCAAGGCCCGAATCTGCGAACCGCTATGCGCGTACGCCGCCGGTGGGCGCGGCACCTGCTGCATACCGTAGGCATTCGCATGGAGATCATCGGCCAGCCGCCGGGGTTTCCGGCACTGATCGTCGCCAACCACCGGTCCTACCTCGATCCCATCCTGATGTTATGCGATCTGGACGCCTTGCCCGTCGCCAAAGCGGAGCTGGCCAGTTGGCCAGTGCTCGGCAAAGGGGCGGCGTCGGCGGGCATTTTATACTTGCAGCGGAACAATTCGGGGAGCCGCGCCAACACGCTCCGCCAGATTGAGGCAAAAATCGAGGAGGGTTTTCCGGTTATTTTGTTCCCAGAAGGGACTACTTCGGGTCTGGCGGGCACTTTGCCTTTCAAAAAAGGAGCGTTTCAGATGGCGGCCAAAAGTGGCTTGCCTGTGGTGCCCGTAGCCCTTTGTTTTGCCGATGAGCGCGATTTTTGGGTCGGCACGGAAGGTTTTCTTTCCCACGCTGCCCGGCGTTTTCGGGAAAAAACCATTACTATACGACTGTGTTATGGTCCGGCCTTTCAGCATTCCGACACCGAAGTATTATTGGCGGAGGTGCAGGCCTGGATAGATGCACAACTGGCACAGTTTCCGCCTGCACATTGATCAACAAAACCCATATTTCGATGTCATTTTTTCGAGCCGTATGGCGACTGCTTTACTTTGCCGCTTATACGTCCATCCGCATTGCGCATATCCTGATCGTGGGCTTATTGCCCGGTGCCACGGTCTATAAAACCCTGAATATCAGGCAACGGTGGATCGAACACTTGTTGCCGACTATCGGCATTCGCGTAGCTGTGCAGGGGCCCGTGCCCGATTTTCCCTGCATTCTGATGGGCAACCACCGCTCCTATCTGGACCCGGCTTTAATCGTGCGTGACGTGCTGTATTCGTACCCGGTTTCCAAGGCGGAAGTGGCCAACTGGCCGATCATTGGCTATGGTACCCGCATCACGGGTGTGCTTTTTTTGCAACGGGAAAGCCGCGAGAGCCGCCGGGAGACTTTGCAGGGCATAGCCGAAAAAGTACGCGCCGGATTTCCCGTCATTCTCTTTCCCGAGGGCACCACCCAGGGTGGCCCGCAGACGATCCGTTTTAAAATTGGCGGCTTCAAACTGGCCGCTGCCGAAGGCATCCCGATTGTGCCCGTGGCCGTAGAATACCGCGATCCGGCAGACTATTGGGTGGGGGACGATACTTTTCTGGCGCATTTTTTACGCCGTTTCCGGCAAAAAAATATGGATGCCTACCTGCATTTTGGTCCTGCGCTGCGCCATCAGGACCCGGAATGGCTGCTGAATGAGACACAAAAGTGGATAGATGCGGAACTTTTGCAGATCAGGCAGGGGTTTTGACAGGAAATGTTTTTGAAAAAATTCAAAGCAAGTATTATCTTTGCCGCGCAAAAAGCGGAGATGGCCGCCCTAATCTTGGTCATTTTCTGATATTTTGAAATAGTATGGCTCCGTAGTTCAACGGATAGAATGTAGGTTTCCGGTACCTATGATAGTGGTTCGATTCCACTCGGGGCTACTAAAATGCGTAAGTAGATGATTGTGTTGATGTTATGATGTATGAAAAGTCGGCTTATGAAAAAGCCCCGCTGTGCTGATGCGCGGCGGGGCTTTGTTTTTCGTTGGACCAGGCTAACATCTTGACTGACCCATGCTTTTTCATTTTTCCACTGAGATTTTACCCGCATATCACCTTTACGATGCCTACTTATCCAATAAAGACTGACCACAAGTTAGTGTTCATGCAGCAAGTCTTATGCCGTTTCACGGATGCTGAAGACTATCTGCCCGTTTTCTGAGGGTCAGACTGCGTTGGGGCAGGTTTGTTCTCCCATTCCAGGGTGACTTTAAGATTTGCCTCACCAGATCCCTTGACAAAAATAGCGGATAGGGTATCTTCATTATCAGTGGTGAGGGTGAGGCCAAATTCTATGGTTACTTTGGTGGGTTTTGCTTGTTCCAAGGAATCGCGCAGGTCTTGCGAGAGGGATTTGATGCGTTGTTTGAAACCATCGATGGAGAAAATACTACCTCCGGCTACGTTGGTTGGACCAGTTTGGGTGACTTCCATTTGGATAATAGTACCATCGGAAAGTTTTACGGGGACGAGATGTGTGGGTGTGGATTGATGTGGATGCATGGCGATTGATTTTTTATTTTGAATTGATTAGATCGGATACTATTTGGAGTTCTTCCTGTATCCATGGATGCGGCGTGTCTTTCAGAATGGTTACAGCGCGGTCATAATATTCAATGGTAAGTGATTCATTTTTTAGATGGGCATGGATTAAGGAGAGTAATAGATAAGTTTGGCCTTTATCTTCTTCCGGAACATTTGGGTTTCCCTCCTGAATGGTCAGGCAACGCTCGATCCACTCCAGGGCTTCCTCGTAGCGGCCCAAGTTGCTCAATACTTCCCCTTTTCGGTAGTAGGTGATCGCACGGCTACCATCCGACACATTCGGGTTTCCCTCCCGAATGGTCAGGCAACGATCTATCCATTCCAGGGCTTCCTCGTAGCGGCCCAGGTTGCTCAATATGTTTCCTTTTTGGTAGTAGTTACTCGCGCGTCTATCATCCGACACATTCGGGTTTCCCTCCTCAATGGTCATGCAACGCCCGATCCATTCCAGGGCTTCCTCGTAGCGGCCCAGGTTGCTCAATATGTTTCCTTTTAGGTAGTAGGTATTTGCGCGGCTACTGTCCGACACATTTGGGTTTCCCTCCTCAATGGTCAGGCGACGCTCGATCCATTCCAGGGCATCCTGGTAGCGACCCAGGTTGCTCAATATGTCCACTTTTAGATGGTAGGTATTTGCACGGCTACCATCCGACACATTCAGGTTTCCCTCCTGAATGGTTAGGCAACGCTCGATCCATTCCAGGGCTACCTCGTAGCGGCCTAGGTTGCTCAATATGTTTCCTTTTTCGTAGTAGGTATTTGCGCGTCTATCATCCGACACATTCGGGTTTCCCTCCTCAATGCTCAGGCCACGCTCGATCCATTCCAGAGCTTCCTCGTAGCGGCCTAATAATTCATGAACATTGGATAGATAAAAATATATTACAGAAAAATAATTATCGTCTGGCCCAAACAATTGCCGGGCTATATCCAGTGCGGTGAATGAAAATTCGAGTGCCCGCAGATAATTGCCAGAAATATCGCGATGTAGTGTAATAAGTTTTATCAAGGCGTCTAAAACTTTTTCACTCGGATAGGTTCCTTCCTGTTGCTCGAATGCAGATAGTGTACCTAGATAATTCTCCTGTTCCGGCAAAGCTAAGTACTCTAAATGCAAGTCCTCGAGTGTACGAATAAGTTGAAGAGACAGGGAAAAGTATTCTTCACTAGGTGGGATGACAGCAATAGCGGAGCGAAGATGCTGTTGGTATAGTGTATTTCCCTTAACCGGCCCAAAATCATCGCCCATGTAGTTTTCATAAAGTGTCTGGGTGAGGGAGACTAGATATGCTGGTTGGGGAGGAATATATAGTATAATTGCTTCCTTAATGAGGGATGACAAGCGATAGTAACCGGCCTCCACAGTCAACCAACCCTTGAGTGACAGAAATTCAAGCAATTTATATAAGCGCCGTGGCTGAAACGGGCTTTGTTCTGGAAGGTGATAATCTTTTTCAAAATTCTCATATCCTTCATCGTTGGCAATTTCAGGAATGTTTTCACCGTGACCGCATAACACGAGTTGAGCAACTTCGTGCAATTTGAAACCAGTCTCAGGCAGAGCGCAAAATTGCAATAACAGCCATTCTTCATCCAGTTTAAGGGCTGACAATTCAATAATTATAGCAATGATATCACTATGTAATTCCGCTAAATCTTCTTTGGGAGGAAGAGCCTTGATCTCTTCGGTAAGCGATGATAAATATTGATCGGCTTCTGCCCAGTTCTCTTTTGGTGTATTTTGGCGAATAAGGTTGATGATAAGAGGACTCTTATTAATATACTCCAATAAATTTTGTATATGCTCTTCACCTGACGAATTGAGATAAGAGCCAAACATCTGCAGCAAATACTCTTCTTCTATTTCAGGCAGTGTAAACAAAGTGGTAGAATCGATAGGTACAGAGGAGGTAATTATAATACGAGCGTCGTGTATAGCAGTAAGCCATTTTAAATATGGCAGGATCTGTTGATCAGATTTTACACCACGAATGATGATGAGTTTGGGCCCAGTTGAGGCGATCTCCTGAGAGATTTTCACGCGAGCAAGATTCACAAGGCCTTCTGTGGACTCAACTTTGTCCCTTGATGTCCCATCCAGCGTAGTGATAAGCATGATCGGAAAATCTATCTCACTGTTATAATCACTGACCAAATTGAACCAGGCGATTAAATCGTAACGCCATTTCCGGGTGCTCATATAAAGGCCAGCAAGCCACGCTTTACCCATAGATGCAGGGGCATATAGGTTTACCGGGCCTTTATATTCTTCCTCTATCAAGGAGATGAGATCTTTTAATAAATGGTCTTTTCCAAAAGAATTTTGTAGAGAATTATTGGGATAGTGAGGCACAAGGGGCTTGGACTGTGGTTTGCGATCAGTAAATGCAGCATTGCTCCATCGGGCATCTTTCAAATGAAAAGAAAGGTTGAGGTCGCGGAGTTCCGGGAAGGCTGACCACACTTCGCTGACGGGTATATAATGGCCTCCAGCATCATAACCAGGGTGACGGGTTTCTTTTATAATTCCACAAACCGTGAAATTTCCCAACAACAGCAACGGGCTCCCACTAAACCCGCCAACTACCTGTGCGTGTTGGAATTTGTTAAGGTTGAAGTCATCGTTGGCCCAACCACCATACTTGCCTTCCAGTTCTTCACCATGATTTTTGTAAGCCGTAAAACCCAGTGACCATAAGGAGGCTGCTGGTTCCGGTTCGCGAGCATCCAGATAGATACAAGGGTGGTCGCCGGCAGGACTTTCCTTGGGAAAAGTGATGAGAGCGAGATCGGCAAGGGGGGATTGTTGAATCCAATGGTCGGGAATGATGATGGGTTTGTCTTGACGATCAAAGGGGCGTAAGTAGATGGCCAGCGAATCAGGGGGGACTTTTTCTACCACGTGCTTGCAGGTGAGCAGGATATTGGGTGCGACCCAGGCAGCAGTGCCAAAGTATCGGTGTTCTGCTCCGCCGATGCGGACGATGGAGGCACGAAAAAGATCCAGGGTTGATTGTATGGACATATATTCAAGTGGCGGTCAATAAATTTACTATGATATTGGTAATCAAATGTTTGTACTATCTGGACTCAGATTCTTCACCTACGGTTCTGAATGACAAAACCCCTCACACGCCCCCCATCCCCTCATAAAAACTCCCCACAAAATCCAAAATCTTTCCAATCACCCGCTCGGCGACGGTCTTTCGTTCCAATAATTTGGGTTTGGTGTCCATGATCTGGACGACTTCGTCGCGGAGGGGGGTGCGCTCGGAGAAGAGGTAGTCGTTGATGATCTGCTGCAAGGATGCCGGTTTGAGGTGTTCTTCCTGCCAGAGGACGGCGAAGGCGGCTTGTCGCTCCTGATCCCAGAAGGCTTCGAAGGCTTCGGGGATGGCTTCTACGTCGGCGATGTGGGGCAGGTTTTCGTTGATGAATTTCTCGATGAGTTCCTTTTTGCTGCGGAGTTGGGCTTCGCCGCCGAGCATATCTATGATGGCTTTGCGCTGCTGATCGCGGTCGCCTTTTTTGGATTCGTGGAGTTTGGCGAGGAGTTGGAGGATGTAGGCGACGTTGATCTCGTCGCGGCGAATGAGTTCGAGTTCAAAGTCCACGTCTTCGAGGATGGAGACTTTTTCCTTTTGGGTGGTGGTTTTGACCTTGTCGTGGATGTCGAGGTATTTGCTTTTGTAGTCCTCGAAGGTTTGTTCTTCCATGGCCAGGTGGTCGAACTGGAAATCAGAGAAGCCGGAGAGAATGTTTTTGAGGCGCATCAGTTCGCGGAAGGCGGTGACGAAGGCGAGTTCTTCGACTTCGCTGGGCAGGTCGTTGACGCTATCGACGGTGGGGGCGATGGCGAGCAGACGGTCGAGGGCTTCGTTGAATTTGCGGACATAGACCTCGTAGGGCTGCATGAGGATGATCTCTTTGGCCTCCGGGTTGGAGAAGAGGGCGATGGCATCGTCGGTGGCTTTTTTGAGGTTGCGGAAGCAGACGATGTTGCCGTAGGATTTGACTTCGTTGAGGATGCGATTGGTACGGGAGAAGGCCTGGACGAGACCGTGGTGTTTGAGGTTTTTGTCCACGTAGAGGGTGTTGACCTTCTTGGCATCGAAGCCGGTGAGGAACATATTGACGACGAGCAGGATGTCCACGCGGTCTTTTTCCTGAAAGGTGTCTTTCTCGCGCTCTTTGATGCGCCGGGCGATGTCTTTGTAGTAGTTGTAAAAACTCTGGCTGTCTTTGGTGGAGAAGCGGGTGCCGTACATAGCGTTGTAATCGGCGATGCAGGCTTCCAGATGGTCGCGGGAATGCTGGTTGACGGGTGCGTCGGTGTTGATGTCGAAATCGGGCTCGCCGATCATGCCATCGGCATCTTTGTCGTCTTCGTTGGCGGTGAAAGTGAAGATGGTGACCACGCGCAGGTCGTGCTGCCCGGCTGCTTTTTTGGCCTTGAATATTTCGTAGTACTTGATGAGGGTCTCGACGCTGCTGACGCAGAAGATGGCGGTAAAGGCCCGCTGGTAGGTTTTGCGTCCGTGGTGCTGGATGATGTAGTCGGCGATCTTGCCGAGCCGCTGCGGCGATTCGAGCAGTTCCTTGGTATCAATGTCTTCCACCGGAATATCGAGGTCGTATTCGGTGCCGTCTTTCTGGCGGTAGCGACCGACGTATTCGATGGAGAATTTGAGGACGTTCTCGTCCTTGATGGCATTGGTGATGACGTAGCGATGCAGCCGCTCTTCAAAGAGTTCTTTGGTGGTGCGTTTGCCGTATTGGTTGCCGACCGCATTGTCCACAAAAATGGGCGTGCCGGTAAAACCAAACATCTGATGGTTCTGGAAAAAGCCTTTGATGCGCTTGTGGGTGTCGCCGAACTGGCTGCGGTGGCATTCGTCGAAGATGAAGATGATGCGCTGGTCGCGTAGTTTTTCCATCCGGGCCAGATAGGCCGGTTTGCTGATGGCGGTATTGAGTTTCTGGATGGTGGTGACGATCAACTGGGTGGCATCGGCAAACTGGTTGACCAGCGCGTTAGTGTCGCTGGTGCCATCCACGCTGCCTGCGGAGAAGTAGTTGAATTCCTTGGTGGTCTGGTAGTCGAGGTCGTTGCGATCCACCACGAAAACGACTTTATGCACCTGCGGCAGTTTCATGAGGATCTGACTGGCCTTGAAGGAAGTCAGGGTTTTGCCGGAGCCGGTGGTATGCCAGATGTAGCCGTTCTTGGTGCTGTTCTGGACCCGATCGATGATGGCCTCCACGGCAAAGAACTGGTAGGGCCGCAGCACCATCGGGATTTTGTCGGATTCGTGCAGCACGATGTACTTGCAGATCATCTTGGAGAGGTGACATTTCTCCAAAAAGGCTTCGGCAAAGTCTTCCAGACGGGTGATGGCGTTGTTGTGGGCGTCGGTCCAGTAGAAGGTCTGCTTGAACGACTGGCGGCGGTTGTTGGCGTAGTACTTGGTGTTCACGCCATTGCTGATGACGAACAACTGGACGTACTGGAACAGGCCGGTTTCGGAGGCGAAGGAATGGCGGTGGTAGCGGTTGATCTGGTTGAACGCCTCTTTGAGTTCGAGGCCCCGGCGTTTGAGTTCGATCTGGACCAGCGGCAGGCCATTGATGAGCAGGGTGACATCGTAACGGTTCTTGTATTTGCCTTCGACGGTGACTTGCTGGGTGACCTGATATTGATTCTGACACCAATGCTCCTGATTGAGAAACTCGATGTAGATGCTCTGGCCATTATCGCGGGTGATCTGGAAGCGGTCGCGCAGAATCTTGGCGCGGTCGAAGACGTTGCCTTTATTGAGGTAGTTGAGCACCTTGGCGAATTCGTTGGCGGTGAGGCTCAGCCCGTTGTGTTTTTCGAGTTGGCCTTTGAGATTGGCCAGCAGGGCGGCCTCGTCTTTGATGGAGACATAGTCGTAGCCGAGGCCGGTTAGTTGCCTGATCAGATTGTCTTCGAGAAGTTGCTCCGGCTGGGTGCTCATTTTATTTTCGTTGGCTTCCTCGTTTACGAAACTTTTTTTGGTTTCGTAAACGTAGTGTGCAAAGTGTGTATTGATGATCTATATTCAATATTCCTGAGATGCTCGTTTACGAAACTTCTTTTTAGTTTCGTAAACGTAAAGCACAAACCCAATCTGCCACTTAATCTTCCTCCAAAGTATCCTTGTGCATACGATGATCCATCTTGAAATCCTCGTGGTACTGCCTGAAACGAAGTGCGGCTTTTTCAATGTCGTCGTCAAACCAACTCAAAACCTCCTCCCGATTCACTTGTGACGGCTGCTTTAAATTTTGGTAAGCCATCCAAGAACTGTATTTCCACTGCCTAAAATCCTGACAAAAGTGGTGATGGATTGGATTATGGTGAATATAAGCCAACAGATAATGTAATTTATATTCGTCCTTTACCGATAACCGTTTGAATCGTTTTTGAAAAAGCGAGCCATGCCGGTCTTGTTGTTTGTTAAAAGCCAAAGCGTAACTGCTAAAAAGTCTTTTGAATTGGTCTTCCAGATAAGTAGCGTATGTAATCTCCTCGTTCAAAAACTGTTGACTTTTTACGGTTCTCTGCGCCCTCACATGGTCGGTCAATTCATCAGATATTGGCTTGACCTTGGCTAAAAAATGAAAATGATTGGGCATTAAACAGAATGCGAAAACATCCAAATACGGCAGATACGATTTCCATTGTTTTAGAAAAAATGCATAATTCGCTTCGTCTGTAAACAGGTTGTCTTTTCCCACTGCTCTATTGTAAATGTGGTAAATGACTTCGGGTTCCATCTTTTCCCAATAATCTACTTTCATGATGTTTGCTTTTGAGATTTACATGATGTTTACTAAACTTTTTTTAGTTTGGTAAACGTGGTCGTGGATAGCGATTCTTTATGACGTTTACTAAACTTTTTTAGTTTGGTAAACGTGGTTGTGGGATAATTCATGTTTTCTGGTTCGTTACGTTTACGAAACTAAAAAGAAGTTTCGTAAACGGCGTTTAAGGTTTGCATGACGTTTACTAAACTTTTTTAGTTTGGTAAACGTGGTCGAGGGGGAGGCTCTTGTCGGTTACGTTTACGAAACTAAAAAAAAGTTTCGGAAACGACATCACACAAACATCTGCTGCAATAGTCCTTTTTTATAGGTTTGGGTATGGGTTATTTGTGCATTGACGTGGTTGATCTTGGCATCGAGGGCGGTTAGAAAGTCGGCGATTTTTTGTTGTTCGGGGAGGGAAGGGAGATTTATTTTAAATTTCGAGAATTCGGTTTTGTTGATTATTGGCAAAGTATTATTGGCTTGTGTCGATTTTATATAAGGGGTTAAAACTTGAAGGGAATAATATAGAAATTCATTGTTTGCATTTTCATTTGGAAGAACCGAGTTTATTTGTTGATTAGTAATACTTGGCTTGATTGTTAAACTCATTTTTCCAATGGATGCAATACAAGTATACATTATGCTCTTTGGAGGTAAAATTTTGATGTTTTTAAATTTAGTAACGGTCCTTTGTGTATTAGTCTGATATTTAACTCCGTCAGTAATATCGGTTGGTGTTACAAACAATATAGGCCCATCCCAATAATCTGCCTCCGTAGTATCGGGTGTCTTTCCCGTCATAATTTCACCCACTTCCCCCAACCGCTTCTCCTCCCAGTCCCCAAATTCCTTTCCATCCTCATCTTTAAACCGTATTTCCCGACTAAAAATCCCTTGCATCACCCCTTTTTTATACTGTTCCAAAAGGGCTTTCTTTCGGGTGAGTTGCTGAATGCGAGTATCAATGACAGTGAGGAAGTCGGCGATTTTTTGTTGTTCAGGGAGGCTAGGGAAAGCAAATTTCCATTTAAACCAATCTTCAATTTTAAATAGCATTTTTTCTATATGAACACCAGCACTGGACAGGAAGAAAGATTTTTTTACTTCTGGTAAGCGCACATACCATTTGAAAAAATCAAGAGTAATACTTCCTTTGGGAGCAAGTACATGGTATTCGTTTGACACTATCGCATCATCTAGTTTGCTTGGCACTATCCCACATGCACAATGAACGATCTGCCGTTTAGAAATTAAAAAGTCGCCAGATTTAATTCTAAATTGAGATTTGACTAAAATTTTTTTTCCTGTGAGTATTTCTCTAATTACTACGCCTTCAAATCTTCTTTTAACGGTGACAAGAGTATATTGTAAATCATCTTGCATTTTTATAGGCCGCTCAATTACTTTAAATAAATCTCCTAACTTCTTGGCCTCCCAATTCTGGCTAAATTCTGGAAAACGCAGGTTTGGCACTCCTCTTTTTTCTGACATGATATTATGAAATTAAAACGGTAGAGCGATATTGAGTTGTTTGCAATACTCCGCTAATACCTTATCGGATTTTTTCATTTCAGCATCAAGAGCACTTAGTGCTTCGGCAGTCATTTGTAAATCCACAGTCGTTTCTTCTTCAAAGATGTCTACATAACGAGAAATATTAAGATTGTAGTCGTTGTCCCTTACCTGCTGTAAAGAGGCTACATAACTATATTTTTCAATGACAACTCTTTGGCGGTAGGTCATTACAATTCGTTCAATATCCTCATCACGTAAGCGATTTTGGTTCTTTGCTTTCTCAAAATGCTGGCTAGCATCGATAAATAGAATGTTTTTGGGATGCTCGCGGCATCTCTTCATTACTAGGATGCAGGTGGGAATACCAGCACCGTAAAAGATATTGGCCGGTAAGCCAATGACGGCATCGAGGTAGTTGCGGTCTTCGATGAGGTATTGGCGAATGTGGCCTTCCGCGCCGCCCCGGAACAGGGCACCGTGGGGCAGCACCACGGCCATCTGGCCATTCTCGGCCAGATGATGGACCATGTGTTGCACAAAAGCGAAATCGGCTTTGGAGCCGGGCGCGAGTCGGCCGTACTGGCTAAACCGGTCGTCGCTCATGTGGAGTGGGTTGGCACTCCATTGGGCAGAAAACGGCGGATTGGCGACGATGGCCTCGAAACGCATATCGAGGTGTTGCGGGCGTTCCAGGGTATCCTCCTGCCGGATGTCGAACTGGCGATAGTGAACGCCGTGCAGGATCATGTTCATACGCGCCAGATTGTAAGTGGTGCGGTTGAGTTCCTGCCCGTAGAATTTGGAGACTTCTTCCACCTCTCTGGCCACCCGCAGCAGCAGGGAGCCGGAGCCGCAGGTGGGGTCGTACACGGTTTTGAGTTTGGACTTGCCGGTGGTGACGAGTTTGGCCAGCACCTTGGAGACTTCCTGCGGGGTGTAGAACTCGCCGGCCTTCTTGCCCGCGCCGCTGGCAAACTGACCGATCAGGTATTCGTAGGCGTCGCCCAGCACGTCGGCCTCGGTATCTTCCAACTGGAAGTCTATGGCATCCAGATGGGCCAGCACTTTGGAAATGAGTTCGTTTTTGGCGGATTCGGTGCGGCCGAGTTTGGTGGAGGTGAGGTCGAGGTCTTCAAAGAGTTTGTCGAAATCGTCCTCGCTTTCGGTGCCCATCGTGCTTTGCTCGATGTTTTTGAGGATGGTGCTCAGGTCGTCGAGGATGAAATTGCCTTTGCTGCTGCCGTTGCCGTAGGGTATGTCTTTTTCGGCGGCCATGCTCAGCGGGGTGGGCCGGGCGTTGCCGCGCATGGATACGGCGTGGAAGAGTTCGGAGGGTTTGAGGAAGTAGCCGAGTTGCTCGACGGCCTCTTCCTTGATGGCAGCGATGTAGGCCTGTCCCAGTTCGGTCTGCTCTTCGATGGATTCGTACACGAGGCCATCCTCTTCGAGGATCTCATCGGCAAACAGGTGCATTTTTTCGGAGAGGTACTTATAGAACACGAAACCCAGAATGTAGTCGCGGAACTCGTCGGCATCCATCTTGCCCCGGAGGGTGTTGGCGATGTTCCAGAGTTGGGTTTCGAGTTGTTTCTTTTGATTGATGGACATAGAGACGCGGATTAGGCGGATTTACGCGGGTTTACACGGATAAAAAAAGGGAACGCGGATTAGGCGGATTGACGCGGGTGTTTGTTGGTTTGGGCCGCGTGGTGATTGTTGTCGGATTGCGGGGGCTGGTCGGTGGGCAAATGTAAACTTTGTACAACAAATGGGGGGAAAATGATTGGGTGGTGTAACACGGGGTAGCTTCCGATGATGGTTGAAGGGAAAGTGGGATGGGACAATTATAAATCCTTTATTTTTATAACTAATCAGTGCGATACCTCGCGCACATTACATCAAAACGCTCAAACCGGCCTGTATTCGCTTCCCAATGCAATTTATCACATTGAACACGCGTAAGTTCGAGCGTTAATAATACACTTCTTTTTGCGCCCCAAAAGAGGTTACCTGCTGGCCCTCCCTCTTCTATACCTTTGATATTTATATTTCCATAAATTTTCAAAAGGATTTTTATTACCCTAAGCAATTCTTCTTGATCAAGTTCAGTGTAGGTACTTAAATCTCTATCGATGTAGAGTCCGACTTCACGCGTTTTTACATTTCCTTTTGGCTCCACCCACAATCCATCAAAATAATCTTGCAAAATTCGATGCCGAAAACGCCAAGTGGCACCGTCAGTTTCAAGGATATGGCGGTGGGACATTTCGTTGAGGAATTTTACTAGGTCGGGAGGAAGGAGGCCTTGTTTTCGGAGTTGATAACAGAGCATTTTATGCTTTATAATGGAAAAGTGTAAGGCTTGACTTGAAATGTGAAAGCGTTGATAGGGGGTGTTAATTTGAATTATATCATTACCATTCCGCATTAACTCGGATAGGCCCATGGCTAGCCCGTAAACCAGTCCAAAGACCAGTCCATGGATTGGCCCAGCGATCATATTGCTGAGTCCCCCAACGACCGACCCGAAAAACAGTCCGCCTAACAACCCGAAAATCAGATTTTTTCTAATGTAGAATATAATAATTTCCCGGACCCATTCTTTTCTATCCTTAGTAAGAATATCAAGTAGTCCGTTGCATAGTCCACCAAACAGGCCTACTACTAGTCCGAAGATTATTCCATTCCTCATTCCACCGACCATCCCGCTGATCAATCCTATAGCTAGCCCTGTATCTAAATTTTTCCCTATATAAAACATAATATTTTTCCAAGACCAATCTATTCTATTACTAGTAGTTATTCTAGGTGGCTCGCCAGATAACCCACCAATTAACCCAAAGATCGGCCCTAAGACCAGCGCTAGTGCCAGCCCATAAAGTAGCCCTATTGACAGCCCGTTGACCAACCTATATGGTTGCCCATATAGGACTGCGCCAAGTAACCCGCCAAACAGCCACATGCCTAATGTAAATTTAAATATATTAAGTATGTGAGGGGGTATATTGGCAAGAATAAGATGCCCCTTACTCCATTTCCACCACTCATACTTTAAGTCTCGCAACTCGAGAACTACCATGCTGTGAGTTGTCATCCGCGAAGCCAAAAAGGATAGCCAATGCCTCGCTTTATTATCGGTGTACTCGTCTGATCGTGTAAGTGCTCTTTCCACAAATTGCTTTACTAACTCCCTCTGCCTCCCTACAACATTAGTAGCCGCAAACCCAAACTCCGACCAGTTTTTCCCAGAAGCAAACAGCAACTGCGCCGTATTCAAATAGAAAGGATTTTCGACCGCCTGACGTAGTAGAGGATCACTTTTCAGGGCATTCAGCAATCTTTTAGATTCTGGCTGTAAAAAGACGGAAGCGGTGAGACCAAATTCTATCTGATCTATCGTCAGTGGTGCTACTTCTATTTGGGCATTCACTGGTGCGTCTTTGGTCGCAGAGTACTCGGCGATGCGAGAACTGATCAGAAATTGATGTTTTGGATTTGCTCCATATTCACCGATAGCAGTCAAACAGGAAGCGCGATCGGCTTCGGGTACTTCATCAAGGCCGTCCAGCAGCAGGATAAGTGGGGTGTTGTGCCGGATTTGTTCCGCTAGTTTTTGGCTAGTACCCAATTCGGTAGGGAGGATTTCGCTCAACCATTCATCAAAGGTTTTAAATTTGGCCCGCCAAGTGGCCAGATTGAGTACGACCGGCATACTCTTATGCTCAAGCCCCAGAATATGTAAAGCCAGTTGGATGACCAGCGTTGTTTTGCCGGAACCGGGTAACCCAACGATCAATAAGCGACCATAGGCCCGGTTAAAAATATGGCCAATTTCGTCCCGTACTTCGTCTTCTTTCAGGGTCATATAGTCACTACCTCCCGCTTCGGTCTGGTCCTTCTGGAAGGGCAGTATCCGCAGGTTCACTGGCTGGCGGCTGGCCAGTTTCTGGCTTAACCGCTGTGTATAGCGATGAAGCAAATAGGCCCTGACCTCGGCCACCAGTGCCGGATCGGGAGCAAGATTAGGAGACTCTTTTTTTCGTGAGAATAGAGACACTGGGTTCAAATGGTGGAGTGGCGAGATCGGATTGCGTGGGCAAAATAATGACAGCAGCGAGAACTAATCATCATCCTGACCTTTGTTTTTACCCCGCCAAGTTAAGTAGAATAAATGGTCCAATAGTTCTACCTTTGCCGCCCAAATTTACTGCGCGTATGGCGGATCGGTTGAGCAAAATAAAAGGCTGTATTTTCAATCTGGACGGGGTAATCGTGGACACGGCGAAGTACCACTACATTGCCTGGCGACGTCTGGCCAATGAGATGGGCTTTGATTTTTCCCCTGAACAACATGAGACGCTGCGTGGATTGAGCCGTATGGCCAGCCTCGAGCGTATTCTGGATTGGGGCGGGCTGTACATGACCGAAGCAGAAAAACTGCACTGGTCGGATGTAAAGAATAACTGGTATAAGGAATTGATTGTCAATATGAAACCCACCGAAGTGTTGCCCGGGGTGCTGTCTTTTTTGGAACAGGCCAAAATGGCGGGCAAACATACGGCGCTTTCTTCTGACTCCAAAAATGCCCGTTCGGTGCTAAAATCAACGGGCGTGGAATTTCTTTTCGAGGTAATCGTTGATGGAAATGATATTCGTCGCAGCAAGCCGCATCCCGAATGCTTTTTACTAGCCGCAGCAGCACTGGGATATGCCCCGGAGGAATGTGTGGTGTTTGAAGATGCAGCGGTAGGCGTAGCGGCGGGTTTGGCGGGTGGTTTTATGGTCGTCGGGATTGGCGACCGTCAAGCCCTGCCCAATGCCCGAACGGTAATTGAAGGGTTTCAGGGCTTATCTTTTCTGGATCTTACGCGTCGGCTGAGTGCTACAGAAATGCAGGGCCCTGGTTATCATGTAATAATGTCCACATAATGGTTTGTAAAATGAAACTGCATTTGTTCTTGCCGGTGATGGCATTATTGATCGGAAGCATGGGTTGCCATAGTCCTGAAAAAGCAGCAACCGCAGCGGTACCACCACAGTTGCCAAATGCTGGCACGACTGTTTCCAATATTCCTGTCGGCAGCCCCAGTAAGCACACCGCTACGCCTCCCAGAATGGTGCATGTGTCGTTTGACCGGCTGCCACCCGCTTCGGCCAGCCGCCGGGCTTATCTGGCGACCGGCTGGTGGCATTTTGATATGGCTTTTCAGGCCAGTGACAGTCTGGCCCACCTCCAGTATCAGCCTAAATGGCTGAAATTCAGGGAGAACCAGACTTTTGATATTTTGATTAATAATCAGGTAGTGGACACCGGAGAATGGAATTGGGATGAAAGTACCAATATTATCTATGTGTCCTGCCGCGATCCGTATGTCAATAACACCTGGAAAGTCAATGACAAAGGCTTTCTGATGATTTGGATAGGCAATACCGACTTAAATGTTACCGGTATTCAAATCCGGGTTATTGGCACCAAAACGCCACCACCGGGCAACTAATTACCACCGGTTCATCTTCCGCCGGGGAGCTTTATTCTCTACCACGCGTATGAAATATTTTTGCTTGCTTTTATCAAGCGTTTTTTTTCTTTTCTGTCAATCACCGACGCCCGCTCCAATCGTGCAAAACTCACCACAGTCCCGCCCAGAAAATGCTCCGATGCCGGAGCCGGAATGGGCCAGCCACGCAGTTTTGTATGAATGCAATGTGCGGCAGTTCTCTCCGGAAGGCAATTTCCAGGGGGTACGCCGACAATTGCCCCGCCTGAAAGAATTGGGCATTGACATTCTTTGGCTGATGCCCATTCACCCCATCGGGCAAGAAAAACGCAAGGAACATCCTGGTGATCTGGGTAGTGCCTATTCGGTGCAGGACTATTTGGCGGTCAATCCCGACTATGGCACTTTGGACGACTTCAAACTATTGGTGCAGGAAGCCCATGCCCTGGGGCTGAAAATCATTCTGGACTGGGTACCCAATCACACGGCCTGGGATGCCGTCTGGACCAAAACACACCCCGAGTATTATACCAAAGTGAATGGCCAGATGACCGAACCGCTCAATGAAAAGGGCGAATCCACTGGCTGGACGGATGTGGCCGACCTCGATTATAATCAGCCAGGTCTGCGCCAGGCCATGATCGCGGCCCTGCAATACTGGCTGCGCGAAATGGATATTGACGGCTATCGGGTAGATATGGCCGGCATGGTTCCCAACGATTTCTGGATGGAAGTACGTCCGGCCCTGGACTCCATCAAGCCGGTATTTATGCTGGCAGAATGGGAAGAGGAATCACAGCATTTTCGTTCGGCTTTTAATGCCAATTATGGCTGGCACTGGAAAAACGTGACCAAAGATATTTGGGCGGGCAAACAATCCCCCCAATCGCTGGATACGCTGCTGGACCATCTGAACGGCTTTAATCCGTCCGGGTATTACCAGATGTATTTCACCCAGAACCACGATGAAAATACCTGGAACGGTAACGAGAAGGAGTTATATGGTGCTTCAGCAGACCTTTTCACGGTGCTGGCTTTTACCTGGCAGGGGATGCCGATGGTTTATAACGGACAGGAAGACCGGTCGCAACAAAAGTTGGCTTTTTTTAAAAAAGACCCCATTCATTGGAATAACTATGCGCGGTCGGAATTTTTCCGGCGTCTCTGCGACCTGCGTCATAACAACCGTGCCGTCTGGGCCGGATCGGCGGGTGGGCTGCTGGTCAAAATACCAACTGACGCTGATGACCATGTGTATGCTTTCACCCGCGCCAAGGATGGCGACCGCATTATTGTGGTCATGAACCTGAGTCGCGAGAACCGCACCGTCAACTTTCGCCCTGATACCGAAGCATTGGGTGCTTACCTGAATCTTTTCGTAGCCAGTACGGTACAGGTGACCCAGGAGATGCAGCTGAATCTCAAACCCTGGGAGTATTTGGTATTGACCAATAAATAAACATGCCTCAACTACCCAAAAATGCCTGACAACCGCAGCCGACCCGACCGATACAAACGCCTGACCATCCCTGGCCTGTTATTTACGTTGGGTATTATTTTTGGCGATATTGGCACCTCGCCCCTCTACGTGATGCGGGCGATCATTGGGGATGGCGCCATTCGTGGAGAAGTTATTTTGGGCAGTGTTTCGCTGATTTTCTGGACGCTTACTTTTCAGACCACTATCAAATACGTGCTGTTGGCACTAAGGGCCGACAACCGGGGCGAGGGCGGCATTTTTTCGCTTTTTACCCTGGTCCGCAGGCAACGGCGTGGCCTCATCTATCTGGCGATGATCGGAGGCAGTGCGGTGCTGGCCGAAGGTATGCTGACCCCTCCCATCACGGTAGCAGCAGCAGTAGAAGGGCTCCATTCTCTTAATTATCTGGAAACAACGCCTATTCCAACTGTCTGGATCACTATTGGTATCATCATCGCTTTATTCTCAATCCAGCAGTTTGGCACTGGCCGTACGGCCCGCTATTTCGGGCCGGTCATGCTGGTGTGGTTTCTTATGCTGGCCGTTTTGGGGCTGGCGCAGCTGGTCCATTTTCCGGGGGTGCTGCGGGCACTCAATCCTTTCCTCGGTATTGATATGTTGCTGCATCAGCCCGGCGCACTGGTGCTACTGGGCACCGTATTTCTCTGCACCACCGGGGCGGAAGCACTGTATGCTGATCTGGGGTATTGCGGACGCAAGAACATACAGGTGACCTGGATTTTAGTCAAAACCTCCCTGGTACTCAACTACCTGGGGCAGGCCGCCTGGTGTATGCAGTATGAAGGGCAGACTTTGTCGGGACAAAATGCCAATCCCTTTTTTGACATCATGCCGGAGTGGTTTTTGCCCATCGGTATTGCCCTGGCCGTGATAGCAGCTGTCGTGGCCAGCCAGGGCATTATTTCAGGCACCTTTACGCTGGTGAGCGAGGCCATCCGTCTGGATCTGTTACCAAAAATGACCGTTATTTTTCCGGCCAAACTGAAAGGACAACTCTATGTCCCCACGGTGAGCTGGCTGCTGCTGGGCGGCTGTATTTTCGTGACGCTGTATTTTCGCGAGAGCATTGCTATGGAGGCGGCGTACGGACTGTCGGTGACCATCACGATGCTGATGACCACAGTGCTGCTGGCCAATTATTTTGAACTGCGTGGCAAATCGCCCTGGCTTATCTTTGGTTTTTTGATCTTCTATTTGGGCCTGGAACTGGATTTTTTACTGGCTAATTTATTGAAAATCGGCCAGGGTGGTATTTTAACCCTGCTCTTTGCCTCCGTCCTTTTTACCTTAATGTACGTTTGGCTGCGGGCCAAAAGAATCAAAAGCCAACTGGCACAGACGGTAGAGTTGAGCGATTACCTGGACCAGCTAATTACCCTGGGCAATGATAAACTACAGCCCCGTTACGCCACCAATCTGGTTTTTTTGAGCGAAACATCCAGCCTGGATAAAGTCGAGGAGAAAATACTGTACTCTATTTTGCAGACGCAGCCCAAACGGGCTGATAATTACTGGTTTGTCCATATTGAAGTGACGGACGAACCCTATACGATGGAATATGAAGCGCACACGATTGCGCCCGATGACGTCTATAAAATCAACTTTCGCCTCGGTTTCCGCGTGGAACAGCGCATGAATCTGTTTCTTAAAAAAGTAGTGCGCGAACTGATCGAAAACGATGAAGTGCATATCGAAACGCGTTACCATATTGAACGGGATGATATTCCAACCGGCGATTTCAAATTTGTCATCGTGCAGGAATTTCTCTCGCACGAGAATGACCTGCCCTTTGCCGAAAAAGTCATCATGGGCATCTACCTCATGGTAAAAAGTATTACGGCTTCGCCTAAAAACTGGTTCGGGCTGGATACGGATTCCGTGGAAATCGAAAAAGTGCCGTTGCTGTTGCACCCTGCCAAGAATTTTCGGCTGAAACGTTTGATCAGATGAAAATACTGCTGCTCCGATTTAGCTCTATTGGCGACATTGTGCTCACTACTCCCGTGGCCCGCTGTCTGCACGAACAACTCGGAGCGGAGGTTCATTTTCTGACCAAACAGGCTTTTGCTCCCATTTTAACGTCCAATCCGCACATTACGCGGGTTTTTTCTTTCCAAAAAGAGGTAACAGAAGTATTATCGGCTTTAAAACAAGAGCATTACGACTGGGTGATTGATCTGCACCATAACTTGCGCAGCCTGCGGGTGAAGCACGCCCTGGGGCATCCGGCACGATCCTTGAATAAAGCGAACCTTGCCAAATGGCTGATGGTCAATTTTAAGATGGACTGGTTGCCCAAAGAGCATGTGGTTCAGCGTTATCTGGCGACCGTGCAGCATTTGGGCGTACAAGACGATGGACAAGGCCTGGACTATTTTATTCCGGCGAAGGAGGAAGTGAAAATGGAGACGTTGTCGCCACAATTGAAAGAGAATCAGTTCATTGCCTTTGTGGTGGGGGCGGCCCATGCCACCAAACAATTGCCGCTGGAAAAGGCCGTGGCCATTTGTCGGGGATTGCACCAGCCGGTGGCGATTTTGGGGGGTAAAGCGGAGCAAGCTTTGGGAGAAGCGCTGGCGGCAGGAGCGGGGACGCAGGTGATCAACCTGTGTGGTCGGCTCAGCCTGCATCAGTCCGCCTCCGTGTTGCGCCAGTCGGCGCGGGTACTGACACCCGATACCGGCCTGATGCACATCGCGGCGGCGTTGCGTAAGCCCATTGTGTCGGTGTGGGGCAATACGACGCCCCGTTTCGGGATGTATCCGTGGTACCCAACCGGGCTGAACCGGAATACGTCAATGGAAGTGCAGGGGCTGGACTGTCGCCCGTGTTCCAAAATTGGCTATGCTGCTTGTCCGCGCGGGCATTTTCGTTGTATGCGCGATCAGTCGGAAGACCAAATTTGTGCTGCTTTGCAAAGTACCGCCAATTTTTAGTGGACGATGTGATATAGTGTAATTAATATTTACACTTAATTAATTGAAAATTAATAATTTGCAATGAAATTACCCGACAAAAGTGGATGGTATTTAAAAATGATTCGCCCACTGAAAGTTGGCCACACAGCAAAGAAAAATGACTGCAATTTACCAAAAAGCGGTTTTTAACAAATATCGCTCAATTGATAGCAGTGGAAATACCAATTTTGCGCTACTTTTCGCCGGATAATCAAAGGGAACCTCCTTTCCAAAACAGATTGAACATGCACGTTAGACAACTACTTACTTTTTTTGCCGCATTCCTGACCTTGGGCAGCCTGACCGCGCAGGATATTCACTTTACCCAGTACAATATGTCGCCGATGACCCTGAACCCCGGTAACATTGGGCGTTTTGAGGGCACAGTGCGGATCGGGGGCATTTATCGTGGCCAGTGGGCCAGTGTCATTGGCAGTAAAAGCCAGTATAAAACGCCTTCCTTCTGGGCCGATGCACCTATCGTGCGGGGCTTTCGCAAACAGGACTGGCTGGGCGTTGGACTCATGTTTGTCAACGACAAGGCCGGTGTAGCCGGATTGAAGACAACGGGTGCCAAACTTGGTGCTACCTATCACCTGGCTGTGAACAGAAAGGGGACGACCGCCATCTCGCTGGGCGTGCAATATGGCAGGATGGGCCGTGGTATCAATCGGGACGAACTACGCTACGCTGATGGCTTAGTGGCTAGTATGGGCGGCACTTATAATAGCAGCTTGAGCGAAGACTATGATCTGACCGCGCAAGACAATATCAATTACACGGATATTGATGCTGGGGTAGTGCTGTCTTCCCGGCTGAACAAAATGATGGATTTCAACGTGGGCTTTGCGATGTTCCACCTCAATCAGCCGAATTTTGGTTTGATCTCTGCTGGTGGCGGTATGGGTGGCACTAGCGGTGCCGGTACCGATTTAGTCCGCAGGGCCGTATTTCATGGCCAGTTCAATGCAGCCCTGAATGATCGTTTCAGCATCAGCCCGACCTTCCTGTATCAGACGATCAGTGGAGCTGACGAAATTGCCGTACAGGCAATGGGTGGTTATTTGTTCGATCAGGAACGCGACATCACGCTGAATTTTGGTCTGGGTTATCGCCTCGGTGATGCGCTGCAAGCCCTGGTTGGCGCGAAATACAAAGACCTGCGCGTGGGCCTGGCTTATGATATTAATACCTCCGATCTGAACTCGGCCAGTAATTACCGGGGAGGCTTTGAGATCGCTGCCAACTACATTATCAAGATTTACAAAGCACCAGTGACGAAGACGAAAATTCTTTGCCCGCGTTTTTAACGTAGAACTGTTTAATCGTCCTCAACCAGCAGTTGTTTTTCTTGTTACTCATGGGGCAGATGATCGGTTTTTAAAGATAACAAAATTCTCACAGACAACCTTTTATCTTTAAAAATCACCCATTGGCCATTACTTTTATCGAATCCTGAATTTTTCACACATACACATGAAGAAACTTTTTTTTCTGATCGTTCTGGTGGGCTTCTCAACGGGGATGGCCCTTGCCCAGCCGATTAACCGCGCCACCCCCGAGGCCAACCTGAAAGCGGCAGAGGAAGCCGTTGTCAACAACAACCTGTATGCTGCGCTCGATTTGTACGAGAAGGTGTATGACGACAATAAAGACAAAAATGTGGCCGCCAAAATCGCCAAGGTGAACTATGACCTGCGCGACTACGAAAAAGCAGAGAAGGGCTTTAGCCGACTGGTGCTGCGCGACCGTAAACAGGAATTTGCGGAGTTGAAATATTGGTACGCCATGTCCATGAAATTCAACGCTCACTATGCCGAAGCCGCCGATATGTTCAATCAATACATCGCTGAGGGCAAAGACCCGGCTTTGGTAGCGGCAAGTAAGGTGGAAATTGCCGGTTGTGAATTGGGTAAAAAAGCCAAACAACCCGATAACCTGCTCGTGGGCAACATCGGCAAAAAAGCGAACAGCCCGCAAACCGAATCCTCGCCTTCTTACAGCGGTGGGGAACTGTATTACAGTTCGCTATTGGGCAAAGACGTAGTGACGCTGGATGGCAAACAAGGCGATTGGCAGGCCAAAGTGGTCACCGCCAACCGTGCCGGGGAAGAGTACAGCGACCCGAAGCCACTCGGCGAACAGATTAACCGGGAAGGTTGGCACCAAGGCAACGTGAGTGTCACACCGGATGGTAAAACCATGTATTTCACCCGGGTACAATTGGAAGAAAAAGGCCAGACGATCCAGGAAAGTAAAATCTTTTACTCCGTAAAAACGGCAGAAGGCTGGGGAGCCGCCAATGAAGTAACGGGTGTGAATGGTGATTATATCGCCAAACACCCCTGCGAAGGCGACCTTTTTGGCGAAAGAGTACTGTTCTTTGTGTCGAATATGACCGGCGGTAAAGGGGGGTATGACCTGTATTACTCACCTAAAAAAGCGGAAGGTCAGTTTGGCCTTCCAGTCAATCTCGGTGATGTGATCAATACTGCCGGTGAAGAAGCCAGCCCTTTCTACCGCGATGGCAAACTGTATTTCAGCAGTAATGGCCGTCCTTCCTTAGGTGGATTAGACGTGTTTGAAAGCCAGTGGAACGGCTCTAAATGGAGCGAACCGAAGCCTTTGCCGCTGGGCGTCAATACCAGCCTCGACGACCAGTACTATACCCAGGCTGCCGATGGGATGAGCGGTTTTGTGGTGAGCAATCGCCCCGGCCCGAACAACCTGAAAAGCAAAACCTGCTGCGACGATATTTATGCCTGGGAGGTCGAGCGCGTTAAGGTCAATCTGAATGCCCTTACTTTCCGCCGCAAACGCGTTGGGGAGAAAGACAACCAGCCATTGACGGGCTCCACGGTGCAGGTTTTCGACGTGACGGACAAAAATCCGGTCAACGTGGAAGAGAAAACCAACGCGGCGACCAATGACTTTGCTTTCATGCTGGTCCCGGATAAATCCTACCGGGTGATTGCCCAACATGAAGGTTATGTGCCCGACACGCTGGAATTCAATACGGTCGGCATAAAAAAGACCACTACGGTGGATAAGAAACTGACTTTACGCGTGGTGAAACCCGTCAAAGTCGAACCGGATAGTATTGTCGTCACGATCAATGAGCCGATTCGCCTCAACAAGATTTACTACGACTATGACGACGATAAAATCCTGGCGCAATCGGAGCCCGACCTGCAATTCCTGGTGGACCTGATGAATAAATACCCGGAGATGACCATCGAACTGTCGTCGCATACGGACTCGCGTGGTAAGGATGACTATAACGAACGGCTTTCGCAACGCCGTGCCGAGAGTGCCAAACGCTGGATGGTAACCAAAGGCATTAAGGAAGCGCGCATTGTGCCGAAAGGCTATGGCGAGACCCAAATCCTGAACGGCTGTACCAATGGGGTGGACTGCGAAGAAGAAGAACACCGCTTCAACCGCCGCACCGAGTTTAAAATCCTGACCGGGCCAACGAGCATCACTATCCAACGTAAGGAAGAGGCCAAAAAGCCGGTGGACAAAGACAAAAAAACAAATGGGAAAGCGGGCGGAAAGAATTAGAAAATCCGTACGTATTAATAGAAAGACCGCCTCGCCAAATCTGGCCAGGCGGTCTTTTTTTTATGGAGTATTTACTGCCAGCAGGCTGTTTACAAACTCATCCCACCCGACACCTCAATGCGTTGTCCGTTGATCCAGCGGGCCTCTTCGGTGCATAAAAAGGCCACCACGCCGCCAATATCGTCGGGTAAACCCACGCGGCCCAAAGCAGTCATAGCCGCTATATGAGCATTCGTCTCCTTATCATCCCGCACGCGGCCACCACCAAAATCAGTCTCGATGGCTCCGGGAGCGACCACATTGGCGGCAATGCCGCGCGGGCCTAACTCTTTGGCCAAATACCTCGTCAGTACTTCCACCGCGCCTTTCATAGACCCATACGCCGATGAACCGGGGAAAGAAAAACGCGCCAGTCCAGAGGAAATACTGATGATGCGGCCGCCATCATTCATCCACGGCAAGGCTTTCTGGGTAAAGAAAAACACGCCTTTGTAATGAATATTCAAGGCGGTATCAAACTGCTCCTCGGTGGTGTCCGCAAAAGCAGCGTACAGCGCAGTACCGGCATTATTGATGAGAAAATCGAAATTCGGGCTGCCCGTTTCGGCACTTAAATGGCTGCTCACCTGTTTGAAAAAATCATCAAAGGAGGAGATGTTACCAGCATCTAATTGAAAAGTGCTGGCTTTTTGGCCGAGGGCCTGGATTTCTGCCACCACTTTATCGGCTTCCTCCCGGTTGCTGTGAAAAGTAAGGACGACGTCAATACCTTTTTTGGCCAGGTTGATGGCCATGTTTCTGCCTAATCCGCGGCTGCCGCCGGTGACCAATGCAATTTTGTTTCCTGTATTCATTGTTTTAAATTTTTGATACCGCAAAGGTGGGGTCGTTTGCAAGCGGCGCACTTGCAAACATCAATCTATCATTTGCGAAAATCAAACATTCTAATTAGGAGCGAAAAGCCAGCGGCGAAAGGCCGACCTGTTTTTTAAAGAAATTGGAGAAATGGGCCACCTCTTCAAAACCGAGCGAATAGGCAATTTCTGAAACATTCCAATCGGTTTGCGCCAGCAGGATTTTTGCTTCCTGGGCAATGCGGCTACTGATAAAATGGGTGGTGGTTTTGCCAGTATTTTCCTTTAACACCTTGTTGAGGTGGTTGACGTGAATGGCCAACCTGTCGGCATAGTCTTTGGCGGTGCGTAGTACCAATTGCTGCCTGGCGGAGGTGATCGGAAACTGACGTTCCAGTAATTCGACAAATAAACCGGCCACGCGGGTGGCCGCGTTCTGTGAATTGTAAGTAGCAATGTCCGGCTGTAATTTTTGACCAAAATGGATCAATTCCAGCACATAATTGCGTAGTAAATCATATTTGTAGGCATAGTCCGAGGCCAGTTCCCTAAACATCTTTTCATATAGATTCTCTAGTTCTTCGACTTGATTATTATCTAATTGAAAAATGGGATAGCCACCGGGTTTGAAAATAGGTAACTCATCCAGTAAAATGCCACTTCGCGCAGAATTCAGAAATTCATGCGTAAAAATGCAGAAATAACCCGACTGTTGCTCATCCTGCGGAACGTAGTTGTACGGGACTTTGGGCGACGCAAATAATAAGGCGTGCTGCTGTATGTCAATCACCTTGTCGGCATATTCGGCGCGGTTGTGACCATTGATGAGGCTGATCTTATAGTAAGTCCGCCGATTGTAAGGCATGGTCTTCGTCTCTTTTACTTTTTTCAGCACACTACCAATGCTGAACACATTGAAGTGTCCAATTTCCTTATTAATCTCGTCCGGCAAGATCGTTTTGAGTTCGTTCTCGTGGACGAAGCCCATGTCGCGGTAAAAATCCTGCAAGGAAGATATGCTGGTCATAATTCGACGGGTTGCGAAATTCAAATATGCTGCTGCGCAAAGATACGACTTCTAAGGGGATGATAATACAGCCCGCTTTCCGGCAGATTTGCATAATACTTTGTTAACCTTCCGGTGCAATCCATCAGCCGACCTTACTTTTATGCGTTATCGTCTTTAAAAAAGCACTTTCATGAAGTCAGTTATGTTTTTTACCCTGTTTTTACTGGGTATCCAGTTTTCTTGCATGGCTCAAACGGAGCCCACGACCGGCGGCCTCACCTGGCACACCGACCTGAACAAAGCCCGGGAATTGTCCAATGCTACTCATAAGCCCATCTTTGGTTTCTTTACCGGCAGCGACTGGTGCGGCTGGTGCCGGAAATTGCAGTCCGACGTTTTTGCGAAAAAACCTTTTGTGGAATGGGCCCAGAAAAATGTCATTCTGCTGGAACTGGATTTTCCGCGCCGCAAAGAACAACCCGCCGAGCTGGTGCAACAAAACCAGGCACTGCAACAGGCGTTTGGCATCAAGGGCTACCCAACCGTCTGGCTTTTTTACGTGACTCCCGATGCTGCCAACCCCCAGAACATGAATCTGTCGGCCCTGGGTTCGCTGGGCTATCCACAGGGCATGGAAGTGGGGAAGGAAGAGGTGAAATTCCTGAGTGACGCGAATGCGATCCTGGCGAATGGGAAAAAGTAGGGTAGGGGCTTGTGTTCTTAACGTCCCCGTCAAAGCCCTCAATGGTCATTTAAAGAATTAATACTTTGTTCTTTCAATTTCTCTAATCCATCCTTCATTGCTTTAACCTGTTCTGCCGGGTGTCCTTGCCAAATTGTTACTTCGCCAACGACCCTAAATGGATATTCGGAACGATGGGATTTTGTTGGATTACCTGGAAATCTTCTATCCGTTAAATCGGGGTCGTCTTCGATAGGTCCTGTTGGTTCTACTAAATAAATTCTTTCCCGTCCTTCCCCGAAAGCAAGTTCAGCCCCCCAAATAGCGGCATCCAGGGTTGCGGTCAGGAAGATGTACTTCGCGTTTTTTCTTTGTCCAAAATTCGAGTTATAACCACCTTCAATGAGGTCTCCAGTTTTCAGATCAGCCTTTGTCCCGTGGAAGAAAGTCTGCGCAAATGGAGTTGGACGTTGCACATTCAGGTTGTTCTCGTCGTTGTTTTTTTCCATGGTCATCGTTTATTTGTGATGGTTCGGTTGTCTTTTACCAAGCCCGTTGGGGCTTGGCTTGCTGCCGTACGTTGGGTCTGCGGGTTGGTTGCCCGGCGGCATGGACAGCCAGCCGTTATTAGCGGCAGTCTATCTACTGGCTAACGCGCCTCATTGATTTGTTCTTGTATGTTCATGTAAAATAAAAATTCCGGCAGGATTATATGAATAAGGCAAATCAACCTCCCAAATTTTACTGCCTGCTGTATCAAACGAAACTACCCCTGCTTTCAAATCTAAAAACATGTGTCGGGACAATACACAAAACTTGCAAGCATCCTGCCTTGTGAATCGATAACAACTTTTCGAGCAAGCGTCGATTCATTGCTGTCGCCATAATAAAATTCATTTAACGGGTTCCCATCAATATCTGTAACAACGAAATATAAAAGTGGCGCAGGCCGATTGTTGATGTTTCGGTCTTGGCTTCCATAGAGAACCCATTTATCACCCCAAAGTGCCAACGTATTGGTCTAATTTAGTTAATGCACAACATTCATCATCCCATTATCCAAACCGGATGAAAATGATAAATTTAAAAAACCATCTTTATATTCTAAGATAATAAGTCCATTCTCTGGGTTTAGTTGGAAATTAGAAAACACTTTTGAAAAAGCAACTTGCTATGCCCGCAAAACATTCACCCAACATAGCAACAGACAGATCAATAGAATACGTCCCATATCTGATAAAAAAATGTCGGGTGAAAGTTTACTGTTGAATAGTGAATTTCGTTTCGGTAGGCGGTAGCAGATCGGCGGCGGGTCCCGGCCCGGTATATTTACGTACCAAGGTGCCAAAAAACATGGCAATCGCTACGTTGAGGGCCACCACCAGCGCCCACTCAAAAGGCTGGCCCACGTGTTCCGGCATGGCGTCACTCGGTGGGGCTGCATAAATCACTTTCCGATAGTAAATGGCGATTGCGGTGAGAACATATATGGAGACAATGACCACCCAATTGAGCGTAGGCGCCCACGGACGTTTCGCCAGTTTTTCCGGGGTGTTATAGAATGTCTGGAAAAGCCTCCGGGGGCCTACATCAAGATAACGATATGCCACAAGCCAGTACAGCAGCCCGTAGTAGTAAAACCAGTTAAGAGCCATCGCGCCGACCAGCACATGCAGGGCGATCTCAAAATAGTTGCGGATACGCACCCATTTCCCGATGAGCTGGCCAAACGATTGCGGATTACTGTTGAAGTAAAAGGCGAGCGGGAGCGAAGCGGTCAGCAGGGCAATGCGTCCGCCCCAATACCACAGCGTGCTTTTGTAATGCAGTGCTAATGGTCCGCAGACAAACAGATCGAGGGAAACAATGATTAAGTGCGCGGTAAAGATGATTAACGCCGTTCTATTGCCGAAGAGCGGGTTCAAGAGTTGCTGCGGTCGACGGAATCCTTGATATACCTGGCGGACACCGATCCACACTCCCCAAAACAGCAGGATCGTGTACACGATGGTGATGATGATCGAGTCGGGTGTTATGGGTGAAAAGTCCATGTTGTTGAGGTAAGGGTGGTATAGCGGTTGCTTCCTTGTCACACCGCCGTGTCAGCGAGCGATTGGCAGAGTAGCACCACTTTGCCACAATGAGCACAAACAGAAGGTGTATGCTATGTCATTCGGTAAATCCATTTGCACCACAAAATTAAACTTTTCTTCATTCCTTTCTAGTACAGGCAAAGTTTGCTAACCAGTTACGATATTTATTTAAAAATATCTATCGTTTTATCAGCGGAAGTATAGCCCGTACGCCATTGTTTGCTTCAAAAATTTCCAATGAATATTGGCCATGCGGCAGCCCTTCCAAGGTTGTTTTTTCGGCATAAGAAAAGGTTCGCACTACTTGTCCCAGTGCGTTGCGCAGCAGTGCCCGCTCCCAGCCGAAGTCAGATTTTATTTCAAAAATATCCGTGGCCGGATTGGGGAAAACGTTGATGTCAAACGATTTCCAGGCTATTTCAACAATATTGCTCAAAGAAGATTTTTCGTCAAAATCAACTTGCCGGATACGATAATAATTCTTGCCCGGCAGCGGGTGTTTGTCCCGGAAACGGTAGTGCAATGGCTGGGAGCTGGTGCCGTGGGCGGCTAACTCGCCTATTTTTTCAAATGAAATCCCGTCGGTACTGCGCTGCACGTCGAAGCGGGCAGCATCCCGCTCGGCGGCGGTTGCCCAGCGTAGCTCAATGCCAATGCCTGGCACGGCGTGGCCTTGCAGTGGATCGAGATAAGTAGCGGGCAGGGGAATAGAAGCAGTAATCAGCACTTTGCTCGTAAAAGGCTGCAAAGTGAGGGTCGGTACGCTCACGTCATTGAGGTTCACGACATTGGAATACGTGTACGTGGCGGCAGCATTGGTGCTATTGATCACCAGAAAAGAATGGTCGGTCGGGAAAGTCCAATTGTAATAACTACCCACCGAAGCCAAATCATATCCCGTCGTGGTGCGCCATTGAGCCATAGTGAAATTTTGGGCATTCGTCCAGAGGTAACGACCGACCGACGCTCCGTAAGGATTGCACAAAAAATTGTTGTTGGACGTGGCCATGACGTCGTGGTTGTTGTCGTTGGAAGCGATTTCAACCGGTATGGCACCCGCGAGGTTCGCATAAAAAGTATTGCCGGAAGCCGTATTGTCGTAAATGCTTGGCCCCGCCTGCCAGTCATAAAAGCCCAGGCCCTGCTTACATTGGTAGGTCACGTTGCCCGTGATGGGACAGTTATGCGCCCCGGCATTGATAATAATACCGCTGCCGGCAGTGATATTATGGACAGTGTTGTTTTTGACCGTGATATTGTAGGCATCGTTGTCAATATAGATGCCGTTGATAATGTTGCCGGGGGGCGTACCGTTGTGGCTGCCGACCATGGTGTGGACAATATTGTTGCGGATGATGTTATCATACGACGAATTATTGCCGCCCCAGGTGTAAATACCACCGCCATCGTCCATATTGATCATCGTGTTCTGCACCTGATTGCGCTCGATGGTGATGCCGGTGCCATTGAAGCGAATGCCCATGTTGCCAATATTCGTTATGGTATTGTTGCCAATGGTGCAGCCCGCGTTGCCGTTGATGAGCCAGATGCCCCCCGAGTAAAAATCGCCCGTAAAATTGGGGCGATGCAGGCCGAAAGTCAGGCCCGCATTCGTGATACTGTTGTTGGAAAAGAGGCCATTGCCCATGTTTGCGAGGACTGCTCCCTGATAATAGCTGTCCGTGATGCTGTTGTTCTGGATATTGTTGCCGCTTCCGCTGACGAACATCGCCTGGAAATTGTGGCTGAACGCGCAGTTTTGAATGACATTATTGATCGCAGAACCCATCAGCCGGATCCCTTCCTGGGCATAGTGCTGGAACTGGAGGTTTTGGAAGGTGTTGTCCGACCGGTTGTCGTTGCCTGCAATGCCCAACAAATTGACCGAAGCCTCCATGGAGAGGTTGTCAGGATCGGTAGGGCTCATGTAGTACAGCGTTTGGTTGGCTGCATCGTAAAACCATTCGCCTGCAGTGTCCAGCAGTTCGAGTTTATTGTCGAAATAGAAGTTGGCACCCACCCCTGGCACCGCCATGGAGGTTGCCCAATTCACCGTATTTCCAGACTGTGCGTTGACGACCTGCCGATTGAGCCGCCAGTCGTACTCCCGGACGCACACATTGGCACCGACAAAATTTTTGCCCGAACTGCCGATCGAACTGCTGGTCAGGGAAGTCGCTGTGGCTGCGCTGGCATTCCAGGTACCCGTGTTAGGGGCTCTCGACAAGGTTTGCAGTGCGCCATCGGCATATAAAAAATAGACCTGTTCCGCGACCGTCGCTTTCCAAATATTGCCGCTGTGTACCGTCCAGTTGGTGACGAGCCGCGAGCCTTTAATGACCGGCATTGCGCCCACGTCGTAGCTGTCGAACGTGATGCCGTTGTTGTTGAAAGCGGCAAAGGCGATGCTACCACGGAAGGTATCCCCCTTTCGAAAATAGACCCGATCGCCGTTGCTGATCGTGCCCCAGGTGCCCGAGGGGCCGCCCAGTTCGGCACTCAGCTTGGCCAGGGTGCGCCAGGGCGTGGCGGGGGAAGTTCCGTTGTTGCTGTCGTTGCCAGCATTGGAGAGATAGTAATCGGCAGCAAACAGGCGGGTAGCGGTCAGCAAAAAACTGACCCAAACGATTAAAATTTTAATAGCCATTGTTTTTGTATGATGTACGGCGACAAGGTAGGGGTTAATAATGAATTGAAGGGTGTACTACGGTCGTCCAGCATCAAATGAGCGTACTTAGGCAAAATCAGTGGCGGGAAATATTGCTCAAAAAAACGGAGCATCAATTTATTATAAGGCAGAACTTTGCGTCCAGTGAGAGATTTTAAAACAGTCTCTTAAAACGAGAGAATAATATTGCCCCCAATCTGTCCGCTTTGATAACTGGCATCTCCTTTTCCATCAATCGTTCCATTACGATTAGAGTAATCAAACTCCGCTTCAAAACTTAATGCGGTCTTTTTAAAAGGTAAGGTATAACCAATACCGCCCATCAATGAGTTTCCAATGGCATATTGATGCTTGTATAGATTGGTGGCTTCATTTACTCGTTTCGTCGTAAATTGACCAAACCCAAAACTGGCTCGTACATATATTCCCTTATTAAATTCTCTGCTCAAAGCATAATACTTGGCAGTAATAGCGAGATTGTAATAATTAAAAATATAACTGTCGCCGTTATCGCCTTCTACTGAAGTCCCGAATGTGCCTTTGATGCGGGAGCCCAGACCAAGCCCCTTCCAACGGTCGGGCGCTACATAAAAACCCATTATCAGGTTATTGCCAATACTTGGGTCAAAACTACCCCCATACGATTCAGTAAGTTGGGCTTTCATATCCCCAAAAAACAGCGTTTGTCCAAACCCCAAACCAACCTCCCCATACACACGGGTTTTGGGTTTCTGTTGGGCCTCAGGTGTTTGTGCATTTGCAAATTGTGCAAGCAGGCAGGTTATACTCACTGCAAGAGTTAGAATGGAATGTTTCATTTTTTGTAACGTTTAAATTGTGTTTAATAATTTTCACGTCACAAAGGTGCGGGGCCAATTTTCGTTCGACGTTCACCCAGGTTAAGAAATCACTTGTTGTCAAAAATTCTTTTCCGAATGCGGCTCAATGACGGGGGCTTTATGCCCAGATACGAAGCTATATAGTGTTGCGCAACTCTTTCAAATACCTTTGGTCTTTCCTTCATTAGATGAAGATATCTTTCTTCTGCCGTTTGATTAGTCAGCATTTCATTTCTATTACGTAAACCTAAAAAAGCGTTTTCAGCCATAATTCGTCCAAATTTTTCAAATTTTGGAATATCTATAAATAACTGTTGTAAATCAGATTTGGCTAACAGTATTATCTCTGATTTTTCTAGTGTTTCAATATTTTGTTTAGAAGGTCTGCCCGATAGATAGCTTTCATAGTCGGTGTACCAACTATTTTCAAAGAAAAATTGTCCGGTGTTTTCTTGCCCATCTACAACGTAAAAATAACGCAGACAACCTTTGTTGATAAAGAAGGAAAATTTACAAACGTTGCCCTCTTGTAAAAGCAGTTCTTTTTTCTCAAACTGTTTTATGCGCAGTTTACTGACGAAATGCAAAGCCTCATCCTGGTCAAGGTTGATTAATTGTACCAGTTGTTTTGTAATTTGTTCGTACATTATGTGGTCTTGTGTTAGGTGTTTTCTGATTACCGCTAACTGCGTCGTTTCCGAATTCAGATGGCCAAAATATCCAATGAGCTTTTGCCTTTATGCCCATCATTTCGGGAGCACCTCACTCCACCACCTGCAACCCAATCTTCGCCCCTTCTTCGAGCATCCGCTGAAAACCGGCTTCATAGTCATTATTGATCTGTCCATCCAGAATCGCCTCGCGGATCGCCGTTTTAATAATCCCCACTTCGCGGGAAGGCGGAATGCCAAAGGTGGCCATGATGATCTCGCCGGTGATGGGCGGCTGCCAGAGGCGCATCCGGTCGGCCTCGCTCACTTCGGCCATGCGTTCCTGCAAATAGCGGTACCCTTCCAGAAAACGGGCACTTTTCTTCGGGTTTTTGGTGGTGATATCCGATTCACAGAGTTTCATCAGGTCCTCGATGTCCGGCCCGGCATCGAAGAGCAGGCGGCGCACGGCACTGTCGGTCACTTCCTCTTTGGTCAGCGAAATGGGCCGCAGGTGCAGGCGCACCATTTTTTGCACGTATTCCAGTTCCGCACCCAGCGGCAGGCGGAGGCGGCGAAATATTTTGGCGGCTATGTTTGCGCCCACCCATTCGTGGCCGTGGAAGGTCCAGCCATGCTCGGGCTCGAAGCGTTTGGTGGCTGGTTTGGCAATGTCGTGCATGATGGCCGCCCAGCGCAGCCAGAGGTGGTTGCTGCGGCGGCAGACGTTGTCCAGCACTTCGAGGGTATGGTAAAAATTGTCCTTGTGGGCCTTGCCGTTCATATCTTCCACGCCTTGCAGGGCCGCCATTTCCGGCAGGATCAGGTGCAGCAGGCCAGTATCGAACAGCAGTTTAAAACCCACTGAGGGGCGCGGCGTGCGTAGTATTTTTTCCAGTTCCGTGGCGATGCGTTCCTGCGAAATAATGTGGATTCGGCTTTTGTATTTGGTGATCGCCTGCAACGTCCCGCCTTCGATGGTGAAGCCCAATTGCGTGGCGAAACGAATGGCCCGCAGCATCCGCAGCGGATCGTCGGAGAAGGTAGTGCCGGGCTCGAGCGGCGTTTTGAGGATTTTGGCTTCCAGGTGGGCCAAGCCGCCAAAAGAGTCCACGATCTGGCCAAAATCGGCCTCATTCAGGCTCACTGCCAGCGCATTGATCGTAAAATCACGGCGATTCTGGTCGTCCATGAGCGTACCTTGTTCCACTTCCGGGTTGCGACTATCCTCGCGGTAACTTTCGCGCCGCGCCCCCACAAACTCCAGTTCGATGCCCTCGCAACGCAGCATGGCCGTCCCAAAACGCCGATAAACGACCACCTTGGGGGTAGGGGAGAGCTTGCTGGCCACCCGCTCGGCCAGTTGAATCCCATCGCCCACGCACACAATATCAATGTCTTTGGTAGAACGACCCAGCAGCCGGTCGCGCACATAACCACCGACCACATACGCGGGCACACTCAACTCGCGGGCGCATTGGCCGATCATTTCAAATATGCGATACTCGTGCGGCAGCAGAGAAAAGATCATGAAGGGAGTTATGAGTTATGAGTTATAAGTTATGAGTTTAGTAAGTTAACCCCCGTATTGAGCAGTAATTTGAGATTAATATTTTATTTTTTTAAAATGATTATCAGTATTTTAAACAGATAAACCAATGTAATTTGTTCGCCTAAAAATAACTCATAACTCATAACTCATAACTCCATACACCTCTTCCACCTCATCCAAAATAGCGAACAACGCTTCCGGCTCCATTTCCGTAACCAAGCGGGCGCGGTAGGGTTTGATATTCGGCAGGTCGCGGAGGTAGGGCGCGTAGTGGCGGCGCATTTCCAGGACGCCGAGTTTGGGGCCTTTCCAGGTCAGGCTGTCTTGCAGGTGCTGGCGGGCGAGGCGTACGCGTTCGTGGACATCGGGCGGCGGCAGCATTTCGCCGGTGGCAAAATAGTGCTTGATCTCGCGGAATATCCACGGATAGCCGATGCTGGCTCGCCCGATCATAATGCCATCCACGCCAAAACGCTGACGATATTCAAGGGCTTTTTGGGGTGTATCCACGTCGCCATTGCCGAAGATCGGGATGTGCATCCGCTGGTTTTCCTTCACTTTGGCGATCCACGACCAATTGGCTTCGCCCTTGTACATCTGGGCGCGGGTGCGCCCGTGGATGCTAAGAGCCTGAATACCAACGTCTTGCAGGCGTTCGGCGACTTCCAGAATATTGATGGTGGCATCATCCCAGCCGAGGCGCGTTTTGACCGTCACCGGGCGATTGGTGCTTTTTACGACGGCCTCGGTCAGTTTGATCATCTGCGGAATGTCGCGCAAAAGACCGGCTCCGGCCATGCGGCAGGCCACTTTGGCAACCGGGCAGCCAAAATTAATGTCAATTACGTCCGGGTTTTTGGCTTCAATAATTTCCGCTGCCTGGATCATATTTTCCAGTTGTCCGCCGAAATACTGAATGCCAATGGGCCGTTCGTAGTCGAAAATTTCGAGTTTTTGCAGACTTTTCATCGCGTCATGCACCAGTCCGTCGGCACTGATAAACTCCGTATAAACCATATCTGCGCCCTGTTCCTTGCAGAGTTTGCGGAAGGGCGGATCGCTCACATCCTCCATGGGCGCGAGGAGCAGCGGAAATTCGCCCAGTTCTATGTTGCCTATTTTTACCATGTGTTTATTTTCGCCGCAAAAATACGGAATTGTGCGTGTACTCCGAAACCCCAGTTTTGGAACTACTCAGAGCGAAACTGGGGTTTCGCCCTACGGGACTGCGACAATTTGAAATTACCTTTTAATTTTGCCGCCCAATCTCCAATTCCTCCATACTTTCAATCTTTTCGACCATTCAATGAAAGTTTTCAAATTCGGGGGCGCAAGCCTCAAAGACGCGGCCGGACTGCGCAATGTGGCCGCCATTTTACAACGTTACGCGGGCGAGCAATTAGTCATCGTGGTCTCGGCGATGGGCAAGACGACCAATGCGCTGGAAGACGTGATGGCGGCCCACGTGCAGCAAAACGGGCAGGCGCAGACCCTGTACGATGCGCTGAAAGAGAAACATTACAGCATGATGCGCGAATTGTTTGAGCCGCAGGACGAAATTTTTGCGGCGGTGAACGATCTTTTTGTGGAGGGCGAATGGTTACTGGAAGAAAAACCGTCGGACAATTACGACTATATGTACGATCAGATTGTCTGCGTGGGAGAGTTGGTGTCGTCCAAAATAACGGCGGCTTTTCTGACTAAATCCGGGCTGCCCACCGCATGGCTGGATGCCCGCGATGTGGTGGCGACCGATAATACCTACCGCGAAGGCTGGGTGATCTGGGAAAAAACGAAGGCCAACGCCCAAAAATTAGTCCCCACCATGCTGGAAAAAGGCGGTTTTGTCCTGACGCAGGGCTTCATCGGTTCTACTTCCGAGAATTTCACGACCACGCTGGGCCGCGAAGGTTCGGACTATTCGGCGGCCATCTTTTCGCACTGCCTGGATGCCGAAAGTATGAGCATATGGAAGGACGTGCCGGGCGTACTGAATGCCGATCCGCGCCTGTTTGAACACGTGATTAAATTAGATAGATTGTCGTATCGGGAGGCCATTGAGATGACCTATTATGGCGCGTCGGTGATTCACCCGAAGACGATCAAACCGTTGCAAAACAAGAATATACCCTTGTTTGTGAAGTCATTTCTTGATCCCGATGCGCCGGGTACGGAAATCAGCAGCGATACGGAAGAAACCTACCCGCCGATGGTGATGGTGGAGAAAAATCAGGCCTTGCTGCATATTACCACGCTGGATTATTCTTTTGTGGCCGAACAACACATGGCCCGCTTGTTCAGTAAAGCCGCCGATCTGCGTATTTTTGTGAATATGATGCAGAATACGGCCATTAGTTTTACGATCTGTGTGCCCAATCAGGCCGACCGTATTGAAAAATTCAGTCGGGACATAGCCGATGAATTTAAAGTAAAAAGTGAATCCGGACTAGAACTTATTACCATCCGCCACTATAACGAAGAAACAATTGCTAATTTGAAAAAAGGAAAAATGGTGCTTTTCGAGGAGCGTATTCGGAATACGCTGCAAATGGTGGTACGGGCCATTCCGGCGATTGAGCGGCGGGAAGTGGATATGGTGAAGGGGCAATAGAAGGCAAATAAGGCAAAGGGCAATAAGCAAAAGAGCAAGTGGAACGCAGTGACATCCCGATTTTTCATCGGGAAAAGCAAGAGGCAAGCAATGCACAACCAGCAAACGTAATTTTTTAATAATTTTATTCACCACAATATGAAAATGCAAAACGCCCAAGTCGCTTATTTGGAAACTATTGAAGGTCTGCTGGAAGACGGCGAAATCGAGAAAGCGATTGATGCACTGCTGGCACTGGACAAACAAACCAAAGCCGGCCTTCGGAACGATATTATTCTGCAATCCGGCAATTTCAAAGAAGTGCAAAGAGATAACCAGCGTGGTGTAATCAGCTACGATGACTATAGGCGATATAGTGCCCGTGCCAAGTTTGCGCTTTTGGAATTAATGAAGGAAGTGCCACAGCGGGTGAAAGATGATGCCCAGATTCATACTTTAAGTGCTTTTCAATTTGAAGTTCCGGAGTCGGGGAACCTGGAAAAAATCATTGGAAAACAAAGTAATCTTCTGAGAATAAATTGGTTGGAAAAAGCATTGCAGGCTTCAAAAGCAGTTTGCAGGATTGTTTGCGCCAATGAAGATATGGGCACCGGATTCCTGACCAAAGAGGGATATATTTTTACGAATCAGCACGTCATTCCTTCGGCGGACATCGCCAAAACCACTCAGGCAGAATTCAATTACGAACTCGATACAGCGGGAAAAGTACGCGCCCGTACCATTTATCAACTGGATGCCAGCGACTACACTGCCAGTCCGTCTGATCAATTGGATTTTGCGCGGGTGCGGGTGATAGATCGCGGCGATGCGCCATTGAGTCAGTGGGGTTTTGTGGAATTTGACTCGGAAAACCTGCCCAAGTCAGGGGACGCCGTTACGATTATTCAGCATCCGAATGGCGAAGACAAGCAGATTGCCCTTTCCGCTAATGAGGTGCTCAGCGTCTGGAATCAGTATGTTTTTTACACCACCGATACCGACCTGGGCAGTAGCGGCTCACCGGTTTTTAACCAGGACTGGCGGGTGGTGGCTATTCACCACGCTGGCAAAACGGATGGCGGTGGCTTAAGAATCAACGCTCGTGGTGACCGAAAGCCAGCCAATCAAGGGATTTTGTTCCGCGATATTTTTGGATTTCTCGGTAAACCCGATGATTCAACTCCGCCGGTGCCACTAGAAAAAAAGCAGACAGAAGGAAATACCCAGGAAAATATCACACCTGCCCCAAAACCGCCCGTCACGCCCACAGTACCTCCGGCCCGCGCATTATCACCTGTTCCAAAATTTGTGATCGTGTATGATATAGACGACTCGCTCAAGGCGCAAATGCTGAACAAACACCTGAATGTGCTGAAATTTACCAAGAAAATCCGGGTGTACAACGTGCAGGAAGCGACGGGAGATGATTTGCTCGTAGCCGCCGAAACGGAACTTGCCGACGCAGATTATCTGCTGGTTTTAGTCACGGTGAATATCTTCAATTCGCCGCAGTGGTTCGAGTTGGTCAGCACGGCACTGGCACAAGGACGGCGGGTCATTCCCATTCTCATCGAAAAAGCCGACTACGACGGCACCGGACTGGAAAAACTACGCTCGCTTCCTTCCCTGGGCCGGGCGGTTTCTGATTTCCCCAATCAGGATGCTGCTTACGCGGATATTGTCACGGAACTGAAAAAACTAGTGCCTAAATAGTCTGTTTCTCTTCCATTTTCAGCACTTTATCCAGTACTTTTTGTTCCAAATCCTGTTTAAAAGCAATGATCCGCTCCAGCAAAGCCGGGTCGCTGGTGGCGAGGATTTGGGCAGCCAGAATACCGGCATTCCGCGCACCATTCAGGGCGACCGTGGCCACGGGTACGCCTTCCGGCATTTGCAAAATAGAAAGAATACTATCCCAGCCGTCTAGGGAATTGGACGATTTGATAGGCACGCCAATGACCGGCAGGGGCGAAATAGCCGCCACCATGCCCGGCAAATGCGCCGCGCCACCGGCTCCGGCGATCACTACCTGCACATCCCGCGTATGGGCGTATTTGGCAAAATCAAACATCCGCTCTGGCGTACGGTGTGCGGATACGATGGTCATTTGAAACGGTACTTGTAGTTCGGTCAGCACGTCCGCCGCTTTTTGCATGACCGGCAGATCGGAATCGGAACCCATGATGATGGAAACCATAGTGGTGGATTGGTTGACTGGTTATTAGTTACTGGGTTGGATAGGGCTTTAGTTTGGGTTTTATGTTGCCTTTTCGCAGGAGTGAGCGTGACTGCCATACCGCTGCGTTTAGTGGGTGGTTGATAGCCACGCAGAGTTCGTGGTATATTTACTATTTGGGCCCCTGCTCGAGCGAGACTTTGCCTTATTTGATTATCTTTTGAATTTCACCCAACAATGTAGCAAATTTTTCTTAACCCCTCAACATTCTCAACCCTCTTACTATAATTTGAATTTGGCGTTGGACAAAGCCTAATTAATGCGGCAAACAAGTCAAGCAGGAAGTGCTTGAATTACTGTATAGCAGTGCTATGAAAAATCTATAACACTAGCCCAATCAAAGGTGCCAGCGTAAAGCGCAGCCATTTTACTTTTCTTTTGCGCTTTTTTTGCTCCTCATTCAGCACAGACATGGAGGCAGGGCATTCGCCTCCGGGCGGCTGGCAAAGTAATAGATATTTTTCAAACAGCTTTTGCTGCTGAAGCGCCAGAAGTGGATCCTTTACCCAGCCAGCCACTTCTGTATTATATTTCTCGGAGATTTTATCCAGGTTGTAGCTCCCGATCATCACGACTTGTTTATCAATGGTCATCGTTTTTAAATGCACTGTGCGAACACCGCAGTATTCGTACAACTGAATGCCTGCCCGCTGGTAACGCCCCCGCCGGTTGGCGTAAATGGCCTGTATGACCGGCAGATCGTTGGAGGTGACAGAATTGGTGATAACACGGATGCGGACGCCGCGTTTGTGCGCCGCCTTCAGGCATTTGAACCAGCTGCGCGTCAGCATAAAATAAGAGGACTCTATTTCCAGCGTACTATCGGCTGCAGCTACCAGCCCTTGCAGCGCATGCGCGACGCGGCGGTCAATGCAGTTGAAACGGTGGATACGGCCGTTTTTCAGGCGGGTGAACCGCGGATAAACAAATTGTACGGGATTGGCGGTGGGTTTCACTACGTCCGACAGATTGACCCTGTCGTCTCCCCGTACCTTGCGCAGCAGCGGTATTTGGCTTTTCATGGCGAGCGCGGAGGAGTCCAGGTGAAGCTGGCATTGCTTACGGTCGGCGGGGTTGAAGGTGCCTTCCAGATCGGTGCAGATGACCTCGTGTTCCCACATTTCATTGAAGTGCTGGCGCGCCTCGTCGACCGCCTTGTCACTGCGAATCAGTACCTCGCGGTCCAGAAAATTGCCGACCGAGTCCATGCGGAAATACTGATCTTTCAGATTGCGTCCTCCGATCAAGCAGTACTGGCCGTCTATAATGAGCATCTTACCATGCAGCCGACGATAGAGCATGAAAGGCCTTTTCCAGCTTTTCTTGTTGTAAATTTTGATCTGCACCCCCCGGTCTTTCATATACAAAAGCATCTGTATGGGGACTCTTTTCCCCAAACCGTCCAGAATCATTCTAACCTGAACGCCTCTTTGTGCCGCTTCGGCCATCAATTTGAGATTGTTGTAGCCGATCTCGTCCCCTTCAATGATATAGGTGCAAATCAGTATCTCTTTTTTAGCCTCCCGCATCAGATCATTTCGCACGGTCAGCGCACTATATTCATCGCTCAAAATGCGGAAAAGGTCGCCTTTTGTCTGAGAAAAAGTAGTGGTGCCAAAGCATAAGGTTATTAAAAAAGGGAGGATGCGTTTCATATAAACATTTTTATAAAGGTTGAGCGCGTACTAAATGCAATGGGTCCAGCATAGCAGTTAAAAAACTCCTCCAAAGTGGTGGCATTACAAGGCACACCCTGGGCAGGGGTAATGTGATATAGTTCATGCTTTTGTTTTGTTGGTGCAGCATTCAAGCGACCGCCCTGGGAACAACAGCAATAACCAGCATTGCATGGTCTTCACTATTCAGAGCGCGTTCGGGCATGGCGAAGAACAAGGGAGAGCGAAATTCTAACCAAAATTTTTGAAAGCCAATCGGGTGATCCTATTCTATTATAGAATCACAGCGGACGTTACGCTTGCTGCCAAGTGCGACGTTTAGGAGTAGTTGACAGCAAGCGATTGTTCGCTGTGTTAATATTACACTGCCTGATAAAGAATTATACCCGGTAAAAAGTCAAAATCCCGGATATTATAGGTGTAAAGCGGTATCTGGTAAACTACCGCCGTCGCGCCGATGATTGCGTCTGGGATTTTCAATCCGTGGCTAAGTTTGTATTTTTCGATAAACTCAATTGCCTTTCCGGATACGGCGTTGTCAATTTGAACCACGTCGTAGAATTTTATTTTCTTTTTCATCCGGGCGAGCTCATTCTTATTGCCCATCCCCTGAAAAAGTTCCATGACTGTGACGGCCGACAAGCCAATTTCGGCCAGACCGATTTTGTCCAACTGATCTATAGTATCGGGTCTGCCATTGAAGGCACTGATGAAAATATCGGTGTCGCAAAGTACCATATCAGATGTTCCAGTTGCGCTTCCAAGCAGTTGAGCGAATTTGCTCAATCGTCCTTGGGTTATCCTTCCAGATGCCAAAAAGTTGCCTTGGGTCTAACTTTTTATCGCCTTTGGTAATGGTTGGGCGAAGTGCAGCAGGGTATGGTTGCACCTTTATGGTTTTGATATTCAATGATTTAAGCACTTGGAGAAGTTGCTCAACCTCCTGAATACCTGATGTTTCGATAGTGACCGTCATTGGTTGTAAATTTTTTGTGCAAAAGTAAGCAATTTTCAGCGAAAATGAATGGCGTCATTTAATCGGCATCGACGTGGTCACACAAGTGGAAAGGCTCCTAAGCGACGTTTGTTCGCTGTTTTCACTTGACCTACCCATCATTTTGATTAAATATTATATTGTTCTTTGTATTAATCCTATATTTCTTTTGGTCTTCCATTCATCAGCAATAAACTCCAATATTTCTACAATATGGTTTGCAATATCAATATTAGGCATTGGGCAGTCTACATTTAAAAAATAATCAGATTTATATGAATTTAAATTTACCCTCATAAGAACGTATTTATTGTAAATAATTTTGTTCTTAAAGCCTTTGGTTTCAAAGTTTACCTTAATCAAGTGACTATCTTTATGTCCAATACATGCTATTGAGAAGTAAATATTACCGTCTCGTTTCCATAATTCATCTGATGGTAAGATGAATTCTACTTCCTCAATATGAAATGAAATCTGTGAAATATTTGTTGTCTCACAGTGAACTTTATTAGTATAAAATATTTGACGATCTTCTTCGTATCTATAATAAATTGCTTCATTTATATTTAATTTAATTGTTACAACACCATTATTGAACTTAAATGAGTAATTGTCGCAAATGGTTTCCGATTTCACTATTTCACCACCATACACTGCACTAGATGTTTGCTTTCTTTTAAAACTTATTCTTGATAATCTGTTATTAATAAAATCAGAAGCATATTGAACCAAAGATGTATTATCAAAAAATGAGTTATTAGTATAAAAACCCACTTTTTCAATATTTTGGTCAGTTAAATCACCAGACTTTATAGAATTAATTATATTTAAAATTGATGCCTGAATCTTGTTGATCTCAACAGTAGCAACCCTATCATCAATAGTATTTAATGTTGTTTTTTTATTTATATTTTGAAACTGGCAATTTAATAAAAAAACATCATCGTTTTTTATAGTATTTTTTCTGATGATAGAGAGAGTGACCTGTAGGCACTTTTGTAAGTCCTCCAAGCATAAAGCCTTAAGCATCTCTTGAGTATCCCCTATCTTACTCATATTATTTTTTATTCTGTTATTACAGCGAACTATTGTTTCCCGCAACTCCCCCTTATAGCACCAATTGCGTGAAAATCCGCATTGTCACCCAAGACGTTGCAAAAACGCACCAAAGAAAAAGGCATATTTCCTTCGTTTAATGCTGCAATATACGCAGTAACATCAATCTTCCAAATCGCATAAGAAGTTTTGCATCAACTCACCACCCTCAACGTTTTTTTCACAAACGCCGCCTTTCTTAACGCCTCCTCCATCGTCGCCGCCGTAAAAGTCACGTGTCCCATTTTCCGAAAAGGCGAAGTCAGGGCTTTGCCGTACAAGTGCAAATGTACGCCTTCGAGGGCCAGACAAGCATCCACGCCCACGTATTGCACCGGCCCGCGATGGTCGGGTTCGCCCAGCAAATTGAGCATGACGGCGGGTTGTATTTGCGCGGTACTGCCCAAGGGTAGATCACAAATCGCCCGCAGATGTTGTTGATATTGAGAAGTTTGTGCGCTATCAATCGTATGGTGGCCGCTATTGTGCGGGCGCGGCGCCACTTCGTTCACCAGCAATTGACCATCCGTGGTCAGGAACATTTCTACGGCCAGCAACCCGCATAGATCGAACGTGCGGATGACCCTTTCGGCCAGTGCTTCGGCTTCGGCGGCCACGAGTGGCGAAATGCGGGCGGGGCATAACAGCAGTTCCACCAGGTTGGCTTCGGGGTGAAAATCCATTTCTGCCGGCGGAAATACCGCTACTTCGTCGGAGGGATTTCGGGCAGCAATGACGGCAATTTCGGTGCGTACCGCGACTAATTCTTCCACTAAGCAAGGGCCGGAAAGTAGTTTGGTAGCCAGGTCAGCGGGTGTACGCAGGATGGCCACGCCCTTGCCATCATAACCGGCAGTGCGGGTTTTCTGTACCAATGGATAAGTCCAACGGCCCGTTTCTATTGCTTCTTTCAGCAGTGTTTCGGAAGCGAACAATTCATAGCGTGCGGTCGGGAGGTCGTTTTCCCGGTAGAATTCCTTTTGTAAACCTTTATCCTTGATAATATCCAAAGCGCGGGGCGAAGGGTGAACCTGCTTGCCCATTTGCACCAGTTCGTGCAGTGCCTTGGTGTTAACGTGTTCAATTTCAATGGTCAGAATGTCTTTATCCTGCCCGAAAGCCAGCACATCGTCGTAGTTATTGAAATCGCCGACGGTAAATCCGGTGCAAACTTGCCCGGCGGGATAGTCGGGCGAGGCATCCAGAATGTAGGTTTTAAGGTCCCAATTGGCGCCGGAGAGGCACAACATTTTGCCCAACTGACCACCGCCGAGGATGCCTATTTTTTTTGTAGTGGAAAACATGTAAGTAGTTATGGGTTATTAGTCAATTGGTTATTGGGTTTACAATCAGTATTTAGCTCAATTTTAGATTAGTCTAATTAATTGATGTTACAGACATTCTACAAGCGACGTTTACGAAACTCTTAAAAGTTTCGCAAACGATTGATTAAGTCGCGTTTGCGAAACCTCCAAAGGTTTCGTAAACGTATGAGGTGCTAAACATCAGTAATCAAGCCAAACTAATTGCCCAATTTAGAAAAAAGCAAAAGGCAATAAGCAAACCAGAAAATAGTGGTTGCCCATTGCCTTTTTGCATTTTGCATTTTTGCTTATTACCTGATGAGCGTTGTATGTCCTTTCAGCACTTCTTTTTCTCCGTCCATATAGAGCACTTCCAACACCCACACATACGTACCGGGGTCCAGCGGACTATCGCGGAAAGAGCCGTCCCAGCCTGCTTCGGGATCGTTAAGCGAAAAGTCTTTTTGTTCAAAAACCAATTCGCCCCAGCGATCATAAATGCGGAAATCCAGCACGCGAGCCGAGTTTTGTCCATGCACCAATAAGCGGTCGTTTTGCTGGTCATCATTGGGCGTAAAGCCAGTTGGCACAAAGACACGGCGGGGCTTCTCCACACTTACCAGCACCCGATCATTAGCCTGACAACCCAGCGCATCGGTGATCATGACCTCAAAATAGTGCTGATACATCAGATTTTCCACCAACGGATTCATGCAATTCAGGCAACTCAACCACACACTGTCGGCAGCATTCCAGACTAAACGGACGCTGCCTGTGGTGTTGGTGATGTTGGCCAGCAACTGCGTATCCCGTCCTAGTTCAATGACGATATCCGGGCCTAAATCCACGGCTATAGCCTCGGGTTGGCTGATCTCTACGGGCGTGAGCCGGACGATACAGCCATTGCCATCTATAATATTGGGCTGGTACATACCCGCTCCCAGGCCAATTTGGCGCGGCGAGCCATTCCAGGCTTCCTGATCAAGGGCATAACGGTAAGGCGGCGTACCACCGGCACCAGTGAGGGTAATGCTGCCATCATGTCCGCCGAAGCAACGAGGTTCCTGCGAAATGTAGGTACCCGTGACCGGCGTAGCGGGTTGGGTAATATCCACCGAATCGCGGATAACACAGCCATTGGCATCGGTCATGCTCAGACTAAATACACCTGCGGTCAGGTTTTTTACTTCCGTGCCGGTCTGGCCACCCAGCCACACGTAGGTATAGGGTGCCACCCCGCCCGACACCACGGCTTTGGCACTACCATCCTGATTACCAAAACATTTGACGGGAGTAGCGAGCAGATTCATGTTCAAAGCAGGCGGTTCCGTAATAGTGGCCGTCAATATATCCGGGCAACCATGCGCATCGGTGACGGTGACCTGATAAGTCCCGGCGGCCAGATTTTGCGCCAGCGAATCAGTCTGGTTGCTTGGCCCCGGGCTCCAGAAATAAGTATATGGTGCCACGCCACCAGAGCCACTGGCCACTGCCCAACCACTCGCCTCGCCCTGGCATTTCACATTGGCCACCGCATCCACCCGGCCCACAACGGGATATGGATTACCTACTTCTACGCTGTGTTCGGCGGTACAGCCCAGCGCGTCCACTACCGTCACTGTGTAACTGGTATTGGCCGACAGGCTATTGGCTTCCATATCCTGCTGGGCAGGGGTAGTGCTCCACAAGTAATTGAAATCGTTGAGATTAGCCGCAGTTGCGCCATAAAAGATCACCGTCACGCGGGCCTTGCCATTACGTCCGTTATAGCAAAGCGGATCAGTAGCGGCTGCCGAAACCGAGAGTTCCTGTTTTTGAATAATAAAGGTTTCCGCCGTCTGGGTGCAGCTGTTTTTGTCAGTTACCGTGACCGTGTAGGCTTGGGAAGACAGGCCGGTAGCCGTGGCCGAGGTTTGGCTGCCTGCATCCCATAGATAGGTATAAGGCGTGGAGCCACCGGCCACTGCTACTGTAGCCTGGCCATTGGTAGCAGCGAAGCAAATCGTGTCTGCATAGGGAGCCAAAGTCAGTGCCAATGCGCTGGCTGGCTCGGTGACCGCCTGGGCAACTGATTTCGTGCAGCCTGCTGCATCGGTCAGGGTAGCCGAGTAGTCGCCCGCCAGCAGGTTTTGCAGATTCGTACCATTGCCGATAAAACCATTGGGTCCAAGCCAGGCTACAGTATAGCCCGGTGTACCGCCGGTAGCGGTCAAGGTAATGCCACCGCTATTTCCATCTTTACACAACACGGCTTTTTCAGTAGTAGTCCACTGAATTTCAGTAGGTTGACTAATGGCTGCCTGGGTCGTTAAAGTACAGCCGTTGGCATCGGTTATGGTCAGCACATAAGTGCCCACTGGTTTCTGGGTAATATTTTGCGTTACATCGCCGGAACTCCAGAAGAAAGAAAATGGCCCGGTACCGCCTTGCAGGGCCGTATTGATCCGCCCGTCGGCACTGCCAAAACAAGCGGCAGCCGTTGGGGTGGGCGTAGCCTGTAATACGGCTGGTTCACTGATGGTAATGCTGCTGGTCGTAGTACAACCGTGCGCATCGGTAGCAGTAACGGTATAAGCTCCGGCCAATAAACCCGTCGCCTGGGCGGTCGTCTGACCAATAGCGTCACTCCATTTATAGGTGTATGGACTGGTGCCGCCACTGGTTGTGGCTTGGGCCGTGCCATTGGCATTGCCGTTGCAGGTGCTGTTGGTTTTATTTAAACTGACTGCCAATGGGGCCGGTGCGGGAATCACCGCATTCTGATTGACCATACAGCCATTGGCATCGGTTACCGTCACATTGAAGGTTTGAGCAGCCAGCCCGGTCGCTGTAACCGTGGTTTGCTGTTGGGCATCATTCCATAGGAAAGAGTAGGGGCCAGTGCCCCCTTGTGGCAGGGCGGTAGCAGTACCATCCATGCTGGTGCTGCAATTGGTGGCCGTGACATTGGTCGTAGCCGTAAGTTGGGTGGGCTGGGCAACCGTAGCGGTAGCCGTTTCGGTACATCCTTTTGTATCGGTGATGGTGACGGTATAAACACCGGCCGGAATATTGTTATTGTCAGATACCGGAGGGCCGCTGCTCCAGGCAAACTGGTAGGGCGACGTTCCTCCCGTACCAGAAGCCGCCACGGCCCCGTTTGACTGATTGAAACATTTGGCATTCGTAACCACTGTACTTAATTGAAGATCAGTAGGTTGGGTAATGGCAGCACTTCCAGTAGCCGTACAGCCATTCGCGTCGGTCACCGTAACGGTATAGCTTCCAGCCGCAAGGTTGGACGCTACTGCGGCCGTTTGGCCAGCGGCACTCCATTGGTAAGTGAGCGTTCCTGTACCACCGGTAGCCGCCGTCCTCAAAGCCCCATTATTACCCCCAAAACAGCTTACATTTTGCTGGAGAGCAATATTCGGTACTATGGTATCAGGCGTAGAAACAGTAGCCGGGAAATAGCCTTCGCACCCGGTTGGATCGGTGACCGTGACGATATAACTACCAGCCGCAAGATTCTGGAAAGTACCCGTGGTATTGGTCTGTCCGCTCACTACCTGAAAGGTGTAAGGCGGGTTCAATCCATCGGGCGTGACGGTCAGGCTACCGTTGCTTTGGCCCGCGCAACTTACCCCAGCGGCGGCCAGAGTAGCCGTAGGGGACTGACAGTTCACACAAGTACCGGTGGCGATAAGAGCGGAGCAATCAGCCAGTCCGCCGGTAGCCCGTACTTCTATATCCACCGTGGTATTGACCGTCAGGCTGCTGACTACATGGGCCAGACTATCAGAAGGGGTGGTCCAGCCGCTACCATTTACATTTACTTCATAGCCAGTCGCGCCGGGAACGCTGCTCCATTCAAAACTGACCGAGTTACTGCTGGAATTTCCGCAGGTAATCGTCGGGGCGGGCAGGGCAGGCCGTACTTCTATTTCAACCGAATCCTTTACTATACAGCCATAAGAATCGGTGGCGGTGAGCGTATAAAGCGTTGTCTGAGTGGGATTTACGGCAGTGATCGGGCAGGTGGGGCAGGCCACGCTGTCGGTCGGCGACCATTGATAATTCAGCTCATAAGCGGGCTCAAAGGTGATGGTCCAATCCTTTAAGGTACCCACGAATCCGTTAGCATCATCCCGGATTTGTAATTTCCAGGTGCCATTGGTCGGATGGTCGCCGTACAGGTCTTCCCAGGGGTCTTCGGGTAAAAAATCGCCAGTAAACGGTGCCGCAGAAGCCGGAGCCTGCGGGCCGGGAAAGCTGATCTTTTGGGTCGCAGCAGGTGTAAAACAAGTATTTGTGTAATTGTCGCCATTCCCACCATTGTCATCCGACAGCAGGATAAACTGGCCGTCCGGGGAGACCAGATAAATCTCCACATCATCATCAAAAGGATGTTCAATGTTTACGCATACTGATTTAATTACCTCTGGCACTAATTTTTTTTGCGGTAAGCTAGACACCACCAGCGGCGAGGTAACAAAACTGTCCACAGGCGTAATGTCGTAATCTTGCACATTGGCAAAGCTGGGCGGCCCGGGCAGCGTAATGGGCAACGTACCATTCAGCGTCAGCGGCTGCAGGCTGCTCTGGCAGACCGTAGTATCCTGGCGCAGGCTGGGCGGCAAAATCCCATTGTCCCGAATCTGAATGTAGATCGTATCGCGGTGGCAGGGATCGCGCTGTATATCTATAGCGATGGAATCGCCGGTTTCGGTCAGGTTATCTGCCAAGGCAATAAGCGGCACACTGATTTGTTTTTGTCCGGCAGGGATGAACAAACCGGTCGGGATGGTCTGATAATCGGTCCCGCTGGTGGCACTACCCCATATATTATAGTCAATCGGAAAATTCTGTGAGGGTGCCACGGGCAACGAAAAGGTCATCGTGCCTTCCGCACAACCTTCGGTGAGGGTATTATCTGCTCCCACCGTAGTGACCTCCACTTTCAGTGTATTACCACTAAAACTTTTGGCTTCCAGAAACACCCCGGAATCCCATACGCCATCGCTCACGTCGGCAATGGCCAGTTTGATGGTGTATTCCACACAAGGCGTTACGACTGCCTGGGCCGTAAATACATCGGTGAAACCATCGTAGGTGGGCTGTTTATTGGTATTATTATTATTGTTATAATACTGCACATTGACACTGGAGCAACCAATACCATACGCAGGATGCACATTTTGAATGCTCACCGGCAGATTGGTGCCCGGCACTTTGGCAATATTGGTTGCCGTGGGATATTGTGTCCCTCCCTGGATAAAGAACCCGAATACGTCATTGTAATCACTGCAGGAATATTCAGGATATTCTTCCGAAGCAAAGCAGTACCGAAAACGTATAGTATCCGAAGTAGGAATAAATTTAATGACATACGTGGCTACGTCATGCAAGGGCTCGTTTACCAGGGGGGCCAGGTTAGGATCGCTGGCGTTCAGGCCATTATCGGTGGAGGCAAAATCGTTGCCCTGTTCATCACAGCCAATTTTGAAACCTTCGCTCTCGGCTACACCGGTGGTCAGAATGATGCCCCGCTCGAGGCCAATCGCCTGGGTCCCGCCATTGAAATAGCCCACCGCCTGCGGTTTACCCACATAGGTAATGCTGGTGACATCCACGCCTTCCCCCAAGAAAATGTTGGAGATCAGGTTCTGTGGCGTATAAGGCAGGGTATTTCCGCTGGTAACCTGTAAGTTTTGAGCGTGCGTGGCGATAAGTCCTGCCAGAAAGAAGAAAGGGAGCAAGCCCTTTTGAAATGGAGGGTAAAAAAGGTTCATCCGGTGTGTGTGTAGTGATAGTTAAGTCCTGTAAACTTCATGCAGGAGAGTTGCCGGGAAGCAAAAAGCGGATGTAAGGATTAAAATCAGGGTGGATTATGGATAAGAGTCAATTGGAAGGCGAAAATTAGCAAATTTTAAAATAACCCCGCGTCAATAAATTAAAATTTAACGCTGCGTTCAACTATCCCCCTACATGGTCGCTCCATCCCCGGAATGCGACGATTTATCTAATTTTCAACACAATTGAACTTTACCTGTGTTCATTTGCAGACTTGGTTGCGTTTAGCATTCTTGTTCCCAATTACTCATTTATTATTTCCTGACCATGAGCCAGTTTTTTAAGTTTCTTTTTGCTTCCTGCCTCGGTACTGCCTTGGCCCTCATTCTTTTGACAGTCATTGGGTTCAGCACCCTGGTGGGGATGGCCAGCCGTCTTTCCGATAAAAAGGTGGTGGCTGTACCCGCCAATTCCGTGTTGGAACTAAACTTTGATAACCTCATCCCCGAAAAGACCAATAACACCGAAATGGATCCCTTTGATCTCGATCAGAAGGACGTACTCGGTCTCACCGATATGGTGGCCGCTATTCAGCAGGCGAAGACCGATGCCGATATCAAAGGTATTTATATCCACGCCAATAATGTAATGGCTGGCAAAGCCACTTCCAGCGTCATTCGCAATGCCCTGCTGGATTTCAGATCGTCCGGCAAGTTTGTGGTTTCGTACGCCAACTTCTATACGCAAGGCACTTACTACCTGGCTTCAGCGTCCGATAGTATTTTGCTCAATCCGGTGGGAGCCGTGGACTTTCGTGGTTTTTCGAGCATGATTGCCTACTATAAAGGTATGCTGGACAAACTGGATGTGCAATTCGAGATTTTTTACGTGGGCAAATACAAAAGTGCCACGGAGCCGTTCCGGTTTGAAAAAATGAGCGATGAAAATCGTATTCAGGTGCGCGAATACGTGAATACGCTGTACGATATTTTCATTCGCGACATCGCGGCCAGCCGAAACATTCCAGAGGCCGAACTGCGGCGTATTGCCAATGACTTCGATGGCCGCAGCCCCGAACTGGCCCTGAAATCCCGGTTGATTGACCGTATTGCCTACGAAGATGAAGTACTGGAAATGATGAAAACCAAGATCGGTCTCGGCAAGAAAGATAAACTGAACCGGGTCAAAATCGGCGATTACTTTGCGGCTAAAGGCAAGAAAACCGACTTTTCTGCCAAAGATAAAATTGCAGTGGTCTATGCCGAAGGCACCATTTCTGATGGTGATGATGAAACCCCCGGCAGCATTCACGATGGCAAATATGTGAAAATTTTGCGCAAAATCCGACAGGATGAGAGCATCAAGGCCGTCGTCCTGCGCATCAATTCGCCCGGCGGCAGCGTACTGGCCAGCGAAAATATTTTCCGGGAAATAGACCTGCTGCGCAAATCCGGTCGGCCAGTCATCGCCAGTATGGGCGACGTGGCGGCATCCGGCGGCTACTACATTGCTTGCCAGGCCGATAGCATTTTTGCGGAACCCAACACCATCACCGGCTCTATCGGCGTGTTTGGTATGATTCCCATGCTGGCCAACACGATGAAAACGAACCTGGGCATTACGTACGATACGGTGCGAACGGGCAAATACTCGGCTTTCGGGACGCCATTTTACAATTTCTCGGCAGATGAAAAACAGCTAATCCAGGAACGGGTCAACCATACCTACGAAGACTTTTTACAGAAAGTCGCGCTGGGGCGTAAGAAAAGCCGCGATCAGGTCAACGAAATTGCCCAGGGCCGGGTGTGGCCGGGTAATCGCGCCAAAGAACTCGGCCTCGTGGACGATATTGGCGGCCTTGACCGGGCTATTGCTGCCGCCGCCAAAATGGCCGGTGTGGAAAAATACCGTACCAGTACTTATCCGCGTACACTGAATGGTATTGAGCAATTGATGGAGCGTTTTACCAAAGATAAAAATAACGATGACGTGAAGGCCGCTCTCATCCGTTCCGAACTGGGCGAGGTGTATCCCATGTATAAAGCGGTGCAAGACCTGCGTAAAAGTAACGGCATTCTGGCCCGACTGCCCTTTGAGATTGTGATTCAGTAAGACCTGCTGTAGACTGTATAAAAAATGCACTTCATTGATAATCAATGAAGTGCATTTTTTTATAATTAATTTCTTCAACTTTCTAATCCCGCACCACGACTAACTTGCGCACGGCCGTTTCGTTTTTGGTAGAAAGCAAGACAGAGTACATACCCGGCGGGCAATTCCGCAGATCAAGTGGCAGGCTGCCCTCCAGTAGGGTAGTTTCCGGCAGACTCAGTACCACGCGCCCGGTGGCGTCCAGTACTTTTACCCGCAGAGTGGTCGCTTCCTGGAGATTCACCGTCAGCAGTGCCTGGCCATTGCTCGGGTTGGGCACCAGCGTGAGTTGTTTCCAGAAAGTAACATTTTCCGTGGCGATAATAGTCTCGACGATGGCGGTCACTACGACGGTACATCCGGTCAATTGGCAAGTGACGGTAGCGGTGTAAATACCGGCAGGCAAATTAACAAGGGCCGCAGTAGTCTCGCCGGTGCTCCACAAATACTGGTAAGCAGTACAACTACCACTTTGCGGGCTCAATACAATGGACCCATTTGCTGCACCTGCTGCGCTTTCATTGACTATTACGCTTCCGATAACAATTGGTGAAAAGGGCGCGATGGTAATGGAAGTGCTTTGAAAGCTGCATCCACCGGCATCGGTGACGTTCACACTCGCCACTTCAATGGTGCCCGGCAGTACCGTTATTTCCGCCGTGGTATCGCCGGTGGACCAGGCATATTCATAAGGCGGAATGCCACCGCTGACGGTTGCGCCTATCTCATTGATGCCTTCGCAGTCCACTTCTCCGGCCAGACTGACATTGAGTGGCTGTGCTTCCAACACCTCAAAAGATTGCGAATTGGTGCAGCCGTTGGGTGCGGTTACTACCGCCATGTAGATGCCAGGCGTACAGATTTCCTGCGGCGCAGAGCTTGCACCCGGCGTAGTAGAACTGGCCTGCACGGTCACGCAGGCGGTATTGCAGGTCAGCAACCCAGGCAGTGCCACAGAAATATCCGGTCGGGCCAGGTCGCCCACTACTTCAGCACTGGCGGCACTGGAACAGCCATTGGGGACCGTTACTACCAGAATATAAATACCCGCCGTACCCACCACAGGGTTAGGTAGGGTGGAAGTGAATCCAGCCGGGCCAGTCCACAGGTAAGTAGCTCCCACCGTAGTAGAATTACCGTTGATGGTTCCGCTGGGCTGGCTGCAAGTGAGAGTAACGCCACTTGCGGTCACATTGGGTACGGTGGCATCCACAGTGACCGTAGCAGTAGCGGTTGTGGTGCAGCCGTTGGTGCCAGTGACAGTCAAAATATAGATGCCTGGCAAACTGACCGTTGGACCGGGCAGGGTAGAGGTAAATCCACCTGGTCCGCTCCACACAAAACTGGCTCCCGGCGTGATGGTGCCGTTAATGCTCCCGGTAGGTTGCGTACAGGTAAGTACAGTGCCCGTAGCGGAAGCATTGGGCAACACCACATCTTCATTGACAATAACGCTGGTAGTACTGGTGCAGCCATTGATTGCAGTCACAGTCAGTACATAAGTGCCTGGCAATGTAGTAGTTGGATTTTGTTGACTGGAAGTAAATCCATTTGGACCCGTCCAGGCAAAAGTCACTCCCGATGTCGTGGAGTTGCCTTGAATAGTTGCTGTTGGCTGAATGCAGGTAAGCGTTGCACCCAGGCCTGTCACATTGGGTATTTCAGCATTGATCGTCACTACAGCCGTAGCCGTGCTCGTACAACCATTGGGAGTGGTCACGGTCAGGACATAAGTGCCGGGTACATTGACCGTCGGACTTTGCAGGGCCGATGTAAATCCATTCGGTCCGGTCCAGGCAAAAGTGGCTCCCAAACTGGTGGAATTCCCCTGAATCGTTGCAGCAGGCTGATTACAGGTAAGCACCACTCCCAATGCACTGGCATCAGGCAAAACGGCATTGGTAGTAACGACGGCCGCCGCCGTGCTGGTACAGCCATTCAATGCAGTCACCGTCAATAAATAAGTGCCTGGCACTGTGACACTTGGATTTTGCTGGGTCGAAGCAAATCCGCCTGGCCCGCTCCAGATAAAAGTCGCTCCCGTCGTGGTAGAACTCCCCTGAATAGCGACCGTTAGCTGGCTACAGGTGATGGCTGCCCCCGTGGCACTGGCATTCGGTACGGCAATATCCTGTGAAAATACGGCGGTTGCGCTATTGGTACAGCCATTTGGTGCAGTTACGACCAGTACGTAGGTACCCGGCAGCACAACGGGTGGATTTTGCTGCGTGGAAGTAAATCCATTCGGTCCGGTCCATAAATACGTCACCCCTGAAGTCGTCGAATTACCCTGTATTGGAAATTGCGTCGAAGGGCTGGTACAGGTCATCATGGTGCCGGTAGCAGTCACGTTGGGGATGGCGACATCGCTGGTCACAAGCACACTGATGGTCGTGCTGCAGCCGCCCGGCGCAGTGACCGTCAATACATAAGTGCCTGCCAATGTTACCGTTGGGTTTTGCTGGTTGGAAGTAAATCCACCCGGTCCGGTCCACGCATAAGTCACGCCAGTGGTGGCGGAATTACCTTGAATCGTTGAGCTGGCTTGGCTGCAGGTGAGGGTAGCACCAGTGGCAGTTGCATTGGGCAAAGTACCATTGCTGGTTACTATAGCAGTGGCTGTATTGGTACAGCCATTCGGTGCCGTCACGGTCAGCACATAAGTGCCAGCGGAACTAACGGTCGGATTTTGTTGACTGGAAGAGAATCCGCCCGGTCCGGTCCAGCCGAAAACGGCTCCCTGGGTAGTAGAATTTCCCTGAATAGTTGCGGTTGATTGGTTACAGGTCAGGGCTGCGCCAGTGGCGGTAGCATCCGGCAGCACAGCGTTCAAACTAACTACCGTCACCGCAGAATTGGTGCAACCAACCGAAGTGGTCACCGTCAGTGTATAAACGCCTGGCAAGGTGACAGTTGGGTTCTGCTGATTAGACGTAAATCCGCCCGGCCCGGTCCAGGAGTAAGTCACCCCCGACGTCGTGGAACTACCCTGAATAGTTGCCGTTTGCTGATTACAATTGAGGGTAGCACCCGTAGCACTCGCATCCGGGGCGCCGGAGCCATTAATGGTCACCAAAGCCGTGGATGTACAGCCGTTTACCGAATTGCGGACAATCAATTGGTAAGTACCCGGAGCGGTGACGACTGGGTTTTGCTCGAAAGAAACAAATTCGTCCGGGCCATTCCAGCCATAGACTACATCCGGGGTGGGAGAATTACCCTGCAACTGGAAAGGCCCATTGCAGGAGGCTCCACTACTGCTGGCAGTAGCACCCGGCGGCACAATATCCCGCACCACCGTGGCACTGTACGTATCCTCACAGCCATTATTTAAAGAACGCAGAATGACCGTATGCAGGCCGGTATCGCACACATTATAATTGACCCCGGAGACTAAAAGTTCTCCATCCAGTACCACCTGGTAGCCGGGCGTCTCCGGCAAATTGATCACTCCGCAAGGCATGAGACAGCTGAGCGGCGGAAATGCCGGTATGGTAAAAGTTGGCAAAAAGGTATCAATCAATACGGCCACCTCGCTCACCGTTGTACAGCCATTGGCGGCCGTTACGACTGCCGAATAGGCACCGGGCAGCGATACCGATGGATTGTTTTGAGTCGAAGTAAAACCACCCGGCCCGCTCCAAATGGCCGTGTTGGGCGCATTTACCCCACCCAGCATAATGGATACTCGGGTGCAGGTAAGCGTTCCGCCCGTCAGGTTTACGACAGGTACGCCGCTTGGGGTGAAAGTAATGGAAGTAGCAGCCCCCAAACTGCTATTGGCATAAGAACCGCCACCTGGTGTAGTGACCTGCTCTATCGCCCGCACCTGATAATAAGACGTACCGGCAGGGGCATTATTATCGGCAAAAGAAGTGGTTGTAATAGGTTCGGGAGTCAGGCGGTCATAAAAACCGTTGCGTTCCGGCCCCCGATACACGTGGTAGCCACCGGGTGCTCCACCGGCGGGTGCTGTCCAGTTTAAGGTCACGGTACCACACTGTCCGGTAGCCACCAGATCAGTAGGCGGCGCGACGACATCGGCCCGCAAGGTAGGGTCGCCCAGCAGCGATACGTGGGTGCCACTTTCTCCGTAACTGGGCAAGAAACCGGTATTGTTTTGGGCATTTTGGGTTTCCTGCAAGCAATAGCCTGCGGTTTCGCCGGAAGCCAGTCCCTGGAAAAATACGTGCGGATGCCCGGCCCAAATGGTGGTCAGAATACCGCCCTGCGAGGCCAGAGCCGAGGGCAGGAAAGGGTCTGTTTCAGAATCCCAATCGCCAAAATAATCGCCATAGAACATGGAGAAAGGCACATTGACCGTGCTGGCAGCGAAATTCGCACTGGTGCCCACACCGGCAGCACTGGTATAAGTGCCGGTGCCAGCCCCGAAGCCCAGCACATAACCACTCGCATTAGGGGCAAAAAAATCGCCTTCCTCGACATTGGAGGCACCCACCAGCGGGTAGGCATTCCGGTAGCCATTGGCCGCAAAGGCTTCTCCACCGGCATAGCCCAAATTGTCGTCCACCAGTGCTTTATTGGCGACCGTAAATTGCTTGGTACGCCAGGCATGGTCTTTATTCAGATAACGGCGGTAGAGTTCCACCTGGGAAGTGCCGAAAGTAGCGGGCGAGAGGTTATGAAAATCTACCCGCCCAACGGCCAGTTCCACGGCACTGGGAATCGTATTTTGGTCAAATTTCTTGTCATTCGGTACATTGTCGTTCGCTGGCCGGGCAGCAGTCGTATTATTGACCGCGAAATCCGTCCAGGTGCCGTTCACATCGCCATAATAACTGTCGGATGGCCAGGCACCCTGGTGGGTGGGTTGCAAATCCCAGGCCGTATTGCCCGAATACGGAACGGGCAGAGCACCGAGCAGGAAAACCATTTTCGTGTTGAAGGCATCAGAATTGTAATCGGCAATGATCTGACTTTTAATGGTTTGCACAGTGGCTCCATTACCGACAATGTGTGGAACGACAATCCAGCCTTCGTTCATCATGTCGAGTTTGAGCTGGCCTATTTCGTTGCCCAGCGGGCCCATGAGCAGGGAATCCACGAAGAAAAGCAGTTTGCCGCGACCGTCCACCACCGGGGCATTCAGCGCGACATGGGCATATCCATAGCTGGGGGTGGTACCTGTCGTACGCTGCACCACGTATTCATACGTCTGTCCTGCGCTGACCAGGTTGTCCACCAAAGAAGTTTGGGTACTATTGGTGACATTGAGCAGCGACGTCCAAACATTGGGAGGCGATGTTTTGGTATGCCGCAGCACAACGATGGCGGACGCTGGAGCACTGGGCCAGCTGATAGTCACACTGGCCGGATCCGTGGTGAAAGTAGCGGTGACCGGAATAGTGGCGTCTTTCGGGACCTGGGCCCGTAAGAAAGTAGCCAGCAGCAGAAAAGGAAGGAAAAAGAAGGAAAATTTCAAATACATATAAGAAGGTCGGTTGATGAATCAAGTGTGGTGGATTTTAAAACTACATACTGATGGATCGGCGGTTTGCCTTTTTCTCCGATTGGTGCTTCTTCCCTTCAATACGGGCGCGGACCACATGGGCGGGTACCTTGCTGGGCCGCCGTTTTTTTACCTGCACCAATGCTTTCTGTAGCAGGGCCAGCAGTTTTTTTTCGGCCAGGACTTTATTCGCCAATTGCGAGCGTTCTGTTTGGTTCACTACGGCCACCAGTCCTTCCGCCGTCATACGGTGAGCCAGTTTAGCCAGCAAAATGGTTTTTTCTTCGGGCGAAAATGCCTGTGAGTCCGGGAGTTGTAACACGGCTTCTACTTTGGTTTCCAACTTATTTACGTTCTGCCCACCCTTGCCGCCGGAGCGGGAAGTACGGTAGATCAGCTCTTTTTTTATTTGTTCAATGTTCATGGTGTGCAGACTTGGACCAGCTTTCTAAAAGTATGCCACATACTGGCTGGAATATAATTGCCGCCAAAATTAGGGCTTTTCCCACCAAAGCCAGACGCCCGTCCAGCGTTTACGCTGGTTTATGACAGAAAGAAATGCAGGCAAGGGGCGAATTATCACCGATGTGGTTCATGGCAGGGCATTACAAAAAAAGAGTTTTGTTTAATATTAGCATATTCGGAACCCTGTTTTGTTAAACAAAATCTGCCATTGTCCGTTTCATGCTCACAATTTCAAAACAATTACTCACCAAACAAATTTCGATTATCATGAAAAAAGTCTTTTATGGATTGTTCCTCGCACTGAGTGTCACGTTTTTGCTGAATGCCTGCAAAGATGATGACGACGACGATCCGAAGAACATCGTGGAACTGGCGCAGGGGGATGCCAACCTGAGTACCCTCGTCCGCGCTTTGGAACGCACCGATCTGGTTGGCGTATTGAATGGCACCGATCAGTTTACCGTTTTTGCCCCGACCAATGCAGCCTTTTCCGCGCTTTTCACGGCACTCAGTACGCCGGGTAACACCGTTACTGTGGAGAATATTGATGCTGCTGTTTTGAAAAAGACTCTCCTTTACCACGTGGTATCGGGCGAAGTCAGGTCCAGTGCTATTACCACCGGCTACGTCAAGTCGGCGGCTACCTTTGGCAGCACAAGCAATGCGCTGAGCCTGTACGTTGAAAAAAGCAGCGGCGTAAAAATCAACGGCAGTGTAAACGTCACCACCGCAGATGTGGACGCCAGCAATGGCGTCATTCACGTGGTGGATAAGGTGATTACCCTGCCTACGGTGGTCAATCAAGCGTTGAACAACCCGAATTTCACGAGTTTAGTGGCGGCTCTGACCCGCTCCGACCTGGGCGTGGACTATGTAACTACGCTTTCGGGTGCCGGGCCGTTTACGGTTTTTGCGCCGACCAATGCGGCTTTCACGGCACTTCTGACCGAACTGAATGTGACCAGCCTGAATGATATTCCGGCGGCTACACTGAATGCGGTGTTGCAATATCACGTGGTCAGCGGGGCCAATGTAGTGGCGGCACAACTGACCGAAGGCCAGGAAGTAACGGCATTGTCCGGCAAGAAATTCACGATCAAACTGGCGGGCGGAGCAAAAATACAGGATGGCCAGGGCCGCACTTCCAATATTGTGATCACGGATGTGCAAGCGAACAATGGCGTTGTACACGCTATTGACAAAGTACTATTACCTAATTAATCATTGGCTTTCAGTAGAAGGGCTGCGCTATAGTAATATGGCGTGGCCCTTATTTTTTAAGCAAGTTATTTCCCAAACGCTATTTCCACCAAAACCGGCAAATGATCCGATGGATAATGCAAATTGACATTATCGCTCAAAACTGCATGTTTCAGCACCCGAAAACTAGGTGTTTTGGACACAAAAATATAGTCAATCAAGCGGGTGACGGGCTCATTAAATTTGAAAGCATTAAAGGTGCCCGACGGACCAAACGGCTTTGTTTCCGACAAAGTCCGTGTATCTAATAGTTCGTTTTTTACTTTAGCTATAATAGATGTTTCGGGCGTGGCATTAAAATCGCCCATCAGTACGACGGGTAGATTTTTGGGATTAAAAGCCCGTATTTTGTTCAGAATCAAGTCAATACTATTCGCTCGCGCCACTTCTCCCACATGATCGAGGTGCGTATTAAACACCCAGAATTGCTTTTTACTACGTTTGTCTTTGAGCAGCAGCGCGGTACATACCCGCAGGCAGGCGGCATCCCAGCCCATCGAAACCGTATCGGGGGTCGGCGAAAGCCAGAAAGTATGACTTTTTTCTAGTAAAAACCGGCTTTTGTTATAAAAAATGGCCGTGGATTCGCCCTTGCCCTGACCTTCCCGTCCAACGCTTTCGCTGCCATAATCGGCCAGGTTTTTTTGTAAAAACTCTATTTGATGTGGCAATCCTTCCTGTGTGCCGAAAATACCCGGCGCGTAGAATTTGATTTGCGACAGCAGAAACTCCTGCCGGTGCGTCCAGTCGTTATCGCCATCGGAAGCCAGATCGAGGCGGATGTTATAGGTGATTATTTTGATGGATTGCGCATGCAGGTTGGGTAACAGTAGCAGCAGCAATGTAACTCCAAAAATAATATTTTTTAAATGTTTCATCGTTTCGCAATTGAATTTTTTGTCAAAAATATGCTTTTTACAAAGTATCGCTCTCTTTTTTATAAAGTTTCATGTTCAGCCATCCCGCCCAAATAAAGAACACTATAAACGTAATTTTTTGCGTGCTGGCTAATAGAAAAAGCAAAAAGCCGGTCTCGTAAATAAAGTAGTTAAAACAACTTAAAACCAAACACAGTACGCCGATTATAAAGAGCCTTTGCTGTTTAAAATGGTACAATTCTATAAAAGTCAACGTCAAGGCCACTCCACCCAATAAACCACCCAAATTGATGACTTCTTCATGGTAAGAGGTGAATAAAAACGCGCTGATAATCATCGAAGCGACACCCGTATATTGAATGATTTTCTGCTTTTTACTAGTAGCATCAAAGAGTCGTGGTAATAACCACCAAAGCAGGCCAAAACTACTGGTTAAAACCAACATGGCCACAATAGCAATGGGTCTGGCTGGATTCGCTGCGCCATTATGCGCTACCACATCAAATAAATCACACCAGTAATTGTGGATAATACTGAACCCTGTGGCTTGTTTATCAAATCTGGAACCGCCCGGATATAAACATGCAGCAATGACGTATAGTAGTACAAATAGGCAAATACCGAATAGAGGCGTTAGTAGTAGAATGTTATAGCGTTTACTAGAATAGTGTTTAGCCATATCTCATTATTCAGTCGTAGTGTCCACGCCGCTTTTGTCATTCTGACGGAACCCGTCCACGTCGTAAAACACCCATAACGTGGACGGTTCTCGACAAGATGACAAAAGCGGCGTACATCACGACTTGGACGGGTTCCGGCAGAATGACAAATCAAGGTTTTACCGCACAAAACGCAGCGGCCACCCCATCCGTCCACCCGCCTGAAAAACAAACACATACACCCCGTTTGGCCAGGACTGAGCAGGTATTTCCAATAAATTTTTATCGCCCGTCGGAAACTCACCCTCGACCACCACGCGGCCCAACTGATCCACGATTTTCCAGGCAGCGGGGCCTGAAAACTGCTCCGGCAGGCGAATGCGCACACTCTCGCGGACAGGATTGCCCAAAAGATGACATTGCAGGGCTGCTTCCTCCGTTTGCGTCACCGGCGTAGTGGCTTGAATACGCAGTTGCACCGTCACCGGCAAATGATCGGAAGCAGTGCGCAAGGCCGCACACACACTGGCCGACACCGAAGTCGTAAATTGGCATTGCAGGTAGTCATTATACGACACGCCGTCATTCCCGAAAGCGCGGTAAGTGCTTGATAATGTGGCGATTTTGTCATTGCCACTATAGACAGTCGGACTGGCCAGAATGAAATCAAAACGGTCGTCCATACCGCCGGTCACGGAGCAAGGGGCCGTGCCATCGGCGGGCGATTGGGTTTGCAGGGCCGCAAAATTGTAGCCATACCAGCCATTGGGTTGGCCCGCCGGATCATCGAAACGCTGGAGCAAAGTTTGAAAAGCCGGTTCATTACTGCCGTAAAGATTCAGGTCGCCGGAGAGCACATAGCGATGGATTTGCGGGTGGGCCTGCACCCAATTCACCACGCTCTGGGCGGCAGCGGCGCGTTCGGCCACGTTGGCGGTGCCTTGGGAAGACTTGAAATGGGCCACGATGCAGTACAAATCCGTGGTGTCGCCAGGATGCGTGCTGGTCAAATGGTACAACCGGAAAACGTCAATGTCGCGGATGTTGCCAGTAATAGCCTGATGACCAAGGTAGCCCAGTTTGTTAGCATTGTAATACAACGTATTGACAATATCTGAGCCAGAAGAATTGCCAAAAGTCGTGGACTGCATGTTGGGATTGAACGACAGCGCATTCGCCCGCAGGCTGTTGATGGCCGCCTCATTGGGCAGCATTTCATTCACGGTCAGTATATCGGGTTGGAGCGCATCGAAGATGATTTTCAGTCGCGCATTTTTGGTATTCAAAGACTGACAACTGGCATCGCCGTATTTGAGGAGGTTGTAATGAGCAAAGCGCAGATTATCAAAGTTTTGGGAGAATAAAGAAGTGCCAATGCCCAGCAGGAATGCCAGGCTGCCGATTAGTTTTTCCATCGTCGTTATTTGTCGGCAAAGGTTCACCGTGTCCGGGGAAATCGGGCAAATTTTAACAGAAAATATGACGATTGGCCATTCGGTCTGTTTTGGGGAAAACGCTACCCATTCTAACAATAACTTACACCAGGAAACGCATCAAATCGCTATTCCCATTCAGATATTCAAAGTTGAAATGGTATTGGCGCAGGCTCTGCTGCAAGCGGTCCAACTGACCGGGTTGTTTAAACTCAATACCCACCAAGGCGGGCCCGGCTTCGCGGTTATTTTTCTTGATATATTCAAAATGGGCAATATCATCTTCCGGGCCTAAAACGTTGACCACAAAGGTTTTAAGTGCGCCTGCCCGCTGCGGAAAACGGATGATGAAATAGTGTTTCAAGCCTTCGTACAGCAGGGCACGTTCGCGGATTTCCTCGGTCCGGCTGATGTCGTTGTTGCCGCCGCTGACCACACAAACCACCCGTTTACCCCGAATATGGGGACGGTATTGTTCGAGTGCCGCGATGGCCAGTGCGCCCGCCGGTTCCGCCACGATGGCCTCTTCGTTGTAGAGTTTCAGGATCGTGGCGCATACTTTTCCTTCGGGAATGGTCACCACGTCGTAGAGATTTTTCCGGCAAATGGCGAAGGTTTTGTCGCCCACGCGTTTCACCGCCGCCCCGTCCACAAAGCGATCAATGTCTTCGAGGGTCGTGTTGACACCGTTCGCAATCGAGATTTTCATGGCTGCCGCGCCCGCCGGTTCCACGCCCACTACCGCAGTATGCGGACTTTTTTCCAGAAAATAGGTCGAAACACCCGCCGCCAAACCACCGCCGCCGATGGGCAGAAACAAATAATCCGGCGGAAATCCTGCTTGCTCCAGTATCTCTGCACCGACCGTGGCCTGCCCTTCGATGATCTTTTCATCATCAAAAGGATGAATAAAAGCGGCCTGCTGCTGACGACAAAAGTCCTGCGCGGCCACATTGGCGTCGTCGTAGGTATCGCCGGTCAGCACTGTTTCCACCCATTCGCCGCCAAAAAAAGCCACCTTACCCACCTTCTGCTGCGGGGTAGTAGTGGGCATAAAAATCCGGCCCCGAATCTTCAATTGCTGACAGGAAAAAGCGACCCCTTGCGCGTGGTTGCCCGCGCTGGCACAGACGATGCCCGCCGCTTTTTCGGCCTCACTCAGCGAGACCATTTTGTTGTAGGCACCCCGCAATTTGTACGACCGCACCACCTGCAAATCCTCCCGTTTCAGCCACACCTCGCACTCGTATTGGGCCGATAAACTGGGATTCAGTTCCAACGGCGTACGCCGGGCAATACCTTTCAGTCGCTTCTGGGCGGCTTCAATGGCCTGGGCGGGCGATTTTGGTGTGGTGAGCGTCATCGTAACGAGTGAATAAAGGTCGATGAAATAAATATTTTGGTGTTACGGAACACGCCGCTTTTGTCATCCCGATTTTTCATCGGGAACCGTCCATGCTATGGTGTGCGCCGCGCCGTGTTCCATGCTGTGGACGGTTCCCTGCGGGATGACAAAAAGCGGCGTGTTCTACACCGTTGACGGATTCCTAAACAATGATAAAAAAGGAATTCGCTTATGTTATCTGTCTTACACTTCCACTTCCTCCACCACCGGCTGATGCTCTGGCCGCAGACTGCGCACCACTTTACCGGCCTGCCACATTTCGCTGTCGCGGAGTTCTTTCAATTCTACTTCCAGTTTTTCGCGGTAGTCGGGCTGGCTGTTGGATTCGATAGAGCGGGCCGATTCGTTGCCTGCGGCGACGCTTTCGTAGAGTTCCTTGAATACCGGCAGGGTAGCGTCGCGGAATTTTTTCCACCAGTCCAGTGCGCCGCGTTGGGCGGTGGTGGAGCAGTTGGCGTACATCCAGTCCATGCCGTTTTCGGCGACCAATGGCATCAGTGATTGGGTGAGTTCTTCCACCGTCTCGTTGAAGGCTTCGGAAGGTGAGTGGCCCTTGGCGCGCAACACTTCATATTGGGCAGCAAAAATGCCCTGGATGGCACCCATGAGCGTGCCGCGTTCGCCGGTCAAGTCGGAGTACACCTCTTTTTTGAAAGTAGTTTCAAACAAATAACCGCTGCCAATGGCGATGCCCATCGCGGCTGCGCGCTCGAAAGCGCGGCCCGTGGCATCCTGAAAAATGGCGTAACTGCTGTTGAGGCCGCGGCCTTGCAGGAACATGCGGCGCAACGAAGTGCCGGAGCCTTTGGGCGCCACCAGAAACACGTCTACATCGGTGGGCGGAACGATGGTGGTCTGGTGGTTGTACGTGATGCCGAAACCATGTGAGAAGTACAGGGCTTTGCCAGCCGTGAGGTGTTTTTTCACCGTCGGCCACAGTTGAATTTGTGCGGCATCGCTGAGCAAATAGCAGATAATGGTGCCGCGTTCAAGGGCTTCTTCGATCTCGAACAGCGTCTCGCCGGGTACGAAACCATCGGCGACGGCTTTGGTCCAGGATTTGGAGTTTTTGCGCTGGCCCACAATCACATTGATGCCGTTGTCGCGTTGGTTGAGGGCCTGTCCGGGACCTTGTACACCGTAACCGATGACGGCTACCGTTTCATTTTGCAGGATTTGCTGGGCTTTCGCCAGTGGAAATTCTTCGCGGGTGACGACATTTTCTACGGTGCCGCCAAAGTTTAGTTGTGCCATATTTTGAATGTTGAATTTGAATGTATGTATTTGATTTGAAGGGATTTAGGTAAAATTATAAAGTGAGTGTACTTAGTTGTTTCGGCATATAGCAGTACGGCCCTTTTTGTCATCCTATAAAGAACCGTCCACGTTACGGAACACGCTAAGTTTTGTCATCCTGTAAGGAACCGTCTATGCTGTAGGCGCACGCCGCGATGTGGACGGTTCCTTACAGGATGACAAAAAAGGGGATGGACGGATTCCTACGGAAAAATTACATCGAAAACACCCCTTCCTGCTGATTCAAAAACTCATTACTGGCCGCACTTTCGCCAGGTTCGGATTCTTCAAATTCACGCAGCCGGTCGTGGAAATCGTGGCTGCCTTTAATGATCGCAATACGGGCACTGCGCACAAATTCGATGAGGCCGTACGGTTCCAGTACACTAATAAAAGTCTCCGTTTCCTCGCGGTGGCCGGTCACTTCAAACACCGTGTAATCGTGCCGAATCGCCACCACCCGTGCGCCATGCGCCCGCAACAGCCGCTCCACCACCACTTTTTCGGCAATAATATCGGTCGGCACTTTGTAAAGCGCCATTTCCTGCCAGACGATCTCGTCGTTGGTGTGAAAATAGGCTTTGAGCACCTCCACCTGTTTCTCGATCTGGCGCACGAGTTTACGCACCACGTCCTCCGTTTCGGTGATCACGATCGTGAAACGAAAAATATCCTCCGATTCGGACGGCGAGGTATTCAGGCTCAGGATATTGATTTTCCGGCGGGTGAAAATCATGGCAATGCGCCCCAAAAGGCCCACCTGATTTTCGGTATAGACGGTGATGGTGAATTCGTTTTTCATGTTGTTAGTTGATTAGTTTACTGGTTTATTAGTTCATTGGTTAATTAGTGTATTGGTTTATTAGTGGTAAGTATAAGAACACGTCTCGTTTGTCATCCTGTCGGGACCCGTCCACGTCGCGGCGTACACCGTGACGTGGA
>JANPIV010000091.1:0-28357 GCA_031425155.1 Saprospirales bacterium | reverse complement strand
TTGGCACTCTTTCTGACTGCCGGTCCGCAAGCACTCGAAAAAGATTGCCCGCAATGCGTACTTAAACGGCTACACATCTGGATCAAGTTGTTCCGAAAACGCTCGTCCGGCAAAACTGTCCCCTCCATTTCTTGCTGGGCCCAGCCCAAAAGGTCTTCTACCATGAGTAACTGCTTTATCCTCAAACATACAGATTTTATGGGACAGGATAAGGGTAAAACCTTCGCGCGAGCGGGGGGGGATTTTTTTTGGTGCAATGATATTGCACTACCACTCCGACATTCCTTTTCTTCCGTTAGTAATTTAAACGGACTGCCTTTTATGAAATAGTGCCGACTTGTTATACAATTCTTGTAACACACCATTTTGGCGACTAATTCAACATTTGCTTTTTACCACTATGGGTTTTCATTATCCAATTTTTTTATGGCTTCCCAGATGGATTTACGCAGTTCCTTGTTGTGCTCCATTTTATTACTGTCTGCATACTTTTCAAGTGCCAGATGGAGTAATTGAAGTTCTCTGGCTACTTCAGGATAGGCATGAAGCATCGCTTCCACTTTTAATGCTTCTTCCTCGGTAAGAAGGCCAAGGCAATAATCGTGTAGTACCCCGGTTGCGATATAGTCACTTATATTCATTCTTCCTTTTTCTGTTTATCAAATGAGTTGTAAATTAAAATGATATGGTTGCGTCTTTTTGTATCTGTTTAAAAATGTAGCAATATTGAAATAACATGCATTACTGTTGATAAATCATTTTAAGCATACTCAATCCTTTTCTTGCCCTGGTTTTAACTGTGCCTAAAGGGAGATTCAGTATCTCGGCAGTTTGTTTGTAGGTCCAGCCATGAAAGAAAATCAGATCAATCACTTCAGTATATTTCGGATCAAAAAGTTGGGTCTTGCTTTTCAAGTCCTTAAATTCTACTTCGTCGGTAAGTGAATCAGCGGCACCGATGCTATCAATTTGAAATGCAGACTGGTCTATGCTTATTTGTTGTGATTGCTGCTGATATGCCAGAGAGCGAAGGTAATCAATCGCATTGTATCGCGCAATATTCAGCATCCAGGTAAAAAGTGTTCCTCTTGCAGGGTCATACCCGTCTATGTGTTTCCATATTTTCAAAAAAACCTCCTGTAGCACGTCTTCCGCAACGTCGGTACGCCGTACTAATTTAATGATTATGCTAAATAGAGCCCCGCTATAGTTGTCGTACAGGATATGGAAGCCCTTCTCATTTCTCGATTTGATCATGTGTACCAGTATTGCCGTATCCACGGTTGCTGCGGAGGCGTGATTGTTGGTTATTGACTGCGACGGAGCCACTTGCCGTAAGGAAATTTCATTTGTTGCGATCATGATGTAATTCGATTGTTGACGTGATAAAGAAGATGTACATTTGCAGCACAAAATTATGTCTGGCCTTAGCCGCCGGGAATAGTGAAAATCGCTATTTTTATCGGTGGCTACGCAAGCAGGGGCAGTTTCATTAAACCCATCAATATTGGAAGTATGCACGACAACAGTTTGAGAAAAATGCAGGATGCAGATATTCTCTATAAAAAGATTGTGGCTATGTCGTCGTTATTTTTTAAAGATGATGATATTGGAGAAATAGACCGTTTTAAAGAAGAGGCTAATCTACTATTTAATGGGGTAAAGGGAACGGATGCCGTCATCGCAATATTCAATCACGTCAATTATTCTCCTGTGCTGGAGGTGGGGGAAAAGGAATTCTGGGGGAACCTTCCCGAGGTGCCAACCGCTGAACGGATGACTCAGATCATGAGCCTTCTTGATAAAGACTACCTTTCTTTCTATACAGATTCCGTCAAATGGTTTACTGAAGTATTAGAGAAGATTCCGTTTCCTCATAGAGAGAACATGCAGATATTTCACTGCGGTATTAGATATATACTATTGAATGGTAAACCTATTTCCCTTTTTTCCAAAGGTCTGCCCATTCACTACGACGAAAACCGGAATTTTTCTTACACCTTTAATTATGTGCAAAACATCAATCACCTGATCAAAAAAGATTTTCGGCATTACTGGATACGAATTTCTTATGGCGCAAAGAACGAGTACGTGCATACTTTTCATTCGCAGGATAAATTGTATTCAATAAAAGACCTGTTGTCGGTGCGGGAAAAAGAAATTTTAAAACTGGTGGCCGATGATTATGATACCAAAGAAATTGCTAAACGTCTTTTTATCAGCACCGCCACCGTTGGGAATCACAGAAGTAATATGATCGAAAAAATGGGAGCAAGAGATACCACTGCGATGGTACAATTAGCCAAAATGGCCAATATTATTTAAGTATGTATAAAATTGACAACGGGCACAGCCTGTATGATGGGACACGTGAGGCATAGCCTTCGCACGAGCGAGGGCTTTTTTCGTGCTAGTATAGTGGTTTGTTTTAAGCAAATAACCTACGTCTCACTTTCGTGGATTTTAAACTCTTCCAGATCAATGAGGGCCAGGTACTTGCGGATCAGGTCTTCATCAAATTCTGCCCGCTGATTGATGTTGTTCAGGAGTTTGCGCTGGTGTTCCAATAGATCCAGATAGATTTCCTGGAATTGTTTCAGGCTATTGTCTCCCGGTTGGTTGCCTTCCTCAAGTTCACTGTTAAAGAACGCGACATCTGTTTCCAGTTTACGGCGGAGGTTGAGCAGGTGTTCGTTTTGCTTGACCTGGCCATCATATTTTTCGGCCAAATACTCCAGTGTATAGTGGGCTATTTTCTTTTGGATGATGATTTCCTGCTTGGGCTCCGGGATGATGGCGAATTTGTCCTCCGGTTTTACTTTGCGGATCAGCCAGGGCAGGGTTAAACCCTGCACCACCAGGGTGACGAGGATGACAATAAAGGTGATGAAGAGGATAAGATTGCGATACGGGAAGAACTGACCTTCGCCAATGAGCAAGGGAATGGACAGGGCGGCGGCCAGCGAGACCACGCCGCGCATACCGGCCCAGCCAAAGAGGAGGGGCAGTTTCCACTCCGGGTCCGCATCGGCCACGGTGATAAAACGGCTGATGAACCGGGTAAAAATAGCCGCACCGAAGGTACACAGCAGTCGGGTCACGATGAGGACCAGGGAAATGACCAGTCCATACCAGATGGCGCTGGGGAGACTGATGTCGCCCAGTTCGCTGGCGATGGAGGGCAGTTGCAGTCCGATAAGCAAAAAGACCAGTCCGTTCAACACAAACACGATGTTAGTCCAGACATTCACGCCTTCTATCCGGCTGCGATAGTCCAGCATACTTTGCCGCTTGCTGGATAGCAGCAATCCGCCGCTGACCACCGCCAGTACCCCCGACACGTGGAAATACTCGGCAAAATGGTACATACAATAAGGCGTGACCAGCGTCAGCGCGACTTCAATGCTGGTGGTAGTGGGTAATAAACGATGGATGGTATAAAAAAGGAAGCCGATAAATAGACCGATGGCAATGCCCATGACCACGACCCAAAGAAAACTGGTGGCGGCCTCCTGAAAATGGAATTGCCCGGTGATCACGGCGAGCAAAGCAAAGCGAAACACGATCAAAGACGAAGCATCATTTAAGAGACTTTCGCCTTCGATGATGCTATTTAGCGATTTCGGGACTTTGACCCGGCGCATGATCGTCGTGGCGGAAATGGCATCGGGCGGAGAGATGATGCCGCCTAAAAGAAAGCCCAGCGCGAGGGTAAAACCGGGAATGAGGGCAGTGGATACGTAGGCTATGACGCAGGAAGTAATGATAACAATAAGAAAAGCGAAACTGGTGATGACCCGTTTCCATTTCCAGAACTCTTTCCAGGAGGTTTGCCAGGCGGCTTCGTAGAGCAGGGGCGGCAGAAAGATGAAGAATACCAGTTCGGGATCAATGGTGACCCGCGAAAATGCCGAGGTAAAACTCAGCAGCAATCCACCGACGACGAGCACGATGGGGTAAGCCAGCCGCAGTTTTTCAGCGAGCATGACCAGGGCGAGAATAATCAGGATCAGGTAGATGTACTCGATGAATTGGCTTTGCATCAAGCAAATATGGGAATAAAAGACCGTAGTTGGGGTGAATTTTGGGTTAGAAATGGGTACTTGTTCAACCCTCCCCCTAACCCCTCCCCCGAAAGGGAGTAACCCAGGCGGTACCGATCGGTCTGATCCTGAATGAAGCCATCTCCAATGCGGTCAAATACGCTTTCCCGGACAATCGCGCCGGAATGGTCACCATTTCGATGGAACACGGAGAAGCAGATCAATTTAATCTGACCATTGCGGACAACGGAACAGGTTTGCCGCCGGGTTTTGATCCCCGAAAAAGCGCTTCGCTTGGCATAAGCCTGATGCGTGGACTGAGCAAACAATTGCATGGAAGTTTTGACTTGAAAAACGAGGACGGATTGACAATAAGTATCGTCTTTGTGAACGACAAGACATTGCAATCCAGTGCCAAATCACAGGCTGTTGAAATAATGGCATAATCAACTTCGCTGCTGAATGGTTAGGCGTTCCACCCACCACTTTAAATTCCAAAATGAAAAATTGGGATTAAGCGGGGGGCGTTTACGTAGCGCGTGAAAGTCATCTTTGTCATAAATGCCGGTGGAATTAATGGCAATAATCCGCTTCACGCCTTTTTCTTCCACTGCTTTCACTTGGAAGCTTTGTAAGCGAATTAGTCAAAAACGGGATTTTTCCTGCAACCTCCCCACTCCACCCCTGTCTATCCTCCCAATCCTTTGACCGACGCTACCCGTCTTGCCGGGAAACAACTCATTCCGCTATGCACACAAAACACTTCGGCGCCATCCTGTGCGCTTCGCTTTTATTTTCCTCTCTTTCAGCACAACCCGGCGCGCTGGATGCAACCTTCGGCGACGGCGGCAAAGTATTCGCAGCTATCGGTACCCAAAACGACCTCGCGCACGCGGCGGTGTTGCAATCCGACGGCCGCATCATCGTGGCGGGTTGGGCAAAAATGGGCGCGACCTATGATTTTGCGCTGGCACGTTTCACAGCCGACGGCGCACCTGACTTCTCTTTCGGCACGGCAGGCAAATTGACCACCGACATCGGCGGCGACGACGACCAGGCCCTGGCAATGGCTCTGCAACCCGACGGCTGCGTCGTGGCTGCCGGCTGGACGTTCAACGGCGCCGACCTCGATTTCGCTTTAGTGCGCTATCTACCCGACGGCAGGCTGGACAGCAGTTTCGGCATTGCTGGAAAACAAACGACCGAACTCGGCGCGAGCGACTACATCGCTTCGGTAGCGATTCAGCCCGACGGCAAGATTGTCGTCGCGGGACATACCAATACGCGCGGAACACTCGATTTCGTACTCGCCCGCTATCTCCCCGATGGTACGCCGGACGGCAATTTTGGCACGGACGGCATCGTTATCACCGATTTTTTTCAAAACAGCGACTTCGGCGCGTCGGTTGCTTTGCAACCCGATGGTAAAATCGTCGTCGCAGGATTGGCCGTCACCGGCGCGGATTACGACTTCGCGCTGGCACGTTTTCGGGCCGATGGTTCACTCGACGACAGTTTTGGCACGGACGGAAAAGTCACGACGGCCTTCGGTCCCAGCGACGACAAAGGCATTGCAGTGCTGCTGCAACCCGACGGTAAAATTCTCGTCGGCGGCCATCTGCACAACGGTGCGCATTTCGATTTCGCACTGGCGCGCTACGACACGGATGGCTCACTGGACGAACACTTCGGCAATTCCGGAAAAACCGTTACGGATTTTGAAGGCGACGGCGACTTGATTGCTGCGCTCATTTTGCAACCGGACGGCAAAATCCTGGCAGCGGGGCGCTCGTCGAACGGGCAACACTACGACTTCGCGTTGGCGCGCTATCAGTCCAACGGCTTGTTGGACCATACTTTCGGCGATGCGGGGCGGGTTATTACACCGATGAGCGTGGGGCTGAATTCCGCTTTTGCGGTGTTAGTACAGCCCGGCGGCAACATCGTACTGGCCGGATATGCGCACGACGGCACGGCAGAGGATTTTGCGTTGGCGCGTTATATTTCCGGTTTGAGTGTCGGCGTTCAGGATATTTCTTCCGCTAACATCGAGGCGTCGGTTTTCCCCAATCCAGCGCGACAAAACACGACTACTTTGAAATACACTTTGCAGGCTCCAGCCCCGGTTTCCATCCGCCTGTTCGATGCAGGAGGCCGGCTTCTCCACACTTTTGTGGAAAAAACGCTCGAAGCGGCGGGCACTCATCGCCAGACCTTACAATTGCCCGCAAATCTGCTGCCGGGGATCTACCGGATTGCGATCACGACAAATACGGGCAGCGCGACGGTGGGGATGGTAAGGTAATGTGGGTTTTTATATTTTGCTTATTAATTGCAATGTTTTCAAGTCATAAATTAATATTGCGTTTTTATCTGTCTTGTCGTATTTATTATTATTATTTGTGTCGTATTGACCCGTTATTACTACAGTCCCGGTCTGACTATTTATTGTCCATGTTCTGACAAAAAAATTGGGGTCGGTCAATTGCGTTCTCTCTTTGCCGTCCGTTGATAAAATAATAATTTGCTTCGGGTCATCCCAGTCAATCCCCTTTTTACCGTCCAGATCAATTGTCTGTGCACATAGAATGATTTTGTTTATACCTAAGCTGTCAATTTTAACTTGTTCCATTCTTTCAAAATAGACATCACCTGGAAAATCCACCTGTGTTGTTTGCCCTGTCGTTGTGTTTAAAAACAACAGGTAGCTACTGTGAAGACCGCCCATTTTACCCCTGTTTTCTATAGAAGCGATCACATATTCCGTTCCTTTTACTTCTGTTAATTTATTGAAATGAACATAATTGTCTTTGTCCTGCCCAAATGCGGTCAAGGAAATACTTATCAGGACAAGAATTAGAAATTGTTTCATTTTCTACTGCAATTTATATGGATCGTCAGAAATTAGAGCAACACTACGGTCATTCATGCCTCAAAGTTATGGATTCCGGCTCGCCTTTTCTGGTGATTTCATAATCCACTTCATCGGCATTGGTAAACCAGGTGGGCCGCTTTTTATTTACCCACCCGATTTTGCAAACTTTCCGGATAACGGGCCCCTTGCACCGGGATAGCTGCAAAGGCCACATCAATCTCGCTGATATCTGTTGCCGTTAGTTCAATGTCCACAGCACCCAGATTCTCTTGCAGTCGGTGCAGTTTGGTGGTGCCGGGAATAGGCACGATCCAGGATTTCTGCGCCAGCAACCAGGCGAGGGCAATCTGGGCGGGCGTGGCATTCTTTTGGGCCGCAATCTGGCCAAGTAAATCCACCAACTGCTGGTTGGCCTTGCGATTTTCTTCGGTAAAGCGGGGCACCACATTGCGGAAATCCGTCGGATCGAAGGTGGTATTTTCGTCAATCTTGCCAGTGAGAAAACCTTTACCCAGCGGACTGAACGGGACAAAACCAATGCCGAGTTCTTCCAAAGTTGGGATGATTTCCTGCTCCGGTTCTCTCCACCAGAGGGAATATTCGCTTTGCAGGGCGGTCACCGGCTGCACGGCGTGGGCGCTGCGGATGCTCTGTACCCCCGCTTCCGAAAGGCCGAAGTGCAGCACTTTGCCTTCCCGGATCAGGTCGCTTACGGTACCGGCCACGTCCTCGATGGGAACGTTCGGGTCCACGCGGTGCTGGTAGAAGAGATCAATGCGATCCGTTCGCAGGCGTTGCAGGGCCGCTTCGGCGACTTCCCGGATACGCTTTGGGTGGCTGTCGAGCCCGGTTTTGGAATTGCCGTCCCTGAAGCCGAATTTGGTAGCGATCACCACCTGATTGCGGAACGGGGCGAGGGCTTCGCCAAACAGTTTTTCGTTCTCGAATGGCCCGTAGGCTTCGGCGGTATCGAAGAAGGTCACGCCCAGTTCAAAAGCAGTGCGGAGCAATTGAATGGCAGCCTGTTGTTCGGTGGCGGGGCCGTAACCAAAACTTAAGCCCATACAGCCGAGTCCGAGGGCGGAGACTTCGAGGCCGCTGTGGCCGAGTTTTCTTTTTTGCATTGTCGTGTTCATGGTTAAATAACTACTGGTTATTGGTTAAATGGTTGATTAGTTAACTGGTTGACTGGTTTATTAGTTGATTGGCTAGTTAATTATGCGAATCATGGGTTTAAAAGCCCCGGCAGGGGCAAAATGTCGGTAGAAATTATGTCCACAACAGTTCTCTCATAAGCCCCAGCGGGGCGTAATACTTATGCTATTGCGCCCCGCTGGGGCTTATGAGAGGCTGGAATCATTTTACTGCCAATTTTTCGCCCCTACCGGGGCTTTCACAGCATTCAAAAGGCCGCTTTAACCTATGATTCGCTAATTGAGTCGAATTATTGATCGTAACATAGTGCAAAGGTTAGGGAATATCTGCTTATAGAACAACAAGAATGAAACAAGGAATTATGAAAATCAAATCTTTATAATACCGTTCTTTGCATCATGCAACCCAACATCAGAACAGTGAACGTGACGAGATACGTGACCCCCTTGCGGGAAGGTGGTTCGCTTCCGGCGATTGTGGAAGCGGACGATGGCTTTTTGTATGTATTGAAATTTCGGGGTGCCGGTCAGGGCATCAAGGCACTGATCGCCGAATTAATCGGTGGAGAAATAGCGCGTGTGGTCAGTTTAAAACTTCCAGAGATTGTTTTTGCGGAATTGGACGAAGCCTTTGGTCGCACGGAGGCGGATGAAGAAATTCAGGACCTGTTGAAGTTCAGTACCGGACTGAACCTGGGCCTGCATTACCTCTCCGGGGCGATCACGTATGATCCTGCGGTGGCTAAGGTAGAGCCAACATTGGCTTCCAAAATCGTCTGGCTGGATGCGTTCCTGATGAATGTGGATCGCACGGCGCGCAACACGAATATGTTGCTTTGGCACGACGAACTTTGGCTGATTGACCACGGCGCGAGCCTTTATTTTCATCATAACTGGGATAATTGGCAGGAACAAAGCATCCGACCCTTTGTCCAGATCAAAGATCATGTGCTGTTGGCGCAGGCCTCGGCGATAGAGGAGGCAGATACCCTAATAAAGACGCTGCTCACGAAGGAAGTGATCGCTGATATTGTGGCTTTAATACCGGACGACTGGATCGCGGCGACCTTCCAGGAAAGTGCCGAAGTGGTCAGGAATATATACTCGGAATTCTTACGAATCAGACTTGAACACAGCGAAATATTTGTAAACCAGGTCCTGCATGCAAGAGCGACGATTATTTGAATATGCGGTGATCCGCGTGGTGCCCCGGCCAGAGCGCGAAGAATTCGTCAATGTCGGTGTGGTGCTCTACTGTGCGCAAAAGAAATTTCTGGGCATGCGGGCGCATTTGCCGGAAGCAAAATTGCAGGCGCTCGATCCGAATGTCAGTCTGGAAAAAGTCCGCAATCACCTGCTGGCTTTTGAAGAAATTTGTGGTGGGAAGAATCCGGATTCGCCTATTTCCAGACTGGACAATGCTTCGCGGTTTCGCTGGCTCACTGCTACCCGCAGTACCGTTATGCAGTGTTCCAGGGTACATCCGGGTTTGTGTGAGGACCCGCAGGTGACACTGGATAATTTGTTGGTGCAATTGGTGGATTAGGACAATAAATCAGGGTCACAGAGGCTCACTGAGTATATAGAGGCTCACTGAGAAATATTCAAATTAAGAATAAACTCCGTGTATCTCCGTTTTCTCTGTGAGCCTCTGTGTAACAAAAAGCACATCAAACCGCCCCCATATCAAAAGGCAGTTTCCGAATCCTTTTTCCCGTCAAATCATAGATCGCATTAGTCAGCGCAGGCGTAAAGGGCGGCAAACCCGGTTCGCCAACCCCGCCAGCGTCTTCGTTATTTTCCATAAGGTGTACTTCCACCGGCGGCGCGTCCGTAATGCGGGGCATTAAATAGGAATAGAAATTTTTCTGCTCTGCCATACCGTCTTTGAACGTCAATTCATGAATAGTGGCGGCACCGAGGGCCATGACGATGCTGCCTTCTATTTGCGCCTGGATGGTATCGGGATTGACATACCAGCCGCAATCCATCACCGCCCAGACCTGATCTATTTTTATTTTTCCATCGGCCCCTCTGGAGACTTTCACGACTTGCCCGACGGTGGTTTCAAAACACTCGGTGATGGCGACGCCGAATCCCTCATTTTTCTTCCGGTTTTTCCAACCGGAAACTTCTACAAGTTTATCAATCTGACGTTGCAAACGTTCATTTTTTAAGTGCTGTCTTCTGAATGCAATAGGGTCTTTACCGGCGGCTATGGCTAATTCATCCAGAAAACTTTCATACGCAAAGCCATTGGTAGAAGCGTACACCGACCGCCACCACATGATCGGAATGGGGGTCTCAAAAGGCACATCGGCAATGCTTAGATGCTGGATACTGTCATAATAGGGCTTTAAAAAACCTTCCGATATACTATCGTTGGGTTTTCCTTTATTTCCTTCCTCATGGGCTATATTTTGTCCAGCCATACGAAGTTTGAAAGCACTGATCTCACCATTTTCCACAACGCCTTCGCAGCGGTACGAAATACCGGGACGATAAGGCCCTTGCGTGGAATCATCTTCCCGCGTCCACACTACCTGCACCGGCCCGCCGATCTCTTTGGAAATAACCGCCGCTTCGTGCGGATAATCCAGAAATGCTTTTCGTCCGAAACCGCCGCCCAGAAAAGTCATGTTCACGATGACGTTTTCTCGCTTCAAACCCATCTCTTCGCTCAGAAAATCCTGTACCCAATCGGGGGCCTGGATGGGTCCCCAGATTTCCAGTTTATCGCCCTGCCAATGCGCCACACAATTCAACGGCTCCATACAGGCGTGGGCCTGATAGGGCGTCTCATACACTACATCAATCTTGTTGGCGGCCTGTTTGATAATAGGGTCCGGGTCGCCTTGTTTTTTGAAAGAAAGGCCTTCCTGGGTTTTTAAGGCTTCTGCCTGGCGTTGGTAGATTTCCGCCGTGTCCAGGTGCTCAAATCCGCTGTCGTCCCACTCGATTTTCAGGGCTTTCTTGCCTTCTATGGCCGCCCAGGTGTTATCTGCCACTACCGCCACGCCTTCCCGGTAGGTATTGAAGACCTTCATACGCACTTTGAAGACCTTTTTGACGCCAGGCACTTTCCGGGCCGCCGTGTCGTCGAAACTTTTAATCACGCCCCGCATGCGCGGATTACGCTCTACGGCGGCGTACATCATGCCCGGAATTTTTTTATCCAGCCCGAAGATGGCCGTGCCATTGGTTTTCAATGGCGTATCCTGGCGGCGCAGGGGTTTGCCGATCAGTTTATACTGCGAACGCGGTTTGAGGGTAACATCTTTGGGTACTTCCAGTTTGGCAGCCTCTTCGACCAATTCGCCATAGTGGAATTTCCTACTGGATGGCCGGTGAATGACGTGGCCCGCTTCGGCGTAGCATTCCGTTTTCGCCACGCCCCATTTCTTACCGGCTACTTCGATCAGCATTTCCCGCGCGGTAGCACCGAGATTCAATAGATTCTTGTAGGCACTACGTATCGTCGAACTGCCGCCGGTGATCTGGCTGCCATATTTCTTATTATCACCCGGCGCAAAGAGTATATTGACCTCTTCCAGCAGCACTTCCAGTTCTTCGGCGACAATCTGCGGAACAGCCTGATACGCGCCCTGTCCCATCTCGGCGCGGTGACTAAAAATGGTCACTTTACCAGAAGTATCAATGCTTATCCAGGCGTTGAGGGCGATGTCGGTGGTCTCCCCGGCTGCATTTAGAATCTTCGGTTTTCCGGCAATGGCAGGAAAGTAGTAACCTACGCAGAGCACCGTTCCGGCGAGGCTGGAAACTTTGAGGAAATGTCTTCTGGATAAAGTGTTGCTGTCCATAAGTTGTTATTGGTTACTGGTTATTAGTTAATTGGTCAATTGGGTCTGGTGTCATTCAGAACGAAGGTAAAGAATCCGAGGACGTAGTCCGAAGGTTTGTATGCGCTCTTTCGGCCTTCGGGCCCGGATGCCACGCCTACGGCTCTGCATGACAAACGTTGACATCATTAGAACTCATGTAGCCTTATTTGGACGGTGCATACGCCCCTTTTTCAATCCAGGTCGTCCAGGCCTTTTTAAATTCGGCATGACTCATCGGAGGAAGTGAACGACCCTCGCCGGGGTTCCAGCCAGCCAGTACGAGGTCGTCGGTAGCATGGGCGATCAACTGTTCCTTATTCTTATGTCCGTTTTGGGCGGGATCTACTAGTTGTTTGGCTAATTGATGCGGTGTTTTGCCCTGAAAAACCATCTTCGTTTCTGCTGGAGGTAAGTGCCAGTTTGGATTGCCGGGCGGCGTATGTAAGCCGGGTACATTGGTGGGCTGATGGCAATTCATACATTTCATGGCAGAAACGCCCTTCCCATCCTTACCTCGTTGGGGCAACATGGTATGCAAATGGCTGTCGTCGCCCTGCAACGGTACATCGCCTGCCGGGTGGCAATTCATGCAGCGGGGACTCATCAAAACGGTATAGACCTGCATAAAGGCTTTCACGGATTTGATGCTGTCGTTTTTAATGATCTCTAATGGCGTATCATTATTAGTAAAATCGGGCTTGTCCTTAGAGGCCGAAGCCATTCCGGTAATAACAGATAAAATGACCACTAGCACGGCGATCATTTTTATGGGCAAATAATAAGACTTTTTAATGCGGGAATGTTGTTTCATGACCAATAGGAATGGTTTATAATAATTGCACATTAATGATTGTCCACGAATCCGTTTTAAAAGATTGTTCGCATCACATCTATCATCTTGTAACCCCCGATCTTTAGTCAGGGGGCAAGATAAATCAACAAATCACATCTATCTTCTTTGCAAACATCAGCATCCAGCCCAAAAAGATGGGATGTTTTGTAAAGAAGATAGATGCAAACGTGTTATCGTATTATCCGCCGATTGAAAGTCGGCGGTTACAAGATGATAGATGTGATTGGGGAGATTTTTACGGATAATAGTAAGAGGCCGGTCACCCGCACGTTACATTTCATCTTTATTTCTTCTCGCCGCCCTTCCGCTGCACCTCGGCAGCCAAATGAATGGCTTTACGAATGCGCAGATAAGTACCGCAGCGGCAAATATTACCCGCCATGGCATTATCAATATCCTGATCGCTGGGATTCGGATTCTCCCGCAGCAGTACGGCCGCCGACATCAATTGACCGGAATGACAATAGCCGCATTGCGGTACGTCAATTTCCTGCCAGGTCTGTTGCAACGGGTGGTTGTTATTGGCCGACAAGCCTTCTATGGTCGTCACTTTTTGCCCTTCGGCGCGGCTGACTTTGGTTACGCAGGAACGCACCGCTTCACCGTTCAGGTGTACCACGCAGGCCCCGCATTGGGCTACTCCGCAACCGTATTTGGTGCCGGTGAGACCGATGACATCCCGGATGACCCATAACAAAGGCATATCGGGCTGTACGTCCACCTGATATGTTTTCTGATTAACATTTAATGAAATCATGCGCTGATGGTTATGAAGATGATAATGTATTTTGTTTGTTGTTTAATGGGTATTCTTAGAGGTTGCTTAAATCAGTATCTGTGACAAAAGTATTTTATTTTGATGACATTTTTTTTACGCGCTAAAAATTTTGCCTCCGAAATAATCGCTAAAAACCGGCCGCTTCGAAATAGGGCAAATTATGAACATTAAAATAAAGATAGCCTAACTTAATAGTAAAACATTGCCGAAATATTATTTTAAATATTTAATAATACTTAAAATAATATTAATTCGATAAGCATCTTTAACAAATTCACACCATTGTAATAGAAATATGTAAGGCATTGATTAACAATATTGCAACGATTTACATATTTAACTAAAAACATATTTAACTAAAAAAACATATAATAAAATTATCAACCATTCTTTCAGCCACTTTACCTTTGCCCCTGTAAGTTACCTTCTTTGATTTCCTTATCACATTTTAACTTAGATTTTTTTATGAAACCGAAACATTCAATCTTTCTGTTCGCCTTTCTGGCTATTTCACTTTTCTCTTGTCAAAAAGAAACAATTACCACTACTCCTGTTTCTTCTGAGGGACTGATTACGTATGAATCAGGTCCAATCGTGGTTGATCGCGGGGCAAATAGTGTAACACTCAACTGGAGTTCCACCGCACTTACAGATGTGCGTTTTGAAATCATTGATGCTGTCACTAATATTCCTGTGTACGGTTATGTCTGGATTTACTTTAACAGCGTTAGCGGACACGTAGCAAATTTTACAGTTACTACCGGGAGATCGGTAATAGTGCGGATTAAGGCCCGGCAGAACTCGGGAGTTGCTGCTAATGTGACTTATAACTTCACCGGTACTTGTGCATCATCTGGTTCTAGTGGCGGTCTTAGTGCTGCTCCTGGATGGGTAGCCTGGGGATCTAATCCTGGGAATTCATACACAACTGGAACTTGCCCATAATTTCTTTCCAATAACAATCAGGTAACTTATAGGTAGTGAGGGCAGGTAAAACTTGCTCTCACTATTTTCATGTCCGGTCAAATCAAGGTTTACAGCCATTTAATATGTTTTCTGATGGTCATTTAGTGAAATTATATGCCAATGCAAAGTTCTGAACGATTTTTACTTATGCTGTTATACAGATTACGGTATTACTTACCAAAATTACTGACGACTTTGGTGTAATCCTCATCATTTAAAACCAAGATCGAACGGCATTTTACGAATCCGCTTGCCCGTCGCTGCAAATATAGCATTCGCCAAAGCCGGGGCAAAGGGCGGCAATCCGGGTTCCCCCACGCCTTTTACTTTGCCGCCTTCGGCCAGAATAATCACTTCCACAACGGGCACTTCATTGATGCGAATAAGCGTACTATCATAAAAATTATGGTGCGTCACCCGGCCTTTTTCCAGGGAAATGCCTGGCTTGACGGCGGCCCCCAACGCCATCACAATAGAGCCTTCGATCTGGTTTTTCACATTATCGGGACTGACGACTTCACCCAAATCAATGACCACAAAAACCTTATCCACGCTGATAGATTTATCTGGATGGTAGGTTACTTCCACAACCTGGGCACATAGTCCGGCAAAAAATTCCCATTGTGCGACGCCACGGCCCCGGTTCTTTTCGAGGGGTTTATCCCAATTGGAAAATTCTCTTAGCTTTTGCAAAACCCTTTTTAGATCGGAGGGTTGAGAGAGCAGTTCCAGGCGAAAATCCAAGGGGTCTTTTTGGGCTTTAAAAGCCAGTTCATCTATAAAACATTCATGCGGAAAAGAGACCGTGGAACTGGTCACCGAACGCCAGGCCGCCACCGGAACATGATAATCGGCCCGGACATAAGAGGTTTTGAGATTCGGAATTTCGTATTTCTGTTCCCCAATCCCTTCCACCATGATGCCGTCCACTTTAGTCTTATCAAAATCGGGCCGCATGGCTTCCTGATAAGACGGACTGATCACTTTATGCTGAAAAGCCACCAGTTTTCCATCCTCCGCAAAGCCGCCTTTGAGTTGGGAGAACGTCATCGGTCGGAACGGGCCTTGTTCCGTCGTATCTTCTCTGGTCCAGATGACTTTGACGGGCTGGCTGATCTGTTTGGCAATGTTAACGGCTTCAATGACGTAGTCTATGTTCAGTCTTCTGCCAAAACCACCGCCGATGAACTTGGCATGCAGTTTAATATTGTCCGGCGCAAAACCAATGTGCTTGTGCAAGTCGTTGGCACCGCTGCCGGTGAGCGTACTCGGCACCTGCGTGGAAGTCCAGAGTTCCAGCTGCTCTCCTCGCACCTGAGCCACGCAGTTCATCGGTTCCAGAGGATGGTGCGCCACCATCGGCGTTTCGTAAAAGGCTTCGATGGTGTTTTCTGGCAATAAACTAAGGGTTTCTATGGCACCGATGTTTTTATCCAACAAACCCTCCTCACTGGCCAATGCGCGCAAATGAGCATCGTATTCGGTGGAACTAAACGTTTCGTAGCCTTTCGTATCCCACTCGATTTTGAGCAGTTTGCGGGCCTGCAACGCCGTCCAGTAAGTGGTAGCAATCACCGCCACGCCCACCGACCGATAGCGGCCCATCACCCTTTCCACGGTCACCACTTTTTCCACCCCCGGCATTTTCAGGGCCTGACTGGCATCAAAACTTTTCAGCGTGCCACCGATCACCGGGCACCTTTCCACGGTCGCGTACAACATGCCGGGCACCTGCACATCTATACCAAACTCGGCCTGACCATTGGTTTTCAGAGGCACATCGGGTCGCCGGATGAACTTACCGATGATTTTAAAATCCTTCGGGTCCTTTAGTTTGGGCTCCTTGGGCAATTCCAGTTGGGAGGCTGCTTCCACGAGATCGCCGTAGGTCAGCGATTTCTGCGTGGGTCGGTGTATGATTTTCCCGTTTTCGGCATAACAACTGTCCGCTTCCACCTGCCATTGCCTGCTGGCGGCGAGTATCAGCACCTCTCTGGCCGATGCCCCTATTTTTCTGAATTCCGTATAGTTATTTCGGATGGACGAACTGCCCCCGGCGCGTTGCGCGTTGCCCAGTTCCTTCTCTCCATTGGATTGTTTGATCGTCACCTGATCCAAAGACACCTCCAATTCCTCGGCGATCAGGGCCGGAACGGACTGAAAAGTGCCCTGACCCATTTCAGGTTTGGTGTTATATATCGTGATATTCCCGTTGGATTCAATCAGAATATAAGGCGTGAAATTCTTGCTCCCGCCTGCGCCGGGTGGTTTGCCGGCCCGCCCTTTGGTGGAAACACCCAACCAAAGCGCAAGGGTGGCCCCGGTGGCATTTTTAATAAAACCACGTCTGGAAGTTCGTATCATGGGTGTTTTGACTGTAAGTTAGTAGCAAAAATAGGCAATCAACCTGTTTGCAAAAAGCAAAATTCAAACAATTGCTTACAATATTCAAACATTCCTGAATTTCAGTGGGCTTATCTGCCAATCCTGCTACAACGAATTTCAAACCGTTGGCGATTGTCTTTCTGGTCATGCTCTGGCATCACCAATGTACCGTACAAGGTACACTATGTCCGGCATGAAGACCGAAGATTTTTGCACGACATGCAACCTGTGTGCGCCATGTCGGTCTATCCTGAAAATCTTCTCATCATTAAAAACTTCCGCACTATGAAATTAATCAGCGCATACACAGTGACGCTATTGCTCGTCTTCCCCTTCCTGGCTTCCGCTCAAAACTCCTCTGATGACCTGGCGATGGCCACGCTAAACGAGAAAATGGAAACCCTCGGCGATGAAATGGAAGGCCTGGGTAAAATCATGGAAACTTATGGCACCGAGATGGAAAAGTATGGTAAAGAGATCGAAAAAAATCCTGGTCACTCGCCCAAAACCGAAAAACAGATGGAAGAACTGGGTGATAAAATGAGTGAATTGGGCGAACAAATGGGCAAACTCGGCGAGCAAATGGGACAATACGGTGAAAAAATGGGCGTAATCCACCGGCAAATGGTGGACTGGTTTTTCCGGGAAATGAAAAAAGACGGACTGATCTCCTCCCTGAATGGCAAGGCGCGAATCATTTTTGATGAAAAAGGCTTGAGTGTAGATGGCAATAAAGCCTCCGACGACCAGGCCAGAAAGTACAAATTGGGCTTGGAAAAGTATTGGGGTCGTCCTTTAAAGACCGATTTTCTATTCTTTTTTAAAGGTACTCTGCACGAGAAAGACGGTAAAATTGATACAGACGGTACTATGAATACGGATTTCTAATTACGCCCGGTTTATTCCAATAGTATTTACTACATTTTGGACAGGATTGACAAGAAAAAACAGGATAAAATACATTATTAAATCCTGCAAATCTTGTTAATCCTGTCAAAAAATTATATTAAAATATGCTAAATCAACACTGTTGGTTAATAGGATTTATTCATGTTACTTATGCGCGAACCGTCGCCCGTGGTTAAAAGAGGCATAGTGTAAAATTTATTCTTCGCTCACGGCCTTCAGGCGTTCCAGCCAGAATGCCATATCCGCCGCCAAATCCCGGTTCATCTTCTTTTTGAACAGCCCCACCAGCCAGCCTTCCATACTTTCCTCCACTTTGACCACGGTGCCGCCGTTTTTGCTTTCCAAATACCAGTTATGGATGGCCGAGCCGCCAAACGTGACCCCGCTCCAGCCAAAAGCGCGGTTTGTATCTACGGTGTGGAGGATGGAACGAATGCTCGCACCATTGACTTTCCACTGAAATTTGGCACCCGCTGCCGCCTGACCTTCCAGCATGGCCTTACTGATGTTATTATTCCAAGTTGGCCATTGGTTAATGTTGGTCAATACCGCCCAAACACGTTCGGGACTGGCTTGAATGAAGATTTCGTTGGCTTGAAAAACGGGCGCATTGGCATTGATATTCATCTTGATATTGTTTTATGTTGTGAATGATGGTACAAAGGTCAGGGCGACCCCCGGCATCACTCTTGACAAATATCAAGAAGATTTTTCGCTGCGTTTTTTGCGGATCCGGCTGAAGGTTTCGGGCGTCATGCCGAGCATGGAAGCCAGATACTGCAGCGGCACGAGGTTGAATAATTCGGGATTGTAGGTAAAAAAAGCTTCGTACCGTTCCTCGGCGGTGAGCGACAAATGCGTCATCACACGATCTTCCAGCACCGTAAAACAGCGGGCAATAAACGTCTTTTCGATCTCCGGCCATTTCGGCACCACCTGCCCGATCCGCGCATAATCGGCCTTATTAATGACGTACAGTTCACAATCCGTCAGGGCCTGAATATGTACGCGGGCCGGTTTTTCAAACAGAAAACTCGCTAAATCCACGATAAAATAACCCGGCCCGGAAATCCATTTGGTAACCTCCCGGCCGTCGTGGTAAAAAAACTCCCGCATCAGGCCCGCCTGTACGAAGCCCATTTGCTGCGCAAACTGCTTTTCTTTCAGGAAAAAATCATTGCGGGACAGCGTTAGCGGCTTGAAAAACGCCCCGATGCGCTCCACTTCGGCGGTCGGAAGCAGAAAGGCAGACTGAATTTGGGTGGCGAGGGTGGTATGCATAATGGTGATTCTTAAGTGGTTACATGGATTACCTTCCGAGTCGGTTTTGTTTTTGTCAGCTTGTCGGGAACCGTCCATGTCGCGGCGTGAAGTACAACGTGGAGGGATTCCGGCGGAATGAACTGTGTTACTGTGCAAAGAAAAAACGAAATGCGACGTACACTAAGCGACAGATGTACGAAGGACGCCACTCAACGCAGAAAATGACCACAATAACCGAAACACTGCTTAATTTTGGCCGCCAAAAAGACCCAACCACTTCTACCCTTTCCACACTTTTTATCAGACACATCCATGTCAAAAAAAGAAGAATTCAGTACCGATATACAAGCGGGATATACTTTTTCCGGTGCCTCCATCGTGCTGGGCGGCGCTGTACTTGATGGCGAAGCCATCCCGGGACTGCAAGTGAAAGTGCCGCTGCGTACCCTCAATCGCCACGGCCTCATCGCCGGAGCCACGGGTACGGGCAAGACCAAGAGTTTGCAAGCCATTTCCGAACAACTCGCCCAAAACGGCATACCCAGTCTGCTGATGGACGTAAAAGGTGACTTATCGGGCGTGGCCATGGCCGGCAGCGACAATCCAAAGATCACCGAACGGGCCGGCAAAATCGGTATTACCTGGCACCCGAATGCCTGCAGCGTGGAATTTCTCAGTCTGTCCGGGGAAAAAGGCGCTCGTCTCCGCGCCACGGTGAGCGAGTTCGGGCCGGTACTTTTTTCGCGTATTCTGGGGCTGAATGATACGCAGGGTGGCGTGGTATCGGTCGTTTTTAAATACTGCGATGACAACCAACTACCGCTGCTCGATCTGAAAGATTTCAAAAAAGTGCTGCAGTACCTCGGCAACGAGGGCAAGGAAGCGATGGAAGCGGAATACGGCCAATTCAGTGCCGCCACCGCCGCCACGATTCTGCGCAAGGTGGTGGAACTGGAACAGCAGGGGGCCGAAAGCTTCTTCGGCGAGGTCTCCTTCGATATGCAGGACCTTTGCCGTATAGACGAAAACGGGCGCGGCGTAGTCAGCGTAGTGCGGCTTACCGATATTCAGGATCGGCCTAAGTTGTTCAGTACCTTCATGTTGCAAATGCTGGCAGAAATATATGCGTCGTTCCCGGAAGAAGGGGACCTGGACCAGCCGAAACTGTGTATTTTCATTGACGAGGCCCACCTGATCTTTCAGGAAGCCAGTGGTGCGCTGATGCAGCAATTGGAAGCCATCATCAAACTGGTGCGCTCCAAAGGCGTGGGCATTTATTTCATTACCCAGAATCCCGTGGACATCCCGGAAAGCATTCTGGCGCAACTGGGCCTGAAGGTGCAGCACTCACTCCGGGCTTTCACGGCCAAAGACCGCAAAGCCATCAAAGTGGCTTCCGAAAATTATCCCATTACCAAATATTACCAGACGGAGGATTTGCTGACCAATCTGGGTATTGGCGAGGCCATCGTGAGTGTATTGAACGAAAAAGGCATTCCGACGCCGCTGGTGCATACGCTCATGCGCCCGCCGGAGAGCAGGATGGACATCCTCACACCCAACGAAATAGACAGCATTCTGAATCGCTCGGCCCTGGTGCGCAAGTACAATCAGGAAGTGGACCGGGATAGCGCGTACGAAATCCTGAACGGCAAAATTGCCGAAGCCCAGGAAAACCAGCCCGCTCCGCCGCCGCCCGCCGCCCGTGGCAAGCAGGAAAAAGGTATGCTGGAAACAGTGATTGACAACCCGATGGCCCGCCAGGTGGGGCGTACCGTGGCCCGCGAACTGACCCGTGGTTTGCTGGGTGTGCTTGGTCTGGGCGGCAGCAGTAGCAGTCGCCGCAAGAAGACGAGTTGGTTTTAGTTTTAATGACGAATTACTAATGATGAATTTAAAATGAAGCGTTTTTCGGTTATCTGCCTGTTTTTATCTTTCGCAATTGGAGGACAAGCACAAAATATGCTCTCTGCCGCACAATGGAGAGCGGATATTGATACATTGGAGCAGCGGCTGTCCATACTGCACCCTAATTTTTTCTCGAACTTTTCTGCGTCGGATTTTGCGGGACGCATGAAGGATTTAAAGGATCACCTGGCCGGTAAGTCCGATATTCAGATCGCTCTGGAACTGCAAAGTATTGTAGCGCAGGCGGGGGATGCCCAGACGCACCTGGATGTCACACCATTCCTGATGAAGGAAAAGGTGATTCCTTTTGCCTTGTCGGCTTGGTCGGATGGATTATACGTCAGTGCCACGGTCAAGCGATTTGAAGAGATTCATGGAGCCAGAATATTGAGTATCAATAAGTTGTCTGCCGCCGATGCGCTGGTCAAAGTGGGGCGGTTTGTCGCCCAGGAGAACGCCTACACCAATCAGCGGGACGCGCTGAACTGGTTCCGCTTTCCGGTTGCGCTGCGCATGGTCGGCGTCACGACAAACGATACACTGACGTTGTTAGTGGAAAAAAAGGATGGAAAGACGGCCAGCGTGAAGGTATATCCGCTGGAGATGGGTCCATCTGCCAACCGCGAGGGCCTGGAACCATTAATTATGCAGCCAATAAACCCGGATTTGCGCTGGCAAGTGTCGTCCGGCTTTTTCACCCAGACCTGGCTGCCCGCTGATTCGGTGCTGTATGTGCAATATAACCATTGTGTGAGCCGGGAAATGCGGCTGGCCGTCGGCGATGCCGAGGGCGCAGCCTCGTTGCCTTCTTTCCAGGAATTTTCTGATTCGCTGTTCGCTGTTTTGGCCCAGAAGCCCTACGCTAAAGTGCTGATTGACTTACGTTTCAATCCTGGCGGCACGCCCTCTGACGGCATTAAATTAGCCGAGCGTTTTGCCGCCCTGCCAAAAGAAAAGCGGCCAGCACAGATGTTCGTGGCTACCAATTTTTTCACGCAGGGTGCCGCCACCGAAGTGGCCGCCCGTTTGTCGGCTATCAATGGTGCTACGCTGATCGGCGAACCCTCCGGTACCAGGCCCAGCCATTATGATATGGTGTGGCAATTTTCGCTGCCGTGGTCTCATATTACCGTGCAGTTTGCTTCGCAATATCGGCCAATCCCCAATAACACCTCTACGGTGCTGGCACCCAAAGTTCTTATTCCGGTCAATTTTGAGCATTTCCGCAACGGACGCGATCCGGTACTGGATTTTGTGCGAAAACAATGAGCATTACCACGAGGGAGTAAAAAATGAAAACTACCACGACGATACGACGGAACATGACGTTTAATATTTATTTACGTTGTGTTCCGTCGTATCGTCGTGATAGAAAAACCTGGTAATATGGAAATCACCGAAGTATTCTACCCCACTTGCCGCGCCGAGTGGCGGGCCTGGCTCCAGGCCCACCACCAAACCAAAACGGAAGTATGGATACGCACTTTTCGCAAAGCCTCCGGCCAACCATCGGTAGCGTATGATGACATAGTCGAGGAATGCCTGTGCTTCGGCTGGATTGACGGCTCCGTGAAAAAATATGACGAGGAGAGTATGGTGCAGCGCATCACGCCACGCCGCAAAAAGACTTCGCTCTCCGAACTGAATCGTCAGCGCATCTGGAAATTGCAAAAACAAGGGCTGATGACCGAAGCCGGCCTCGCCCCGATCCGCGACCAGATTGGCTCGCCGGATGATCCTTTTGAAACGCCGGATTGGGTGCTGGAACAGTTACAGGCCGATGAGGAAGTGTGGGCAAACTTTCAACAATTTCCCCCACTTTATCAGCGGCTCAAGATCGGCTGGATTGCAGAGATCAAAGGCAGTAGCCGCCGCGCGGAGGCACAGAAGCGGCTGGATTATTTGACAAAAATGACGAAGGCGGGGAAAATGTATGGGACGGTGGTAAGTTAATGTGGTCAATGTGATTAATGTGAATAATGAAAAAAACCAAAATTAAAAATCCCTGATGGCGATCTACGTCATCAGGGATTCTTAAATAATTCCATTAGCCAACTTCCAAATCGCTGATCAACGCTCAACACATTGACCACATTTAAAATATTGACCACATTTTAATTTATTCCCATTGACCACATTTTATTTATTGGCCACATTATTACTTATTCCCCCTTGGCAGTAGGTTGTTCCTTGCCTTTCACGTCGCCGGTGATTTCGAGAAAAGTCTCGGTCGGGTTGGTGTTGGCGGTTACGGTCACGCGTTTGGTTTGGCGACCGGGTTTACCTTTGGAATTGAATTCCACTTTGATCTCGCCAGTGCCGCCGGGAGGGATGGGTTCTTTCGGCCAGGTGGGCACCGTACAGCCGCAGGAGCCTTTGCAGTTGCTGATGACCAGGTCTTCGTTGCCGGTGTTTTTGAATTTGTAGCTGTGTTTTACGATCTCGCCTTCATCGGTCGTGCCGAAATCATACCGTTCGCCTTCATACTGAATAGCAGTCAGCGGGCCGGTAGGGGTTGGAGTAGCGTTGGTGTTAGTGCCTGGAATGTTACCATTTTGGTTAGCCGGCATCACAGAGGCCGCCGATTCCCGGATCTTATCAGATTCCGATTTATTAAACCAGTTTTTGAAGCCACCACCAAAAAGGTTGGCGACGAGCAGAATAGCGAGCAGGCCGAGTAAGCCGAGCTGCACTTGTTTGTTCCTTTCCATTGTGTAAAAAAAGTAAGTGAGTGAGGAATTAGATTGCATAGGGAATCGCTTTGGGTAGTGCAAAATTAGAGCAATCCCGAAGGGGCTGCCCCCCTACCCGACTGGTTTGCAAATGATTAACACAGGGACGCAGATCGGACGGATTTTCGCGAACTTGCCCGGATTTTTTCGCCATGCATAATAGCGATCCAATCCGTGAAACCAATCAGGCCAATTTCACCTCGACAGCGGTCATCCCTTTTTTGCCACGTTTGGTTTCAAAAGTGACGGTGTCTCCGTTGCGCACTTTGTCCAGCAAGCCGGTCGTGTGAACGAATACTTCCTGATTGGTGCCTTCTTCCACGATAAAACCGTAGCCCTTGGCTTCGTTATAGAATTTTACGGTGCCTTTGTACATTGAACTGAGTTGAGTGAGTAGGTTGACTGGTTGATGCAAATTATTGCGGCGCAAAGATAAGTGGTCTTTCAAAAAGCGCACCGCCATTTTGCTCATTCCCTCACCCGGGCTGAACGCGTTTGAGGCGCACATCTTTTACGGCTCTGAGTACCAGAGGTGCTTTTTCTATATCCACCGAATCGCTATCCAAACCAAACCAGTTCTTTGGTGCCGACACCATGCCTTTTACACTCAAATAAATACCCATCACTAATTGTTCGAACCAGGGTAATTCATTTTCATTAGACAAAAATTCGGAAATCAACACAAAACGGAAGTCGCCGGTCGGATAACTATTGGGCATAATGTGGTAACGGGAAAAAATGTCCAGTTCTTCATTTTCCAGTAAATCTTCTACTACTTTTTTCATAAACACGTTCATACGCTGTTGCACCCGGAAACCCAGCCGGAACTGAATTTTATAGACATCATTGGGCGCAATGGTATTCACTTCGTATTCCATCGTATAAGGTTCGTCCGTGGTATCTATATGCACGAACCAATAGACGTTGGCGCGTTTAGGCTGCGTTTGCAGAATAGAATACAGGATTTTTTCCTCCACCTTTTTAGGGCTTCTGGCACCGGTCAGAAAGACCAGATTGGAAGCAAACTTGGGAATATCTTCGTCGTTGCTCAACAGTATTAATTGATCCACATAGTCTTTTATATGGACTTCATCAGTATAACTCTGCCGAATACGTTTGGCGGTGAGCCAAAGTAGCATCATCCCAAAAAGCAGGGTAGCCATTATCACCGTAATATAACCGCCTTCGGCAAATTTCAAGGAATTAGCCACAAAAAAGCCGCCTTCCCAAATCAGATAAAAGATCAGAAAAAACCAGATTCGCCACGGCTGTACCCGATGTAACACCATCCAGTTGGCCAATAGAATAGTAGAACATAACATAGTAGAAACTACCGACAAACCATACGCCGCTTCCATTTTGGAACTTTGCTGGAAAAACAACACGACACATACACAGCCAAGCCATAAGAAAGTATTGACCGCCGGAATATATATCTGCCCTTTCAGATTGCTGGGAAACTGAACCGTCATTTTAGGTAAAAACCCTAACCGGATCGCCTCGGAAGCCAGCGTAAAAGAACCACTGATCATACTTTGGCTGGCAATCACCGCTGCCATTGTAGCAATAACAATACCCGGCCACAAAAACCAGTGCGGCATCATCCCGTAAAAAGGATTGTCATCCAGTTTCTGGCCTTCATGCTGCAACAACCAGACCGCCTGACCAAAATAATTGAGCAATAAACAGGTTTTGACGAATATCCAACTCACCCGGATATTAGGTCGCCCACAGTGCCCCAGATCGGCGTATAATGCTTCTGCCCCAGTGGTACATAGAAATACTGCTCCCATAATGATCAGCATATTGGGACTCTGGATCAATAACTGAATGCCGTAGTAAGGATTAATTACTTTAAAGATACTGGGCATATAGATAATCTGGCTAATACCCAATATTCCCAACATACTGAACCAGACCAACATTACTGGCCCAAAACTCTTGCCGACCGTGGTGGTGCCAAATCGCTGTATGAAGAACAAGCCCGAAATAATGGCAATGACAATGCCAATAGTCGGTATTTCCGGGAATTTGAGCGATAACCCTTCTATGGCCGACGAGACCGTGATCGGGGGCGTGATCATTCCTTCCGCTAGCACCGCTGCCCCACCCAACAGGGCCGGGTACAAAAGCCAGCGACGGCGACGGCGCACTAAGGAATAGAGCGAGAAAATGCCCCCTTCCCCTTTATTGTCGGCGCGTAGCACCAGTGTAATATATTTGAACGTCGTCTGGATAGTTAGGGTCCAGAACACTAGGGAGACGCCACCCAGCACTACCAAAGAATCAATGACTTTGCCTTCGCCCACCAGGGCTTTCATTACGTACAAAGGCGAAGTGCCAATATCGCCATAAATGATGCCGAGCGTAATTAATAAACCGGCTCCGGAGAGGCGATGGTTGCTGTGGTTCCCCATGCGTGATTTCGTAATTATTCCAAAATTATTTGGCGGAAAGATGAGGATTCTAAAGTCCCATCTCAAACTTATTTGGTGAAATTACTCTAAAAAATCGCTCCACTCAATATATCATCGCTTTACGTACTTTGAATACGTTTCAAGCGCACGTCTTTCACGGCTTTCAGTACCAAAGGTGCTTTTTCAACGTCCACCGAGTCGCTATCCAGACCAAACCAGTTGGTGGGAGAAGAAATCACCCCTTTTACGGTCAGATAAATACCCATGACTAATTGTTCAAACCACGGCAGTTCATTCTCATTCGACAAAAATTCGGAAATGATCACAAACCGGAAATCGCCGGTGGGATAACTGTTGGGCATGGTATGGTAACGGGAATAGATATTCAACTCTTCATTTTCCAATAGATCTTCTACTACTTTTTTCATAAACACATTCATGCGTTGCTGCACCCGGAAGCCTAACCGGAAATTGATTTTATAGACATCGTTGGGCGCAATCGTATTTACTTCATACTCCATCGTGTAGGGCTGGTCAGTGGTATCTATGTGGACAAACCAATAGACGTTAGCCCGCTTGGGTTGGGTTTGTAGAATGGAATAGAGAATTTTCTCTTCTACTTTTTTCGGACTTCTCGCGCCACTGAGGAAGACCAGGTTGGAAGCAAATTTGGGGATTTCGCTATCGTTGCTGAGCAGAATTAATTGATCCAGATAGTCCTTGATATACACTTCGTCGGTATAGCTCTGCCGGATGCGTTTGGCAGTGAGCCAAAGTAACATCATGCCAAAGAGCAGAGCCGCCAGGGACACGGTGACATAACCGCCTTCATGGAATTTCGTGACGTTGGCCCGCAGGAAACCCAACTCGACCAGCAGATAAAAAATCAGGAACGCCCAGATAATGATGGGCTTAACACGCTTGATAATCATCCAGTTGGATAGCAAAATAGTGGTACACAACATGGCCAGAATAATGGCCAGCCCGTATGCCGCCTCCATAGCCGACGATTTTTCAAAATGCAGTACAATGCCCACGCAACCCAGCCATAAAAAGGTGTTGACCGCCGGAATATAGATTTGACCTTTTAGATTGGAAGGAAATTTCACCGTCATTTTGGGCAAAAAACCCAGCCGAATGGCCTCCGAAACCAGCGTGAAAGACCCCGAAATAAGGGCTTGACTGGCAATGACCGCCGCCACCGTAGCGACGCCCGTACCGATCAGCAAAAACCAGTCCGGCATCACGCCATAGAAGGTTTTCATCGGGCGCACCTGCCCTTCAAATTTCAGCAACCAGGCGGCCTGCCCCAAATAAGTAAGCACCAGGCAGGTTTTGACGAATATCCAGCTTATTTTAATGTTATCGCGCCCGCAGTGGCCCAGGTCGGCGTACAATGCTTCCGCCCCAGTCGTACACAGAAACACGGCTCCCAATATAATTAAGGAGTTTGGATTGTGTAAGATCAGTTCCACACCATACCAGGGATTCAGGGCCGCTATCACCGAAGGGTCATCCACGATCTGGTTAATGCCCAGCACCGCCAGCATCGAAAACCACAGGAACATGATCGGCCCGAAGCCCTTGCCCACGGCTGCCGTCCCGAAACGTTGCGCAAAGAACAGGATAGAAATAATACCAATCGCAATACCCACCGTCGGTATCCCTGGGTACCGGCTTTCCAGCCCTTCCACCGCCGAAACCACCGAAATCGGCGGCGTAATCATGCCGTCGGAAAGCATAGCCGCGCCCCCAATGATAGCCGGATATAGCAGCCAGCGGTCTTTACGGCGCACTAAGGTGTAGAGTGAGAAGATGCCGCCCTCGCCATTATTGTCGGCGCGCAGGGTCAGCAGCACATATTTCACGGTAGTTTGGACCGTTAATGTCCAGAAAACCAGCGAAACACCGCCCAGAATAGTCAGCCGGTCAATCACATTGCTGCCCGTAATGGCATCCATCACATACAGCGGGGAAGTCCCAATATCGCCGTAAATAATGCCGAGGGTAATCAGTAAACCGGCGCCGGAAAGCCGGTGATAGCTGTTGTGGTTACTCATAAGTTGGTGTCGCGCGGTTGCGCCGTTTATCTTCTAAGAGGCTGTTTTAAAACCTATTTTTGACGATTTAGCATTATTCTGATGGATGCTATGTAAATCATGCTTTGGCTATTTCTGGGGCAGAATTCGTAATCTTTACTTAATCTTCTAGCATGATTGAACCATCCAAATG
>JANPIV010000090.1:0-125043 GCA_031425155.1 Saprospirales bacterium | reverse complement strand
CACCGGAATGTATTCCGGTGCGCTGCACCTCCACGATTATACAGGCTCTCGAAGGCTACAAATCTTCCGCCGCGCTGCGGCTTTGGACATACAGTCGTCCCGAAAATTCGGATGACTCCTGTTAAAATCGAGTTTAGGAACGTGTAAGAAATAATTTGTGAGGTTTCCTGCCGTCTTGGTTGTCATGTCGCAACGGAGTGCAGACATCCACACAAGCCCTGTAACCCAGCATTTCTTGACCAGGGGGTATTTCTAATAACTTGGCTTGTGTGGATGTCTCCGTTTCTCTACGACATGACAATTCAACACGAAGACACAATTAACAACTTATTATTTGCACGTTCCTTAGAACTCAAAGTTCTCTTTTTTCGGCCTCCGGCAACATTATTGGTGTTTCTTTTTCTATATCTTTCAATTCTACCAAATCCAGCAGGTCTTGTTTGTTTTCGCCTTTCAATGACTCCGTCAATTGACAGCAACGTTCAAAAAACGCGCGGGCTTCTTCGCCTCGAAATACCTTGCGGGGATGGTAAGCAATGAGGTAGTAATTGCTGCCTTCTACGTGGATGCGCGGGCCGCCGAGCAGGAATTTTTGCAATTCAGGACTGAACTTTGTCCGCGCCAGCTCTTCCAGAGGGCTGGTCAGATGAAAACGCTGGGAAAAGTCCGGGTTTTCCGGAAAATTTATGTCATGGTCTATGCCTAATTTGGCCAGCACCTTATGCCACCATTGTTCGGGGCGCAGATGAAAATCCGGCAACGACCACTGTTTGTCGTTGGCAAAAAAAATGGTTTGCGAAATACGTCTGGCACTTTTGCCGGTAGAAATAACGTAGGAATAATCAAATTGAAACACTTCGGTATCGCCCACTTTTCCACGTAACACATTCGTTACCTGGGCATTACGTCCCCAACGCCGACGCGAATGCCGAAACATCTCGAAGGCTTTTAATTGCGGGGCCAAACCAAAAAAGTCTTTTTCCGAAAAAGCAAGCCCCAGACTGCGCGCCATTTGCTCGGCATCGGCCTTTTTCCGGGTATCCCGTCGCTGTTTGAACCATAGGCCAAGTGCAGCAAAAAGAGCGATAAAGCAGATGGTCAGAAATATTGGTAACAGGGCGGAAATGTCGAGAAGGAACATGCCTAAGGATTGAGTACCAACTGTTGGAAAATATGCTTTTACTTCAACGATTTTTTGGGCACCAACGGGCTGTCCGGGTTTACATCCAGGCGTTCTTCCCGGGGATAAATGACCACATCCATGTCTTCCATCGGGATTTGACCCAAAAGTGGTTCGGTCGTGCCTGGAAGCACAACGGCACGTGTAGTAGTGTCCCGATTTTTGAAACGAACTTCCACGGGGCCAACGACATCAAAGGTTTTGTGGGTGCCGTCGGCCAATTCAAAAACCTGTTCGGTAATTCTTTCCAGGCCCAATTGCATGACAATATTCTCGTTGATCGAAAGATTGTAAGCACCAGAATCTACCAACATACTCACGACCATCCTGCGAATCTTATCTTCAGTCAAGTACCCTCTGCGAAACAGGGCTATATCGTCCGTATTGACCAGTTCAATGTCAGCATATATTTTTCCCATGATTGGAGGTTTGTTTTGAATTGACAAAGATAACCTCAAAGTAATCACGTATTCACTTTCGCCGCCTCCAAATACGTCCTTACCGCACTAAAACTGACCGTTTGTTTAGAAAAATGAAACTGCGCTGCCGCCGCTTCTTCTTCGGACGCGCCCAGGTGATGTAATATATTGGTCAGGTGCATTTTCATGTGGCCCTGTTGAATACCCGTCGTCACCAGCGAGCGCACGGCGGCAAAATTCTGCGCCAGCCCCGCACAAGCCACGATACACATCAGCTCACGGGCAGAGGGATGCCCCAGCAGCTCCAGGGAATATTTGGCCAGCGGATGCAGGGCCGTCAGCCCGCCCACCGTACCGAGGGCCAGCGGTATTTCCAGTTCAAAACGAAAGACGCCATCGCTCACCTTGCAGCGGCTCAGACTGTGGTAATGTCCGCCCCGGCTCGCATAAGCATGACCGCAGGCTTCTATGGCCCGAAAATCATTGCCCGTCGCCAGCACCACGGCATCTATTCCATTGAAAATGCCCTTATTATGCGTAGTAGCGCGGTAAGGGTCAATATTGGCGATTCGGACCGCCGTCGCAAAACGATCCGCCAGTGTATGCGGTTCCATACCCAGATCGCGGGCCGGACCGGCAAAAGAATCAATGGTGCATTCGCCCCAGGCCCGCACCCGACAGTCGGGAGTGAAATTGGAAAGAATGGCCATGACCACTTCCACATCGCGTTCCAGATCAGACAAGCCGGGATGGTTCATCAAAAAATCTTCCAGGCTGCGGGCAAAACGTTCCAGCACCGAATTGATGAAGTTGGCCCCCATGCTGTCGCAGGTCTCGAAAGAGACGCGGATCTGGTAGTAATTGAGTTCCAAATGGGTATAATCGAGCAGTTCTACCGCCCGAATGCCGCCTCCGCGCCGTTCCATATTGGCCGTCAAATCGGCGGCATCCGCGAGGAGTTGGCTGCGCAACATCGGAAACCAGCCTTGCAGCCGATCCGTTTGGCCCGCCCAGCGAAAATGGACCTGACCCAGTTTTACGGTATCAATCACTTCGGCATGAAAACCGCCCCGCTCGGCCCAGAATTTGGCGGCACTACTGGCCGCTGCCACCACGCTGCTTTCTTCAATGACCATCGGCACGGCGTACATGCGGCCATTGATCAAAAAATTCGGCGCAATGCAGTAAGGCAGCACGTAGTTGGCGACCGCATTTTCAGCCAGACCATCCAAGACGCGCTGAATGCGTGGTTCCGGGTGCTGCCACGTCTCGAAATCCTGCGCGGCCACGGGCGGGTCTTGCGCAAAATTTTCCATCAACCAGTTGATCTTCTGTTTCTTATTAAGCTTGGAAAAGCCGGAGATTGATCTGTTCATGTTCAACTTTTGATTCTCAAAAACGCCTGCGCCAGTTCCAGTCCGCGTACCTGGCTTTTTACAAATTCCTGTAAGGCCGCGTAGTCTTCGCGGGCATATTTCAAAAAACCGGAGGCTTGTCCATACACCGCCGGTAAAGGTGATTGTTTCAGCAAATAATAGCCGTCGAGAAAATCGCGGATACCACCGGAAATAATCAGGTGTTGCACTTGGCAACGATCCCCCAGTTCCGCCATCAGTGTATTGATAAAGCCCATCATTTCTTCGGCAGAATGGCCGATGGTGGTTATTTTTTCAAAAGTCAACTGCCGGGACAGGTCGCTGCGAAGTAGTTCGAGTTTGGCAAAATTGGTGCCGCCCGCCGCCGCAAATTCGATGGCGGCCAAGGGCAATTGCAGCAAGGCACGCAGACTTTCCGGCCCGAAACCCTGCCCTACTTCTTTGACAATTACTTTATAATCAGCCAATTGCATGATCCACTCAATGGTCTCAATAGGCGGCACCCGAAATACATCACCTTCGGGCTGCATGGCTTCCTGCAAGGGGTTCACGTGGATAATGAGGCCATCGGCGCGTAGTTTATCTAATAAAGCCGGAATACGGTCGGTCTCATTTTGCTCGATGAGTTGTTCGATCTGCGCAATGCCGAGATTGGCAAAAAGCGGCACATCCGGCCCCATCTGGTCGCGCACGTCAAAATCGGCCAATCGGTCGTCGGAATACAATAGTTGGCGGCAACTGCCCAGACCCATCCCCATGCCAAATTCGGCGCAGGCGCGGGCCAGGTTGGCGTTGATGATTTTGGCCAACTCCGTGCCGCCGGTCATAGAAGAGACCCAAAGCGGCGTACGCAACGTTTTTCCCAAAAAAGGAAACGGTGCCCAGGACGACGATGCGGGATGAGCACTCAGCAAAGGCTCATAATAGAACCGTCGGTCCAGCCCATTGGCGGTCACCTGGCTCTGGAAAGCCAGTTCAATATGGTCCTGCTTGCGCGATGACGCAGTCGGATCATTGTCGGGAATTGAAATATTGTTTGGATCGAAGGCCATGATAGCGGCGAAGGTAGGGTTTTCGGTCAGGTGGGCATAACATTACGACCCTGGGAAAGGTTGAAATTGAAAAATACTATAATTGCAGCCGACAAAAAATAGTGAATTTTGGGACGTTAAATATTTAGTCTATGCTACAACTGAAAGAACAGATTCGCGAACTGATCATGCAAAATGAAACCGATCAGGCAGTAGATACACTGCTGGAATGGTCGAGATCGAATTATTTGAGCATATATGATCAGTGTGTGCTGTTGCGGGCGCGGCTGGAACAAATAGAGCGGGAAGCAAATACCAACCTGATCGCGCCGGAAGACGCTATGCGCCAGGTGAATCAGGTGAATGCGGCTCTGCTCAACCTGATTTCCGACTTGGAAACCAATCCGGCGGAACAGCTTGCACCAACCACTCACCCTGCCACTAAACCAAATAATTGGTTGGTGCCGACGTTGGTGGGCGCATTAATTTTAGCGATCGGTGTGGCTACTTATTTTTTCTTAAAGGTGCCTGCCAATCCTGCGGCGACCTCTGCTACCAGCACTCCCGATGGGACATTATCTGGTGGCCAGGTACGTTTCCCGGATGGCAAACGAGTGGTGCTGGTAGAAAACGCTCAGGAAGTGACGTATGACATATTGGACGCAAAAATCGAGGTACTCACCCCACAACAAAAGCGATTAGCATTACGAATACGTTGCTCCCCAAAAACGGCTTATCATCAAACCATCAATTTTTGGGTGCGGAATTTTCGACTGGAATGTCCCGGTATTCCGCCGCTGGCACCTTCCAACGATCTGAACCTGTTGGCAGAGGGCGGCAGTTATCAGGATGGCCCGGTGGAATTTTTGTTGCCTGTACAAAGCCGTTCCGGGAAGCTTACTTTTCAATTTGGTAGCCACTCAGCCCAATTATCCCTGGTTTGGTAGGTCGTTGTTTGTTGTTTTTTTTGCTGGAAACTTATTTTTCTTACTTTTGCCGCCGTTTTGGGGCAGTATTGCCTGGTTTTCGACGAATTTCAAACCAACTTTCTATTTTTTCATAACCAACTAAAAATCACGGGATGGATTCTCTGATTTACTTAATTCCTCTTTTCGGTGTAGTCGGGCTGGTGTACATGTTCGTTCTGCAAAATTGGGTGAACAAACAAGACGCCGGTGACGGTACAATGCAGGAAATTTCCAAGGCCATTGCCGAAGGAGCCCTGGCTTTCCTGAATGCAGAATACCGTGTATTAGGTATTTTCGTCGTGATTGCCAGCATACTGCTGGGCTGGCTGAGCACACAGGTAGAGACCAGCCACCCGCTGATCGTCGTCGCCTTTATTATTGGTGCTCTTTTCTCCGCCCTGGCCGGCAACATGGGTATGCGCGTGGCAACCAAAGCCAACGTGCGCACTACGCAAGCCGCTCGTACCAGCCTCGCCAAAGCCCTGAAAGTTTCTTTCAACGGCGGTTCGGTAATGGGTCTGGGTGTGGCCGGTCTCGCCGTGCTGGGTTTAAGTGTGCTCTTCATACTTTTTTACAATTATTTCATGCAGGGTACCTATACGAGCGATCGTGGTGCTGTGGATATGTCGCGGGTGCTGGAAGTACTGGCGGGCTTTTCACTGGGTGCAGAATCCATCGCTCTTTTTGCCCGTGTGGGTGGTGGTATTTATACCAAAGCCGCCGACGTAGGTGCTGACCTGGTGGGTAAAGTGGAGGCCGGTATTCCCGAAGATGATCCACGCAACCCGGCCACCATCGCCGATAACGTAGGTGATAACGTGGGTGACGTAGCCGGTATGGGTGCCGACTTGTTTGGTTCTTATGTGGCTACCATGCTGGCCGCAATGGTGCTAGGCAACTCGGTGATCCGCGATACAGGCGTTGCCAACGATGGTTTCGGCGGTATTGGCCCGATCCTGTTGCCGATGCTGATCGCCGGTCTCGGTATCCTGTTTTCCATCGTCGGTATGCTGATGGTGCGCGTGAGCGACACTGCCAACCTGAGTTTCGATACCGTGCAAAGCGCGCTGAACCGAGGCAACTGGGCGAGCATCCTGATTACGGGTATTGCCTGCTATCCGGTCATCAATTGGATGATTCCGGCCGGCCAGATGACGATGGTCTTTTTTGGTAAAGGCGCTCTGGTGATTTCCAATATGAACTTGTTTGGCGCAGTAATCATTGGCCTGGCCGTGGGCGCAGCGATCTCCAAGATCACCGAATATTATACGGGTCTGGGCGGTAAGCCGGTTATGGGCATTGTCCGTCAATCGGGCACCGGCCACGGCACCAACGTTATCGCGGGTTTGGCCACGGGTATGATGTCCACCTGGATGCCAATCGTGCTGTTTGCCGGGGCTATTTGGGGTGCTTATACGCTGGCCGGTTTCTACGGCGTGGCTATTGCCGCTTCTGCCATGATGGCTACCACCGCCATGCAGTTGGCCATTGACGCTTTCGGGCCGATTGCCGACAACGCCGGTGGTATTGCTGAAATGAGCAAATTGCCAAAAGAAGTGCGCGAACGTACCGACGTGCTGGACTCGGTGGGTAACACCACGGCGGCCATCGGTAAAGGTTTCGCGATTGCTTCGGCGGCACTGACGGCTTTGGCTCTGTTTGCTGCTTACGTGAATTTTACGGGTATTGAAGGTATCAATATTTTCAAGGCCGACGTACTGGCTGCCTTGTTTATCGGCGGCATGATTCCGGTGGTATTTTCGGCTTTTGCCATGCAAAGTGTGGGCCGCGCCGCTATGGAAATGGTGGAAGAAGTACGCCGTCAGTTTCGGGAAATTCCGGGTTTGCTGGAAGGCACCGGCAAAGCCGAATATGGTAAATGCGTGGATATTTCGACCAAAGCCGCCTTGCGCGAAATGATGATGCCCGGTTTGATTACGATTGTCACGCCAATTCTGGTGGGTTTCATCATGGGTGCCGAGGCACTGGGTGGCTACATGGCGGGCGTGACGGTGAGCGGTGTGTTGTGGGCTATTTTCCAGTCAAACGCCGGTGGTGCCTGGGACAATGCCAAGAAATCGTTCGAGAAAGGCGTGGAAATCAATGGCAAAACCTTCTACAAAGGCTCCGAACCGCATAAAGCGGCGGTGACCGGCGATACGGTGGGTGACCCATTCAAAGATACTTCCGGCCCTTCGATGAATATTTTGATCAAATTGTCGTGCCTGGTTGGTCTGACCATCGCTCCCATTTTGGGCGAACGCGCGGCTGCCGATCATGGTTCTACGTTGAAACCAGAACAAAAAATTGAGCAGATGTCAGTGGCCCCTGTGCCTCCGGCGGCGGCACCGATTAAGTAGGAAATAGTAGTTTGATAAATAAATTCTTGTTTTGCAACCGCCTCGTTAGCCCTGTGTTAACGGGGCAGTTGTTTTTCGTATAAATCCGTTTAATTTTGCTGGCAACATTAGCAAACTATATATCCAAGGCTTATGACTAGGGTTGTTCTCGAAATTCCCAATCTACATGATTTCAATCTGTTGCTTCCGCTGCTACAGCGGCTGGGCATTCGCATTACAAAAACGGAAGTAGATACCTCAAAACCTTCTGAATCCGAAATGGAAAAGGCCCTACGTATTATTCGTCAGGGTTGCGACATGGGTACTTTCGGGGATGCCTTGCAATATCAAATGGAGGTCCGAAAAGATCGTTTACTGCCTTTCCGCGACTGATCTTATGTCTTTACTCGATTCCAATATTCTTATCTATTCTGGTGAGCCGCAGTTTTCTGCTCTTTTACTGCCCTATACCACGAATCCCGCTAACCTGTTTTCTGTTGTTAGCATGGTAGAAACTTTAGGATACCATAAAATCACGTCGGCGCAGATCCTTTACTTTCAAAGTCTTTTCAAGATTCTAAAAAGTGTTCCAATAGACGATATAGTCATCCAAAAAGCCGTAGAACTTCGGCAAATGAAAAATATATCCCTTGGAGATGCGCTTATTGCTGCGACTGCTTTAGTTCTTGATGAAGAACTGGTATCCAGAAATACTGCCGATTTTGCTGGAATTCCAGGACTGAAAGTTGTTAATCCTCTTCCATAGAACACCTATTTCACCACCTCCGCCATGTACGATCTAATCAAAACGCCTTTCGGCAAATACACCCGCTACACGCTACAACATACCGTCACGGGTCATTCCTTCAGCATCGTGCCGGAACGCGGTGCTAATCTGCTGGACCTCATCATCGGTGGGCAGGCTATTCTGGATGGCTACCAAACCCCGGAAGAACTGGACATCGCCAAATTTGGTAAAAGTGCGCTGCTGTTTCCGTTTCCCAACCGACTCGACCGGGGCCAATATACATGGCTGGGCAAGCATTATCAGTTTCCGATCAATAATGCGGCAACCGAAAATGCCATCCACGGTTTTGTGCGCGACGAGGCCTTTGAAGTGGACTACGTGTTCCTGTCTAAAGACCACGCCAGCATCCAGTGCAGCTTCACTTATGAAGGCCAGCGCGAGTATTATCCGTTTCCTTTTACTTTGGAAATAGAATTCATGCTGCACGACAGCGGCACTTTTACCGTGGAAGTGGCTTGCCGCAATTTGCACAGCGAAGCCATTCCCGTCGGTTGCGGCTGGCATCCATATTTCCGATTAACGGAGCGGGTGGACGATCATTTGTTGCAGTTGCCCGCCTGCGAAAAGGTGGCCATTCAGGAGCGCATGATTCCGACCGGCGAACGGACGGCCTTCCCGGATTTTTTGCGTAAAAAACGCCTCGGCGAAACAGAACTGGACAATTGTTTCCAGGCCACGAAAGATGCAGGCTCGTATAAATTGCAAATTGAACACGCCGGTCAAACGCTGAAAGTGCAGGCCAGTGCGCGGCAATTCCCTTATTTTCAGGTCTTCACGCCGCCGCATCGCAGCAGCGTGGCTCTGGAACCCATGACGTGCAACGTGGATGCTTTCAATAATGGACAGGGGCTGGTGACGCTGCAACCAGAGCAGGAGTGGAAAGGAAAGGTGACCATTGCGTTGGAAGGTTGAAGCATTATTATAGTCAGCATTTTGCGGCTTTACCCCATTGTTTGCATTGATAAGGAGACCCCATTGGTTCCCTCCTATATAAAATGAATGTGCTATTCCGCATTCCGCATTCTGCCCTCCGCATTCCCATACGCCGCCAGATGCCGGGCAATATATTTTCCAATAATATCAAATTCAATATTGACCGTGTGACCAGCCGCCAAAGTGCGGAAGTTGGTATGTTCCCAAGTATAAGGAATAATGGCCACGCTAAATTGGTCGTCCTGCGGCTCCACCACGGTGAGGCTGACGCCATTGAGACAGACCGAACCTTTGTCCACCAGCAAATGCTCCGGGTGCGGAGTGTAGCGAAACGTGAACCGCCAACTGCCGCCGGTTTCCAGCACTTCCAGGCAGGTGGCCACAGTATCCACGTGGCCCTGCACAATATGGCCATCCAGCCGTCCGCCCATCGGCAGGCAGCGTTCCAAATTGACGAGGCTGCCTAGGGTCCAGTCATTCAAATTGCTGCGCAGCAGGGTTTCTTCCACCGCCGTTACCGTGTGGGTGCCAGGTGCCAGACCGACTACGGTGAGGCAAACCCCGTTGTGGCTGAGACTCTGGTCAATTTTCAACTCGCCGGAGAGGACACTTTCCACGGTAAAATGGCGGTTGGAGCGATCTTTCTCGACGTTGCGTACGGTGCCTAATGCTTCGATGATGCCAGTGAACATGAGTTAATTATGAATGATGAATTTTTAAATGATGAATAAAAACCGATTCCGAAACCTTTCCTGACAAAATGCTTACCAGATTTTGCATTTTATTTCCAAAACAACTTCTACTTTTGCCTTGTTTAGATTTTATCTAAATCATTTGCGTATCGCAGCCCAGCTTGCTCCACCACCCTTTTATGCAACGCCGTTATCGTACTATTCCCGATTTGAAACTGCACGAAAGTGCGCTTACCATTGCATTTTCTAACCCCGAACTGGCCTGCAAACTTACGGCAATGGGCGTATTGCCGGGTACCCGGATCGAACTGGTGCGCCACGCGCCATTTGGCTCGGCTTATTACATCAAAGTGGATGGTATTCGGATGGCGTTGCGGGAGGAAGAAGCGACGAGTATTCTGCTGGAAGTATGATCAACGGTACGCGCGGACTCCGCAAAATTGCTTTGGTAGGAAACCCGAACAGTGGCAAGTCCACGGTGTTCAACCAATTGACCGGCCTGCGGCAAAAAACCGGCAATTTTCCGGGCGTTACGGTGGATATAAAAGTGGGCCGTCTGCGCTTTGCCAATGGCGAGGAAGCCGAATTGATTGATTTTCCCGGCACTTACAGCCTGTATCCGACTTCTTCGGATGAAAAAATGGTGGCCCAGGTGCTGGCCGATCCCGCCAGCGAATTTTTTCCCGATGCCATCGTCTATGTGGCCGATATGACCAAGTTGGAAAAGCACCTGCTGCTTTTTACGCAGTTGCTCGACCTGAATCTGCCGATGATCCTGGTGTTGAATATGTCCGATGCCGCCGCCGATTTGGGTATTAAGGTTAATACAGCGCGTTTGACGGAGCGTTTCGGCGTCCCGGTCATGTCGGTCAGCGGACGCACGGGCGATAATATTCAGCGATTATTGGGCGAAATAGAAAAACTGGATCGCCAGGGCGCGGACCTGCGGAAGCCCTATTACCCTTTTTCAGAACTGGAAAAACAGGTGACCGAAGCCGTACGGCTCAACCTGGGCGTTGAAAATTCGTACCGCGCCCTCCAACTGGCCCACCACCACAGTTGGCTGCCGTTTATGTCCAAGACCGAACGCGGTACGGTGGCGGCCATCGTACAAACCAAAAATTTCCAGTCCCTGCGTGGCCAAGTGGACGAAACGCTGGATCGCTACGATCATTTTTTGCCGGTCGTGCAGGAAGCCGTGCAACAGCCCCCCGCTTTTCCCAGCACCCCCACCGACCGGCTGGATACCGTTCTGACCCACCGCCGTTGGGGTCCGATCATATTTTTTGGGGTGATGCTGCTCATTTTTCAGGCCATTTTCGACTGGAGCCAATATCCGATGGACGCTATCGAGGCAGGTTTTGGCTTAATGAACGACTGGCTGAAAACGTACCTGCCTGCAGCCTGGTACACCGATTTATTGACCGATGGTGTACTCACCGGACTGAGCGGTATCATGGTTTTTGTGCCCCAAATTGCTTTATTATTTCTCCTCGTCACCATTTTGGAAGAAGTGGGCTACATGGCGCGGGTGGTGTTCATGTTTGATAAAAGTATGCGCCGATTTGGGATGAATGGGCGCAGTATTGTATCGCTCATCAGCGGTGGTGCGTGCGCGGTACCCGCCATTATGAGCAGCCGCACCATCGGCAACTGGCAGGAGCGGATCATTACGATCATGGTCACGCCGTTCATCAGTTGCAGTGCCCGCATCCCGGTTTATCTGGTGCTGATCGGGCTGGCGGTGCCGAACGTAAAAGTCGCCGGGATTTTCAGCACACAATCGCTGGTTTTTGGGGGAATGTATGCCCTGGGCGTGGTGGTGGCGTTTTTATCGGGCTGGGCTATGAAAAAATGGCTGCATCGCCGCGAACCGTCTTTTTTGGCCATCGAACTTCCCGTGTATCGCCTGCCGCAGTGGCGTAATGTGTGGCTCACCGTCTGGGAAAAAGTGCGGGCGTTCGTCTCCGGGGCCGGAAAAATCATCATCTGGGTGTCCATTGGCTTGTGGGCCTTGTCGAGTTTTGGCCCAAATGGGGCGATGCAACGCGCCGAAACTTCGGCCATTAATGAGGCCACCCAACGTAACACCGACACCGCCGACCTGGTCGCCCAACACCGTCTCGAGGCCTCGTATGCCGGGCAGTTGGGCAAGTTCGTAGAACCCGCTTTTCGGCCTTTGGGCTATGATTGGAAGATCAGTATTGCGCTGCTGACCTCTTTTGCCGCCCGCGAGGTGTTTACCGGCACTTTAGCGGTGCTGTACAACCTGGGTTCCGCCGAAGGCGACATCAATAACCGCGCGGAAAATGCCGCAAAAACCACCCTGCGTACCGAAATGCGTAAGGAAACCTACGCGGACGATCCCACACGACCTGTTTATACGCTGGCGACGGCTCTTTCACTACTGGTATTTTATGCTTTGGCGATGCAATGTTTCAGCACGTTGGCCGTGGTACGCCGCGAAACGGGCAGTTGGAAATGGGCGATATTTCAGTTCTTTTTTATGACCGGACTGGCTTATCTGTGTGCCTGGGCGGTGTATAATATTTTTTCATGAACGTGTTTGGGCCGGAGCGGTTACTTTTGCCGGGATTTGCTGATTTTTGAATATTTGAGGATGCGAGTATTCGATCAATTACCAGTGCCAAGGTTAAAACTGGTGTTGATGCTCGGGTATTTAGTGACCAAAGAAAGAAAGCCTCTCTAAGTGCCTGACATTCATTTGCTTACTGAATCGAATCCTCAAATACTCAAATACTCGCATCCTCCACTTCTCAACTAATTGACTACCAATGATTCGTGCAGAAAATGTAACCAAGGAGTTTGGCGATCAGGAGGTGCTGAAAGGCATTACGTTCGATTTCGAGGCTGGCAAAAACAACCTCATTATTGGGCGGTCGGGAGCCGGAAAAACGGTGCTGCTAAAAATTCTGGTGGGCCTGCAAACCCCCACCACCGGCAAGGTATGGTACGACGATGTGGATTTTACCAACCTCGATAAGCAGGGCATGCGGGCCATTCGTATGAAAATTGGGATGCTTTTTCAGGGTTCGGCATTGTTTGATTCGCTGACGGTGGAGCAGAATATTCGCTTTCCGCTCGATATGTTCACGACCATGAATGCCCGGCAAAAACTAGAGCGCGTGAACCATTGTCTGGAGCGCGTGAATCTTGCTGGTAATAATACCAAATTCCCATCCGAACTTTCCGGCGGCATGCAAAAGCGGGTGGGCATTGCCCGCGCTATTGTGCTGGAACCCAAGTACTTATTCTGCGACGAGCCTAATTCAGGCCTGGACCCGAAAACCTCCATTTTGATTGATGAATTGATTACCAGCATCACCGACGAACAAAAAATTACGACCATTATTAATACCCACGATATGAACTCGGTAATGGAAAGCGGCGATAATATTTGCTTTTTGCACGAAGGTCGCCTGGAATGGAGTGGCTCCAAAGACGAGGTGCTGGACAGCGATAATGAAAATCTGCAATCGTTTATCTTCGCCTCGCCCTTTCTGCAACGGCTCCGCAAGGCAGCGATTACGAAAGGCGTTAAAGTATAATTGTTTTTCTGTCAAACGTTTAGTACATTATTGGCGTAATAAATTTCGCCCTCCAACCGATTGGTTCTATGTATGGACGCTGGCCCTGTCTGGCACTTTTCGCGGGCATTCTTTGCGTAATGGCTTGCCAAAAGCCCGCTGCCCCCACTTTGTTCAGCGCACTGTCGCCCTCTGTTACCGGTATTGATTTTGCCAATTCCTTGCCCGACCAAACGCCGGACGGGATGAATATTATTCAATATCTCTATTACTACAATGGCGGCGGCTTGGCCACCGGCGATGTGAATAATGACGGCCTGCCGGATTTATATTTTACTTCCAATACCGGCCAGAACAAACTCTACTTGAATCGGGGAAATTGTAAATTTGAAGATATAACTGCCACCGCTGGCGTAGGCGGCACGGGTAGTTGGAAAACCGGCGTGACAATTGCCGATGTCAATGGCGACGGCTGGCTCGATATTTACGTCTGCCAGGTCGGTGATTATAAAAGTTTTAAGGGCAAAAACCAGTTATTTATCAACAATGGTGCGGCGGCCAATGGCCTGACTTTCACCGAACGCGCCGCCGAATACGGTCTTGATCTGCAAGCCTTTTGCACCCAGGCGGCCTTCTTTGATTACGATCTCGACGGTGATCTGGATTGCTTCGTGCTGTGCCACAGTGTGCATTCTTCCGCCAGTTATCGCGACACATCGCATACCCGCATATTCGATCCCCACGCCTCCGACCGGCTGTATCGCAACGACGATGGCCATTTTAATTGGCAACAAAATAGCGGCATCAAGGATGGTTTATCCGGCTACGGCCTGGGGTTGGCCATTGGCGATCTGAATGGCGACGGCTACCCGGATATTTATGTCGCCAATGATTTTCACGAAAATGACTATTTATACTATAACGTTGGTGGTCAATATTTTAGAGAAGATTTGGCGGGCAGCATGGGCCACACTTCCAACTTCTCTATGGGCTGCGATCTGGCCGATTTTAACAACGATGCACGCCCCGATCTGGTCACGCTGGACATGAAACCCGAGGACGAAACCATCCTCAAGGCCAGTCAGCCCGCCGACGCTTACGACGTTTATACCTACAAGCATAATCTGGGTTATCACTGGCAGTTTCCGAGGAATAATTTGCAGATGAATCGGGGAAAGCCCCCCCCCGCCCCCCATAAAGGGGGGAGCCCCACCAGCGGCAAAGATTCGAGTGGGGGAAGAACAAGCACTTCTTCCGGCGCAGCTGCCAGTACTCCCCCCTTTACGGGGGGCAGGGGGGGCTTGTTTTTTTCAGAAATCGGCCAACTCGCGGGCATCTCTGCCACCGACTGGAGTTGGAGTGCGCTCTTCGCCGATCTTGATCTGGACGGCTGGAAAGACCTCTATATCACCAATGGCATTGAGCGACGGCCCAATGATATGGACTATTTGAAATTCATTTCTTCTGCCGATGTCCAGCAGCAAGCCACTGATTTACAATTGATTGAAAAAATGCCGCCGGGGGGCGTAGCAAATTATTGTTATAGAAATCGGCAGGATTTGACCTTCGAGGATGTCTCCCAATCTTGGGGCCTCGACCAGCGTGGCTGCTCCAACGGCGCGGTGTACGTGGATTTGGACCTCGACGGCGACCTGGATTTGGTGACCAATAACCTGAACGCGCCCGCCTCGATTTTACAGAACAATACCAAAGAAGGAAATTGGCTGAAAGTCAAGTTTAAAGGAGCGGATAAAAACCCTTTTGGCCTGGGTGCTACGGTGAAATTGTGGACGGCAGGCCAAGCCCAATACTATGAAAATCAATGTGTTCGAGGGTTTCAATCTTCAGTGGAGCCAGTGCTGAACATTGGTTTAGGAGCGCATACCCAGGCGGATTCGCTGCAAGTTGTGTGGCCGGGCGGCCAAAGCCAGATGCTTTACACAATAACGGTCAGGCAGACGCTGGTGCTGGAACAATCCTCTGCGCATGCTCTGCCAATAATGACCCCTGCGCCGCTGGCGTTGGCCACGCAGACGGTGGCGAGTGCCGTACCGCCTGTGGCCGACGACCTTTTTGCGGAAAAACTGTTGCCCTGGTCGCTGCATACCCAGGGCCCTGTGGCGGCAAGTCGGCAGATTGACGTGAGCGGAGGAACGGCCTTTGTGGTCGGGAAACAACTTTATCGCCGGGACAATTCGGGTGCCTTAGTTGCCGCCACACTGCCAATCATCGCTGGCAATATTACCACCTGCACCCTCTTCGACGCCGATGGGGACATGGATCAAGACCTGTATTTGGGAACGGGCAACAGCAGCGATACTACCTTGAATGATTACCTGTTACGCAATGATGGTCAGGGGCATTTTGCCATAATTCCCAACGCTTTGCCATCCATGCGGGAACATACTTCCTGTGTCCGCGCCGCTGATTTTGACGGCGATGGCGACCTCGATTTGTTCGTGGGCGCGCGGTCGGTCGGTGGCGCGTATGGGCTGGCACCGCATTCTTTTTTGTTGAAAAATGACGGCCAGGGCCACTTCACCGATGCCACTTCCATGCTGCCAGACAATGGCGTGCTGGGTATGGTCACTGATGCCCAATGGCTGGACGCGGATGGTGACCACTTATCCGATCTGGTGGTGGTCGGCGAATGGATGGCCGTGACTATACTACGCAATACCGGCGGCGGTTTTACTAAAAATGAAATTCCGGCCTCTGCTGGCCTGTGGAATTGCGTCCGCAGCGCAGACCTGGACGGCGATGGCGACCCGGATTTGCTGGCGGGCAATCTGGGCCTGAATTCCATCCTTCGTGCCAGCCCCACCGAACCGCTGGGTTTGTGGGTGAAAGACTTCGACAACAACGGCTCTTTCGATCCGATTCTGACCCTTTATCGCCAGGGGCGCAACTGCATTTTTGCGGATAAAGATTTGTTGATCAGTCAGTTGGCGATGCTGCGCAAACGCTACGTGGACTACCGGAAATTTTCACAGAGCACGTTTGAAGAGGTTTTTACGGAAGAGATGCGCACCCAGGCCATACACCGGGAAGTACAGGAATTGGCCAGTTGCTGGATCGAAAATCGCGGCAAAGAACCGTGTATATTGCACCCTTTGCCGATGATCGCGCAGTGCAGCCCGGTTTTTGCGATGCTGCCCGGCGATTTCAATGGTGATGGCAAAACCGATGTTTTACTCGGCGGCAATTTTTACGAAGTGCAGCCTAGTATTGGCCGCTTCGATGCTTCGTTTGGCAGTTTATTACTCAATGACGGGCATGGTAATTGGCAATCAGTAGAGCCTGCCGAATCCGGTTTTTGGCTGAATGGGCCGGTGCGGGATTTGCAATTTTTAGATCGAATTGGTTTGCCTCGTTCGGTGCTGGTGACGCGGAGCGGGGGCGGGGTGGAGATCATTACGGAATACGGAATGCGGAATATGGAATAGCTCCGCACTCCACATGCGAGACGTTGTGTTTAGTCATTCCGCACTCCGCATTCCAAAATTCCGCATTCGCCTCAGTGCCTTCCCCACACTTCCACGATTCCCTTGCCCCGCGCCAGATTTTTGGTATCGTACCAGAACACGATTTTCCGAATTATTCTTTTGTTACCCAGCAGATCAATCACGCGGCTTTCGCTACCGGCGGCGAAGTTGTTGCGCAGTTCAATATCTTCCGTTTCGCCATTGCCGTAATGCACCACTAATTTCTGCATATTGATCGGGCTACGTTTCACTTTGACCTGAATGGCGGTAAACACGCCTTCGCGGGCCGTCACCACGATTTCGTCGCGGTCCAGGGCATAATTCACTTTTTTTAAGCCCAAAAGTTCCCACGGGCGAACATTTTCGAGACTTTTTGCCGTGTTCATCGTCTGAAACGACATGACAAACAACGAAACCAACGCTGCACACAGCAACGGTAATTGCATGGTAAATTTCATAATCGAAAATTTTTGGTGATGGAATAGATCAGATGTCCCGGCTTTGATAGGGTTTTAGTGTCTGCGTTTAAAGAGCGTTTGTAAAAACTGTCAAAAAATGCCGCCTGCGTTTTCGTAAAAGCAGTACTTTTCGCGCATCCGGCTATCATCTTTTCACCCCTTATCATTTTTATTCCTTTCACCTTTTATCCCTATGGAAATTTCCCGTGCCATTACTGCCTGGGCCGAAGAAGACCGGCCCCGCGAAAAAATGCTGCTCAAAGGCCGCCAATCCCTCACTGATGCGGAATTACTGGCCATTCTGCTCGGTTCCGGCTCAATTGGTGAAAGTGCCGTGGCCCTGGCCCAACGTATCCTTCAAACGGTGGATCTCAATCTCCACGAATTAGGTAAACGTTCCCTGACTGATTTGCAACGTTTCAAAGGCATCGGCGAAGCCAAGGCCATTACTATCGCTGCCGCCCTCGAACTGGGTCGCCGCCGCCAACTCTCCGATCTGCGTGAAAAACCGCGTATTACCGCCAGTCGCGACGCTTTTCAGGTGATTGCCCCGCTGCTGAATGACCTGCACCACGAAGAATTCTGGCTGCTCATGCTGAACAAAGCCAATGAAGTCATTGCCCGCGAACGCCTCAGCAGCGGCGGCATGGCGGGTACCGTGGTGGACGTAAAAATGGTGTACAAAACCGCGCTGGATGCCCGTGCGGCGGGTATTATTGCCGTGCATAATCACCCTTCGGGCAACCTGCAGCCCAGCCAGGCCGATCTGGACCTGACCAAGCGGCTGCGCAAGGCGGGCGAAGTGCTCGACCTCACTTTACTCGATCACTTGATCGTTTCGGAACGGGGTTTTTATAGTTTTGCGGACGAAGGGCTGTTGTAGCCCCAGGGCAGCCAGCTTTCCCGGCAATTCGTTGTCTTTCTTTCCAAACTTTACTGCTTATGCAAACACTTTACCCGCTCCTTTTTTTAATGCCCGTCCTTTTCACCGCCTGCGTCTCTACGTCCAATTGCCGCGAACTGACGGGCCGCTGGACGACCCGCGAAGGCCAGGACCTCGTTTTTGAGCAGAATGGTCATGCGCTCTGGTTGACCAAATTCGGTAGCCAATACGATACGGTGCGCATGCGCTTCAAGTATGATTGTACGGCCAAACCGATCACGCTGGATTTGTCGGATTTTCAAAATGGCCCACATACGGGGAAGTTATTGTTCGGTATTTTCGACTGGAGCAGCGACAGTTCGTTTCGGTTTCGCTACGAAGTAGGCAGCCAGCCGACAGTGCGTCCGCAGGATTTTGACACGGAGCAAACGCAGAAATTTTCCTGGGTACCCAACTGAAAGAAAATGGATTAGGAAAACGTTCACTCATTTCCTCAAAAGGTGATTTTTTGCTAATTTATTGACGATCAAAAAATTAGAACTGCCACTTTTCAATGATTTGATTGGCCTGATAAATTATCCGCTGTCCGCAAAGGCAGAACGGCTATTTTTGTGCTGTCTCCGAACATGGAGTATTCAGCATCCATTGCCACCAAACTCTGTAGCGTGTCCAAGTATTTTTTTATCCTGATTTCCATTGGGCTGCTCGCCACGAGCCTGTCATCGTGCAAAAACGACCCGGCTCCGCCAGCAGTCAATGCAACCGACCAAACCGATCCGCAGTTGGCCAAACTCACGGCGCAACTGGCCAAAGACCCCGACAATGATTCGCTGCTGTATCGCCGGGCATCGGTGTATTATCAGTTGGAAGGCTACGATGAAGCCCTCACCGATGTAGGACGAGCCCTCCAGCTCGACTCTATGCAGCCGATGTATTATCATTTGCTGGCCGATGTAATGCTCGACTATGGTCGCCCCAACGACTCCCGCCGGGCGATTGCCGTGCTGAAACGAGCCTCCGAAAAATTCCCGGACCGCATTCCGACATGGTTGAAACTGAGCGAGTTCCAGCTCATTGTGAAGCAGCATAATGATGCCCTGGCCGCCATCAATCAGGTACTGCAACGCAATCCGCAGAGTGCCGATGCCTTCTTTATGACGGGCCGCGTAGCCCTCGATATGGGCGATACCGCCCGCGCCATCAAGGCCTTGCAACGTTCGGTACAGTACGATGCTTCCATTGGTGATGCCTGGATGTTTTTGGGCCGCATTTTCTACAATCGCAACGACCCGCAGGCCCTTCAATATTTCGATAATGCCCTGCGCGTGGATTCCACCAATCTGGAGGCCCGCGAATTCAAAGGGGCTTTTTACAAACGCCGCAGCGAGTATGAACCGGCTTTTAAAATCTATCGCGATATCATTGCCCGCAACCCGGATTATTCCAATGCCTATTTTGATATGGGCATGATGTACCTCACGCAGGATTCATTGGCGAAAGCCTACGACCATTTTAATATTGCCATCAAGACCGATCCGCTTTTTGTAAACGCCTACTATTTCCGGGGCGTGACTTCCGAAGAAATGGGCAATAATGCCGCCGCTTTGGGCGACTACCGCCAGGCCAATAAAATGTCGCCTAGTTACCCAGAGGCTAAGGAAGCACGGGCGCGGTTGGAAAAATTGGAGAAAAAGTGATGGTTTTACGTTTGCAAAAATTGAATTTAATATAATTAAAAATTAATGCGTAAATAATTTATTTAAAAACGATTAGCCTCAAAATAACATGAAGATTGTTTTTGTTTCTTGCTTTTTATGTCTGCTAAACTTTGTCGCTTCGGCCCAATCCAGCGTAAAATGGGGGCTTCAGGCAGGAGTTAATGTATGCCATTTATCGGCCAGTGGAGGTGATTTCGATGATGTTAGAACCGAGCAGTATAGGGTGGTTGGTTTTCAAGCCGGGTTATCCGCAGAGATTTCTTTGACTAAAATTCTACTCTTGCGTACGGGTTTGCAAGTAGAAAGGCGAGGGTTTTCCTACGAAATCAATCAGAGTGTAATCCACTATGAGGCTCATTACCGGCCTTATTATTTGCAAATTCCAGCCATCGTGGCACTGACCAATGGAAAGCTTTATGCAGGGCTCGGCCCTTATGTTGCTTATGGTCTGGGCGGTTCTTACCATTCCGAATGGGCGGGGCCAAGTTATGTGGATTTGCCTTTACCGCAGGATAGAAACATAATCTGGGGCAACAACGCAGCCACTGATGACTTTCAACATTTGGATGCCGGTTTACAATTTGAAGCGGGGCTGATGGTTCGGCAGTTTCGTTTATCAGCGGCTTACGCGCTGGGCCTCGTCAATATGCAGCCGCATCCTGACGCTAATCAGGTGGTTAAGAAAAATGGAATGTTGTCGCTGAAGGTAGGTGTTTCTTTTGGCCCCATAAAGAGTCAGGATTGAGCAGAGATGGTTGAAGTTCTTTTAGAAGAAAGATCATACTCGTCCCTGCCACACTTTAGGAGATCTTGCTCGATGCATCAACGCAATGACCCGTGCGGTGCGTTTAGATTCGTTTACCATATAAAAGATTTTGTAAGGAAATTTTTTTAGCAATACCATCCTGGCACTATCTCCTTTTTCCATAAATCGATAAGGGTTTTCGCCTATTTGTTCTACCATAATTTGTAGAACTTCCAGGAATTTATCGGAAAGGCCAAGAGACTGCGCCTCATACCAATCGCATATTTCTTGCAAATCCTGAGCGGCAAGGCGGGAAAACTTAACCGCGTAGGGCATAACGAGTTTTTAGGTTTGTTTTTACTTCTTCCCAGGGGAGTTCATCTTCTGTATCTGCATGGTATGCGGCTACTCGTTCGCGTAGCAAAGCAGATTCACTTTCTGTCAAAGAGTCATCATCCAAAGTTTCTGTCTCATCAAAGAGCAGATTTTCAATCAATGCGAGCAGGTGTTCATCATTCAGGGCCGCTACCCGACCAATGATATTCAGTTTCCGCTCCAGAATTTCCGTAGTCATGTCGCGCTTTTTAGGCAAAGTTAATGGTTCCAATTCAAAAACTCAATACATCAGGAGTTGGTGTCTAAATATAGTCCATCCAACTGCCAAACAGGGTTTATTTGGGTTAAAACCCCTATCTTTGCCACCTTTTTCTACCTTTTCAAGATTGAGGGAAGTATGTAGTCAATTATTCACATTGGCTGTATTGACCACATTATTTATAATTCCATGTTTCCAAAATACGATGTCATAGTGGTGGGCGCGGGCCACGCCGGTTGCGAAGCAGCGGTCGCCGCCGCCAATCTCGGCAGCAAAGTGCTGCTGGTGACGATGAATATGCAGACCATTGCGCAGATGAGCTGCAATCCGGCGATGGGTGGCGTGGCCAAAGGCCAGATCGTGCGTGAAATAGATGCGCTGGGTGGATATTCCGGCATCGTGACCGACCATACCGCCGTGCAATTTCGGATGCTTAACCGCTCGAAAGGCCCCGCCATGTGGAGCCCGCGGGCGCAAAGCGACCGGATGCGTTTCGCTGCTAAATGGCGGCAAATGCTGGAGCAACACCCCAACATTGACTTTTGGCAGGACATGGTGAGTAGCCTGCTGGTCAAAGACGGACGCGCACAGGGCGTACGCACCGGCATGGGCTTAGAGATTGAAAGTGAGGCAGTTATATTAACCAATGGTACTTTCCTGAACGGCATTATCCACATCGGCGAAAAGCAATTTGGCGGTGGCCGGGCCGGTGAAAGTGCTGCGCGCGGGATTACCGAACAACTCGTCGAACTCGGTTTTGAATCCGGGCGCATGAAGACTGGCACTCCGCCACGCCTGGATGGTCGCTCACTGGATTATTCCAGAATGGAACGCCAGGAAGGCGACACGCCGCCGGGCCGGTTCAGTTATACGGACACGCCCGTGCTGACCGATCAACTCTGCTGCTGGAGTACCTACACCAATCAGCAGGTCCACGATATGCTGCGGACGGGTTTTGATCAATCGCCCATGTTCAGCGGTCGCATTCAGGGCGTGGGGCCGCGTTATTGCCCCAGTATTGAAGATAAAATTGATCGGTTCAGTGATAAAGACCGCCATCAGCTCTTTGTGGAGCCGGAAGGCCGCGATACCTGCGAAATTTACATCAACGGTTTTTCCTCGTCGCTACCCGAAGACGTGCAATTCAAAGCCCTGCGGCTGATTCCCGGCCTCGAAAATGTGCGGATGTTCCGCCCCGGTTATGCCATCGAATACGACTATTTTCCGCCCACCCAATTGCAGACGACGCTGGAAACCAATTTAGTTAAAAACCTCTTTTTTGCTGGCCAGATCAATGGCACTACGGGTTACGAAGAGGCTGCCTGTCAGGGACTTATGGCGGGTATGAATGCCGCGCTGGCCGTGAAAAATGAGGCACCGCTGGTACTCAAACGCTCGGAAGCCTACATCGGCGTGCTCATAGATGACCTGGTGAACAAAGGCACCCAGGAACCTTACCGCATGTTCACCAGCCGGGCGGAATACCGCATTCTGCTCCGGCAGGACAATGCCGACCTACGCCTCACGCCCATCGCCCATCGCCTGGGCGTGCGTGGCACCGATGCCCGCATGGACCGCGTACGCGCCAAGAACCAGGCGACAGCGGAGATCGAAGCGTTTTTGCGCCTCGCCGCCGTGCTGCCCGAAGAGGTAAATGGCTACCTGACCAGCATGGACACGGCTACTATTCAGCAAAAAAGCAAATTGCACAACATCCTGCTCCGCCCGCAAGCCGACATCAAAACGATGGCCCAGTCGCTACCGGAACTGGCGGCTTTTCTCGCACCCTACGATACCGAAGTGATAGAGTTGGCCGAAATAAACGTCAAATACGAGGGCTATATCCGCAAGGAAGAAGAAATGGTGCAGAAAACCAGCCGCCTGGAAAACCTGAATTTGCAGGAAGACTTTGATTATCGGGGCATTGCCGCGCTCAGCATCGAGGCTCGCGACAAACTGGCTCGCCACAAGCCGCGGACTATCGGGCAGGCCAGCCGTATTTCCGGGGTGAGCCCGGCGGATGTGAGCGTGTTGCTAGTGCATTTGGGGCGGTAGGATGACATCCGCCTGGAAATTGACAACGAAGCAATAGGCGAAACCGAAAGTGGACTTCCTTATAAGACGTAATGTGGCCAAATGACCAACGCCTGATTACCTTGGAGCTGCATTGATCGCTGCACCAGGCCATGCCGTTTGTTGACCACTTATCTGCTGAATTACGCCGTTCCCTGACTCTTTATGGCCTCACGATGATTGCCGTCGGCAGTACCATTGGCAGCGGCATCTTCCGTACGCCGGGCAAAATTGCACTGGAAGTACATTCGCCGGAATTGGTCATTGCGCTGTGGGTGTTGGGTGGCGTAGTCGCTCTGACCGGCGCGCTCACTTTTGCGGAAATGGGCAGCATGTTCCCCGGCGCGGGTGGGCTGTACGTGTATTTGCGGGAGGCGTACGGCGACACGGTGGGATTTCTCTATGGCTGGTTCATCCTGTTTATCAGCACTTCGGGCAGCATCGCCGCGCTGACGGTGGTGTGCGCAGAGCACCTGCTGTATTTGTTTGGCGGCAGTAGTGGGACCCGCTGGACGCTGCCTCTGGCCCTCGGCATCACCATTTTCTTGACGGTCGTCAATTTATTTGGCGTAAAAATCGGAGAGTGGATCGCCAACCTGTTTACCGGAGCCAAACTGGTAGGGCTGGCCTTAATCATCCTGGCGGGCTGGTTTTTTCTGAATCCTGCGGTGGCTCCGGCCAATGCCAGCAGTGCCTTTGCCAACACGCCACCAGCCAATTTTTTCACTGCTTTTGCCGCTGCCTTTATCGGCGTACTGTGGAGTTACGGGGGCTGGCAACACGCTTCTTTTGTCGCGGGCGAAACCCAAAATCCGCAACGCAACGTGCCCCGCGCGATGATGATTGGGGCAGCCATCGTCACCTTTGTGTATGTATCAGCCAACCTCGCCTACATGCGCCTGCTGCCCATCGAGCAGATCGCCCAGTCCAAGACCGTCGCCGCCGATGCGATGCGCCTGGTCTATCCCGGTGCGGGTTTGCTGATGGCTTTTCTGATCGCGCTTTCTACTTTTGGCACTACGGGCATTTACTGCATGACCTCCCCGCGCATTTATTACGCAATGGCCAAAGACGGCATTTTTTTCAAAAAACTGGCCGAGGTACACCCCCGCTGGCGCACCCCCGTGAACGCCATTCTGATCCAAAGCGGTTGGTCGGTCTTCTTGCTCCTGTTCTGGGGCACCTTTGAGAACCTGATCGAGTACGTGACCTTTATGGACTGGATCGGGCTGGGGATGGTGGGCACGGCCATTTTCGTTTTTCGGCGTAAATACCCGCAGGCCGAGCGTGGCTACCGGACCTGGGGCTACCCGGTTACGCCGCTTATTTTTGTGGGGTCCGTCGGTTTGTTCCTGGTTTTTACTTTGGTGGGTCGGCCTATCCAGGCGGGAGCGGGTTTGGTGGTGGCGGTGGTGGGGTGGCTGGCTTATTGGTTTTATTTTAGGAAGAAGTAAATGCTTGGCGGTATCGCCAGCGCACGAGGCCGTTGCTCACAGGTAAGCCGACATGGACTAACCAACTGACTGCGGGGCAAGAGCAAGGCGGAAGCCGAGAAGGCTCCATCGGCTGCCCGGCGGGTAGTCGTGGCGACAGGCGACGCGGCACTTATGGGCTTGGCCGACCCAACTGCCGCCGCGGTCCACGCGACTCGCGCCCCGTTGTGGGCGGTCCACCCAAGCCGTACCATCGCTTGGTGCGCCGTTGTAATTGTCGCGCCAGTCGTCCTCACACCACTCGTGCACATTACCACTCATATCATGGAGGCCTAACTGGTTGGCGTATTTTAATCCGACCGGTTTTGTTTCGCCTTCGCTGTTGTTTTTAAACCAGGCTACATCTTTTAGTCGGTCGCTGCCCGCGTACTTATAGCCTTCTGCGTGGTGAGGGCCGCCGCGTGCTGCGTATTCCCATTCAGCCTCGGTTGGGAGGCGATAGAAATGGTCTGTCGGGCGGGAAGAAGTGGTCAGTTCGTTCAATTGTTTGATGAACGCCTGCGCATCGTCCCAGGAGACCCGCTCCACGGGGCGGTCGTCATCTTGAAAACTGGATGGGTTTTCACCCTGCATTATTGCCTTCCACAGGGCTTGCGTTACGGGATATTTACCGAGGTAAAAATCGGGGACGGTCACTTTATGCTGCGGTCTTTCATAGTCAAACGCATCAGCCTCGCCATTCGGGCTGCCCATGAGGAAGGGGCCGCCCTGGACTGGGAGCATCCAAAATTCGTGGCCGTTGATGACTTCTTTATACGACTCAAGCATATTTAGTTATTTGAACAGTCAAGAAATAAGCAACGCTTTCCTTTTGCTCACAGGTAAGCCGGCATGGACTAACCAACTGGCTGCGGGGCAAGAGCGAGGCGGAAGCCGAGATCGTCGTCCCCGTTGCCCGGCGCGTAGGTGCCGCGACAGGCGACACGGCAGCCCTGCGCCGAGCTGCCCCAATCGCCGCCGCGAACCACGCGGTGTCCGCCTGTCCGTGGATGGTCCACCCAAGCCTTGCCATTGTTAGGTGCACCTTTGTAACTGCCGTGCCAGTCGTCTTCGCACCACTCCCACACGTTGCCGCTCATATCGTGGAGACCCAACTGGTTGGGGTATTTTAGGCCAACTGGTTTTGTTTCGCTACCGCTATTATCCTCAAACCAACCTACATCTTTTAAGCGGTCACTACCTGCATATTTGTAACCTTCTGCGTGGTGAGGGCCACCGCGTGCTGCGTATTCCCACTCTGCTTCGGTAGGTAAGCGATACAAGCGCTGAGTTGGACGGCTGGATCTAGTCAGATCATTCAAAATTTCAATAAATTCCTGCGCATCATCCCAAGAGATTTGTTCTACTGGACGATCATCGCCTTTAAATTCAGACGGATTTTCGCCGTTCATTACTGCTTTCCACAAGGTTTGCGTGACGGAGTACTTACCAAGATAAAAATCGGGGACGGTCACACGATGTGTAGGAAGGCAGTCGCCCGTAAGATCGCCATATTCGTCGCCCATGGAAAAAGTGCCGCCTTCAACCGGGAGCATCCAAAATTCGTGGCCGTTGATGATTTCTTTGTATAATTCAGGCATATCATTTCTGTGATTGAAATAATCAGAATTGGAGAGATTCCTTTTGCTCACAGGTAAGCCAAGATGGGCTAGCCAACTGACTGCAGGGCAAGGACGAGGCGGAAGCCGATGCTGCGGTCCCGGTGGCCCGGCGTGCCGTTGTAGCGAAAGGCGACACGGCAATCCTGCAACGTGAAAAACCAACCGCCGCCGCGCATCACGCGGTTCGTGCCCTTGTTTGGCCCTTGAGGGTTTTTCATCATGCCCATTTGTTTGCATTTTTCGTAATACTCACTGCCTCCAAACCAGTCTTCGCACCATTCCCACACGTTGCCGCTCATATCGTGGAGGCCCAGCTGGTTGGCGTATTTTGACCCGACCGGTTTGGTCTCGTTATCGCTGTTGTCCTCACACCAGCCCACATCTTTCAATCGGTCGCTGCCTGCGTACTTGTAGCCTTCTGTGTGGTATTTGCCGCCGCGCGCCGCGTATTCCCACTCCGCTTCGGTCGGGAGACGATAGGCATGACCTGTCGGGCGGCTGGCTTCAGTCTGGCGGTTTAGTTTTTTAATAAACGCCTGTGCATCGTCCCACGACACTTGTTCCACCGGCCGGTCGTCATCTTGAAAACGGGAAGGGTTTTCGCCGTTCATCACCGCTTTCCACAAAGCTTGCGTTACCGGGAACTTGGCCAGGTAGAAATCAGAGATGGCTACTGGGTGTATGGGTCGGCTATCTTCCCAAAGGTCACCATGCTCGTCGCCCATGTAGAAATGGCCGCCTTCGATGGGGAGGAAGTCGAAAGAAAGGTTTGGAAGTAATAAATGATGGGTTTTCATGGCAGATCAAGCATCATTTGGTGAAATCTTCTATTCTTTTCTTTATTCCTTTCACCACATCCAGCCAGGCGGAGTCACGATCATCCCACAATTTTACTGGTACTCCTTTGGTAGGCAGGGCATTGAGCGCGGCCAGACTGGTTACTTCCCAATCACAGGCCCGTAAAATTATTGGAATTACTACTGCCTCTTTTCTTTTATGACGCTCAATAGCAGGCTGAATCTCAAAGTTTTGAATATAGGGTGTCGCCAGAAAGTCGGAACTAACCAGCAGCATAATGATGTCTGCTTCGTGAAGTTTCTCCCTAATCTGATTATCCCATTCCGCTCCGGCAAGAATATCGGCATCATTCCAGGTTTCTATTTTATCATTTTGCTTGAGCGGAGCAAGTTGTTTGAGCAATTCTTCCAAATAGGGGCGATCACTTTTAGAATAGGAGAAGAAAACTTTTTTAGGCTTTCCACCGTGCTTTTTCTCCTCCCCCAGCGGATGTTCCAGCGGAAATATGCCGTCGAGCAATTGTTGCACCGGGATGTCAATGGTGCTTTTTGGACACTCGATCGTCGGTTTTTGCCGCCCTTTCAGATCGGTAAAATCGTACTCATGTGGCACTGTTGCCGTCGCACAAACGGGACAGTTACAAGGTATTTTCTGAAAAACTTTCAATGCTGGAAAGGAGCGAAGATGAATCCGGTCCAGTTCCTGCCGAATGTCGCGCAACACGTTTTTTCGGTCTTCCGGTCGGTCGCCCTGCACTTCGATTTTAATGAGTTTACGCCCGTCGCTGGGATCGAAAGATTCAAAAATTTGGGCGCGGCAACCGTCTTTTTGGATTACGGTGCCTTTCCCCCAGACGATTTTTCGCCCGTTGCGGGCCTCAATGTCTTCATGCAAACGGACGATGAGTCTGCCAATGATGCCATTGGGCATAAAAGGATATTGGTAAGTGTAGCGCAGGGCTGATTTTTCAGTAGCCCACTCGTATTCAACCGGGCGTTGGTCGGGCAGTAGCTGCGGGGCGATATAAATTTCATGGCCTTGCTCGGTGGCTTTGAAACATACCTCAAAATTATCGCGCAGCATGAGGTTCAGGAGTTTGGCCTGCTCGGCATCGGAGAACTGGCACGTCGTCCAAACCTCACGTAACATTTTGCGGTCGAAACGGCCATCATTCCGCAAGACATCTTCATGGCGCATGATTTCATAGACGGCATTGGCCGCCCATTGAGGGTTTAGCACGATGAAATCGGCCAACGCAGGATCTTCGTGGAAATGCAAAATAACGCCGAGATCGTGGAGCCACTGGCTGAGATCGTCGCGGCTTTGCGGATCGGACACGCCTTTTTCGGTGCAGATACGCTTAAATTCTGCCGAATCAATATGGTTTTGTTTTTCCCGCAGGCGATATAATTCCAGCCGTACCTCATTCCAATTCGTTGGAAATTTCAACGGTAAGTGACCGAGTTTATGGCAAAGAATATCCTGAATAGTGCTCCGCAGTGCATCGAAACGGCCGTCTTTTTTGCCAAAGTCCACTTCCCGTTTGATGAGTTCCAGTTTTGGGAAATCTTCGCGCACGCTTTCGGGGTCGTACGGCAGACGGGCAATCGGATTGCCTTTTTCGTTGAGGACTACCAGCACAGGCAAGCGGGTAGTTGCGTTTTCCTCACAACCAAGCAGGTTAATGATTTTGAGCCAGTAAGGGAAATTAGCTACCTCTCGCCTTCCGTCGGCTATCAATACGTAGAAAGAGCGGCGGGTCAGGAAAAACTGGTGGGTCATATACTGGATATCCTGTCCGCCGAAGTCCCATAGATTGACCAAAAATTTATCTTTTGGCCGGTCGAGATGTTGAAAAGACCAGCCTTCCCGAATTTGAATACCAATCGTTGATTTTTGTAGAAGGTCTGGCACAGGGTGGTTCGGGTTTTCCAACAAATTCCACAGCGTTGTTTTGCCTGTTTCGCCCTCTCCAACGATCAGCATTTTTACTTCAAAAACTTCACTGATGCCTTGTTCGGTCAATTCATGCAGGAAACGCAGCACTGCTGCTTTGCCTTGTTTTAATATTTCCGGCCCCGGATTCTCCAATGGATTTTCTTCCAGTTCCAAATCCGTCAACGCATCCATCCCCGGTGGCAGCAAAAACTCTTTGAGTTGATTTTCGGCCAGCCGCAGGCTTTCCAGTTTACGCAACCCATTACCGGGTGGAAATGGAAATGCGGTTAGCGCGTTCTGGCTCAAGTTCAAGGCTCGCAAGTGTTCAGCCAGGCCGGGCAGCGCGAGGGTTTTCTGCCAATTTTCGTCGGTTAGCCCGGTATTGGCGAGATTTAAGCCAACAATATGGTCGCCTGCCAACTCATATTTTGGGTAATTGTCTTTGATTGGCATCACCGATTTCAGCAGATCGCCTTGGTGATCGGGTGCCGGGTAGAGTTTCAGTTGGAGAATGTCTTCAATTTGCTGGATGAATGCTGACATGATGCTTTCAAATTGGAAATGATGGGTAAATGTAGTAAAGTGCCTGTATTTGAGATATTTACTTCAGCAACTACTCCTTAAAATCCACCTTCGTCACCTTATCCAACCCCAGTGCCGCCAATCCCCGGTCAAACATCCAATACACCACTGGCACCACGATCAGCGACAGGAGCATGGACGAACTAAGGCCACCGATAATGGCCCAGGCCAGTCCGTTTTTCCAGTCCGAACCGGCTCCACTGGCCAAAGCAATGGGCAGCAAGCCAATCACCATGGCAATATTGGTCATCAAAACCGGGCGGAAACGGAGTTTGGTGGCTTCCAGCAGGGCTTCGCGCAGGGCATAACCTTCACGTTTGAGTTGGTTGGCAAAGTCCACCACCAGAATGGCGTTTTTCCCGACCAGACCGATCAGCATGAGCAGACCGAGGCCGGTAAAGACGGTCAGGTTTTCGCGGGCCAAGGCCAGGGCCAACAAGGCCCCGATCAGCGAAAGCGGGATGGAGAGCAACACCACCATCGGATACACCCAGTTGTCGTAGAGGGCCACCATGATGAGATAGACCAGCAGCAGCGAGACCCAGAGCGCAAAACCCATCGTGCCGATGCCCTGTTCCTGGCGTTTCAGGTCGCCGCCGTATTTGATGACCGTGCCGGGCGGCAAAGGCATACTGTCCAGTTTTTCCTTCATTTCCCGGTTCACCGAACCGCTGGGTCGCCCGATCACGTCGGCGGTGAGCATGACCGAAGGTACGCGGTCGCGGCGTTCCAGACGGGTGGGCGCGGTGCCGGGTCGCACGTCGGCAAACTGCCGCAAATAGACCGTGCTGCCCAGTGGATTGACGAACGACAATTCGCCAATATCCTCGGCACTGCGCCGGTCGAAAGCATCCAGGCTGACCCGCAACGGGTACTCGTAGGCCCCATCACGGAACTTGGCGTCAGTATTTCCACTGAACGCCGTTTGCAAGGTCAGGCCCACCTGCGCCATCGTTAATCCGTTGTCAGCCAGGTTTTTACGATTTACGTTGACCTTCACTTCCGGGTTGCCACCTTCTACCGTGGGGGTGATTTCCACGCAGCCGGGGATGGTGGACATCGTGTCTTTCACCCTTGCAGAAAGCACCAGCAGGCTGTCCAGGTCGGGTCCGTTCAGTTTGACTTCAATGGGTGAAAAAGAGAGGCCGAGCAGATCAATGGGTGAGGCTTTGATGTTGGCTCCGGCAATTTGTTCTTCCAGTTTGATCTTCGTGGTGCGGGCAAAAACGGCGGTGGTGATCTTCCGCTCTTCGCCGTAAGGGCGCAGAAAAACCATGATTTCCGCCACATACGGGGCATTTAAGCCAAAAGATTTACTCGTCGTGCCTATAGTGGTGAAAGAATTGATCACATCGGGCTGACTATGCAGCCATTTTTCAATTTGCTTGGTCACCACATCGGTTTGCTGCAAGGACACATCTTTGGGCAGGTCTATTTGCAGCAAAAACTCGCCCCGTTCACCAGGTTCAAAAAAGGCATTACCGATCAGGCCGGATTTGACCAACAAAAAAGAACTGGCGAACAAACCCACCGCGATGAGCAAGGTCGCTGCGCGGGTGGCTTTGCTGCGCAAGGCCATTTCCAAAGCCGAAACGAAACCGGCCGTCACCCAGTCCAAGAAACTTTCAAAACGCAGCACGAGGCGGCCAGCCAGGTTTTTTCCCTGAAAACGATGGGTACTGGCCATGCGGGAAGTCAACCAGGGCACCAGCGTGAAACTGACCAGCAGCGACATTAAAGTGGAGGTCAGTACGGTCATGCAAAACTGGCGGAGCAGGTTGGGCACCAAACCAACGGTGAAAACGATGGGCAAAAACACCACTACGTCCACCAGCGTAATACTGATGGCGGTAAAGCCGATTTCCTGCCGCCCGTCGTAGGAGGCCTGCACCCGGTCTTTGCCCATTTCGAGGTGGCGATAGATGTTTTCAATGACCACAATGGCATCGTCCACCAGGATGCCGATGGAGAGTGAGAGGCCCAGCAACGACATCAGATTGAGCGAATAACCAAACAATTTCATCATCACGAAGGTGGTGACGATGGACGTGGGAATGGCGACCAGCACGATGATGGCGTTGCGCAGACTGTGCAAAAACAACAGCATGACCAGACCCACCAGCAACACCGCGATAAACAAATCGTGGATCACCGCATCGGTGGCTTGTTTGGTAAATTCACTGCTATTGGCCACGACCTGTACGTGCAGCCCATCGGAAGCGTAATTTTTTTCCAGTTCTTTCAATTTGGCCAGCACCAGTTCGGACATTTCCACGGCGTTGGCATCGCCTTGTTTCCGAATGGTCAGGCCCACGGCTGGCAAACCGCCCGTGCGACAGATAATCTCCCGATCCCGAATCCCATCCTGCACTTCGGCAATGTCGCGGATGAAAATGGACGACCCAAAACGACTTTTACCCACGATCAGGTTGCGAATATCTTCGAGGTTGGCAAACTTTCCGGCCAACCGAATGCGAATGGAATTATCGTCGCTGGTAACTTTGCCGGTTGGAAAATCGAGGTTGGAAGCCTGCACCGCCTGGGTGACTTGCAGCAGCGATAAACCGTACTGTTCCAGCAATTTACTCGAAATATTGATCTTGATTTCCCGCTCTTCGCCGCCAAGCACGTTCACTTGGGCCACGCCTTTTACGCGGGCGATTTCGGGAACAATCCGGTTGCGGATCAAATCAAAAAAAGCCGTCCCGCTGATGTTGGCCGATACGCCGAGCCGCAGCACCGGCAGTTCGTCCAACGCGAATTTGTTCACCACCGGCGGACGTACTTCTTTGGGCAAGGTGGGCAATATTTGGTTGATCTTGCGCTGAATTTCCGGCACCGCCGCATCCACGTTGACCGACTGGTTCATTTCCAGGGCGATAAAGCAAGAGTTTTCCATCGAGCCAATCTGGATTTGTTCAATCCCTTCCAGGCTGGACACCACGTCCTCGATGGGTTTGCTGACCGCATTTTCCATTTCCGCTGGCGAGGCACCGGGATAAATGGCGGTGATGGTCACCACGGGCGGATTGAATTTGGGCACCAACTCGATGGGCAGGTTGCGATAACTCGCGATTCCCATGAACATCAGTACGGCCAGCACCACGATGATGAGGGAAGGGCGGCGTATGGAAAGGGCGGTAATATTCATAACTTGTTGAGAATGTTGAGAAATGCTCCAACTAGCCCGGCGAAGATACGGCAGTCAAAGAGTGCTCCGGCATTGCCCGCGATTTATGACGTTGCGCAACATTATTTGACCGATATTTTCCAAAAAGGTAAACCTTTCGGGCCGGAGGGAATTATTACATGAAGATTTGAAGATTTGAGGATGCGAGTATTTGACCAAAACACTTGGTAATCAGGTAATTGATCAAATACTCGAATCTTCAAATACTCAGATAAAACTCAACTAACCCGAAAGTTTCAATTCTCTCACGTTGCTCACCCCTCTCACGTATGTGGTACGAAGAAAAGAGCCGTCTCCAGGCGGCGTTCAAATTTAAGGATTTTGTGGAAGCGTTTGCTTTTATGACGGAAGTGGCTTTTCAGGCGGAAAAGCACGAGCATCACCCCCATTGGACGAATGTCTGGAACACAGTGGATATTCAACTGGCGACACATGATGCGGGTAACACGGTAACCGAAAAAGATCGGAAATTGGCGGCAGCAATTGATGAAATTTACAAAAAATACCAAGTGGGGTTGGTAAGGGTTGATGAAGGTTTGTAAAAGTTGATAGTCCTCTATGCGCATCCAGTCCAAGTTACCCAACGTCGGCACCACCATTTTTACCACTATGTCCGCGCTGGCCACGCAACATGGCGCGATCAATCTGTCGCAGGGTTTTCCGAATTTTCAGCCTTCGGCAAAACTGCAGGCACTGGTGACGGAACACATGGCCAAGGGCGCGAACCAGTATTCTCCGATGCCGGGGGTACCGCTGCTGCGCGAACGCATTGCCGAAAAACTGGCCCTGACTTATGGGGTGGACGTAAATCCGGACACGGAAATCACCGTTACGGCGGGCGGTACGCAGGCTATTTTCTGCGTCATTGGTGCCTTCGTAGGGCCCGGTGATGAAGTGATTTTGCTGGAACCTTGTTATGATTCGTATCGTCCTTCGGTGGAGACCATGGGCGGCGTACCGGTGGTATATGCTTTGCAAGCCCCTGATTATCAGGTGGACTGGACGGAAGTAGCGCGGCTGATTACGCCGCGTACGCGTTTGCTGTGCATTAATACGCCGCAAAATCCGACCGGCACAATCCTGCGGGACGCGGATATGCGGGCTTTGTCCGATCTGCTGGCGGGCACCGATGTGCTGCTGATGAGCGATGAGGTATATGAACATTTGATCTACGACGGCGAAGCCCACGCTTCTGCCCTGCGCTACCCGGCACTGCGCGAACGGACGCTGGCGATTTATTCTTTTGGCAAAACCTACCACAACACTGGCTGGAAAACCGGCTATTGTGTGGCCCCGCCCGAACTGACCCGCGAGTTTCGCAAAGTGCATCAATTCAACGTGTTCAGTGCCAATCACCCGATGCAGGCCGCTTTTGCCGATTTTATGGCCGACCCCGGGGAGTATTTGGGTTTGCCGGATTTCTATCAGCAAAAGCGCGATTTTTTCCTGGAAGCAATGGCCGACACCCGTTTTCGTCCGCTGACCTGCCGGGGCACCTACTTCCAATTATTTGATTATTCGGCCATCAGCGACGAGCCAGATTTGGATTTTTGCAAACGCCTGACTACGGAATTTGGCGTAGCCGCTATTCCGGTGTCCTCTTTTTATTCCGATGGCCGCGACGACCGGGTGATTCGTTTTTGCTTTGCAAAAACCGAGGATTTACTGGCAAAAGCGGGGAAATTACTAAAGGAATGTGGTCAATAATTTAAAAAATGTGGTCAATGTGCTACTACGACATTGACCACATTAAACCCATTGACCACATTCATTTCATTAGCCACATTATTTCTTTCAATTCCTCACCACCATCAGTTTTCCACTCTGCATCCGTCCTTCTTTCAGAATGCGAATGGTATAAAAACCGGGCGATAAATCGCTGACATTCACGGTATTCTGGCCCGATTGTGGTTTTTCCAGTTTACGTACAGATTGGCCTTCCGCATCGTATATCGTGACCGATTGCACTGCAAAAGGCAGGTCGAGGGTGAATTGGGTGTTGGCCGGATTGGGATAATACAGGGCTTGCCAGGCAGTCGGCTGGGGCTGATTGGGTTGGGCTTGCGGGTCTTCAAAAGCAATAGCAGACTGGCCATTGCAGGTCTTGATGGTCGTGTATTCGGTGATGAGACGCACCAGCAGATCGTTCAATAATTCTACTTTGTACTCGTCGGTGGTGGGTTCGATGTGTTTGCCACCGATACCGCTGTGGTCGGTGAGGAACACGTAGCTGCCGTTGGTGGCCAGGCCAAAAAATTTCATCAAAAACTCGGTGTCTTTCTGGATGCCGCTGGCCGTGACGGGCACGATACGGATGCCCAAACGGGCGGCTTCGCGAATGCTGCGTTGCAGGCTGGCATTCACTTCGGGTGACTGGTGCGGGCTAGCATCGAGCACCAGGAAACAGATACGGGCAATGGCATTGTCACTCCATTTCTGGCTGAAAATGGCTTCTTCCATCGCACTGTGTACCGCTTCGGGATAATCCCCACCGCCACCGGCAAACTGCTTTTGGATAAATTCGACCGTTTTGGCGATGTCCGGCGACAGGCCGCTGCTCTTGGTAATGTATTCGTCGCCCTGATCGCGGTAAAACACGGTACCCATGCGGAAAGCCAGTTCGGGATTATGGCTTTTAGCACGGCCGATGACGTCTAGCAGTTCGGTTTTTAGGTATTCAATCTCGTCGCCCATACTGCCGGTCGCATCCACGGCCCAGACGATGTCCACGTTTTTGGGAGCCTGACAATCCACGTTGATCTGGTGGCGATTGAGGCCGTCTTTGGCAGATTTTGGCTGGGCCAGGTCGTGCTTTTTGCCATTGATCCACGCTTCTGCTCTTACCCCATTTATTTCTTTTTGGTCAAACAAACCCGACCACAGTTCGGCTTTCCCAGTATTATCCGTACGGGCTTCCCAGAGGAGTGCGCCGCTGGAAGCGTGCAATTGCACCACCGCATCAGCCACGGGAAAATCCTGGGCATTGGTCAGCAATACGGTGTAGCGGTCTTTTGGATAGAAGTTATACAGGGTCTCGTATTGGGTGATCTCGCCGTCGCCGAGCAGATCAAGCCAGTGTTTGTTCCAGTTGTGCAGATCGTTCCATTCGCCAGCGGTGAGCAGACCGGCACGGGGGGTAGGTTGTTCAGGAACACCCGGCGAGGGTGGTGCCGATTCTTCTTTAGCAATCGTTTTTTTATCCACTGCTTTGTCGGTATCCATTTTCAGGTACTCAAGATGCATTTCCGGGGGTGGCGCATCGGATACTTTGACCCCATCAATATAATAATCTTTTGCGTCAGAACGCGCACCTTTTATCACCACATCGCTGGTAAGAGGAGCCGGGGTAGGGGTAGATATCGGCAAGGTCATTTCACCAGCGGGTAGAGACTTTAGCGGAGCAGATTTTCTTTTGACCTTTCCACTATCCCGGCTTGATTCGGCGGCTTTGCCGGTGGGAGCAGCGGTCGTACGAGAGACGACACTTTCCGCTTTTGGGTGGGATGTGTTATATCCTACGACCACAGTCTCGTACAATTCAGCACCAGGGGAAAGGGTAATATCCAGCGTATTCGGCTGATTAGCCAGGATTTGTACGCCCGCAATTTTTTGAGAGACATACCCCACGTAGCTGTATTCCAGATCGTAAGTACCCGGCTCTAATTGAAGGCTGTACTTGCCCTCCACGTCCGTGACCGCTCCTTTTATCACTTTACGGTCTTTGGTGATCTGAATCGTGACCCCGATCAGCGGTTCTTTGGTGTCATTGTCTTTGACCACCCCGCTTAGGATAGTTTCGGTGAGGGGTTGCAGGCCAGCCATACCAAGCAGGGCTGAGCAAAAAAGAAGGAAAAAGGCTTTCATGTGCATTATTTTTTAAAAGGAAAAATCAGTTTCGGACAATGGGATGTTGGCCGAAAGCGAATTGCACACGGAGACGGATTATTTTTTACGTTGCGTAGAGACGTTGCATGCAACGTCTCTACCACGAAGCAATCACCGTAGCATTTTCCCCCATTTCCAAAGTGGCGACCACTCGCGCTGCAAACGGAAATATGGCTGTTGCACGGCCCCAAACTGCCGCCGCACCCGCTCAATCGGGCGCACCATGCTGCCCGCAAAATCGAAGGTGGGCACTTTCAACACCTCATGGGCATAGCGAATGGTTTCCCAGGCCAGCAAAATACCCGCTCCCGAAGCACGATGGTGCGGATCGTCGCCCGCCAGCAAATAATAGGCGGATTGGGCATCCCACACCAGGTAGGCTACGGAGTGAATCTCTCCGGTTTCGCGGTCGCGGGCAAAAAACATCTCGCGTTGGTCGTGGTCGGCGAGGGTCTGATCCAGACGTTGCAAAAAAGGGGTGGAAACGGGGGCTGGCAAACCTTGCCGGGCATAACTCCGGTCATGCACCTGCTGAAATTCCAATAAAGAGCCGCCGGTTTGTACCTCCACCTTTTCGGCGGCTTTCGGAATTTTCTGGTTGCGATAGTCGGGTACTATATTTTTCCAGACTTCTTTTAAATCGTTGATATTCAGCACGTAAGAATAACGCGTGGTTTGCCGGAAACCCTGCCAGTAAAAGGGCAGCCAGTTGGTCACAGTGTAATTGAAATCCTGCTCCAAAGCGGCCAGCGGCGGGAGTTGGCTGATGAGTTTTTCCAGCAGGCCTGTTTCGTGTCGGGCAGAGCGGTAAGCAGGCAACAAATACGGCCCCATTTGGCGGGTGAGCTGCGGCATGGCCACATACTGCCACGGGCCTTTTTTTTTCAAAAAATAGGGCCACACCGCCACGATGGCTTCGCCTTTTTGCAACACGATGGCATCCCACGCGCCGCCTGCACAGGTCGCATCTAAATACCACGGCTGCATAAACAGCGGAAAATCCGGCGGAGCCGAGACGCAAAACTGGCGGTATAACGGTTGAGACATGTTAAAATGTGGCCAATAAACAGAAATGTGGTCAATGTGATCGTGCCAACCAAGGACCAAAGACTAACACCCAAAGACTTTTTATAAGCCTGTATTAATTTGAATATAAAAGCCGCTTTGTCCCAGGTCGTTACGGCTCCATTCGATCCGTGCGGTTTTGTCATAATAGGCCACAAAATCCAGTCCGACTCCATAACCGTACAGCCAGCGATTGGAAATTGGATTGGTGGCACGGTACCACGGATCGTTGGCGTAGCCGAAGTCATTATTAAGCGACAGATAAAGTTTTAAAGGAAAATTTTTGAATGCTTTGACCGGCATCCATTTTCCCAAATTAAAATTTCGGTCGAACAAATTAAAGTGCAACCCCGTCTTGGTCACAAAATAATCCAGTCCATCGGCCACATAATATTCGTATCCCCGCACAAAACTACCACCATAGCCGAGGGCCTGATTGTTGTAATAAGGCGGTTTTTTGCGGGGCAAAGTGGTGCGGCCTTTGACAGCCGTCTCGAGACTCCACTTTTTACTGAAAGAAAAATATTTATTATATTCCGCAAATAATCGGGCTAAATGCAGATCATCGGTGGGTAAAAGGCCGTTTTGCCGGGCTTCCACCACTAATTGCCAGCCGTGAAGTGGGTAAGGCCGGATGTCGCGATGATCGGTCACAAATTTATAAACCAGGCTAAAGTGACGTTGTCGGGTAGCTCCGTCTAAGAAAAAATCAGGATTGGAATCCCTGGCAATGACCTGATCAATGCGGTTATTGCGGTATTCCAACATCACGGTGTGGGTGGTCAACAACTTGGGCCGCCAGTAAAAATTAGCGGTGGCACCAGTTTGTTGAAATATCCATTTATCATCATCGCGGTAAAAGAGTACTTTGTTGCCCCTAGTCAAAAAACCAATTTCGTGCGTCCGGCTGTAAGCCATGCTGGCCTGCATACCGATAGTGCCCGCGCGATTGAAAGGTGGAAAACGGTAGCCCAGTTCGTAGCGGTTGTTGAACCCAAATTGCCCTTTTACTTTCAGCGCATCGGCGTGACCGGTCAGGTTCATATAACTCAGGTCAACGCCGTAATTAACGCGCCGCAGGGAATGATTGAACTCGTCCCACCAGACGTTGAAATTGCGGTCGGCCAGCTCGAATAGTGGGATCGGATAGATATACCAGGTTTCGACTAGTGTGATTTTTAACTGAATATGCTGCGGCGTCAATACTGATTTTTCGATCTGTGCGCTCGTGAACAGGCCGGTATTCATCAAGCGAAGCCGGTTGCGCTCCAGAGTGGCGGGCAGATTGATGACGGAGAGCGAATCACCGCTGGCGAACTCAAGTTCGCGCAGAACGATCCAATCTTTGGTTTTACGATTTCCGGTTATAACAATATCATCAATGTAAACGTAAGGGGCGATCGTTATGACTGAATCCATCTGCTGCGCAAAAACAGGCGTAGCGATCAGGAATAGAAATAAACATTTGATTACCAAAATTTTAGAACTTTGTGCCTTCAATATATACAGTTGAAACGGGTGATCGGGGTAGTTTTTTCGGTCAAAACGTCAGATGCCACAAAAAACGGTTAATCGCATCATTATTTTTATCTGCTCTTCTACCTTTGGTTAAATGGAACTGAGCGAATTACTTCGGGATCCTACTTTTTATCTCCTCATGTGGATTACTCTCGCCGTCGCGGGTCTGGTACTCGGCTGGACGCTGCGCGCGAATTTCCCGGAAAAAGAACTGCGCCAAAACCTGATCCGCACCGAGCAGGAACGCAACACGCTCGCCCGTCTCTACACCCACCTGAAGCACCAGCACGACCTGCGCGAAGCCGATTTCCGCCGCACCTCCCTGGAAGCCACCAACCTGCGCGACCGCCTGCGAGCCATCGAAATGGAAAAAGCCGCGCTGGCTGCCGCCCAGCAAGCCGCTGCCAATCGCATGGATCGTGCCGAATCCACGGCCCTCGAATATGCCGAGAAAATAGCCGCGCTGGACCAGCAAGCCGCCGTGCTTCGCGCCAGAAATGCCCAACTGACCAGAGAACTGGCCAAAATGCAGGAAGAACTGGCTGCCTGGAAAACGCTCTACCGCGACTTCCAGGTGATGCAACAAAAACTGGCCAACTACGAACAATCCTCCCGGGTGTTGGAACTCGAACGCCAGCAATTGCAGGAAGAACTGACCAACGCCCGTACCGATATTGCCACTCTACGCGCCGAACTGAACCGCCAATTGGCTTTGCATGGCAAAAGTACACCATCCAGCATCCGTAAAGGTGGCCCCGCCGCCCCGGAACAAACCGATGATCTGAAAATAATCAAAGGTATTGGCTTGCTCGTCGAACAGCAGTTGCACCAAATGGGTATATTCAGTTTTGCCCAAATTAGCCGTTGGGATGACGATACGATTATCAACCTCGCCCGAAAACTAAATATCAGTCCGGGAAAGATTTTTCAGGAAGACTGGGTGGGACAGGCCCGCCATTTGCTGGCCGGTTATCAGCCGTAGAGCAAAAAATCATGCCCCCGGAAACATCTTTGTTTTCCCGGCGTTTGTGTCAGCACATCACTTCCGGCATTCGCCCCGCGCAAATGCCGGAAGTTTGTTTTTTTGAGAACCCGACCGAAAACCTAACTTTGCCAAGTTTTAATTCCCTGATTTATGGACAAAATAAAAATACTCTGGGCCGACGACGAAATTGATCTGCTCAAGCCCCACATCATGTTTTTGCAAAGCAAAGGCTACGACGTGGTGACCGCCAGCAATGGTCACGATGCGGTGGAAATATATGGAGAGCAGGCCAACGAAATAGACGTGGTCTTTCTGGATGAAAGTATGCCCGGACTGACGGGGCTGGAAGTGTTGCCGCGCATCAAGGAACGCAATCCGACGGTGCCCGTGGTGCTTATCACCAAAAATGAGGCGGAACACGTCATGGAAGAGGCCATCGGCTCCCAAATATCGGACTACCTGATCAAGCCGGTGAATCCCAACCAAATCCTGCTGACGCTCAAAAAGATCATTGATAATAAGCGGCTGGTGCGGGAAAAAACTTCGATGGACTACCAGCAGGAGTTTCGCCAGATTTTTATGCAAATCACCGGCGGGCTCAGCCACCTGGAATGGGTGGATGCCTATAAAAAAATTGTGGCCTGGGAACTGAAAGTGGATGCTAACGAGGCTTCCGGCGTGACGGAAATCCTGGCGCAGCAAAAGGAGCAGGCCAACACGGAGTTCTCCAAATTCGTGGTGAAAAACTACACGGATTGGGTGGACAAAAATAAAGAAGTAGGCCCGGTGATGTCGCATTCGCTGCTGCGCAAACACGTCTTTCCACACCTCGGCAAAGGCACACCGACTATTCTCGTGCTGCTCGATAACCTGCGTTACGACCAGTGGAAAACCATTGAACCTTTTCTGAATGAGCAGTTCAAAACCGAAAGCGAGAGCTGTTTTTTCAGCATTTTGCCGACGGCTACCCAGTATAGCCGCAACGCCATTTTCGCGGGCATGATGCCCGCCGACATCGAAACGGCGTTCCCCGATAAATGGAAAAATGACACCGACGAAGGCGGCAAAAACCTGTTCGAGGATTTTTTTCTGGGCAAACAAATCGAACGCGTATTCCGCAAAGGTCTCAAGTGGGATTATATTAAGATCACGAACGTCAACAACGCCAAGGAACTGAACGACAACATGATCAATTATTTGAATAATGACCTGACCGTCATTGTCTATAATTTTATTGATATGTTGTCGCACGTCCGCACCGAAATGGAGGTGCTGAAAGAACTGGCCGGCGACGAACGCGCTTATCGTTCGCTCACCCGTTCCTGGTTTTTGCACAGCCCATTGTGGACCGCCCTGCGCCGCCTCGAAGGCCGCGATGTGCAACTTTTCGTAACCACCGACCACGGTACCATCCGGGTACAAAGCCCTTCGCGGGTCGTCGGCGACCGGGAAACGACCTCCAACCTGCGCTACAAAGTCGGGCGTAATCTGCAATACGAAAAACGCGATGTGCTCGAAATCCGCGATCCCAAACAGGTCGGTTTGCCGCGTCCCAATATCAGTTCGACCTTCATTTTTGCCAAAGAGGATTACTTCTTTTTGTATCCCAACAACTACAACCACTTCCACAATTATTACAAAAACACCTTCCAGCACGGCGGCATTTCTTTGGAAGAAATGATCTGCCCGATTGTGCGGTTGCGGTCGAAATAGGCAACGCAGATTGGATGGATTGGCGCGGGTGTAGCGGATTATTGAAAGCAATTTACGGACGGAGCGAGACTATATTTTCACGTCTTACGCGGATTTTTTAAATAAAAACACTTTGAGCGTGCATCATCTGGACGGGAAAATTTCCGGTTCCGCCACTTACTATCGCCTTTCCAAACCCGACCGCTCTTTACGCGGCCACATTACCCTCGATGGCTCGAAGAGCATCAGCAATCGCGCCCTGACCGTGCTGGCCTTGGCTGGTGCTGACCCGGCTGCGCATTTGCAACGCCTGTCCACCTCCAAGGATACGACCACGCTGCAACGCTTGCTGGCGCAAACCGGCAACAACTACGACGCGGGCGATGCCGGTACGACTTTTCGCTTTATGACCGCTTACCTGGCCACCCGGCCCGGCACCCAGGTGCTGACCGGCTCGCACCGCATGCGGGAACGTCCCGTTGGTGCTTTGGTGCAGGCTTTGCGCGATTTGGGGGCCAATATTCAATTTTTGGAAAGAGACGGTTACCCGCCGCTGCAAATCGGAGAACCGCAAAACCTGGGTGTCGCCACCCGGCAAGTGCGCATCCAGGCCGATACGAGCAGCCAGTTTTTATCCGCTTTATTAATGATCGGGCCATACCTGCCCGCCGGACTGGAATTGATTCCCGAAGGCCCGCTGGTCTCGCGCCCTTACCTGGAAATGACCCTGCGGCTGATGCGTTACTTCGGGGCGCAGGCCGATTGGCAAGGCGATCAAATCCGCGTGGAACCGGATGGCTACACCCCGCGCCCGCTCATTGTCGAAGCCGATTGGTCGGCGGCTTCCTACTGGTACTCCATGGCCGCTTTTGCCGATGAAGTGGACCTCACTTTGAATGGTCTTTTTGCCGAAAGTTGGCAAGGCGATTCTGTGCTGCCCACCATGATGGCGCAATTCGGCATCCAGACCACCTTCCAGGAAAATGGACTGCACCTAAGTAAAACTAACCCAAAATCAGCATCCCCAAACGGCGGAGTGAGCCCATCTCCCCCCCTCCACGGGGGGGCCGGGGGGGGCTTGGGCTTTTTCGAGTGGGATTTCCTCGATTGCCCCGACCTTGCTCAAACCCTCGCCGTCGTCTGCGCCGGACTGGGCCAGCAAGGGCTTTTCACCGGACTCGACACGCTGGCCATCAAAGAAACCGACCGCATTGCCGCGTTGCGCACGGAATTGGCCAAAGTGAATGTGTCGCTGTCCAAACTACCCGCCCGTTTTTCCAAAAAGCAGCCGGATCGCACGTTTTATTTGGTGGATGGACAGGCCAAATGGACGGATGTGCCGCATTTTGCCACGTATAACGATCACCGGATGGCCATGTCGTTTGCGCCGTTGGCTATGTTGCAACCAGTGGATATTGCGCAGCCGGAAGTAGTGAGTAAGTCATATCCGAAGTTTTGGGAGCATCTAAAGGAAGTGGGATTTGTGGTGGAAGAGCCCCATCCCTAACCCTTCCCCCGAAAGGGCAGGGAACCTGATCCCGGGGTTTACTTGCTGATTATCAATATCTTGGGGTTTTTTTGGCCTTATTTTTTTGCTTTGCGGAGTTTTGCAAAACCCCTAGTGATAGTCATACCCTTTTTTGATGCCAAATTCAGAGCCTTTTTTCAAGACCCGCGCCCGAGGCAAATTGCTGTTGACTGGCGAATATTTCGTGCTGGATGGGGCATTGGCCCTGGCTTTGCCGGTGCGCTATGGCCAGACGTTACAAGTGGCCTCCGCTCCTGAAAATTTGCACTGGCAGAGCCTGGATCACGAGGATCAGCCGTGGTTTTCGGCGGTGTTTTCTGTGCCGGATTTGGACATTATAGAAGCGACCGACCCAAAAACGGCGGCAACATTAGTGAGTTTTTTCGCCGCCTGCCGCCGACAAAATCCAGCGTTTCTAACGGATCATCAAGGATTACAGGTGAATACCCGCAATGATTTTCCGCGTCAATGGGGACTTGGCACCAGTAGTACGCTGCTGGCCGCGTTGGCGCGTTGGGCGAAGGTGAATCCCTATCCGGTTTTATTCAACACTCTCGGCGGTTCGGGTTACGATCTGGCTTGCGCTTATGCCGATGGGCCACTCTGGTACCAATTGCAGAATGGCCAGCCCATGATACAACCCGTTGATTTTCAGCCACCTTTCGCCGATCAGTTGTATTTTGTTTATCTGGATAAAAAGCAGGATAGCCGCGCGGGCATCGCCCACTATCGCGCCCAGGGCGAAAAAAAGTATGAATATGTGGCACAAATATCCAGGCTGACCCGCCAATGTACTGAGGCCACTACGTTGGCACAATTTGAAAACGCACTGGCCGAACACGAAAAATTGGTGAGTGAAGTACTAGGGTTACCACGCGCCAAAACACTGTTTTTCAACGACTTCTGGGGTGAAGTGAAAAGCCTGGGGGCCTGGGGCGGCGATTTCGTGCTGGTAACCAGCGAACGGTCAGCCCAAGAAACACAGGCTTATTTCAACGAAAAAGGCTTCCACGTGTTTACTCCCTACCGGGATATGGTAGATTTTCCCGCCTGACAACGGCTTCTCCTCAGCGGCCAAACTCACCTCCCCGGATGCTCCGTTGTTCCGCCCCATCATTCATCATTAATAATTCATCATTTCTTCTCCATGCCGACCCTCTGGTACGACGGTAAGATCAAAAAAATAGACTTGATTGCGCCCAATGTTCGCCGCTTTGTGATAGAAGTGCCTGCGGTGCAACTCTTTGATTTTCAAGCCGGTCAGTTCATTACGCTGGATTTGCCGATTGGCGATAAACGCCTGCAACGCTGGCGCAGTTACTCCTTAGCCAATGCCCCCGATGGCACGAATCAGTTGGAATTATGCGTGGTGCGTTCTAATGCCGGGGAGGGCAGTCGTTATTTGTTTGAACAAACCGAAGGGGCTACCCTGCGTTTCAAAGGCCCGGACGGAGGTTTTGTTTTGCCGGAAGATATTGACCACGATCTGGTCTTTGTTTGTACCGGCACGGGCGTGGCTCCATTTCGCAGTATGTTGCTCGATCTGCAACGCAGTGGAAAACCGCACCGTGGTCTCCACCTCATCTTTGGTACCCGCGAAGAAGATGGTATTCTATACCGCGCTGAATTTGAAACCCTTACGCAGACCTTGCCGAATTTTCGTTACGATGTGACCCTTTCGCGCCAGCCAGACTGGTCAGGTTCTCAGGGTTATGTGCATCCCATTTATGCTGCCGAATATCAGACCGTGCGCCCGGACGTGCATTTTTACCTCTGCGGATGGAGCAATATGATAGACGAAGCGGTGGCTAATTTGCTGCTGAAAATGGGGTATGATCGGACGCAGGTGCATTATGAGTTGTATGGGTAAAAATTCGCCCCTTCATTTCTTCCGCGCTGCCTATTTTTACCCGGAAAAAATCCGGAAAATATGGCCAAGCAACGTACCCCAAGATCAACTCAAGTTCCCACACCCATAAAAAAGAAAGCGGTCACCAGGTCAGCACCACCTGTCCCCGTACAGCAATCAACGCTGCCTGGTGCCTGGATCGTCGGCTTGATCGCAGCGGGCCTGGGCTTTTTGCTTTATGCTAACACCCTGGGGCATACCTACGCGCTGGACGATTTTTCGGCGATCAAAGAGAACTGGGTGGTGAAAGGCGGCCTGAAAAACCTGGGTATTATTTTCTCTACCGAATACCGCTACGGAGCCTGGGCCAGTCCGGGCTCGCTGTACCGGCCGTTGCCGCTGGCCATGTTTGCCCTGGAGTGGCAACTGAACCCGGAAAGTCCGTTTTTGAGCCACTTCATGAACGTGGTTTTTTATGCCGCGACCGGCTGGGTGCTGTGGATCACCTGGCGGCGCATTCTGGTGGACTATCCACCGGCCATGACGGCGATGGCGGTGCTGATGTTCATGGCGCATCCGGTGCATACCGAAGTGGTGGCCAACATCAAGAGCCGGGACGAAATTCTCTCTTTGCTGTTCAATACGCTGGCCCTGTATTTCATCTGGCGGCATTTAGAAGAAAAGAAAAATGGTCTGTTGGTCGCCGCACTGGCCTGCTTCGGACTAGGCCTTTTTTCCAAAGAAAGCAGTTTCCTGTTCCTATTCATTTTCCCGCTCACCATCTGGTTTTTTTCGCGCGTCTCCCTCGCCGATAATGCGCGGGTATCGGGGCTGATGGCTATTCCGGCCGCCTTGTTTATTTTCATTCGCCACGGGGTGCTGGCCGCACAGCCTTACAATGAAATTTATTCCATCCTGGATAATTTTATTATCGGTGCCACCAACCAGGCGGACCGCTACGCCTCGGCTTTTTCCAGTTGCTGGCGGTATTTACAGGTGCTATTGTGGCCACATCCGCTGGTCAATGACATGGGCTATCCACAACAAAAGCCAGTCAGTTTTGCGGATTGGCGGGCCATTTTGGGCCTGATCTCTTTTTTCGGAATGGGCATTTGGGCCGTGTTGAATATGAGCCGCAAGCATTTTCTCTCGTTTGCCATTCTTTTTTTCCTGATCACTTTTTCGTTATTCAGCAACGTATTTGTGCTCATTGGCACTTCTTACGGCGAGCGTTTGCTGTATGTACCTTCGCTGGGTTTTTCTTTTGCGGTGGCCTGGAGTATTTGCAAAATATTTAAGATCAACGACTTATCCAATATCTGGAAACCGAATGGTCTTACGACTGCCTGGATAGTAACGGGTGCATTGGTTGGATTGTACAGCATAATGACCATCATGCGCAATCCCGCCTGGTATGATAGTGCTTCGTTGTACGCCGCCGATTTGCCGACTTCTCCCAACTGCGCCAAACTCAACTACCACAATGCGCTCGAAGTAACCCGCATTGGCATGGATGAAAAAAAAGGGACGGTCATTGATTCCAATCAAATCCTGAAAGGCATCGAGGCTTATACCAAAACCATCAACTTATACCCCGAATACCACGACGCCTATGGCAGTCGCGGTCTGGCCTATTTTCGCTTAAAAAAATACGATCAGGCTTTCGAGGACTATCAAAAAGCCCTGAAATACCGGCCCAATGATGCGAAAGTGCTATCCAATCTGGGCTTCATTTATTTCATGCGCCAGCAACTGGATAAAGCGGAAGAAGTGTATCAAAAATCCATTCAATACGACCCTCGTTTTGTGGATGCGCGTCGCAATCTGGGTGCCGTGCTGGCCATGAAAAAACAGTTTCCGCAAGCCATTGAACAATGGAAAGTGGCCCTGCAATACGAACCGCGCAACGCGACTTTGCTCTATTACATCGGTTCGGCCTATCGCGACATGGGCCAGCCAAACGAGGCCGCACCCTGGCTGGAACAAGCCTATGCCATAGAACCTTCGCTGCGCAAATAACAATCTTCAAATCCTCAATTTACTGCCAAATAAGGTTTGATTTTTTCCAGCCACTTTTTGTCCGTAAAAGCGACAATCTTGCCGATGTCTTCTACCGTAGCAAACGGGCCATGCTGAGTGCGATAGTTGACGATCAAAGTAGCCTGTTTCAGCGAAATATAAGGGTGGCGGTCGAGGTCTTCTGCGGTCGCCGCATTGAGATTGAGTTGGCGAATACTTTTGAATTCCAGGGTGAGCAGAGGCTGGATAACTTGAAATACGCTATCGGGCAGGTTGTACATTTCTGCCAGTTGCGCCACGCTCAGGAAACCACCGAGCGATTCCCGGAATTTCACGATCTGTTGGGCGCGTTTTTCACCGATACCCGGCAGCCGCAGCCAGTCTTCCAGGGCAGCCCGATTGATATCGATGGGCCCTTTCGGCGCAAATTTTTTCTCCGGAAAGGCATTGCCGCCAGCGTACATCGCTGGTCGTTCGGCTCCCGTAGTGGCCAATGTACTAATGTTCATGTAAGGTGCCAAACGCGCGTAATCTTCTTCGGAAAGGGTGTATATTTTGGCAAAATCCTCTTTTTTGCGAAATTGTCCGCCCTTAATGCGGTAGTTCAAAATGCTTTTGATGGTACGGCTGGACAGACCCAATCGCCGGAAATCGCCTTCGGACGCCAGGTTGGGATCGAAAGAAAACAGTTCGGCGGTGGTCGCTACTGTTGGCTCTTCCTCTCGTTCAGTATATTCCCGTTTTGCTCCTCCAATCTGTATCCACGGACGTAGCCGCTGAAAATCCGCTGCGGACAGGCTGTATATTTTTTGCAGGTCATCCGGCTGGCGGAACTGTCCGCCTTTGTTGCGGTAATTGCAGATAATGGCCGCGACTTTTGCAGAAAGGCCCAGGCGCACAAAATCTTCCGCCGTAGCGGTATTGGGATCAAAAGCGAAGAGTGTACCAGCGGATTCTCCAGTAGCAGGGTTTTCGACGTGCATTTTTTCCCGGAAAGCTCGTACATCCGTCTGGAATTGAGTGAAATCGGTGGCCCTTTCTGGCCGTAACCAATGAATGATCGTTGGAGCAAGATAGACCAGGCCACAAATGATAATCAAGGCCACTGTGCCCGCCCGTTCCGCCCGGGAAAAATGCAGGATTTGACTAAAAAAACGTTTCATGGGTGCTTTTTTAATGATGAGGGAAAAGTAAAAAATCTATATTAACTAATTGAATTTCAATAATTTACACAAACATGCCAGAGCACCCGCAAGGGTCGGCCCCTACCGCGACCACACGCACGCCCCATCCTGACGAATGTCATGGCTGGTTATATTCAGGCTTTTGCATTCAGTTCGCCACCGCTCGCTTTGTTTCCAGGAATTGGTCAGGTCCCAAATCACCATGCGACAGGGAAAGCAACGCAGGCAATCCGCAATACTCACTTTTGGATTGTTGGACAGCACAATCGCATCCACCGGGAAAGGAGCTGATGGAGCCGCGCTGACCCATTTGGCGTCATCTATCAGCACTATTTTTTGGTCAAAAAACTGGACAAAGGGCAGCGCGAAACAGCAATTTTTAGATTGAAACAGAGAATCTTGCTCTAGCATCAGGCCGGTTTTTTCAGCCATCCCGCAGGCCCAGCGATTAGATTGCGCTGAAAAAACCTCTTGTTTTCTGGTCAATGTATCCGACAAAGACAAGACGGAACGCCCATCGAAAAAATCCAGCAAATGGTGTTTGGAAATCGAATAAACCACCATTTGTTGTTGATTATCTTGCTGATACGTATTCCATAAACGACCAAACCCGAGGAAAGTAAATATCCCAATGGCCGCAATCGTCCACTTTGCTTGGCGGGTTACCATCGTCGCACCGATCAACGCAATCGCTACGTACAACAGGGCCGCCGCCCAGCCCGCAATCCAGATACCGCTGACTAAACTGCCGGGCAAATGCTGAATATAAAACACCACCTGATTCATGGTCCAAACCAGATAGTAAAGCAGCCAGCCGCACCCATCTGCCAACCAGCCCGACACGGCATCCAGCACGACCAGCAATGCGCCGCCCGCCATGAAAATCGCGCCGCCGAGTACGACGACCCAGCCGGCCAGCCAGAAATAGATCGGAAACTGATGAAAATAGAGCAGTGATAAAGGCAATGTGCCGAGTTGTGCCGCGAAGCCGATCAGGAAAATTTTTCGGAATTCGCCGAGCGGTTTGGGCCAGTCCGGCATTTTTTTATCAAAATGCGGATAGAAAAACACCATGCCCGCCACTGCTGCGTAGGAAAGTTGGAAGCCGATATTATAGAGCAAATAGGGATTGTAGAGCAATAAAATGAGGGCCGACAAGGCCAGAATGTTCCAGATGGAGGCGTTGCGAAAAAGGAGTTTTCCAAATAAAAACAGGCTGAACATCACCGAAGCCCGCAGCACCGAAGCGGTAGCACCGGTCAGGAAAGTGAACGCCCAAATGCCCATCAGCGTCAGCAGGGTTTCGATCAATTTTCCCCGGCGGCCCCGCAGCGGAAGACGCGCCAGCAAAAACATGATGCCTACATAGATCATTCCCACGTGGGTGCCCGACACCGCCAGGGCGTGCATAGAGCCGGTTTCTGCATAAGCGGTGCGCAGATCGTCCGACAAATCATCGGTGTAACCAACCAGCAGCGCAGAAGCCACGGCGTATTCGTCCTGCGTGGGGAAATGATGCTGTAGCAAATCCAGCAATTGATCGCGATAGCCGTACGCTAATCGCCACAGCGCATACCCATGCCCTGCAGATAAACGAACCAGCGAGTCTTCTTTGACAAATGCTTGAAAATGAATATTTTGGAAATGTAAATAGCGTCCGTAATCAAACGCATAAGGATTTTTTGCTGGCTCCGTTGGATGGATGGTCGTCCGAATACCCAGCCGGTCACCGTATTTCAGACTGTCCGTTTTTGGAGTAATATCCAGAAAAACGAGCAGATGACCGGAGCATTTTTGCAGCGAATCCGGTGAATTGCCAATGGCTTCTACCAATACTGGCACCTTCATTTTTGCCCCGCGCGAAGGGGCTTCATAGATGCTCCCCACTACATAGCGGGCTTCCTGAATTTGCGCAGCGAAATGGTCGGGTTGGCGGGTTTCGTTATGCGCCACCAGATGGTAGTATCCGAATCCAAAACACCACATGCTGAACAGTAACCCATACACCCAGCGATACCGGTAAGGGGATTGCCAACCGGCCAATATATATAAAAGTGGAGCTGCAACAACCAGGCTAGTGCCCAGCCAGGGAAGAAAATAATCATAGCTACCCGCTAATGCCAAAGCCAGGGCAAAAGGGATAAGGAGTCGCAACGAAGGGGTAGCACGGGTATTCATGGGAAAAACTAGCCGTTGAAGATTCAAAAAGCCGTTTTTCCAGATTTTTCCGTTATAAAAGTACTACCTTAAATTTGTTTCCGACAAAAAATAAAGAGGCTGCCAGAAGTCGGAATTAAAACCTGTTGACAGAATTATATTTTTTGAATATTGAAATTTAAGTATTCAATCAATTACCTAATAATCAGGCACTTTGATCGAATACTCAAATCCTCGCATCCTCAAAAAAATTTGCGTCATCGTGCGCTACATATCGTAAGTCAACTCCACCACCTGGCTATCCAGCCTGCTTTGGCAAGTCAGAATATATCCGTCCTTCACTTCGTCATCATCCAGCGCATAACAAGCATCCATTTTGACTTTGCCGCTGATAACTTTGGCCATACAGGTAGAGCAGGCACCCGCCGTGCAGGAATAGGGCGGATCGTATTTTTCTTTCACCAATACATCCAGGATAGTCGCCCCGTCTGGCATTGGCAACTCGATTCGTTGACCTTTTAAGTGAACAATAATCCGTTTGCCCGTCGTCGCACCAGTATCCGCGATGTCGCCGGGTACATGATTGGCATTGACAAAATATTCGGTTTGAATTAGTTTGGCAGGAATACCACGCGTCAGTAACGCCGCTTTTACATCATCGGCCATACTGCCCGGGCCGCAGACGTAATACATACAGTCGTCTTCCGGCCCACGCGCCATGTTATCGTCCAAAAATACATTGGCGGCACGCGGCGCAATTCGCCCGGTTTTGCCCTGCCAATTGGAAGTACTTTTTCGGAACATGCCCAGCAAACCGCCCCCGCCTTCTTTTTTCGGTTGACTCAAAATATGTTCCACGTGCAACTGTCCGTCGTAGCGTTCCGTCAGGCGGTCCAGTTCATCACGGAAGATGATGCTTTCCTCATTTCGGCTGCCGTACAGCAGAAAAACCGCGCTCATGGGTTCACCTTCGAGGATGGTTTTCAGGATAGACATCAACGGCGTGATCCCGCTACCGGCCCCAAAAAGATAATAGGTACGCCGCTTTTCAGGATGCAAAGTGTTGTAAAAACGTCCGTCCGGCGGGGCTACTTCGAGGGTGTGACCCACTTCGGCCACCTCATGCAAATATTTGGAAACACGTCCGCCCTCTACTTTCTTTATAGTCACGGCCAGCCGTTTTTCCAACGGACTGGACGACATGGAATAAGAGCGGCGCAGTTCCTGACCATCGTGCTGATGACGCAGCGTAACGTATTGACCTTGCTGGTAATTGAATATTTCCTGCAAATCCACAGGTATTTCAAATTCTAGCGTCACAGTATCGGCGGTTTCCCGGACGACTTGCTTAATTTTGAGCGGATAAAATTCCATAGTAAAAACTAAAACCGACGGTTTAAAAAAAACGGTATATGCACAAAATAGTGCTACTAAAAGCTGTATTTTTGAAAATCAAGGGCAAAAATACACCAATGAAAGATGTAAAGTATTTGGTTGCTTACGTTCTGCCGGGCAGCGCACTGCTTGCACTGGCCTGGCAGGGTGCATGGGCGTGGGCAACCGTGGTTTTGGCGTTTCTCATTATTCCGGTCGTAGAGATATTTCTGCCGGTTTCTACCGAAAATATTCCTGCCGCCGAAGAAGAAGATCGGGCGCGCCGTCGCCTTTTTGACTGGCTGCTCTATCTCAATGCCGTTTTGCTATTCGGAATTGTGGGCTGGTATTTAGTCGTCGTCAGTTGGCAGGAAATAACCCTTTGGGAAACCATTGGTTTGACGCTTAGCGTCGGAATTGTCGTTGGAGCGGTGGGTATTAATGTCGCCCACGAACTTGGACATCGAAACAGCCGCCGCGAACAATTGTTGGCCAAAATCATGCTGCTACCCGCGCTTTACCAACATTTTTTTGTGGAACACAACCGTGGCCACCACAAACATGTGGCTACCGATCAGGATCCGGCGACGGCGCGTTTTGGTGAACCTGTTTACGCTTTTTGGCTGCGCTCCGTTTTAGGTAGCTGGCGCAGTGCCTGGCAGTTGGAGCGCGAACGGTTGGCAAAAACGGGTCTTTCCGTCTGGAAATTTCAAAACGAGATGGTGCGTTTTTCGCTGGCGCAAATACTTTGGCTGACCGGCATTTTTGCGTTTTTCGGCTGGCAGGGTTCATTGGGGGCGGTGGTTATCGCTATCATTGGTTTCCTTTTGCTCGAAACCATCAATTATATCGAACATTATGGTCTGCAACGTCGTTTGCTCGCCTCTGGTCGCCCGGAGCCGGTCACGCCCGCGCATTCCTGGAACAGCGACCATGAACTGGGCCGGATTTTTCTCTACGAACTGACCCGACACAGCGATCATCATTTTAAAGCGACGCGCAAATACCAGATATTGCGCCACACCGACGAAAGTCCGCAATTGCCATTTGGCTATCCGACCAGCGTATTGGTCGCCCTGGTGCCGCCACTTTGGTTTGCGCTAATGAATCCTCGGGCGAAACAGTTGCGCGACTTATCTTTGTGAGTCTGGAAACTACAGCAGGAAAGATTCTAAGCAAGATTGAAAAAATTGAAGGAAGATCTTTTATCATGAATCTGGATGCTAAAATTGAATTTCTCAAAGGCGTCGGCCCGCAAAGAGCGAGTGTACTGAATCTGGAGGTGGGCATCTTTACCTGCCGCGATCTGCTGTTTCATTTCCCTTTCCGCTATATTGATCGTACCCAGTTTCACCGCATCCGCGATGTGCAGACGGAGGGCGAACAGGTGCAACTGCGCGGTATTTTACGCAAACTCGAAACAGTCGGGGAAGGCCGCGCCAAACGCCTCGTCGGTAGTCTGCGCGACGAAACCGGCATGTTGGAACTGGTTTGGTTTCAGAGTGTGCAATGGCTGGAAAAAAGCCTCGCCGTCGGCAAAGAATACATCGTGTTCGGGCGACTCAACGAGTTCAATGGCCGCTTTAGCATCACCCATCCGGAGATGGAAGAGGCTTCGACGGACAATACGCAAAAGGCACGCAGTTTCGATCCCGTCTATCCAACTACGGACAAACTGACGCATAAAGGGTTGGATGCCAAGGGTTTGCGCAAATTGATGCGGGTGCTGCTGGATGCTTTGGAGCCCAATGACATAGCGGAAACGCTGCCTGATTATATGTTGGCCCAATATAAACTCCTGGCGCGTGGGTCGGCATTGGCAAAAATTCATTTCCCGGAAACGCAGGCCGAATTGGATGCGGCCACGCGACGTTTGAAATTTGAAGAACTTTTCTTCCTGCAACTTCGCCTGTTGCAGATCAAGCGGCGGCGCAAAGACTCCATCCAGGGTTTTATTTTTGAAAAAATCGGTGATTACTTCCTCACTTTTTTCAAAGAAAAACTGCCTTTTGAACTCACTGGCGCACAAAAAAGGGTGTTGAAAGAAATCCGCACCGATCTCGCCACAGGCCAGCAAATGAACCGATTAGTACAAGGCGATGTCGGTTCCGGCAAAACGGTGGTGGCTCTGATGACCATGTTGATGGCGTTGGACAATGGTTTTCAGGCCTGTTTGATGGCCCCGACGGAAATTTTGGCGCAGCAGCATTTTGCGGGCATCACCGCTTTGGTAGGCGAAATGGGCGTACAAGTCGGCTATTTGTCCGGTTCGGTGAAAGGCAAAAAACGAGCGGCCATTCTGGAACTGTTGGCCTCCGGCGAAATGCACATCGTGATCGGCACCCATGCGCTGATCGAGGATTGGGTGGTTTTTCAAAATCTTGGCCTCTCGGTCATTGACGAACAACACCGTTTCGGGGTACAACAACGCGCCGCGCTTTGGAAAAAAAATCCGATTCTGCCGCCCCACGTGCTGGTAATGACCGCCACGCCCATTCCGCGCACTCTGGCCATGACCCTCTATGGTGATTTGGATGTGTCGGTCATTGATGAATTGCCGCCGGGCCGCAAACCAATCACCACAATGCACAAAACCGAACACCATCGCCTGCGGGTGCAGGGTCTGATGCGCCACGAGATGGACAAGGGCCGACAAGTGTATGTGGTCTATCCAATGATCGAAGAGACGGAAAGTATGGATTTACAAAACCTGATGTCGGGTTTTGAGGCGTTGAGCCGTGATTTTCCGATGCCGGATTACCAGATCAGTATCGTGCATGGCAAAATGAAACCGGCGGATAAAGACTTTGAAATGCAACGTTTTGTGCGCGGCGAAACGCAGATTATGGTCGCCACGACCGTCATCGAAGTCGGTGTAAATGTGCCGAATGCATCGGTGATGGTGATCGAAAATGCCGAACGGTTTGGCCTGTCGCAACTGCACCAGCTACGCGGACGCGTGGGTCGGGGTGCGGAGCAGTCGTTCTGTATTTTGCTGACCAGTTTTAAAATAAGCCGCGATGGGCGGGAGCGTATCAACACGATGGTGCAGACTACCGACGGTTTTGTTATTGCGGAAGCCGATTTGCGGTTGCGTGGTCCCGGCAATATTGAAGGCACCCAGCAAAGTGGTATGTTACGCTTTTTGTTGGCCGATTTGGCCCGCGATGGTCAGGTACTGGCCGCAGCCCGCGATATTGCAGCCAACATTCTAGAAGCCGATCCTGCGTTACAGGCCCCGGAGCATTTGCGCTTGCGCCAACATCTGGAGACGGAGGGGAAAGATGCGCGGGTGTGGAGCCGGATTTCGTGAGGCAATTTTTTTTCAGGATAATGTTATTTCAAGTCACTTGGATCGCCCAAGCGTAGACTCTTCTCCAGTTCATTCACGTAAGCAATATCCACATCAGCAATAAGCGCAATTTCTTCTTTGGAAAGTTTGCCCATTTGCAACATCCGAATGACAAGGTTGCGAACAGTTTTAGATGCTCCTTTTTCAATACCCTTCTCAATACCTTCCAAGTAAAGGTCATCTGTTTCTATTTCATAATGCAGTGGCATGGTCAGAATTTCTTGTTTAGTTTATGCCTCTAATTTACGGAGTCTGGAGAGAACTTGCAACTGTTTTTGATATTTAGCCAAACCCGGCACCCGCTAAAAGTATGCGTTCCAAATTCCTACTTTTGAGATTCAAAAGAATCTTCGTTATATGAAAACACCTCTCCTTTCTTCCTTGCGCCATGCTTTCCAACTGGCAAAAACCGTCCACACCCAGCCTGATTACTCGATAGATGATGTGCTGGAAAAAGATCAGCAACGGCGGCTGGACCGGCGGCAATTTTTGCGTACGACTGCCCGAACGAGTGCCTTGCTGGGCCTGGGCGGCGCGGCGGTCGCCCATGATTGGCTGAATGTCGTGGCCGATAAAACGGCACCACGTATTGCCATCGTCGGGGCGGGGATTGGCGGATTAAGTGCCGGTTATTGCCTGCGGCAAAAGGGCGTATCGGCCACGATTTTTGAAGCCGACAAACGCGTGGGGGGACGGATCAAATCGGCCAAAACCTTTGGTGGCGGCCAGCTCTTTACCGAAATCGGGGCAGAGTTTATTGATACGGGTCATGCCGATATGCTCCGTTTGGTGCGCGCATTAGGTCTGGAAACCAATTTAATGGACGTGGATACCGATACTTTTGGCCAACGCGACGCTTTTTTTATTGAAAATAAACACCGCAACCTGCGGGAGGTGGTAGCAGAATTGGCGGCGGCCTATCCACGAATTACCAAACATCAAAAACAACTTTTCGACGCGCATCTCGACGTATTCGACCGATTTTCCATGGCCGAATACATTGATAATCTGTCAGTTAGCAGCTGGATGGAAAAACTGCTCGCTGCGGCTTACATCGGGGAAAACGGACTGGAAACCGAGCAACAAAGTGCGGTCAATCTGCTCAGTATTCTGGATACCCGACCCAATCAGTTCAACCCTTTTGGCGAAAGCGACGAACGTTTCAAAGTTATTGGCGGCAACGACCAAATCACTTCGGGGCTGGCCGATTTGCTCCGCGATCAGTTACGCCTGGAACATCGGTTGGTAGCGGTGCATGAAAATGCCGACCACAGTATTCGCCTGACTTTTTCGGAAAATGGCACTACGCGGGAAGATACTTTCGATGCGGTGGTGCTGGCACTACCGTTTACCGTACTCCGGCAAGTCGAAATGCAGATGGATTTGCCGCTGATTAAACAGCAGGTAATCAAAGAGTTGAGTTATGGTACCAATGCCAAGTTTATTATAGAAACTACTGGCCGACCCTGGCGGGACAATGGCTATCGCGGCTATTTGTTCAATGAAAAAATACATAATGGCTGGGACAGTTCTCAACTGCAACAAGGCAATCAGGGCACCGGAACTTTCACTATTTATTACGGCGGTGAACGAGGCAAGAACGCCACACGCGGCAGCGAACAAACACAACTGGATCATTGCCTCCCCGAATTGGAAGGGGCATTTCCGGGTAGCCAGAAGCAACTGACCGGCAAAATGGAGGTGGCCGCCTGGCCAAGCAATCCGTTTGTGGGCGCGAGTTATTCGTGTTTCAGCGTGGGGCAAGCAACCAGATTTACCGGAGCGGCTTTTGCGCCGGTGCGCAATCTGCATTTTGCGGGCGAACATTGCAGCCTCGATCATTGGGGATTTATGAACGGCGGCGCAGAGACCGGACGGATGGCAGCGAAAATGGTGTTGAAAAAAAGATACGCGCACTAACTGTACCGGCGGGTTCAGCCGCCGAAAATGATACTATGTTATGTGTCGGCGGCTGAACCCGCCGGTACTGGCTCGTGCAATTCCGCCTCATCATGGATGGGCTTATTTAGTTTGGCTGAAACCCGGTATTTTTCCAGCAGCCCGTCTGGCGTTACCTGCGAAAGTTGCTCCACGGCATCTTCCGGTTTACCGAACAGCCACTCCTGGCGTTGCTCTTCGGTGGTCAGTAGCAGTGGCATCCGGTCGTGCAAATCGTTCATATCGGTGTTGGCGCCAGAAGTAATGATGCTGAATGTGCGTTTCTTTTCATCGCCCTGCCGCCACTCTTCCCAAATGCCGGCCATAAACATCAGGTCGCCATTTCTGTAGCGAATGCGATAGGGCAGTTTTTTCCCATTCTCATCCGTCCGCCATTCGTAGAAACTATCGGCAGGCACGAGGCAGCGGCGGTGTTTGAAAGCATCGCGGAAGGCTGGTTTTTCGGCTACCGTCTCAGCACGGGCATTGATCATTTTTCCGCCACCTTTACCGTCTTTGCTCCATCGCGGCACCAGGCCCCAGCTCATTTCCACCAGTTCGTCTGGTGCTTCGCTGTGGATAACCAATGCCTGTTGGGTCGGCGCGATGTTGTAGCGCAGCCGAAATTGGGCCGGGGCATCTTTGCCTTGCAATTGTTCGGCTATTTGTTTCTTGGTTGGGGCATAAGAATAGCGTCCGCACATATTAGTTATAGGTTAATTAGTTAACTGGTTATTGGTTGATTGGGTTGGTAGATCTTTGATATTCAGGTTTTTATAAACCTTTCATCAACTTTTATAAACCCTTATGAACCATACTTTACAAACACTATTTGTTTTACAAGGTTACCAACAGCCCCAATTTTTTTGAGAGTTAAATGCCTCAAAATCAGTCGGTAAGTGAAAGCGAATTTCCGGGAAGATTTGTGGAGAACCGTAGGAGTTATGCACTGCTCTCCACAGGAGGGAGGTGTTATTCCCCAGGTTGACCCATATTTGCGGTTACTGTGTGGACAATGCACCACATTCGGAACGACTACTCACAGGGGAGGCAAGAATGAAAAGTCCAACACGAGGGTTCCTAACTTTTGATGATAACCCTGTGGATAACTGCGTAATTCGTTGAAGATATGAACGCATAAATCCGCATAAGCTGTGCATAAAGGTGGTAAGTGGCGCGGAGAACTGATAAGGGATGTGCAGTTACGCAGTTACTCACATATCAACACCCATGATGATGGGCGATAATATTTTTTATAAACTATTTAAAATCATTAAAGAGTAATAAAGAGTGTGAATAGTGAATAGCAAGACTGTTCTACTTTTGTTTCAAAAGTGGACTGTCCGGTGGGCGGGCTGATAAAATGTAAAAGATGGCATTATTCAAATTTACGTATGCGGACGAACAGCGGATTGGCCGTGCAGTGAAAATCTGGTTGTTCATTGGGCTCTTTATGGTGCTGATGCAGATCGTTATCGGCGGCGTGACGCGGCTGACTGGCAGCGGCCTCAGTATTACCAAGTGGGAGATCGTCACGGGCTCTATCCCGCCGCTGAACCAGCAGGACTGGCAGGAGGCTTTCGACTTATACCAGCAGACGCCGCAGTACCAAAAGATCAATCAGGGTATGTCGCTGGATGCCTTCCAGTTTATTTATTTCTGGGAGTATTTCCACCGGCTTTGGGCGCGGCTGATGTTCCTGGTGTTTGTGTTTCCATTCGGGTGGTTTTTGCTGCGCGGACAATTGTCGAGGCGATTGACCAGGCGACTGATCGGCGTGGTGCTGCTGGCCGGCCTGGAAGGTTTCTTTGGCTGGATCATGGTGTATAGCGGACTTATCAAGCGGCCCTGGGTGAATGCTTACAATCTGACTTTGCACCTCACGACCGGGATCGTTATCTTCAGTTATTTGCTGTGGACCATTTTTATTGCTCTGCGGTCCGAACCACGAGTAGAGAACGCTGCGGTACTTCGTCCGTGGCATCGTTATGTATGGATAATGGTGGTGGTGAGTTTCATTCAGATCGCGCTGGGCGCAATGATGTCCGGCACCAAGGCGGGCCTGCTTTACCCGACCTGGCCGGATATGTCCGGCGGATATTTTCCGGCTTTGTTGTTTGATGCGGCGAATTGGCGGTGGACACATTTTATTGATTATGACACGCATCCATTTTTGCCTACATTGATCCAGTTTTTGCATCGCAACACGGCCTATCTACTGACGGGGCTCATCATATATTTCGTTTGGCAACTGCGTAAACTTCCAATATCCAGTATATTACGCCAGGGAAACATAGTGCTTGTCGTTTTATTAGTCATCCAGGTGTTACTCGGCATTTTTACGCTGATCAATTGCGTATCCAGGATTCCGGTCACCCTTGGCGTTTTGCATCAGGCGGGTGCCGTGTTTCTGCTGAGTGCGTTGCTGTTCGTGGCTTATCAATTTAGTGGCGTAACGCCAAATAATAGTCGGGTCCGGGAAAAGATGTAGGGAAATGCGACCGTTAGAGAAATGGCTGCATTGAATTTCAATTTTCAGATTCTTGTCGGCCCGATGCTAACTCCACAGTCCGAACGAAAAAATTGCCGCTTTTTGCTACTTTTGCCTAATTAAATTGAAACAGAACGAATGAACGTAATTATAGAGGAAAATGGATTCCGGTACATGGAATCCGGCGCTGAAAAAACGGAAACCCTGTTGCTGTTGCACGGCTTGTTTGGAGCTTTGAGCAATTTTGCAGGCATTATCAATCATTTTTCTGGTCGGTACAACGTGGTCGTGCCCATGTTGCCGATTTACGAAATGCCCATATTTGAGGTTTCCGTGGTAGGGCTCGTGGACTTTGTTACCAAGTTTGTGGACTACAAAGGCTACACCCATGTCCATTTATTGGGCAATTCGCTGGGGGGCCATGTGGCCCAGTTATATGCTTTGGCGCATCCTGAAAAAGTGGCATCCATTACTCTGACGGGTAGTTCGGGCCTTTTTGAAAGTGCTTTTGGGACGGCATTCCCCAAACGGGGGGATTACGAGTACATCAAAGCCAAAACGGGCGACACGTTCTATGATCCGACCGTAGCCAGTAAGGAACTGGTGGACGAGGTGTTTGGCATCGTCAATGACCGGAGTAAAGCGATCCGCGTGGTGGCCACGGCCAAATCAGCGGTACGCCATAACCTCGGCGACAAGTTGCATGGTATCAAGGCACCTACCCTATTGGTCTGGGGTAATCAGGATACGGTCACTCCCCCGTTCGTAGCCGAGAAGTTTCATGAATTGATTCCGAACTCCCAGTTGCACTTCATTGATAAATGTGGTCATGCGCCCATGATGGAAAAGCCGGATGACTTCAATCGTATTTTGAGCGAATTTCTGGCCGAGGTGACGGCGGCCAAAACGGTGGCGCAGTAAGATATAAATATAAGAAGCGCAAAACGGGTTGGTCTCGTTTTGCGTTCCTTTTACATAAAAATGTAAATATATTGTTTATATCAGATTCTCTTTAAAACTTTTCCATCAACCAGTCTTTAAAATCCCCAAAGTTCGATTCCATTGCCGTAGCTACTTTCTTCCGATTTTCGAGTTCTTTCAACCGTGCAGGCACTTCAATTGACTTATCCAATATTCGTTCTACGTCTTCCAGAAACTTGGACGGGTGTGCCGTTTCTAAAATAACTCCGACAGCATCGGGTGCGGATTCCCGATATTCCTGCCAGGCCAAATATCCCACTGCACCGTGCGGGTCTATGGTATAATCGAATTTCTGTTCTACTTCCTGCATAGCCTGCTCCGTTGTCTTATCATCAAAAGCAAAGCCGGTTATATCGCTCTTCAAATTGTTCCACGTGGAACCATACAGGTTGAGCATCCGGGCAAAATTAGACGGACTACCCACATCCATTGCATTAGATAAAGTGCGCACCGAAGTGCGTGGCGTATAGAGTCCCGTTGTTAAATATTCAGGAACAACGTCATTCAAATTAGTGGCCGCTAGAAACTGATGCACAGGCAGACCCATTTTCTTGGCCAGCAATCCGGCAGTCAGATTGCCAAAATTGCCCGAAGGAATGGAAAAAACAACAGGCTTGGCAGTGTGTAATTGTTTGTAAGCCTCGAAGTAATAAAACGACTGCGGAATCAATCGCGCCATGTTGATGCTATTCGCCGAACTGAGGTTAATGTGCTGCGTTAATTCACGGTCTAAAAATGCCTGTTTCACCAATGCCTGGCAATCATCAAATGTGCCATTGACTTCGAGTGCCGTAATATTGTGACCCAGTGTAGTCAGTTGTTTTTCCTGCAATGGACTGACCTTGCCGGAAGGATATAGTATGACGACCTGAATGCCGGGCGTTTGATAAAAGCCTGCTGCGACCGCGCCGCCGGTATCGCCGGAAGTAGCGACCAGGATCACAATATCGCGCTGCTTTTCCCGATTCAAATACGACATCATTTCGGCCATAAAGCGGGCTCCGAAATCCTTAAAAGCCAGGGATGGCCCATGCGTTAGTTCCAGTATATAGGTCTGCTCTTCCAATTGCACCAAAGGCGCAGGAAAATTAATGGCTCGATCAATAATGGAACGGAGTGCTTCGTCAGGTATGGCTCCCTGCAAAAATGTTTGGGCCACCTGAAAAGCCACATCCTGAAAAGAGAAGGCGGACAAATTTTGGATAAAACCATCAGGCAACTGCGGAATATGCAAAGGCATGAAAAGCCCATTGTCATCGGGTAAACCTTTAAAAATGACCTCTTCCAAATTGGCGCGTAGATCGGGGTTGTTCGTACTGTAAAATTGCATAGGGTGGTTATGAATTATGAGTTATGAAAGAAACTCTGTGAGCCTCCACTTTACTCTGTGAGCCTCTGTGGAATAAAAATGTTCCACGTGGAACAATGTAAATCAGGGGAGTTAAATCTTCGTAATCATGATCTCTACACGGCGGTTTTTGCTACGCATTTCGTCGGTGGCATTATCAGTCAGCGGCTTTTTTGGGCCGTACCCAATGGTCTCAATACGAGCCGAGTCTATGCCTTTACCCGTCAAAAAAGTCTTGATGGCCTCGGCGCGATCCTGCGAAAGTTTCATCAAGTCCTCCACCCGGCCCAAGTTGTCGGTATAACCTTCGATACGGATTTTTAGATTAGGATTCTCTGCCAGCAAATCGTGAAGTTTATCTAATTCCCCATAAGATGTTTTCAGAATAGCGGCCTTCGATTGCTGGAAATAAATGGGCAGCAAATCAATTTTATCGGCCACTTGTAAGGGGTCAAGATAAAGATCAAGGTAGCGTTCGCGGAAATAATAGTAGTCGCGCCGGAAGTAAACACTATCGGGAGAACCACGAAAACCCGTCTTGGCAGCGGTAAAACGAAAGGGTACACCGCGTGGTATTTTCAGATTCAGCGTTCCGATTGGAGCAGCGATGCGATTGGCAGGTTCTTCTTCCGACTCGTAAACGATGCTGGAACCCGGCTCCAAGCGATTAGTTTGCCGATTGATCACACGTACCGTCACGGGCATTTCAGTGGGTTGGGGTGGGGCAATGCGGACCCGAAAGATGTCGCTGCTGCCACCGGCCCGCCGGGAAGTGAAATACAAATATCCCGTGGTTGTATTGAAATAGGGCTGACTATCGTCGGAGAGTGAGTTGATCGGATCGTCCATCCGCATCGGCTCCGACCAGTTTTGCCAGGTTTTGTCGAGGCGTTTAGCGTAAAAAATGTCATTTCCACCCGCGCTGCTACCCTTCCGATTGGAAGAAAAATAGAGTGTTACATTATCCTCCGCCAAAAAAGGCGTCGTTTCCCGCTGGGCAGAATTGATGACATTGCCCAATGATTGCGGTGCGCTCCACACATTCGGGCCTTCCCGAAAACAAATGTACAAATCCATGTCGCGGGAATCGGTGCGCACGGCAGACAAGATGAGCACCTTGCCATCGAAACTCATGGTCAGGTTTACTTCCGAAGAAATAGTGTAGTAATCTTTGATCGTGACCGGCTGCGGGAAAGTCCAGCCGGTACTATCAGTCGTACGCCGCACCAATGAGAAACCCCGGTCCATATTACCATTAGGCATGTACTGATTGATCACATACAGCGCATTCGGATCGGGCGTAATAGTAGCCACGCTATTGGGCAAGGCATTATTCAGAGGTGGTCCCGGATGCGTTATCTGCGTAAAACCTGCTGTATCACCATAGGCAATCCAGGTATCCTGGTTATAGGAAGACGCTACCGGGGCGATCACCGGGCCTTCATTGATCTGGGTATAGGCTTCGGCCAGCAAAGCCATATACTGATCGGGTGGTAGTTGCAGACTTTTATCCACGCTATCCACGATCAGCGTACGGTTAAAATCAGGATAACCGACGCGCGTAAAATACAGTGTCGTACCATCGCGGCTGAGCACGGGCGTGATTTCATCGTAAGCAGAATTGATAATAGCGGGCAGTTTTTCCAGTTGGAAGTATTGCTGTGCTTGTGCGAAGTAACCGGCCAGCAAGCAGGCCGAGGCTAAAAAGAGACGTGTCATAGGCTGCAAAATTACGACTTCCGTAAAGCAAATAAAGGGTAGCGACATCCCGATTTTATCGGGAAAAGCGCAGGGCAATAAGCAAATGGGATAGAGTAGTGCGCCCATTTTTCATGGAGGAAGTCGGAGAATAAAGCGCAAAAAGGCATACCACGCCATGCATTAAAAAACCGCAAACTCACCTTTCGCGAGTTTGCGGTTCTATCATCACTATTATAGCCAATCAAGAGTTGGTGTTACTGCGCACTCCTTTGCCGATCTTTCCTTTCGGCTTCCAGTTTCCGCTGCTGATCTTCCAATACGCGCTGTTGTTTTTCCATTTCCTTTTGGGCTTTACGGAACTCTTTCTCGGCTTTCTGCATCGCCTTGTTTTGTTTTGCCCGATCTTTTTCAGAAAGTTTCATCATTTCGTCCTGTGCTTCCATTAATTGGGCGCGGCTTATTTCCATCTCCTTCAACGCTTCCAACCGTGCCTCTTCTGCTTCGGGGGATTCATTGTCGCCACTGAAATAGAAATTGCCATCTTTGCCCAAATCACCCCGATAGTAAATATGATTTCCTCCCTGACTGATGTGCATTTCTCCTGGTTCTGACAACTCCAATGAACCGTCATTTTCTACCTTCTGGCCATCCACCCACACTTCTCCATTTTTCACTTTTATTTCTACGGGTTTGCCTTCGCGTTCGAGACGAATTACGGTATTGCCATCTCCATCTTTGGTAGTGGATAGCCGGGACACAGCACCAGGGGAATCGTAATAAAAACCCATTCCTGATCCATCAAGTGGTGGGGCAGGTGGCGCGGGCGGCACAGGTGGAACACCAGGCATTGGCGGAACGGGCGGCACACCTGGTACCGGAGGCACTGGCGGAACGGGTGGCACAGGTGGTGGTGGCGGTGGAATCGAATTTCTGATAAGATCATTGGTCAATGCCCGATGCTGGGTCAGTTCGCTGGCCGGAATTTCCTTGCCATCAATATTCAAGCGGGTCACTTCACCGTCCTTTACTTCCACTTCCACACGTTTGCCATCTTCTTCACGGGTTATTTTCTGCACCCGGCGGGCAGGTTTGGGTACAGAGTCGGCGGCAATCGTTACTTCCGGCAGGTCGGTTAGCCAGCCAAAAGTCGTTTCAGAAAGAGCCGTCTTAAAGGCTGCCAATTGTGGAGAGCCATTGGCCCGCACTCCAACCAAGGCGAGGATGCCCAGCAGGAAAACGGTGGTTACAAATTTTTCCATGATCAATGATTTTTGCTGTGATGGTTGATTTAAAATCCGCTGAATGCGGGTCAAGAGGGAAAAACGACGAAAGAAATGGGGTCGGCCTTTGGCACCCAAAGCCAGCACGGGCACGGAGTTTTTAGCGTGAAGTTGCTGCAAATGCAAAAGTGCTTTGGCCAGCATGACCCGATTGCCAGTGAGTTGGACCGCAGTGTCATCGCAGCAGTTTTCCCGCTCTGCCCGTACTACCGACGACATCCACCAAATGGCCGGATGGAAGTAAAAAAGTGTTTCGATAAAGGCCTGGAACAGATTGAAAAGCCAATCGCGACGGGCTATATGCGCCAACTCATGCGCCAGAATGGCTTCCACCTCGCCAGGCGATAAGTGATTCAGCAGACCCAAAGGAAAAAAAATGATCGGTTTGAAATAACCCAAGGCCATTGGGGAGCGTACCAAAGCCGATTCGAGCAGTCGCACCGGCCGTTCCAAACCCAATTGCCTGCTCATCGCGAGCATTTTTTCCTGCCAATAATCAGCAGTCGGGGAGGAACTATTTCTTTGCAACCGATGGAGGTAATAAACGCCACCCAACAGGCGGAACAACGAAATGGCAAATCCCAGTAGCCAGCACATCACCACAATGGAAGTGTGCTCTTCGAGCCAACTATTCAGCGTTTCCAGATAGCCGGAGGCGGCAGCCGGAAGATTAACGCTGTGCAGAAAAACATCCTGAGTATTCGCTTCTATGGCGGAAACCGCATTGAATTTGCTGGAAAAAACCCAGACAAACGTGACTAGAAAGCCGCCAAAAGCGGCAAAAAGCCCGGAAAAAGCCAGCCAATAGCGAGCGTGGGCACTTTTTTGTCGGGGCAGCACTAAGGCTACCAGCAAGGCCACCACGGTAATTTGCCAAACCGCATGGACCAGGGCCCAGCCGAGGGCTTGCAGGAAAACAGTTTCAAAATAGGTGCTCATAATTTTGACGGGTCGTTGTTTTCAAGTTGCGCAATGAGTTGCTTGATCTCGTCCAGTTCGGCGGCACTGGCTTCGTGATTACCGAGGGCCTGCATCACCATTTTCATGGCACTGCCTTTGAAGGTGTTATCCACAAAAGTTTGCAGCAAGCGCGACTGCGTATCGGTTTCGCTGACGGCTGCCGTATAAAGATGGCTCCGGCTATCATCCTGCCGGGTCACCAGCCCTTTTTCGAACATGATCTGCATCAATTTAAGCGTAGTCGTATAGCCTACGTCCCGCTGCGTGCTAAGGCGATCATTCACCGTGCGTACGGTACACGGTCCTTCTGCCCAGAGAATGTGCAAAATCTCCAGTTCAGAATCGGTGGGTTTGTTAATTAGCATGGGCGATAATTGGTTACTGGTTATTAGTTGATTGGTTATTGGTTGCCTGAAATAATCTGGCAGGTAAACCTGAACGCAAAGATGTACGAAGTATTTCGTAGTTCAAAATCTTTATACGAAATTTTTCGTACTTTGTTTTAGAGTTGTCTCTTTCATCACTTACCGGGATAGTCTTTACTTTTGGCGCAGCAATACGAAACATGGAACAACACACGCATCAAGACGACCCTACACCACCGGATTGTTTCCGTCTGGAAGAATTGGAACACCTACAATCTTTTGAAAATCAAACTCTTACTGACGTAACCTATTATTTTTGGATCAATCAGGCGGAACAGGAAGAAGCACCCTATCGGTTTCTGTTTTTTCTGGAATTGATTTTCGACGATCAACGCTCCCTCCTGCTCACTTCGGGCGAAGACACGGAAGCCATGCGGGTGAGTGATGCGGAAGAGTTGGTAAAGACAGCCGAGGCCCTACGGACGTTGCATGGCAAGATCGTCATCCAACGCGTGATGGCGACGAGTTTTCCGCTATGGGAAGGGGTACAAGGCAAGGTGCTGGCCCACATTCGCCTGTCCAAAAATGATCAGGGCTTGTACGCCAATGATGCGCTGTTGCTTGATTTTACGGAGCAAAAAATATTGGTAAGGCTGAGTGCGCGGGAAGGGTTGGAAGTGGGAAACTACTAAGGGATTGAACTACGACGAACCAAGCCTAAGAGCACATTAGACAATTATTAAACCACGACGACACGACGGAACACAACGCTATACATTGAAAATTTTACGTCGTGTTCCGTCGTGTCGTCGTGGTTCAATCAAACCGGTAAGCCTCGATAAAGGCACGGTAACGCTCGTCCGTACTCAGTATTTCGGCGTTCCCAATCACCACTACATGCTGGCGTGCGCGGGTCAGGGCTACGTTCAATTTGCGGTCCACTCCTTCTGCGGAGAGACTGACCAGGCTGCTGAGTTGTGATTCCGAATGCACACAAGTCGAAATAAGGATAATATCGCGCGCCCCACCCTGATAACGTTCTACGGTATCAATGGTGATTTCGTCAGGATCGAGCCCAATGGCGGCGAGGCTGGCGCGAAGTTGGGCAATTTGCGCTCGCCAGGGAGTAATAATACCCAGCGTTTTGGCGGAATGCCAGGGCAATTCGTTGGTCGCGTAGAGATTTTTAAAAAATAGCACCAGTTGCGCGGCTTGTTCGGCCTCTCCCCGACTGGTCTTTTGGCCGGGTGCCGCTGCCTCTACGCTGCTAGCTAAAAAAGACACCCGCCGACCGCTCAATTTTTTTTCAAAATCCGTAAGATTGGCCGCTAAACGATAATTCAGGCTGGAAATCTGGAATTGGCCAGACGCTCCGTCTATGCCAACCGGCAATGTCTGCAAAAACGCGCTGTAAAAATGCTGGTTGGGAAAATCCATAATATCCGTGTGCATCCTCCCCTGATGACTCAGCCGCCCGAAGGCCCAGTGCCAATTTTGCTGCTCGCAACGCCGGTAAAGTCGCTCGAAATAAGAATCCCGCAAATCCGTCAAACCAATCTCATGCAAATCCGTATCCTCTACGCGACTGAGTTCCGCCCGCTGCACCGTAATAGCGGGCAGTTGCCGGTGATCACCCACCAGCACAAAATGCTGAAAACGCGTAAGCAGGCCAACTAATTGAGGTTCAAGGATTTGGGAGGCTTCATCCACCACCAGGCGTTGAAACTTCTTGATTTTCAGCAGCCCGTCATTATGACTAAAAGAAGCCACCGTACTCACAAAAATCCGACGGTTTTGCAGCACATTTTTCAGGTCGGCCCGAGTTAGGGATTCCTTGATATTGGCATTCAGCAGTTGCCCGCGAAACCGCTCCGCAGTAGCGTGTTTGGAGCCAATGCGCAGGTATTTTTCCCGAATATCGCCGCCTAAGGTATCCAATGCTTCACAAATTTCGTCCACCGCCCGATTGGTATAAGCCAACAACAGCAAATTGTCGGTCGTTTCTTGCAACACCCAATCGGCCAGTGCCCGTAGCATCATACTGGTTTTACCCGTGCCTGGCGGCCCCCACAGCAGAAAATAATCCTGGGAAGAAATGATTTTGCGCAGCAAAGCAGCTTGCTCGTCCGTCAGTTCTTTTTCCCAGACTTGCACTGTTTCCCCTGTCGGCGCGGCCGTGGCTACCGGGCGGCTGGGTCGGAGAGCCATCAATTGGCTGCGCTTTTCGGGGGTCGAGCCCGCCCATTCCAGCAGGCCACGATACATGCCGGCGAAACCCATGTCCATCATGTCGGGTTCCAACTGCCAGAGACCTTCGGTGAGAAATGGTTTCAGGTTGAATTGCCGGAACCGAAGTTGCACCGTCAGGTACTCTTTGCCCAAACTCGTGATCGTGCATTTGATGACCTGATGATCCAGCACCGTATCGGTTTCTTCCAAAGCCGGATAGAGCACCGCAATATCTCCCACCCGGAAATTAGCGAGCGTATTGGTCTGGTCCGTTTTGCGAAAAATTATCGTGGGTTCCGGCTGATCGGCGTGGTTTTCCACGATTTCCAGGTGACTCAGGATGCAAAAACCTTGCTGTTTATCCTGAAAACTGCCCCGCCAAAGGGCCGCGTGGCCGTTCAGGTTTTCGGAGTTTTCCTCTCCTACTTTGGCCAGCCAATGCTCGCGCGCCACAAAACCGACGAAGGCATTAAAATACTTTTTTTCTAACAATGAAAGCGCACTATACACGCCTTCAAAACGGATAAAATCACGTTCCAAAAAGCCTTTTACCGTTCCGCTGCGCAGTTTTTGGAGCACCGGCACCGTGGTGGTGCCAGGTCGGATATTGGCCAACAATCGCTCGATAGCGACCAACTGGTTGCGCAATTGGAGAGCCTCCCACTGTTCCGGGGCCACGGTTGGCGCAAAACGCAACTGGTTGACATCTGCGCCGGAGTACAGGATATACTTGGCCGGGTCGGTTTGTTGTCCAAAGACGGAGCGCACCAGCAGATCGTAGAGCAGGGTTTGGGTAAAATGGCTGCGCTGGATGCCGTAACTATTTGGTTTAAAAGGAGTTCCGCTTTTCAGTTCTACAATGGCGGCCTTATCTTCGGTTTTATAAAATAAGTCCAATCGCCCTTGAATACCATACCGTTCGCTGAAAAAAGTAGGTTCCAGAATGCAGTTTTCCGGTTCAATGCCCTGTTTGGAAAAGCCGCCTGCGGGCATGGCCATGCTTTTCAAATTCACAAAATGTTTCTGCGCCTTGCCGGACACGCCGCGCACCTCGGCATCGCTCATGGGTGCGTAGGTAAAAGGATAAAGTTGAAAAGTTTCCTGAAAAAGCGATTTCCAGGACACATCCGGCTCATTGAGCAGGCGATCCAGGAAAAAATTGGCGATGTTGCCCAACAAAATGGGTTCCGTATTTTCCTGCGGCAAAAACTTGTGGGCCAGATACGCGTACGGCTCCGCGCCGGTATCCTTAAAACATTCAGCAATAGCCGACACATCCATCAGATAATCGGGCTCCACCACGATGGCGCGGGGCTGATAGTCGCCATTAGCCGTAATATTGACTTCCAATAAATTCAGCGTGACGGGAAAACCAAATACCCGCCGAATCACCTGAATCGTCGGATCGAAATTCTCATTACGCTCCGGCAGGCCGTAACGCACCCGAATAATTTGCGCCGGATTGTCTTCTTCAAAAGCCAGCAGGCAATTTTCTTCCGGCTGATCGCGCACGGCCACCACGCGGACGACATTGGCAAAACCAAGTTCTGCCCGTTGCTGCTCGGCTTCCAACTCCAGATCGCCCCATTGTTCGATCACTTCTAATGGAATGGCCGCCTGCGAAAGCACCAGCAACGCTTCGGCTACGGCGCGAATGCCCAATTGCACCTCCCGTTCGCGAGCCACATAACCAGAGCGAACGCGTTTGGCCGTATGCCGGAAAGAGTGAATGAGTTGCAGCGTACCCGGCTGCATATTATACAGGTGTCCAGCATAACTGATCCGGGCAAATAACGTGCTGAATGCCAACTGTTCCTGCTTCGTCGCCTCCGTAAACAGCCGTTCGAGCAGCAGTGCCAAGGCCAACACCTGCTCGCGGGGTGTCCAGTCGGGATGACCGGATATGCGCAGCAATTCGCGGTAAAGCAGGGGTGCAGCAGCGGAAAGTGGTGGATGCAAAGGAGAAGGGGATGAAAAATGGGCAAATGGGCAAAAAAATAAAAAAGCAAATAGGCAAAAAAGCAAAAGGCAAATGGAACGTAGTGACATCCCGGTTTTCATCGAAAAAGCAAATGGGCAATACGACCTTAGTGGGGCCAATTTGCTGGTTGCTTATTGCCTTTTGCCCTTTATTTTGCCCACGTGTTGTATTTTAAAATGCAATAAATGGCCCGGAAAGCATCGCGCCAGCCAATTTTTTTGCCTTCGGCATACGTACGTCCGTAGTAAGAAATGCCCACTTCGTAAATGCGCACATTGGGCACCCGGCTGATCTTGGCGGTCACTTCCGGCTCGAAGCCGAAACGTTTTTCCTGCAACTTCAATCCTTTCACCAAATCGGCCCGGAACATTTTGTAACAGGTCTCCATGTCGGTCAGGTTGAGGTTGGTAAAAGCGTTGGAAACCAGCGTCAGGAACTTATTGCCGATGCTATGCCAAAAAAATAAAATACGATGTGGACGACCGCCCATGAAGCGGGAACCAAAAACCACGTCGGCATGGCCGTCCAGAATAGGGCGCAGCAGAATGTTGTATTCCTCGGGATCATACTCCAGGTCGGCATCCTGAATGACGATAAAGTCACCGGCTGCGTGTTCTATTCCAGTGTGTAAAGCGGCTCCTTTACCTTGATTTACAGCATGTTGCAAATAACGAATCGAAAGATCAGGATTGGCATCCATGTACCGCCGAATGGCTCCTGCGGTGTCGTCTTTGGAGCAGTCGTTGGTGATAATCAATTCTTTTTGCATACCTCCGACCAAATTCACGGCCTTTATTTTATCCAGAATGCGATGGATCGTGCGTTCCTCATTGTAAGCGGGGATGACGATAGAAAGAATTTGGCTCATATTTTGTGCAACTCAGTTGTCTTTTTGGGGTAAAAGTACGCCGTTGTTTTTATACCGTCTTGCCCTGTATACTAATGCTCTGTTTAAGTTTAACTATAAATATACATACAGCAGAGAACTTATTTACAATAGCACTCGTTAATATGTTTGTAATCAATTGTTTAATCGTGTTTTTTCATCCATACAAAACTCTTCTTTATGGCAACTCGCATCCGCAAATTCCGTCGTATCTGGCGCATCTCGCCCCGCTTAGCCGTGGCTTTTCTGCGTCGTCAAATGTCTAAGGCCAAACGTATCATAAGCGTAGGTGAATGGAACATTAACTGGCTGGGCGAAGAAATGCGCCCTTTCAATAGTCTCAACTGAACGATGCACGGCAAAAAACCTGATCCAAGTACCTGAAACCCTCCCGCAAGCGAGGGTTTCGTTGTTTTAGGAACTATGGAAAGCAACGAAGGACTGACTATTCCCTAAGGTCTGGTACTATCATCTCATGCGCTCAAAATCCACTAAACAGTTATCGGTAAAAATTGGGGTAGATATAAGTTCATGGTCAATAGTTATAATATCCAAGTCAGATACAAATGATTTATTTTGTTCATTTGTACAGTTGACGTTTGCTACCTGGCAGATATCAGGAAAATTATTCAGAACTGTCATAGTAAGGATATTGTAAACCATTTTTCTACTTTTCACATTTTAAAATTTCTTTTTTACCATGAAAAACAAAATTTTTACCGATGAATCTCTAAGAGAGGCAAACAACATTTACCGAAAATCACTTAGTCAGTTTTCCCTTTTCTTGATAGGCGGCTTTCTTGCCGCTTTCCTGGGTATCACAGCATGCAACAAAGAGGCTGATCCCATCTCACCTGATGTAGTAACCTCCACGGAGCGGAGCGTGAATAGTCGTGAAGGTGGCTTTACCCGGGAAGAGAAAGCTGCCATTGAGCAGCACCTCCAGCGTATCGAAGGATTTAGAAATTTGGTAGGCAGCTGGCGCACCAATGGGACTACCGCAACCATGCCAGCGCAGGAAGCAGTGGAAAAGACAGAAATCGCTTTTAACTACAATCTCGGAGATGTCACTTCTATTTTCCAGTCGTATGAAACTGTGGAAACCAAGATCATGGTCAGTGCGACCTCCAGTACATGGAGTGGCAGCAATGTTGTAGGTTTTTTCGATGCAGTGAAAGGGCAGGTAAAAGCACAACTCGATGCTGGCCCTAACCGGACGCTCCGTCTCTTGTCCCTGGGTACGCCTACGCTGGTGGGCAGTGAGTATCAGGTGGAGATACTTATCATGACGGGCATTAACAAACTGACCAGTTTGCCGACGGCTCCTCCTGATGATACACGTTGGACGTTAGCACCATTGGGATTTACCCCGATAACAACCTGCGCCGGATCCGCCAATAGTATTATTGGCGCTTTTGCCAATGGGGAGATAGGTGTTTACCAGCCTATTAATGCAGGCCCTGGTTCGGGTGGCAATACACCTTTACCTGGAAAGGTGGTCAGCAATATTATGCGCGGGGAGCATAATTTGTTCGGGGCAACTTTTCCATCTGGCACCAATTATCCCTTGGCTTATCCTTCGGTAGCCACTTATCAGACAGGAAAGCAGGCATGGCATTATAATGATGTTGCTATTGCTCCAAACATTCCAACTTTCAATTGCTTGTCGCCAACTCAGTTATTCAATTACTATAAGGGCAACATAAAACTTGGGCAGAGTATGCTCTCGGTAGTGCCAAAAGTACAACTTGGCTTTTTCCAAATCCCAAGAGTGTTGGTAGCTACTGCTGTCGGGGCATTTGTTGGACAAGCAAACCTTCCGAGTTCCCCCATTATTGCCAATTACCAGGAACATCCCACTCGTCATTTCTACGGATTAGTGTATAGTGTACTACCACCAGTGTGCTGTCTTGACGATATGTAATCAACACGTTTGCATCCAAGGCTGCCGGGCAGATATCCCTTCTCAGGAATGGCTCTCTACCCGGCAGCCTTTTTTCATCCAATAAACTTTTCACCCATGAAATATATTTTTATTATCCATCTACTACTGTTATTTTTTTCGGGTGCTTATGGGCAGTCCTACCCCGAATTCAGTCCATTGTCGGGGAGTATCTATTATAATTTTAGTACTGCCAAGGCAAATGGAGGTATATTCTATTGCCTACGAACAGTGGTTAGTGACTCCGTGGTTAAATATACAACTTACAAACTCAATGAAGAGGGACAGATAATAGATTCTGTTTCTCACTCGCCGGATGGGATTGATCGCTGGGGCTGGATTTCTGCGCAAGAAGAGCGAATTTTTTTTCACGGCATCCGGTGGGAGGGAAGTGTGTTCACTAATATCAGGCATACTGTAATTGAGTACGACCAGCAATTGGAACAAGTGGGGGAAACCATAGGGGCCTCACTCACGCCCAATACGGGTTTCATAAATTTTCAGTCAACTGGCTTTATTACGATGACCCAAATGTCTGATTTTCATTTATACAATGACACCCTGCTGGCAGCCTACCAGTTTCTGATGGTGGACAGTCCATTGGTATTTCAAGGGAGAAGGAATTTTTTCCTGAAAACGGGGCTGGACGGCACCGTCTATGTCAAAAAAGAATTACCGGTCAATGAGATGTACAATGTGTTTTTTGCCAACGGCAAGATGTACGTGCAGGGCAGCACCTATGTATCGCCGTTCGTGCCGCGTGCATTGAGCGAGTTCGACTCGAATGGCGACCTGATCCGGGGCATTGATTACGACAGTTGGGGTTCTGGCGAGTTTTTGGAAGGCTCCCTGGGCCTTTGGCACAAGGGGCGATTTTATCTTACCTATGTCGGCAAAAACGATAACCTGCTCGGTTGCCCCACGGATAATGCTGCTATAGATGTGCGGGACAGCAGTTGGGCGGTCCTGCACCGTTTCAAGTTGCCCGACTGCGAGTACAAGTACGTGTCAGGCAAGGTGCCATTTGCTTTCGATGGGGAGGACAATGTTTATTATGCTGCGCGACACGAAACCTTCAAAAAAATCATGGTCTATAAGTTCACGCCGGACTTCCAGATACTCTGGAAAAAAGAATTGGATTTCAGCGGTCAGCCTGGGACTATTTATCCAGCCACGCTGCTGGCCACCAGCGACGGCGGCGTACTGGTTAATTGTGTGGAAGGCTTCACCTCTTTACGCATCTTCAAAATCTCCGCTACTGGCGATGTAGTGTCGTCCACCAGTCTGCCTTTGTCGAAAGAAAACACGGCCCCCGTGGTGTATCCCAACCCAACCGTTGGGCCGCTCCATGTCCTGCCTGACTTTTCGTCGGCCACGATGGCACAGGTCACGAGCATAGATGGTCGGCCCATTGGCAGGTTCGACCTTTCATCACAGCAGATAGATATTTCGGCTTACCCCTCGGGTGTGTACGTCCTCTCGCTCTGGGATGCGGGCCTGCGGCGGCTCCTGGGTACGGAGATGGTGGTGAAGCAGTAGTTTTCGCAGCCACTACAAGGCTGTCAGATAGCAATTCCTGTAAAGGGTTGGCAGTCTGGCAGCCTTTTTTGTTTAATCTACCACTGCAATGCTTATCTTGCCCGCCTTTTTGAACGCTATGCAAATGACCCATCGCCCATTGTTTTTCGCCTTGTTCTTGTTTTTCGCCTGCGGCAAATCTGACAAACAACCAGCCGCCGGTGCAGCCCCGGCATCGGCAGGCGGCGCCAATCTCAGTGTCACCTCCGTAGAAGGCTATATTGTGAAACCATCTACCTTGAGCGAGAACATCACCGCCAGCGGTACCCTGCTTTCGGCTGAAGAAACAGAGTTGCACCCGGAAGCGTCGGGTCGGGTGACCTATATTAATTTGCCGGAAGGGAAGGCGGTCAGGAAAGGCCAATTGTTGCTGAAAGTTTTTGATGAGGACTTGAAAACGCAATTGCAAAAACTGGCTACCCAAAAGAAGCAGGCGGAAATAACCGAACAACGTCTCGGCGAACTATTGAAAGTAAAAGGCGTGAGCCAGCAGGAGTACGACCTTGCCAGTTTGCAGGTCCAAACCCTCAACAGCGAAATAGAACTGGTGCGTATCAACAGTAATAAAACCGAATTGCGCGCACCTTATGATGGCATCATTGGGTTGCGCAAGATCAGTCCGGGGGCTTACGTGACCCCGACTACCGCCGTGACTACCATCCGGGCAGCCACCGCACTGAAACTCGACTTTTCGGTTCCGGAGAAATATAGTTCTTCGTTGCGTCCCGGCCAGACGGTTTCTTTTACCGTGGAAGGAAGTACGACATCGCATACCGCCACCGTGCTGGCTACCGAACAAAGCATTACTGCCGAAACGCGCAATCTCCAAGTACGTGCCGCCGTGAAAGGCAATTCTAAAGACCTCCTGCCCGGCGCCTTTGCCCAGGTGAATCTCTCGCTGGGCAACAAACCGACCGCTCTGCTGATCCCCAGTCAGTCTATTATTCCGCAGGCCCGCGATAAAAAGGTGATTATCAGCAAAGACGGAAAAGCGACTTTTGTGACCGTGAAAACTGGCATTCGCCAGGCCGAACTGGTCGAAATTACCGAAGGCATTCAGGCTGGCGATACAGTGGCCGTGACCGGGATGCTCTTTCTGCGTCCGGCGATGCCGATGAAATTTTCCAAAATAGATTGATCAAAAATTTTTGAATATTTGAGGCTGCGCGTATTTGATCACATCCTCAAATATTTGCTCTTGCCATGAAAATCATGCTTTTTGCCATCCCGGTGTTTTTTCTGCTTATCGGGCTGGAACTGCTGCTGGCGCGGATGAAACGCACCCAATTATACCGTTTTAACGATGCGGTAACCAATATCAGTTGCGGGATTCAGCAACAAGTGACGGGCGTACTGTTCAAAACCCTGCTCTTCGCCGGTTATGTGTGGGTGTATGATCATCGCATGTGGACGATCCCGGAAGCGTGGTGGTCTTTCATCCTGGTGTTCATCGGAGTGGATTTTTTCTACTATTGGTTTCATCGCAGTACGCACGAAGTCAGCGTGTTATGGGGTGCGCATATTGTGCATCACCAGAGCGAAGACTACAATTTAAGCGTGGCCCTGCGGCAGTCCGCTACTCAGGCTTTCGCGGGCAATTTCTTCTATTTGCCCCTGGCTTTTGTGGGTTTTAGCCCGGCCTCTTTTCTGGTGATGGCTACTTTCCAGACGCTCTACCAATTTTGGATCCACACCAGAACGATTGATAAATTACATCCGGCGTTTGAATACGTGTTCAATACGCCTTCTCACCATCGCGTACACCACGGCACGAATCCGGAATATTTAGACAAAAACCACGGCGGCACGCTCATCATTTTTGACCGCTGGTTTGGCACATTTCAGGAGGAAAAAGCCGAGCCAGTGTATGGTGTGACCGTGCCGCTGCGCAGTTGGAACCCAATCTGGGCACAAATAGACTATTATATCTGGCTGGGCCAACGTTTAGCCAAAACCCCTTCCTGGCGCGACCGCTGGCAAATGCTCTTTCGGAAACCGGGCTGGCTTCCGGCGGCTTTGGGCGGCTCGATGAAGGCCTCGCCCGTGTCGGCAGTGCATTTCCAAAAATTTGATACGCTACCCGTATCGCCGGGCGTGAATCGCTACGTGCTGTTTCAGTTCGTGTTATTATTGGTAGCCACCTTTCTTTTTCTGGAAGCAGCCGGAAAAAATCCGGGCCCGAATCCGCTCAATTTTCTGCTTTGCGCCTGGATCATCTGGACCACGGGCAGCCTGGGCGGTCTGCTGGAAGGGCGCGCCTGGGCGGTTTGGTCGGAAATTCTGCGGTGGGTGGTGGCGATTGTGTTTTTGGTGGTTTGGTGGAAAACGAAACTTATTCCGTAACTGATTGAATATTAATTTTTTAGATAAATAGCGAAATAAATTTCGCTCTCCGCTGCTTCAATTCTTCAGTTTACTAATCAAATAAAGGATCGCCAACCGGTAGCCTTCCAGCCCCAGGCCGACAATACTGCCCACGCATTTGGCCGACAAAAAAGAATGATGGCGAAATGCTTCGCGGGCGTGGACATTGCTGATATGAACTTCCACCACTAAGGCGGGAACAGCGGCTACGGCATCCGCCAGGGCGATAGACGTATGCGTAAAGGCACCCGCGTTGAGCACAATGCCATCAATAGTAAAACCCAATTCGTGGATTTTATCCAACAGCAAACCCTCGTGGTTGCTCTGAAAGTACAGCAGTTCGTGGCCTTCAAACTGCGTCTTTAATTCGGCAAAAAAATCTTCAAAAGAGCGGCTGCCGTATATTTCCGTCTCGCGGCGGCCCAACAAGTTCAGGTTAGGCCCGTTTATAACCAGGATTCTCATGGGTGCAAAATTCTGCCTATTTTGGGAGAAATACTGCCTCCAAACGGAATCGCCTAAAAATCAAGATTTTATGCCCAAACTCTGTATTTCCCTCCTGTTTCTGGTTCTTTTCAGCCTTTCTGCCACTGCTCAGGTGCAATCCAGCATGGTGGTTTCCGATGGCATTTCCATTCGCAACGACTATGGCTACGAACTGATTGGCCGGTTGCGCGACCGTATTTTGCTATTCCGGGACAAGTATGAAGATTTTGAAGTGCAGGCCTTTGATGCCCAGATGCACTTTTCCTGGAGCCGCGAGCTGGATGACATGGAACGCCACGGGGTACAAATCCTCTCCGTCGTGGGTGGGCGCAACGATTTTTCGATCATTTACAAACTCCGGCGACGCGGTCATTTTCTGGTGAAGGTGCATAAATACGATCCCGGCGCGAACCTGATTGATAGCATGACCATCACCGATTACGGTGAGCGGGTATTCACGCCGCCCGCGCTGGAGGTGGTCGAAAGCGAAGACCGGAATTATTTTGTGGTGTATAACACTGCGGAGCGCAACAAACTGGAAAGTGTTTGCTTTCGGCTGGATAAAATGCAGGTAGCCTGGACAAAAGATATTGCGCTGGAAGACAATTACTTCGGCACCAACGATGAATCTATGGCCCTCACCAACGGCGGTGAATTTTTTCTGATCAGTGAAAAAAATAACCGGCGCGCCAAGTTGGATGAACATGCCTTCCATATTCTGCGGATCAATGCGGGCGGCGATACGTTTACCCGTACGCCGGCTCCCGATTTTCTGACCAATCATGTGCAGTTTACTTATGATAATCAGAACCAGCAATTGGTCGGCGCGGGGCTCTATTCCGATAAAAACAAAGACCGGGCAAATGGGGTGGTTTTTCTGCGCACCACGGTGGAAAATAGGCAGGCGGCAACGATCCATACGGAGCCTTTCGATGACAAATTCATCTCCATTGTGCGACAAAAGGACGTGGAAGACGATAATCGCGGCATTACGGAGGCTGATATTCGTGAACTCGTGCTGCGACGCGATGGCGGCGTTATCCTGGTGATGGAACGTAACCACGAAATCCAGCGTGGTTCCTCAGCCGGGCGCGGCTTTTGGCGCGATGGGATGCGGATGATCGTGGATTTTTACTTCGATGATGTGCTGGTGGTAGCCCTCCAGCCGGATGGGCAGACCCAATGGAAAACCGTTTTGCACAAAAAGCAGTATTCGCAGGACGATGACGGCACTTTTTCGTCTTTTTTCCTGCTGCGTACCGCCGATCAGTTGCGATTTTTATTCAATGACGAAATAAAGTACGAAAATACTTGCAGCGAATATGTGCTTTCGCCTTTGGGCGATTTTGATCGCAACAGCCTGCTGACCACTGCAAACCAAAACCTTCGCCTGCGCTTCCGCGATGCTATCCAGATCAGTGCCAGCGAATGCCTGGTGCCTTCCGAGTTTCGGAACAAGCTGAAACTGGTGCTGCTGAAATTTTAGTAGCCCCGACTTTAGTCGGGCCAGGTTTATTCCCGACTAAAGTCGGGGTTACGAGATACAAACCGGCAAAAATCGTCCGCTAACAACAGGGTTTTTCCCTGAAAATGTCGTCGCGGGTGTAAATGCCGTTGCATAGCCGTCGTCAGTCCCGGTTCTTTTTCCAGAAAATTCATCAGCGTGCGCAGCACTTTGAAACAACGGGCCGGATCGTTTTCCTGCGGAATATCGCGGGCGCCCAGTTGCACGAGGGTCTTCTGGAAACTATGAAATTCGTAGGGTGCGTAATTATCCGGGTACGAAAAAGCCAGATACAGCGAGATCATCTGATAATCGCCGTGATAGTGATTGTTCTCAATAGAACCTACGTGGGCGCGTTTGTAATCGCGCAGTAACTCGTCGCAGCCAAACAAAAACTGACCAATCCGGGCTTCCACATCGCGGGTTTCGTTGAGCAGCGCATCGAACATCATGCGCACCATCATGGGGTCCATTTTCCAGAATTCCAGCATCATTTTTTTGGGGTACCAATGTTCGGTTTGCCACAGGCGACGCGTCTCGGAATTTTGAAAACTGCTGTCAAACATGGCTACCGGGTCCGCCGCTTGCAAGTTCCAATTGGCCTGAAAATGCTGCAATGCCTCCCATTTATACACGCCGGGATGGTGTCTGGTCGTCTGTAGCCACTGTTTATAATCGGCGGTAGCGGCTTGAATTTTGGTGAGCAGCATGGTTTTTGGTAGCAAAAGTAGCGTTTGACCAACCGGTCAGACAAAAAAAAACACCGGCTATCCATTACGGTGCCGGTGCTCAACCTAACCCTTACTGTATTTTCATTCTCATTGGTTGCGTCGCTCCCGGCCCACCCGCTTTTGCAGCGGATGAGCCTGTGCTGAAATTTTGTGTTTACTTGTTGGGAGCGGAGGAGTGACGAAACAGGTGAATTTTTGCGGGGACTACAGGGTAACCATCATTTTTTGGGATTTACTTTCAATAAACAAGACGGTAATCACGGCCGTCGAAGAGAAGGTTTTAAAATTTGAGTATTTGAATATTTGAGGATGCGAGTATTTGATCAAATACTCGCATCCTCAAATCCTCATTTATCCAAAGTAAGTCCGCATCGTATCCAAAAATACCTCCCGTTGCCCGGCGGACACCACCAATGTGACGCCATTTTGTAGCACCACGTGGCCGCCCTTACCACGGACATACCTTTTGATGTGTTTCAAATGGATGGTATGCGAACGATGAATCCGCGCAAAAGCCCATTCCGGCAGCATCTGCTCCACTTCCCGCAACGTTTTGCACACCAGGATTTGCCTTTTGTCCACAAAATGCAGCGTTGTGTAGTTGCCATTGGCTTCCAGGTAGGCAATATGTTTCACCTTCTCGAAGCAAAAACCTTCCATGGTGGGCAGCACGATTTTGCCGCTCTTGCCGACCTTTGGCATTGCTGGCGGCTCATAAGTGCGCTCAGGCACGATAGAGAACGAACGGGCAGCACCTTTGGATTCGGAGGAATCGAAGGGATGAAGCGGAATAGAGACGGCGTTCAACATAACAGTGTAATTTGGTGGCGGCGAAATAGCGCAGTGTGATTTGATGAAGCAAAAGTAGCGGGGCTTTTTTCGGCTGCCAATCCAACTTTATACCATAAGTCAGGTTTCTGAGGCAACTTTTAGGTTTGGTAAATCGTCAAAATAGGCCCACTTTTGAGCGCACTAACAGACAATGGCCAAGACTTCTTCCGATAAACTGCACAAACTCATACAAACGCTCTCTCCGGCAGAGAAACGCTATTTCCGTCTGTTTGTACGGGGCAAGACGGCCCGTGACAGTAAATACCTGCAATTATTTGAAGGTATGGCGGCTACCGAGCAACTGGATGAAGAGGCGTTGAAAAGTAAGATTTACAAAGGCGTGGCGGTGAAAGGGAAAAAATATTCGGAACTGAAAGCCTACCTCTACGATTTGCTGCTAAAGTGCCTGCAATCATTTGATGAGCAGCATTCTGTGGAGTACCGGCTGAATCAATTATTGCAGGGCGTTGGCGTGCTTTTCAAACGCGGACATTATGAAGACTGCCGCGAACTGCTGTATAAAGCCGAAAAACTGGCCGAACAATATGAGTTTTTTAGCCATCAACTGGAGATTGTTAGTTGGGAAAAACACCTGGCTTACACCCGGATGGATGTGGATTTTTTGCACAAAAATCTGGAGCAACTGCATTATCGCGAAGACCACGCGCTGGAACAAATCCGCAACGCCGCTGACTATCGGAAAGCCTTTTTCCGGGTCTATACCAGCATCAAACGCGAGGCGACCCAGCGCGGGGAAGACCGTTTGGCGCAGCTCCAGCAAGCGGTTCACCAGGCCGCTTTCAGCGATCCGGGGCTGGCTACTTCGCATAAAGCGCGGGTAACGTATTATCGGACGCTCAATCTATACCATTATGCTGCCGCTGAATATGCCGATTTCTACGATACTGGCCAGAAGATGATCGCCTTGATCGAGTCGCAGCCGCATTTTTTGAAAGAAAATATTGCCGATTATATTGCCGCGTTGAGCAATCTCATCCTGTCGTGCGGACTGTTAGGAAAGTATCAGGAAGTAGAACTGGCCCTCCAAAAACTCCGCAATTTGCATGCTTTGACCGAAGATGACCGCCAAAAAATACATCGCCAGTATTTCACCAACCTCTTTGTACTCTGCATTTACACCGGAGAATTTGAGCGGGCCCGGCAGGAAATGATCCACTGCCAGCAAGAAGCAGCGGAATTTGACCCCCATCATTATGAAACGGCGAGTTTTTACTTCCAATACTGTGTGATTTGTTTTGGCTGCAACGATTTCAGCACTGCGCTGGATTATTTGAACCAATGGCTCAACCAGCCGCGCTCGGTGGATCGCGAGGATTTGCAAAGCCTGGCCCGGATGCTTTCCCTCATTTTGCACTTTGAAATGGGCAATCTGGTACTGCTGGAATCGCTGCTTCGTTCGGCCACCCGTTTTATGCAAAAGAAAAACCGCCTGTTCGAGCTGGAACGGCGGTTCATTCACTTCATGGCAGACCTGATGCGGGCCGCCAACCGTACGGAGCAACTACCCTTTTTGCAAAAGATGAAGGCAGAATTAAATGCGCTGCCCGGCGCAAAATCGCTGCTGCAAACCCTCGATCTGGAAGCCTGGCTCGAAAGCAAGATCACCGGACGAAGTTTTGCAGCAGCCGTGCGCCTCAAACGGCAGACGGAAGCCATAGGCTGAGTTCAGGAGAACAAAGTGGGAGCGGGAGTAGCCACCTGGTCGGTCGCATCCACCCGCGTATCCACGGAAGTCCAGCGGGTACGGTAGCTGAAACGTCGCCCTTTGATCGTCATGTAGCCGCCTTTTACCTGGCTCATTTCTTCCTGATCCAGACTGGTCACAAAGCTCTGCACTTGCAGTTCGGTGAGTGTAAATTTTTCCTTGGCCATACGAGATGAGCTTTAAAAATTTTGATGAAATGGTGTGTTCGGAAAACTTTACGAAAGATAATCACCCGCCGGGAAGGTGCGTTGACCAACTTTTTTTAAAAGTCAGGTTTCCGAACCTGCTTTTCGTTAGGCTTATCAAGTTTTTTTAAACTACAAAGTCCAATCGCAAATTCAAAGATAACGAAAAACCAATTCAGATTCAAATCCATTCCGAATTAAAGCAGCCGCCGTTTTCTCGCGGGCATGCTCGTCACCGGCGTAGTGCTGCCGCCTTTTTTCCAACAAATCCTGTAAGGTTTGCAAATACTGCTCTTCTTCGATGGAAGCCAGCGCCTCTTTCACAATTTGTGGATCAATATCGCGCATCCGCAGCTCCTGCTGAATACGAATGCGGCCCCAGTGGTTCATCCGAAACTTGCCACCCGCAAAAGCGAGGGCGAAACGCTGTTCATCAAAAAAACCGTCTTCGCGCAGCACCTCGAAGATTTGTTCTGCCTCGTCACCGCGCATGCCCAATTCTTTCAATCGTGTACGCACCTCTTTGGGGCAACGTTCGCGGTAGGCACAAAAATTTTCCAGTTTTGGCAGGGCCTCATCTACGGTGAGGGGCTGGAGCAGTTTTTTTCTTTGGAAAGGCATAAGGGAGAGCGGTTCAGGAGCAACAACAAAGGAGCAGCGTAGCGTGCAATGGTATAAACGACAAAAAAAGCCCAACGATTTTCACCGTTGAGCTTTTGCGGACCGGACGGGACTCGACAAAAAAAACATACAACGCTGATTTACAATTGTTTACAAAGGATTTCATTCTATCCCGTGGCGTACACGTGGCGTACCGTGCGACACTCACTTTACGCACATTTCATAATTAATTGATTTTCAGTGATTTAAAAAATTGCAGATCCTGACGCTCTGGGACGTGCGAAAACGCCCCGGAGCGTCATCTATCCAATATTCCATCCCTGCTTCGGTCAGCCTAAGCCTGTATTCAGTCGCCGATTCCAAGCGGTTGATTATTAAGAATCCGCCGCCTTCCAGACAAAGCGCAGCATAGCATAACTCCTCCAGAGTGAATTCGGGAATGCTCATCTCTTCAAATTCGGTGATCTCCATCTGCGCAAACCCGAGTACTATATCTACTGCATCTGATTCTCGCTGAGTCATGTATAAAGCATTTGACAGTGAAATGAAAGGCGTAAATGCCTATCACAAACTGTCAGAAAGCCTCCCAAACCATCCTCAAAACAGCAAAAGCAATCAACTCGTATAAAGTCACCTCCCCCGATCCATCCAATATACCATCCCTTTCTCAGTTAGCCGATATTCAGTCGCCGATTCCAAGCGGCTGACGAATAAAAAACCCCCGTCTTCCAGGTAAAGTGCAGCATTCGACAATTCCTCAAGAGTGATATCATAAAATTCCATCTCTGCAAATTCGGCGTTCGTAATCCATCTAGTGAATGGCGTACACCGGAGTACTACATCTACTACATCTAATTCTCGCTGAGTCATCAGTAAAGCATTTGACAGTGAAATGAATGGCGTAACCGCCTATCAAAAACTGTCAGAAAGCCTCCCAAACCATCCTCAAAACAGCAATACAATCAACGCGCAAAAAGTCCCAGAAACTACAGGCACCCTCCCCGTCCGCTACCAAACCTCATACCTACCGCCTAATCAAGAGCAGGAGTATGGCAATTAATGAAAAAAAACTACTTATCATGACCATAAGAGTAATTCGCTTATTCCTTTTTTCCTGCGCTTTCCATAAAGACGATTGTCTCTCAATCAGAACATGCAACCTTTTTTTTAAACTTACTATTTGGCGTGCCATCTTCTGCTCATCCCACTGTACACCTTTAGTTTGTTTATCCTTTTTCTTAAAAAAATCGCCATAAGTGATTGTACTGGCTTTGAACTCAATGCCAAATGTGGTTAATTCGTACTTATCCATATATCTCTGTACGCCATATTTTATTCTTATAAGATTGTTCTCTCGCAGGCTTTCAGCAGCCCGGGATATTTCTTCTCTTTTAAGGTCAATATGGTATTCTGCTTCCAAATCTTTTGGAAGTAATCCCCCAAGGACTTTAATGTATTTGATAATTGCATCTGCGGCTTCTATAAGGCTATCATCCATAGAATTTTCTGCATCTAATTCTCGCTGAGTCATTAGTAAAGCATTTGACAGTGAAATGAATGGCGTAACCGCCTATCAAAAACTGTCACAAAGCCTCCCAAACCTTCCTCAAAACAGCCAAGCAATCAACTTTTCTACTTCGTTCACCTGTTCCCCCCATACACCCTTCTTCCCGATTTTCGCAGCCGGTACTCTCCACCCTTTACCCCTACATAGATCGTTTCCAGATCAGCCGTCTCCTCCTCCTGCGTAAGTGCTACAGCGAATACTTCCAGTGCGAAGCCGCAGCGGTCGGACATGACAGCCCCCCAGATGGCATTGCGTGGTACAGACTTTCGAGCATGATGGTAGGACATGATGCTTTAGTTTTGATGATTGTTATCTTAGTCTCTCATCTTATCCCAATCCCAGATAAGTACCCACTGTCGCCTTCATTTCATCTTCCAGTTGGTAGATGGCATCTAAGTCCTGAATCATCCTGCATCTTCACTTTCTACTCCTTAAAGGAGCATACACGATAGACACAGAAAATTTCCAGTTCTAGACAGGTTTCGACGCCAGGAAAAGTTGAAGCAGTTTTATCTTTGGAAAGGCAGATAGGCATTTGGCGAAATGCAAAAATAGATAAAACCACAAAAAAAAGCCCAACGATTTTCACCGTTGAGCTTTTGCGGACCGGACGGGACTCGAACCCGCGACCTCCGCCGTGACAGGGCGGCATTCTAACCAACTGAACTACCGATCCAAGTCCAGTGCTTTCTTTCAAAAGCGGCGGCAAAGATAGAATTAATCTTTTCGATAGACCAAGTGTTTTGTAAAAAACCTTTTAAAAAAATAGCGGAGCAGAACCCCGACTTAAAATTCCATGCAGCAATGTACCTTTGCTGCCCCCTGAAAACAGGAAAACCGTTTTTATCTTCTTATCTTTCTCACGTTCGGTTTTATCGCATATCCAAAATCAATTTGGCGACATCATGGCAATGACCTTCATGGATTTTGAAAAACCGCTCGAAGCGCTGTACGAGCAGTTGGAAAAGTTAAGAGAAGTAGGCGAGACGGGAGAGTTGGATGTATCCGACATGGTCAAGGAGTTGGAAACGAAGATTCAGCAGAAGCGCAAAGAAATATTCTCCAACCTCACCGGCTGGCAGAAAGTGCAGCTGTCGCGCCACCCGGAGCGTCCCTATACGTTATATTACGTCACCACCATGTGTGAGAAGTTCATCGAACTGCATGGCGACCGCTATGCCGGCGACGACCATGCGATCATTGCGGGCCTGGGGACTATAGAGGGGCAGACGGTGATGATTATTGGCCACCAAAAAGGGACCAATACTAAAATGCGGCAATATCGTAACTTTGGCATGGCTAATCCCGAGGGCTATCGCAAAGCCTTGCGCCTGATGAAACTGGCCGAACGGTTCGGTTTTCCGGTGGTAACGCTCATTGATACGCCCGGCGCATTTCCTGGTTTGGAAGCCGAGCAGCGCGGACAAGCCGAGGCCATTGCGCGTAATCTATTTGAAATGGCCCAACTACGCGTGCCGATCATTTGTTATATTATCGGGGAAGGCGCATCGGGCGGCGCATTGGGGATTGGCCTGGGCGATAAGGTATTTATGCTGGAGCATACCTGGTACTCGGTTATTTCGCCGGAAAACTGCTCGACTATTCTTTGGCACTCCTGGGATTTCAAAGAACAAGCCGCCGAAGCCCTGAAACTCGACGCGGATAATATGCTGAATTTCAAATTGATAGATGGCATACTGAAAGAGCCGCTGGGCGGTGCGCACAATGCACCAGAAGTAATGGCCGCAACGTTAAAGCAGCATATTCTGGCGGAACTGGCCGAACTGATGCCGCAAGACCCAGAAGAACGCATCACCACGCGGATCAATAAATACAGCGCGATGGGTAATTATCGCCAACTGCCTGCCGCGCCGGTTAGTAAGGGTAAAAGTAAGAGCAAATAGGCACCGGAAACGATGTTTTTTGAGTATTTGAAGATGCGAGTATTTGATCAATCATCTGATTATCAAGTATTTTAATCGAATACTCGAATCCTCCACATTGACCACATTTTTCTTCATTTAATCCCCCCTGCCTCCGACTGAGCGGTCAAAAATTCTTCTCACTATGTTGGAAAAACTTCGTTTGTTTTTTTTCAAAAGAGCCTTGCAACGGGCCCTGGCTGATCGGCGCAGGCAACGCAAGACTTATACCCTGCAAAGTGCGCGCTCCATCGGACTGCTGTTCGATGCCACGGCAGAGAAAACCCGGCAGGAAGTGAAACAGTATGTGCAGGAATTGGAAAAAAACGGCAGGCAGGTCCGCTTGCTGGGTTATTTCAAAACCAAAGAACTGCCCGGTCAGCATCCCTTCGATTTTTTCTTTCAAAAGGAAATAACCTGGACGGGACAGCCAAAGAGCGAGAAAGCCGCGACTTTTATGCAGGAAAAATTCGATCTGCTGCTTTGTTTCAATCCAGCCGACGAACGCCCTTTGGAATGGATCAGCACCCTTTCGCCTGCCGCTATGAAAGTCGGATTGGCGACCAACCGGCCCCACGAACTGGATATACAAATCGAAATACCAGCCGAAAAAGGCCTGCGTTACTTCGCCGAGCAGTTGCACCTTTATTTAGATAAAATTGTCCTCACCAAAAATGAATCAGTACGAGCGATTTAGAGGCACCGGAGTCGCTTTGGTGACGCCTTTCAAAAATAACGGCCAGGTGGACTGGGAAGACCTCGAAAAAATCATCGAGCACGTTCTGGCTGGTGGCGTGGAGTTTCTGGTCAGTTTGGGCACCACCGGCGAATCGGTCACGCTCTCGGAAGAAGAACACCGCAGTGTGCTGGATTTTACGATCAAAACCAACCGGGGCCGTGTGCCGCTGGTGGCGGGTGTTTTTGGCGGCAATAACACGAATGCGCTGGTGGAAAAAATCCAGCAGTTCAATTTTGAAGGCATTGATGCGCTGCTTTCCAGCAATCCCTCCTACAGCAAACCCGGTCAGGAAGGCATTTTTCAGCACTATATGGCGTTGGCCGAAGTAACGCCAAAACCGATCATTATTTATAACGTGCCGAGCCGCACCGCTTCCAACCTGACCGCCGAGACGACCCTGCGTCTGGCCAATGCCAGCGACAAATTCCTGGGCATCAAGGAAGCCTCCGACGATATTTATCAGGTGATGAAAATCATTAAGGGCCGCCCGAAAGATTTTCTGGTGCTCAGTGGTGACGATTTTATTACCCTGCCGCTCATTGCTTCCGGCGGCGATGGCGTTATTTCGGTCATTGCTAATACCACGCCACGCCCGTTTACCAATATGGTACGCGCTGCATTGCGTCAGGATATGCCCGCGGCGCAAAAACTCAATCTTCAACTGCTGGAACTCTACAAACTGCTGTTTATCGAAGGCAACCCGGTGGGTGTGAAGGCCGCGATGGAGTTGCAGGGCTTGTGTAGCCGCGAGGTACGTCTGCCTTTGGTGCCCATGACCGAGCCGGGCGTACATCTGATTATGGCCGAACTGGAAAAAGTACTGGGCCAAATAACTGCCTGAGATGCCTCACCTCCACCCTATTCTCCGGCTGATTTATTTTTTCCTGCGTGTGCTCGCCTGGCTGAGCGGACAACTTTTTTACCGCCAAAAGTTAGTGCTTGGCCGTCCGTATTTGCAGGATTTCCACGGCCCCGCGATTGTTATTTCCAACCATCCCAGTACGTTGATGGATGTGCTCAATGTGGGCGTATCCGTTCCGAAGGAAATGTTTTTTCTGGCAAATTATGGCCTGTTCAAAAATCCGGTGAGCAACTGGATTCTTTCGCGTCTGTACTGTATTCCGATCAAACGGAAGGAAGATGTCGAAAAAGGTGAGGTACGCAATAATGATTCGGCTTTCGAGCAATCTTTCCAACACCTTGAAAAACAAGGCATTCTGTATATCGCCCCGGAAGGGTACAGTTGGATGAATCGCTGGGTACGCGAATTTAAGACCGGCACGGCGCGTATTGCTTTTGGCGCAGAAAGCCGGAATAACTGGCAATTGGGTCTGAAAATATATCCCGTCGGACTCACTTATTCCGCTCCGAATCTTTTCCGCAGTGAACTGGTCGTTAATTATGGCGAGCCGCTCGTCGTCAGCCAATGGGCAAGTACGATAGCCGAGACTTCCAAATCCGGCAAAATCCCGGTGGCTGTGATAGACCAACTTATCGCCGAATTGCAACAACGCGTCACCGACCTCACGATCCATACCCGCGACGAAGCGGGCCAGGAATTTGTCGGTCGCGTGGAAGAAATGCTGGCCAATGAACGCCCTTTGCCGCCCGTCGAGACCTTCCATCGCAGCCAAAAAATAGCGAAGGAACAGATTGATAATGAGCCGCTTAGATTACAAGTGACGGATTATTACACTGCCTTGCAGGCTGCTCATCTGCGGGATGTGGGCATACAGGCCGCGCAAAATCAGATTGGGACGAAGGCTTTATTTTCGTCTTTCTTGCTAACCCTGGGTGGTCCATTATTTTTGGCAGGTTATGCTTTTTGGTGGCTACCGCTTTTTTTGCCCTGGTTATTGGCTAAAAAACTGAACTTGTACATTGGTTACGATAGCAACATCAAGGCAATAGCCGGGATGATTACGATTCCACTTTGGCTGTCGTTGGCTTATCGGCTTGTCCATCATTTTTCAGGAAACAGCGGCCTGAGTTGGCTGATTTTGATCGGTTTCGTAGTGTTGGCATTTTTTACAGAACGATACATGGATGTATTTCAGCGTTTTCAGGCAAGAATGCGCACCTTGGCTTTTGCCCGGCAACATGCGGCAGCATGGTCGGATTTGACGGCCCAACGGCAGCAAATAGTAAATGCAGCGATTTTTGGTTTGTGAAAAAAGACTATGATAATCTGTACGTGAGTGTCATGCTGTAAGCATCTGGCCAAGTGGTAGTGAAAATGCCCAGTTTTTTCATAGCGAGATGCTTACAGCATGAACTGTGTTACTGTGCAAGGAAAAATCAAAATATTTTTTAAGTTCTTTGAAATTTGAGGTAGTAATCATTGTCAAAGTCCTTCATGGATTTAGCCACCGCAAAGGCTTGTCTAAGGAGTTTGTGGGCGACGGCGATCAGGGCTAGTTTGGTGCTTTTACCTTTGTCTTTCAATCGTTTATAGATGGCTTTGCAAGCATTGTTCCAACGGATAGCAGACAGAGCCGCCATGTAGAGCGCCCCTCGCAGACCGGCATCGCCACTGCGACTGATGCGTCCTTTTTTGCGCACCGAAGTGCCAGAGGTCTTCGTGGTGGGCGACAGGCCGATAAATTTGGCGACCTGCTTAGCTCGCTCGAAGTGCTCGAAGCCATTGGTGGCCACGATCAATTCGCGGGCTACCACCGGGCCGATCCCGTTGATGGTCACCAGTTTGCTCGCCATTTGGTTCATCTCTTCGTCCGTCAAGGCACAGAGATTGGCCTCCAAGAGCTTTATCTCTTCCTGGATAGTGTCCAAGGAATGCTCCAAGGCATTTTTGACCACCGGCTCCTGATAGGGGAATTGCGCCAGGGCATGTAATTGGTTGCCAAGCATTCGCTCGTATTTTTTCATTTGTCGAAGCGTGCGGCGCGTCTGCCGCAACTTCTCCCACTGCTCGGTGGTCACCACGCTCGCCGCTGGCTGCATCCGCTCCCCATATTGCGCCAGCAATACTGCATCCCGATCATCCGTGTGGTTTTGTTGCTTTTGCACCTGCGCAAACCCTTTGCTCTGGCTGGGATTAATCATCGTGAAGGCCTTACCATGTAAATGCAACAGGTACAACAACTTCGAACCATAGGAGCCCGTAGCCTCGAACACCAAATGCACAGACTCCATCGCCAACTCCTTAATCCAATGCTGAATGTGTGGAGTCTCGTTGAGTACCTCCAATTTATGGTAGGCCCCATCCTTTAAGAACGCAACATTCAATTTCTTTTTGCTAATGTCAATGCCAATGTAGGTCATAACAATACCAAGGTTTAAAGTAAAAAGATATTTTTGCAGCATCAGGACTTATAGGCATCATCGTTACGCGAGCTCGTGGCACATCGAACTGTCCGAGTTTTCCTGACTTGGGTAGGGCGTGGGCTCCGACATGCTGTACGGCTAATAATGGCCAATGACAAATCGAGCTTATTCACGCCCGCCCAAGATTACTGCTTCTTGAACTTTTATCCCTTGCTCAACCCAGTAATCTTAAAACGTCGCAACGTACGATGACATGGAGGTAAGTTTAGTATTACAATTTTTTGCAAAACGAGAATCGCTGTAATGAATGTACTCACACCCATTTAGCCCTTAATATCAAAAACTGCGTAGCAGTGTTATTATGGTAAACTTAGAACAACTCCGCGCAGATACGCCCGCTTGCGCAAATCTCATCCACCTGAATAACGCCGGTGCCAGTCTGCCGCCCCAAATAGTGCTGCAAACCATGCAGGACTGCCTTACGCTGGAAGCCACAATGGGCGGTTACGAAGCCGCTGACGCCAAGGCTGCCGAATTGGACGGATTTTATACGGCCGTCGCCCAGCTATTGAACACCCAGTCCCGTAATATTGCCTTCGCAGGCAGCGCGACCGATGCCTATGCGCGGGCTTTGAGTGCCATGCCCTTCCAAAGCGGCGACGTGATTTTGACGACAGAGAATGACTATGTATCTAATCAGATCGCTTTTCTGGCTTTGGAGAAACACCGCAATATACAAGTAATACGCGCCCACGATACGGCGGCGGGCGGCGTAGATGTAGATGATTTTGAACAACTTATCAAAAGGCTTCAACCGAAATTAGCCGCCGTCACTCATGTGCCGACTAATAGCGGACTGGTACAGCCGGTGGAAGCAATTGGCAAAATGTGCCGGGAAAACGATACCTGGTATTTGGTGGATGCCTGCCAATCGGCGGGCCAGATGCCGCTGGATGTGGAAAAAATCGGTTGCGACTTTTTGTCGGCTACCATGCGGAAGTTTCTGCGCGGGCCACGCGGCGCGGGTTTTCTCTACGCTTCTGATCGAGTGCTGGAAGCAGATTGGGAAATACCTTTTCCCGATATGCGCAGTGCCAACTGGACGGGCCGCGATACTTACGCTACGGCAGCCGATGCCAAACGTTTTGAATATTGGGAGATGGCACCCGCCTTGGTTTTAGGAAGCAAAGTCGCCATAGAATATGCCCTGCAAGTTGGTCTTTCCGAGATCGAAACACGGGTAAAAGCACTGGCAGATTTTACCAGAGAACAACTGCGGGAGGTACCGAACGTGCAAGTATTGGATCGCGGGGCGCAACTTTGCGGTATTGTCACGGCGCATTCCACGGCCTGGGAACCAAAAACTTTGCTGCAAAAATTGAGCACACAAGGCATTAACTGCCGAATATCCTCGCTGCACGTGGCGCAAATTGACTTTCCCCGCAAGGGCGTGGAATGGGCGTTGCGGATTTCGCCGCATTATTACAACACCGAAGCGGAAATCCTGCGGACGATGGAAGTGTTGCGAAGCATAGCCGACTGAATACGCAATCTCTACATTATCAACAAAATACAGCATTATGAAGACCATCCTTATTTCCTTGGCGGTGTTGGCCACTGCCGTGTTGTTCTGGTTTTGCAAACAACAACCGAAATACACCCCGGACGCATTTCCCGAAAAACAACTGCGCTGGGGCAGCGGCGGCGGTTTTGTCGGCAAAGAAACCAAGTTTACTTTGCTCGAAAACGGGCAGGTTTTCAAGGATGAACCCAATAAAAAGACCGTTGAATTGGAGAATACCAAGGCCAGAAAAGCCAAATCATTGTTCAAAACGGCCGCTGAATCGGATATTTTCAAACTTGATTTTCAGCACCCTGGCAACATCTATGATTTTATGGAGTACCAGGAAGGCGAGACGATCAAGCGCATTACCTGGGGCGATGCCAAGTTTCCCGTGGACCCAAAAATCAAGGAAATGTTTGCAGAATTGAAAGCATTAGCCAAGTAACACCGACTTTAGTCGGTAAAAAATTGCTTAAAAAGTACCGACTGAAGTCGGTGTTACAAACACGTTGTATATGAAGCCTAACCAATTATTTTCCGGTCTGCTTTTTTGCGCAGCCGTTTCACTCGCCATCGCTTGCAGCCCAAAAGCGCGTACTACCAGTACACCTACCTCCACCATGGCACCCGTCACCAATAATGGTCCGATAGTGCTGGACACTTTTGCCGATTTGCAAATCCTGCGCTATGATTTGCCCGGCTTTGACAAACTGGATTTGCGTCAAAAAACCTTCATTTATTACCTCTCGGAAGCCGCTTTGGCGGGCCGCGACATCATTTATGACCAGCATTGCCGCTACAATCTCGCGGTGCGCAAAACGCTGGAAGGCATTCACAACAGTTTCAAGGGCGACCGTAATTCGGCGGATTGGAAAAATTTTGTGATTTACTCCAAGCGAATTTGGGTCAGCAATGGTATTCATCACCATTACAGCGAGACGAAGATTTTGCCGGAATTTTCCAAAGAATATTTTGCGCAATTGGTGAAAAATAGCGACCCGGCGGCTTTGCAAATGAAAAAAGGGCAGGACGCTGCTGCGTTGATTGCGGAACTGACGCCTGTCATATTTGATCCTAATATGTTGGGCAAACGCACCAACAAGGATGAAAAAGTAGATGTGGTGAAAGAGTCGGCGGTCAATTTTTATGAAAATGTCAGTGCTGCCGAGGTGGACAAATTCTATGGAGACCAACTGAAAGCAGCGGGCAAAAATCCGCCGATGGTTGGCTTAAACTCTAAACTGGTGGGCGATGGTACCGGAAAACTGACCGAAATAGTGTGGAAAGCCGGTCCAGGCAATATGTACGGCGCGGCCATAGATAAAATTGTGGCGAATCTGGAACTGGCTACGCCATTCGCGGAAAACAAACAACAGAAAAAAGCCATCGGTCTGCTCATCGAATTTTACCGGACGGGCGACCTGAAAAAATTTGATGAATACAACATCGCCTGGGTGCAAGACAAAACCAGCACGATTGATTTTATCAATGGCTTTATCGAAACATACCACGACCCGAAGGGCTACAAAGCAGATTTCGAGGCGATGGTACAATATAACGACCCCGACGCTACCGAAAAAATGAGCATTATCAGCAAACACGCACAGTATTTCGAGGACAATAGCACTATCCCGGCGGTGTACAAAAAGAAAAAGGTCAAAAACATCTCCTATCGCGTGATCAACGTGGCGATGGAAGGCGGCGATTGCGCGCCCTCTACGCCCATTGGCGTGAACCTGCCCAATTCCAACTGGATCAGAGAGTTAGGCTCGAAATCGGTCAGTTTGAACAACATCGAAAATGCCTACGGCAAAGCGGGCGGTGCGTTGGCGACTACCGAATTTGCCAACGACCCAGAGGAAGTAGAAAATGCTAAAAAATACGCCGAAGCCTGCGGCAAAATGCACACCGCACTGCACGAAGTGATCGGTCACGCCAGCGGTCAACTAAAACCCGGCATGGCGGAGCCCAACGTCACCCTGAAACAATACGCGGCTACGCTCGAAGAAGGTCGCGCCGATTTGGTGGCCTTGTACTACATGCCCGATCCCAAACTGGTAGAGTGGGGTCTGCTCCCGGATGCCAATGCCTACAAAGCCGAGTATGACCAATATATTCGCAACGGCCTGCTGATGCAATTGCGCCGCCTGCAACCCGGCAGCGACATCGAAGAAGACCACATGCGCAACCGCCAACTCGTCGCGGCCTGGGCTTTTGAAAAAGGGGCAGGCAAGGTGATTGTCAAAGAAATACGTAATGGCAAAATCTATTACGACATCCGGGACTATGCCAAACTGCGCGAACTTTTTGGCCAGTTACTGTCTGAATTACAACGCATTAAGTCGGAAGGAGATTTAGAAGCCGCCCGCGCTTTGGTAGAAGGGTACGCCGTCAAAACCGACGCTGAAACGATCAAACAAGTCAAAAAACGTTATTCCAGTTTACCGACCAAGGCGTACAGCGGTTTTGTGCAACCAAAACTGGTAGCCACCAAAGCCACCAGCGGCAAAATCACTGGCGTCAAAGTGGAAGTCGAGACCGACTTTGTGAAACAGATGTTGCGCTTTGGTAAGGAATACGGTTTCTTGCCGACGTTTAATTAAAAGGTAAAAAGCAAGAGGCAAATGAGCAATTGCACTCGAGCGATAGAACCGTAAGTTTTGATCTGGTAGTTGTGTGCAATTGCTGCTTTTTTGCCTGTTGTCCTTTGCCTGTTTGCTTTTTTTACCCTTAATTCTTCCAATGTCCGTCTTCATCCTCTTTCCTTTTTTCAATAAAAAGACCGTCCAGGGCAAGTTCAGCGAACTTCGCCCCGAACTGATCCTGGCAACTATTGAGAAACTGGAGCAGCGCATTGGCGACCGTTTCCCGGATTCCGGCTTGCAGCGGGTATGCGGCGAATTTCGCCAGCTGGCCAGTGAAGCAGATGAGGTGGCCCGCCAGTTACGGCCACCGATCTGGCCGGTACGGGCAGTGGCTTTGCTAGCCGTAGGATTGATCTTAGGGCTGGTCATTTGGGCGTTGATACAGGCAGCCCGGCATCTCACTTTCGAGCCGAAAATGATACCCGATCTGTTGCAAGCCTCCGAATCGGCGATCAATGAACTGATCTTTCTGGGCCTGGCCCTCTTCTCGCTCGTCGGCCTTGAGACGCGCCTGAAAAGGCGGGCCGCACTTAAGGTACTGCACCAGCTGCGCAGCGTGGCGCACGTGGTGGATATGCACCAGCTCACCAAAGATCCCGCTCATCTGCTATCCCGGCTCAAGGACACCAAATCGTCGCCCGAACGCAACCTCAATCGCCACCAACTGACCCGCTACCTGGACTACTGCTCTGAGTTACTGGCACTGAATGCCAAGGTAGCGGCGTTGTTTGCGCAGAATATGGAAGACCCGGTCGTGCTGGGTGCGGTGAACGATATCGAACTTTTAGCGCAAGGATTGTCGGCCAAAATCTGGCAGAAAATCATGATTCTGGACCTGGCGGAAGACGACTAAAAAGCATTTAATACGGTTATGACGGGAATATGACTTTAAAAATTCCCCATATAGGTCCGCTTTTTGCCCTAAAAGTGGCTTCCAAGCGAATAATAGGCGGAAAGTTTGGTTAGGTTTTTTTGCTGTTCTACTTTTGTGTGCCCCGATCTTCCTGAAATCCGAGAATTCGCATAACAAGCCAGGAGATTCATCCGCGAACGAAGTAAAAATTCCGAACATTGCACACCTTGCGTGTGGTTTTAATCCTCCCTTCGTGCGCTGGTTATATCTTCGGAAAAAATGGGCATCATTTAAATTAAAATGTGCTGCCCTGATTGATTCGCCTGGTAAAAAATAAATGTATGGGCAGGAAAGCAAAATTCGTTTACAACATTCACACCCTCAGCTACGAGAAAGTTGTAGTACCCTTCAAAACGAAAATCTGGCAAGCCTTCGGTTTTTTTTCCGTCGTACTCATTACCTCTTTTGCCTTGCTGGCAGTGCTCTATACCGTATTTCCATCGCCCCGGGAGAAAGAACTGGTGCGGGAAATAGAGCAAATGGAATACAAATATGGCCAACTCAACGGTCAGGTGGACGTGATGTCCAAAGTGCTGCGCAATGTCCAGGATCGCGATGCCAATGTACATCGGGCCGTATTTGGCATGAACCCCATTGACGCAGATGTCTGGTATGCCGGCGTGGGTGGCCACAATGCCCACCCTGAATTGTCAGGATTTGAATATGCCAGCACTACTATAGCCTCTTCGCTTGAAAAAATAGACCTGCTGAGCCGCCAACTGATGGTGCAAAGCAAATCGCTGGATACGCTCCAGCAACTGGCGAACAGCCAATCCAAAATGCTGGCTTCTATCCCGAGTGTGAAGCCTGTTCGGGAAGATAAATTGCAGAAAAGTATCGGTACGCTCTCCGGTTTCGGCTATCGAATCCACCCGATCTATAAAATCAAGAAATTTCACGCTGGTCTGGATTTCCCGGCACGTATTGGTACAGCCATTCAATCCACCGGCGATGGTGTGGTGGTGGAGACCGGCTGGCACCAGGGCTACGGCAACTGTGTACGAGTAAGCCACGGCTATGGCTACGAAACGTTGTACGGGCACATGAATAAAATCGTAGTGCGTAATGGAGAGGCGGTGAAAAAAGGCCAGAAAATCGGCGAAGTAGGCGATACGGGCCTTTCGACCGCACCCCACCTGCACTATGAAGTGCATCACAAAGGCAACCCGATCAATCCGATCAATTTCTGCATGGATAACCTGACCCCGCAGGAGTATCAGAATATGATCAACGTTGCTAACATGGCTAACCAATCGTTTGACTAAAAATTGGTCTTCGGTTAGAATATTATGAACAGATCGGCAGCTGCCAAACAGGCAGTTTATTTTTAGCCGGAACAACAAACAGCAAAAAAGGGGACGCCATTTATGGTGTCCTCTTTTTCATTAATCAATACGAGTGGCCCTTCTTTTTAACAATGGTTAGGAACAACCTTGTTAATTTTATTACATTTGTACAAACGAAGAACGCCAGGCGCGGCCCCCCCGTCCTTTTATGCAGTTTTCAAAACGTATTATCTTGCTCGATTTTCTTTTACTAATGGCCTGTCTTGCAGTCATTTGGGGAGGAACGCGCATAGAGGAGCCGGCAGAAAATGCAGAAGTAAAGGTTCCTGAGGCTACCGCTATTGCCAGTGAGTTGACAGAAACAGACTTGGAAGCTGGCACCAATTTTCGTAAAGTATCTACTAAAGTATTAGAATTTACAGACCCCGATACGCTGCCTTACATTCCCTTCGATCCGCCGATGTTGCAGGCCATGTATGAGCAGGTGAATTACCTGCGCCGCCCGGATGCCGCCCGGAATAGCACATCAGGTATCCATCGCAAGGAAATGCTGCAGACGCTGGAATTGCTGAAAAATATTCAGTTGATGGATCCGCACGTGCTTCGCGAGACCTTTGATTTTTACAAAATTAAAACTTCACTCAAAAGTGACCGCGTCCGCGTTACCGGCTACTACACGCCATTGGTGCAGGCCAGCAGAGTGCGCGATGAAGAGCATCAATTCCCCATGTTGCAACGCCCCAAGTCCGGCATCCCTTCCCCGGCGGCCATTGAGGCCGGTGCTTTGGCTGGACGTGACCTGGAAATAGCCTGGCTGCGCAGCCGCAAGGATTTGAAAAATGCCCAACTGCAAGGCTCCTGCCTGGTCGAGTTCCCGGATGGCCAGCGACAACACTATGGCTTTGGTGGCTCGGTAAAAGGGACGGGCGGCACTTATGTTTTTTTCACCAAAGTGGATGAAAAGGTGTTGGGAGCAGGTTTTTTCCCACTTACCGCGGGCTATTCAGTGGCCGTTGACCCAAGATTTATTCCCATTGGCAGCACGTTGCTCGCTGAACTGCCCGATCTGGATGCTGCCGGACACTTGAAAGGCTATATCTACCGCATCATTTTTGCCCAGGATCGAGGCGGTGCTATTTTGACTACCAAGAGGGTTGATCTGTATTGTGGCGTCGGCCATAAGGGTTTGCAGGAAGCGCGCAAGATCAATCGTTATGGTCGTCTGTGGCTCTTGTTGCCCAAACAGGGATGACCACAGGTTTGCCGCATCTTTTCGGCGGCTGGATTGTTTCCCCTTTCTCTATTTCCAATCACTAAAATTCTTGCTTTGACCTACGGTGCAAAGGTGAATGCCGATTCGGTGACCACGCTGCTGAATCACGCGCTGGACACATTATTACAATCAAACTTATCTGCCGAACGACCTACTCCAATTTGCATTTGGGGGCTTCATGGTATTGGTAAAACCGAACTGGTGCGTGACTTGGCCAGGGCGCGCGGTTGTGACTTTGTCTATATTGCCCCTGCCCAGTTTGAAGAAATGGGCGATCTGGTGGGCATGCCCAAAATAGCCCAGGATGCTGCCAAAGGCGAGATAACCCGCTTCATCGCGCCGGAATGGGTGCCTAAAACCGAAGGCCCCGGCATTCTGCTGCTCGATGATGTCAACCGTGCGGACGACCGTATTCTGCGCGGCATCATGCAACTGCTGCAAAATTACGCGCTGGTCTCCTGGGAATTGCCTGCGAAATGGCTGATTGTCCTGACGGCTAATCCCGACAACGGAGACTACTCGGTGACCGCCATGGATGATGCCATGCTCACGCGGATGCTGCACGTCACCCTCGAATTTGATGTGCGCTCCTGGGCGCGTTGGGCGGAAATAAATAAGGTGGATGAACGGGGGCTGCACTTTGTACTGACTTATCCGGAATTGGTGAATGGCCGACGCACCACGCCTCGGTCATTGGTACAGTTTTTCCAAGCCATCCAGCCGATTGAGGACCTGCATGCTCAATTGGGCCTCGTGAAACTACTGGCCGACGCCTCTTTAGATGAGGCCACCACACAATCTTTTATAAATTTTGTCCACTTAAATCTTGATCGGCTGCCCTTGCCGCAAGAAATATTGGAAACGGAGGATTTTGGTGCGGTCGCTACCCGTCTCGAAAAACTGGTGCATAATGGGACCACCAAACGCCTGGATATTCTGGCTGTAATCATCGCACGACTGACCAATTATCTATTGGTTCGTACTGCTGAGCCTAATGCCCTGGAATTTGAAAATCTAAAGCGGTTTCTTTTGCTGGATTTGCTTCCCAATGATTTGCGGCTCTCTTTCGCCCAGGAACTGACGCGTTCCAAGCGGCCAGGACTGTTAAAATTGTACGCCGATGCAGAAATCGGTCAATTGCTGCTCCACAAGATGTGAGTGTAGGATGCGCGCACCGACACGCAACTTTTTACCTTTGCCGGATGCAAAGAATTGGTTATTTATCACTGCGCTTCATTATTGAACTTTTTCGTTTTCTGCCTTTTCGGGGCCTGTATGTCTTGTCTGATGGCCTGGCTTTCCTGCTGCATCGGGTCATTGGCTACCGCAAAAAGGTAGCACTGGAAAGCCTGCGACAATCTTTCCCGGAAAAAACCGAAGCGGAAATTCAGGAAATTCTGCGCAGATTTTATCGTAACCTGACTGATGTCACGCTGGAAACGATCAAATCGAATACTATGTCGCTGGCGGAGCTGTATCGGCGTTGTCCGGTACGTAATCCTGAAAAGATCAATTTTTATTTGCACCAGGGCCGATCAATCATCCTGACGGGGGCGCATTTCAATAACTGGGAATGGGCGGGATTTACTATTCCCGTAAAAACCGAGGGCATCACTACTACGGCCTACAAACCATTGACGAACAAACTGATGGATAGCTTTGTCAATCGTAATCGGGCCCGCGCTGGTATGCAGATGGTGAGCATGGAGGAATTATTTGGGGCTATGCGCCGCCAGCGGGAAGTCCCTTCGGTGTACATCCTGGTAGCCGATCAGTCGCCCAGTAGCCGCAAAAATGCACATTGGGTAAACTTTTTAGGTCGCTCAACAGCTTCGCTGCCCGGAGCCGATGTGTTGGCGCGCAAGTTTGGTTATCCCACTTTACACTTTCATGTTCGGCGGTTGCGGCGTGGTTATTACGAAGTAGAATATCGCGATGTGTGGCTGCAACCGGAGTTAGCCGAACCCGCTGATATTACCCGCGCTTATGCCAGCATGCTGGAAGCAGACATCCGGGCACAGCCCGAAAGTTGGCTGTGGAGCCACAAACGCTGGAAAATGAAGCCCGACTAAATAAAAAATCCCGAATTTCTCCAGGTAGAGAAATTCGGGATAGGTCAGTTATCTGCACAGCAAACAATTACTTTTTCCGCTTCTTAAAGTTGCCGCCCATATTACCGGAGCTGCTTCCATAATTATTGCTGCGCTGCTTACGATTGCGATTGTTGTTATTCTGCCCTTGCCGACCACCCTGATTCCGTTGATTGTTCTGGCGTGGTCGCTCTTTCTCATGACGACCGGCACCAGCGGCCAGTTTATCCAGCGAGTCATGGCCTTCGTGCAGAGCCAATTGGCCATCAGACAGAATTTCCAAATCTTCCTTTACAATGTCATCACTGACATAATGCTCCTTGTTCCAGGTTTTATAAGCCAGTTTCATGTACGAAGCAATCACCTCGACAAACCCTTCCTTTTTAGTGCCCTCCGGCATAGCAATGGCCTTTTTAATTAAGGCCTGTATGCCGTTTCCATAGTGCCGGAAACGTAATGCGGTAGCAGGATACTCGATGAGAATCGTCTTTGGCTGGTCTTCCTCGCGATGGATAGTAATGCCGGATGGCGGATTGGTTCCGTTCAGATTGTAGTTGGCAATCGCAAAAGCGTGATTCCACAACCGCTCACGGTAATCGTCCATGTTGCGATTGCCACCGGGGCCTAACTGTTGCATCAGGCCAATGATAGCTTCCACCGTTTTTTGCTGCTTGCGCGGCTCCTCAATAGTGGTAGCGTATTGGAGCATCTCATGAATAGTCCGACCATATTCCGGGTAGAGCAGATCAGACTTTTCAGTATTATATTCAATGTCTATTCGAGTCATTTTTCTTGTAATTACTTTAAAAAAGCTATTCCACAGTCACCGATTTGGCCAGATTTCTGGGTTGATCCACATTACATTGGCGCAATACAGCAATATGATAAGCCAGCAGCTGAAGTGGAATCACCGATAACAACGGTGTAAATGGCTCTTCTGTTTCAGGAATCTCGATGGTATAATCGGCCAGTTTTTTGATGGCTTCATCGCCTTCGGTCACCACGGCCACGACGACCCCTCTGCGGGCCTTTACTTCCTGAATATTGGAGACGATTTTTTCATAAGCACTCCGGTTGGTAGCAATGACAAAAACAGGCATGTTTTCATCAATCAGCGCGATGGGGCCATGCTTCATTTCTGCCGCCGGATACCCTTCGGCATGGATGTAAGATATTTCCTTTAGTTTCAGAGCACCTTCCAAGGCAACCGGAAAATTGTACCCGCGACCCAGGTACAGCGCATTGGTAGCATCTTTAAATTCTCCGGCAATGTATTTTACTTGCTCATGGCAGTCTTGTAACAGCCGTTCGGCTTTTTCCGGGATAAGGGCCAGTTCTTGTACGAGGCGATGATAATCAGTTATAGATAACACGCCCCGTTCGTAGCCGGTAATCATGGCCATCATGGTCAGCATGGTCACCTGGCCGGTAAAAGCCTTGGTGGAAGCAACGCCGATCTCCGGGCCAACGTGAATATATGATCCGCTGTGAGTAAGGCGAGCAATGGACGAACCGACCACATTGACAATTCCATAAGTAAGCGCGCCCCGCTCTCTGGCCAATTCCAGGGCAGCATAAGTATCCGCCGTTTCACCGGATTGAGAAATGGCGAGCACTACATCGGTAGCGTTTACCACGGGATTTCGATACCGAAATTCCGAGGCATATTCCACTTCTACTGGTAAACGGGCTAAATCTTCAAACAAGTATTCAGCGATCATACCAGCATGCCAGGAAGTGCCACAACCGAGGATAATCATCCGTTGAGCCCCCACAATACGCTTTAAATGTTCAGTCATCCCGCCGAGTCTTAGCCAGCCTTCTTCCGAGTTCATCCGACCACGCATACATTCGGCGATGGTAGTAGGTTGCTCAAAAATTTCCTTGAGCATAAAATAATCATAGCCACCTTTTTCCAGCTGCTCTATTTCCAGTTCGATCTGGTGTATGGTGGGAGTAGAGACCTCATTGTCCAGGGTTTTGATGTTCAGTTCCCCATTCAAAGTAACCGTAGCTACCTCGCCATCATTGAGATACACTACTTTTTTGGTGTGTTCCACAATAGGTGTTGCATCGGAAGCAACCAGAAATTCACGCTTCCCAATGCCGATGACCAGCGGACTGGATTTGCGGGCGGCTACCAGTTTGTCGGGATCATTGGCATCCATGACGACAATGGCATAAGCGCCACGTACCTGTGTGAGGGCCTGCCGTACCGCTTCTTCGATAGGCAGATTTTCTCTTTGCTGGATTTCTTCTATCAAGTGGACCAGCACTTCGGTGTCCGTCTCGCTCTGAAAAACGTGACCCAGCTTCTGCAAAGCACTTTTTAGCAGAGAATAGTTTTCAATAATCCCATTATGTATCAGCACTAACCGACCATTGCCACTGACGTGGGGGTGGGCGTTGGTGTCGTCAGGTTTACCATGGGTAGCCCAACGCGTATGGCCCATGCCGACATGTCCGGTTATGTCTTTATTGCGGGTGTGCTCGACCAGCTCGGCGACCTTGCCTTTTTTCTTGTAAACGTGTAAGCTGCCATTCTGCAGGGCAATACCTGCGCTGTCGTATCCACGATACTCCAGGCGTTGCAACCCTTTGATCAGGATAGGATAGGCTTTTTTGGGACCGATGTAGGCGATGATTCCACACATAATTAAATAGCTGTTGGTTTTGGAAATGCCGGTTTCTGGCGTAAAACAATGGATTGCTTTAAAAATTGTAAATTTAAGGCAGTCTCGTGTATTTCAGGTTAAGTTTGGCCGGATAAGTTGTGCTACCAGGGCCAAAGAAGACTGCCCGCCGGGCCGAACGGTTCTGTGGGTACACACTCAAATACAGCGTTCGATTCTTCAAATTCAGGGAACCATCGTCATCTACCATTTTCTGAAATACATCAGACATGGACAAACGATAGCGTTTTAAACTCATACCATTGACGTTTATATTTTCAGGATAACCGCCAAAGCGAGAAAAGCCTTCGCTCAGGGTAGTGCCGAGCGAGTACAAAACATCATTGGTAAATACCTTCAAAGTGTCACCCTGCAGTTGGGTCAATATTATCTGGTCGGCCGGAAGGAGCGAAGTCGGATCGCCGGGCTGCGTAGCTACTGTAAATTCCAGTTCCGCGCGATTCACAATCAGGTTATTGAAGGTATCGGCAGATGGAAACTCCAGCTTCAGGCGCAGGCCTTGTGTCCCTTGTACGTAAAGCAGATCCTCACTTACCTGATCTATCTTGGCACCAGCCGGAGTCCCCGCATAGTCATGGATATAATGCACAAATTTGCGGCCACCCGCAAAAAAGTAATCGAACACCTGATGCGCAATTCCCGTATCGCGAGCCACTGAATAATACAACCGAACGCGGCTATAGGCTTGATCTTCCAGATTGAAAGCCAGCATCGCTCCCGGACTTGCTCCTTGCGAAGTAGTTACGATCTTCAACCCCCGTAAGGTTTTCCAAAAGAGCGTATCGGAAGCGGTGATTGTACTGTCCATTTCCAGCAGGTCGCGGCCAAAGGTATTAGCATCCAAAGGGACCCGCAGATAAGGGGCTTTGGTAGTAGTGCTAAAAAGGCTGTCATTGGTACGGGGCCGGGGCAGAAAATTATCCACCCGGCCAATTTCGGTACTGGCCGGTAGCTCGTTAGTGGAATAATAATTTTTGTCGTACCGGATTTCTTTACCCTCATCCACGCGCAATACGCGCAGCGTCTGGGGTTGTAAGGTGTCGCCATATATGCCAGTATTGCTGTATCCCAGATACATAACCACGGAATCCACGGTCATGGTCGTCTTGTCAAATCCCGGATCGAGATTATCGAGCCGCAGCTGGGTGAACAGTTCAGCGGTGGATTTACCAAAAATCGGATCATTGAGTTCGCCGCACAAATAATAGGCTGCGGTACTGGAAGTAACGACACTGTCTTCCCGTTCGACCGTGCAACGCAGTTCAATATTATCAGTAAAAGCATAATCGGCCACCTGATCGTCCAGCAGGTCTGCGCCGAAAGGCGTGGGTTTGTTGCAGGCCGTCCAGAAAATCGCCACGAAGGCGATAAAGAGCAGCGCAGCCGATGGCAGCATTTTATAATTCATAAGAGAATTTGTAAGTTCAGTGTTTGAGTGAGTGAATGGGCGAATGATGTTAAGTGAGCCCATAAATTTATAGCGGGTAGCCTGAGGCCGCCCGCTATAGAAAAAGACCAGTATCAAACCGGAGAATGTAATGCTTACTGCGAAACTTCGGCTTCGGTCAGGCTGCGAAAAAATTCCAGGTGATCGTTTTGCATGGTTTCTTCGCCATTCCACGGTAAGATCGGTTTATCCTGGGCTACGGACAGGTAATCAACGCTGGTATCCACCGATTCGCTGCCAATAATGATTCCGTCAGAATATTCAATAGCACCTTTGTGCATGGAAAAGCCATCGCCATCGCGATAGACTTCTAAATCTTTGGCCGACAAATTATTGATCGCCGCTTTTTGAAAGAAACGTTCGCTGCCAATCTTTTCGTGGGGACTGGGAAAAACGCTATAGACCAATTGTGAATTGATAAAAATAGGTTCTGTCTTGTAGGCCGTGCGCAGATAGAATGGAATCAAACTGGTCATCCAGCCGCAGCAAAGCACAATATCGGGAGCCCAGCCAAATTTTTTCACGGTCTCAATGACCCCTTTGCAGAAAAATGCCGCGCGATCCACATTGTCTTCAAAAGGCGTTCCATCCGCTTCTTCAAAGACTTGTTTACGTTTGAAAAAATCTTCGTTGTCGAGGAAATAAACCTGCAATCGAGAGTTAGGGAGCGAAGCAACTTTGATAATCAGCGGGTAGTCATCATCATCTACGATGATATTCATGCCAGATAAACGGACCACTTCATGCAGGCGGTGACGGCGTTCATTGACTACTCCGTAGCGGGGCATCAAAATTCGCAGCTCGTATCCATTGTCCTGAAGAAACTTGGGCAGTTTTGCCACCAATGCCGAAATGTCAGTGCCTTCCGTGTAGGGTTCCATTTCCTGGGTAATGAGGAGCAGTCGCTTCTTTTCCATGTGTCTAATTGACCAAACTTTTATGTGTGTAAATCCCGATTAAGTCTAATTTACCCGCCTTTGCGAGCCAAAACCGACTGCAAAAGTATAGAAAAACCCTGACAATTTTTTGCAGTCTGCCCCATCATTTTTATTTTTGGAAAAATCCAGGGCCAAAATCACCTTAAAAAGGCCACTTTTTGCCGATGATTATGCTCGCGGGCACCTGCAACGCAGGAGGGATCACAGTTCAAAGTTAGGGGTCAATTCCTCTACCCGCTCGTCATAAAAACGATTGATGTAAGGCGCCACTTCATCCGGGTCGTCGGTAATGAGGAAAAGATTCAGGTCTTCCTTATTGATGTTATGGTGGCGCTCCAGCATTACCTCCACGATCCAGTTGCGCAGGCCTTCCCAGAATTCTTTGCCGATCAGTACGATCGGCACCGGCGTTATTTTCTTGGTTTGTACCAGGGTTAGTACTTCAAAGAGCTCATCCAGCGTACCAAATCCGCCGGGCATGACCACGAAGCCTTGCGCATATTTGACAAACATGACCTTACGCACGAAGAAATACCGGTGTTTCAGGTTGCGGGCCGGAGCGATAAACGGATTGTGGTGCTGCTCGAAAGGCAGATCAATATTTAATCCGACGGACGTGCCGCTTTTCATCCAGGCACCTTTGTTGCCAGCCTCCATAATGCCGGGGCCGCCGCCGGTGATGACGCCATAGCCTTCTTCGGTGAGTTTGCTGGCGATTTTTACGGCTAACTCATAATAATGGGTGCCGGGCTTGGTGCGGGCGGAACCAAAGATGGAAATGCAGGGGCCGATATTGTTCAATACTTCAAAGCCGTCCACAAATTCGGCCATTACTTTGAACATCGTCCAGGAATTTTCACCCGGAATTTTTTTCCACTGTTTCGTTTTGCGTGGTGTGCCGTTTTCGTTGGTTTTGGGCGGAGTGGAAATAATATTTTCCAAATTTTCCATAATTTTACTGGTTGGGCGGTAAATAAAAAACATAAAAAGCCAGGGACAAACCGGCAAGAAGCAATATGGCTTCTTCAACCAACCAAGGATTTTGTGTTGATTTTTACCAAATAATTGCTCTTATTACCTTTGCCTATGGCCCTTAACCTTTAGCAGGGGTGCAAAAGTCGTAAAAATCAACGAATATTTTGCGGATCCACTTCTGTTAACAACGCACCGGCAAATTGTCCGTTGAGTGACCGTAAATATTCCAGCGATTCCTTGTCGTTCGGCCCGATGACGGAACGGGCATTGAACACGGCAATCACCTGATCCACGAAGGGGGCGAGCTCATGGGCGTCGGAGTAGTCATTGAGCGCAGCGGACTCGAGCAGAATATAGTCGTAGTGAATCCGCAGGTCGGCCAGGAACTGACGGAACTGTTCCGGTGGCAGCAACTCGGCCGGCGATTTTTGCAGGCCGGTATTGCCGATAATGTCCACGCGATGCTCGTCCGAATCTCCGCCGCCGCTGGTCTTTTCCTGAAAAACATCACTCAGGCCATTGTCGCAGATGGCCTTGTTTATAAGGGCGCGATTGGGTGTAGCCTGTGCGGTATAAGCCTCTGGCAAAGCAGCCTTAAAATTGGTATCCAGCATCAGCACCCGCTTATTATTGGCGGCCAGCGAATAAGCCAGACCATGCAGAGCGAAAGTTTTGCCTTCGCTCGATTTGGGGCTGACTATCAGAAATACATGGTGTCCGGAACTAATGATCTGCGATCTGATCTTCCTCAGGCTTTCGCGAAAAGCTGTGTAAGATTGGAGAGTCGTCTGGCCGGAAAAAACCTGACCCAAATCGAGGTTTTTTACGGAAATGCGCCCGACAGCACCCAGCAAAGGCAGGTTGCCACTGAATCTCTTGAACAAATCGGGCGACTGCAGACTATGGTCCAGATAGGCCATCAAAAACAGCGCGATCATCGTAAACGTACCGACTACCAGTGCGGCAAATACGCTGATCAGGACTTGCCGGTTTGGTTCCGGCCATTCGGGTATCTGCGCGTTTTCGACGATGTGCAGCGGGTTTTCCGCATTTTCGAGGTTTAATTTGGCTTTAATCAACTCCTTATTGACGTCGTCAAATTCGCTCTGCGCCCGGGCCTGGTCAGATTCCAGATTGGAAGCCACTTCGTCGTCGCCTACCGCCATACGCAGTCGACTTTGTACCCGACCTATCTGCTGATTCACCTCGGTCAGGCTTTTTTCAGCATCAATACGATTCAGGTCAGCATCCACTTTTCCTTTATAAAGTTCCTCGCGGGTACGCCGCGATTCATCCTGCTGGCGGGGTTTGCCGAGCGTACGGGCACTACTGCGCATAGTGCGTTCGAGGTCGCTGCGGGCTTCGGCCAATTGGGCTTCTATTTCCTCATCTTTGCCGCCCGCTTGCGCACTTTGCTGGGTCAGTTGTCTTACCCTGTCCAGTTTATCGTTAGCCACCGATTTGTCCACCACGCGGGATTTGGTTTCGCCGGCATCGTTCGTGCTGCGGTCGTCCATGTACTGCTGAATCTTTCCTTTGGATTCGGTGGCTGATTTCTGCGACGCTTCAGCTCTTTGTTTTTGCATTTCCAGCTGCGTCAGCTGGGTAGCCAGTTCTTCGCTTTGCTTGCCCAATACTGGTAAGCCGCGTTTTTGTAAATAATTGTAATAGAGCACTTTAATGCTGTCCACCACATGTTTCTTATCGGCAGCCAACTGCGCATAGGTATCTACATTTTTGCGCTTTTCCCGGACAGAAATGTTTTGATAGTAGGTCATAAAGCGATTCACATACAGGTTGGCCATCTGCCGCGACAGGTTGGGTTCTTCCGTGACTATATCGAAAGTCAAATAGTCGGTGGCTGCCTTACGCTTTACGGTTAAGTTGCGCTTCATGGCATCGTGGTCATAGCCATAAGAGCGGGCTATTTTGTCCAGTAAATAATCGAACTCCTGACTAAAAGACGGATCACTGATACTGTCCACATTGATTTTGATAAGCTGGCTGAATAGCTGTTTTTCCTCTTCTTCCGTGAAATCAACCAGTTCTTTATCTGGTTTTCGGTAAGGCTGCTCCGTTCCGCTGCCTTTGGCAGCCAGATCGTGTTTCAGCATTTCTATGGAAACCAGTTTGATCGTCGAGCGCGACTGCGCATATTCGATCAGGTTGGCAAAGGCGTTTTCTACCTGATATTGCTGCACAAAGGCATCGGTATTGTCAGAATTCAGGCCCTTATAGTTTACAATACCCGTGGACACGATCACCGAGGCTTTGTAGCGCTCCGGTTTGCGGCCAATCAGAAAAAAAGTGATAGCAGCAGCCGCAAGCATCGTGCTTATAATCAGCCATTTGCGGCGCGCCAGTATGCGGAATAAGTAAGAAATATCCATGGATCAGGTTAGAGGTTGCAGGGAGACGCGTAGTAGAAGCAATTTGTATGCCGTTTGACTTCAAAAATACCCAAGTTGAAGTAAAGACGCGGCAAATTCGGAAACGTATTGCCAGGAAGGCTCACAAAGATACGGGTGGTATGGCAGTAGCGCAAATTCAGTCATCTGCAAACGTTATCCTAATAGCATTCATTTACCTAAACAACGTATTTGTCGCCTCATCCGTCGCACGCCGCCGAACGGGAGACAAAATGGGGGTTTCGTAGAAAAAAACCTTGGCCGCTGTCAGAAACTGACCATTCTTACGTTTGTAAATGTCCCTCAAATGGTAATAGTGGGCTCAGGTATTTTCAAAAAAAGTAAACATCTTTGAACCTCGCTCCTTAACTAACTTGTATATTTTCTGTTCATTCCCTAAACACAATCGCTGCGATGTTTCATTCTGATCGCCTTTTCGGTACTTTTGATTTAGATAAATTCCTCACTGACATGAAATTGAAACCCACGTTGCTGGTCTTTTCGTTCATAGGTCTGGCGGGGGCCGCCTTTTTGGTGAATCGCTTCACTGGGCACCCTGCCACCGCTCCCGACCCGCAGAAAGAAGCCGCGCTGATGCAAGCCCTGCTGCAAGGACTCAACCGCCTGCATTTTCAGCCCAAGACAATTGACGATACTTTCTCCAAGGAACTATACGGAGTGTATTTGAAAGATGTGGATGGTGGCAAACGCTTCTACACCCAGTCCGATGTAGATCATCTGAAAAAATTTGAAACCCAGCTCGATGACCAGGCGAATGCCGGTACTTTCGAGTTTTTTAATCTGGCCACCAATCAGATGGATGCCGCTCTCGCCAAAACGCAGGGCTGGTACCGCGAAATACTGGCCGCTCCCCTTGATTTCGGCAAAAACGACCTGCTGGAAGCGGATGGTAAAAAGCTGGACTGGGCCAAAGACGACGCCGAGTTGCGCAGCCGCTGGGAGAAATGGATGAAATATGAAGTGCTGAGCCGGGTCACCGAAGAGCAGGAAACCCAGGAAAAAGCGGATTATAAAGGCGAGAAAAAATCTTTCGCCGCGCTGGAAATAGAACAGCGTAAAAAAGTGCTGGATACCTACGACAAGTGGTTCAAGCGGATGTTGAAAATGGACCGCACCCGTCGTATGGAGATGTATTTCAATGCGTTGACCAATGTCTTCGATCCCCACACGGGCTATTTTTCGCCGAAGGAAAAAGAGAATTTTGACATCCAGATGTCGGGCAAACTGGAAGGTATTGGCGCGCGCCTGCAAAGCGATGGCGAAAAAACCTCGGTCACCGAAATCGTACCGGGCGGTCCGGCCTGGAAACAAGGCGATCTGCAACCGAAAGACGTAATCCTCAAAGTAGGCCAGGGCAACGATGAACCGGTGGACGTAATGGGCTGGGATATTGACGATGTGGTCGCCAAAATTCGTGGCTCAAAAGGCTCGGTGGCTACCCTGACCATCCAGAAACCCGACGGTGCCGAGAAGGTCATCAAGATCACCCGCGATGTGGTGCTGATGGAAGAAGGTTTTGCCAAATCCCTGATTCTGGCCAGCGAAACACCAGACAAGGTGGGCTATATTTATTTGCCAAAATTCTACGCTGATTTTACGCCCCAGGGCCAGACCTCCTGCGCCGTGGACGTGGCTAAAGAGGTGGAAAAACTGAAAGCAGAGAATGTGAAAGGTATTATTCTCGACCTGCGCAACAACGGTGGCGGCTCGCTGCGCGATGTAGTCCAGATGTCGGGGTTGTTTATCGAAGAAGGCCCGATTGTGCAGGTCAAAAGCCGCAATCGTAAGCCTGAAATCATGGAAGACAACGACAGCCGGGTGCAATATAGCGGCCCGCTGGTGGTAATGGTCAATGGTTTTAGTGCTTCGGCTTCCGAAATATTGGCTGCGGCCATGCAGGACTATGGCCGCGCGGTCATCGTTGGCTCGACAGGTACTTACGGCAAAGGCACGGTGCAACGTTTCCTCGATCTGGACAACGCTACCGGCGATGAATCGGTAAAACCGCTCGGAGAAATGAAACTTACCATTCAGAAGTTCTATCGGGTAACGGGCAAAACGACTCAACTGGATGGAGTAACACCGGACGTTGTATTGCCCGATTTTTACAATTTGGTGGACCTCGGGGAGCGCGAAAACGACTATCCTTTGGAATCTACAACCATCGAAGCGGTGCCTTTCAAGCAGAATGCCTACCATATTGCCGATATGGGCAAACTGAAAGCGAGCAGCGACAGCCGGGTAAAATCGAACGAGGTATTCCAGAAAGTGGCCGACAACGCGACTCGCCTGCGTAAGCAAAAAGAGCAGACGCAATATCCGTTGCAGCTGGAGAAATACCAGACCTGGAACAAACGCCAGGATGAGGAATCGGAACGCTACGAGAATATTTTCAAGCCGATCAATGATTTCCAGATTCAGAATCTGGCCGCCGATAAGTCACAGATTCAAAGCGATACTTCGCGTATTGCCCGGAACGATAACTGGTTGAAAGACAAACAGAAAGATATTCAATTGTATGAGACCCTGCGCATTATGCAGGATATGATTAAGATGGATGCACTGGCTGGCAAGCAGTAATTCCCGGCATCTTTCCTCGAAGGCAGGGGTTGCATAAATACTAGCAGGGGTCTCTCGTGATTATTAAATTGCGGGGGACCCCTGTTGTTTAGTCAGATAAAAAATTTCTATCTGTCAAATAATGTTAGTAAAGCCTTGTTAACTGCCGCAATGTCAGCAGGTTGTCAAACAGGGTAGATTTGCATGATTATTGTATCGTTAAAGTCGCAAAACTTAGAGTGGATGGTACATATTTTTTAATACATTTGCTTGATAGTATGTTGCCAACAACATTAGCCACAATTTCCACATCACTTGTTCATAACATATAGCATGGACAATAACGCTATTCAGTACATGGTGGATTTCACCATGCCTCAGGACTTACCGGACGAATTCTTAACCCGAATTCCTCATCAGCGAGAAGCCGTTAATCGCTTGCTGAATGAAGGGAAAATCCTGAACTACGCTTTGTCACTCGAAAATTCAAAACTGTGGGCGGTATTTTCGGTCGCTTCGGAAAATGAATTAATGGAGGTTGTACAGCGTCTTCCGCTCACCCGCTATATGAAAATGCGCGTAAGTGAGCTGACATTCTATAACGCAGCCCATCCTTTTGCCTTGACTTTCTCGGTCAATTGACCGCATTAATGGATAGGCGTTAATGAGCCTGAAGATTGATAGTTCAGCATTTGTTCTGATACCTGTCATTTTCAAATAACTTTGTTAACCGATAAGCAGCACCGATCCCGGAGTCATCCGGGGATCGGTGCTGCTTTTTAATAAACCTTGGAAATCGGATAACAACGGCTAAAGGCCAGACTTGTATTAATTGATTTTTGGTCAGATCGCTTTAATTTTGCCTCATGGAAAACTGGGAATTAGACTTTGAATGGCTGCGCGTTCAGCATATTGTCCGAGATTCGATGCGTCGCGAAAGCCTGCCCGACCTGAATATGGTGCTGTTCCTGATCGGTATTCAGGAGCTGGGGCGTTGGAAGAAAGACTTCGGAAAGGAAGAAAAGCAGGATTTGATGCACATTGCGGTTTGTCGGCTGTTGAGTGTGGACGGTTATTTCGAGTTTGTGGGTCGCGATGAGGACGGATGGCCCCACTATCGGCAAGTGCTGGAGATGCCGCCCCAAACCACTTTTGAACAGGAAAGAATCTTGAAAATCAATGCGGTGCGGTATTTCAAAGAGATTGAAACAGAAGATGCCGATGCGCAAATGCCAACCGATTGATACATCTGGCCGACAGATGGGGCGATGGTGTGTCCTGTTTTTTTGTTGGTCATTGCTGGGCTGCCAATCATCACCGAAGCAGATTTTGGTGCATACCGATCAGGGCGATATTCGACTTCAACTTGCGCAAGAAACGCCGCGCCACGCCGCCAATTTTGAAAAATTAACGCGGGAAAAATTTTATGATCGCCTGCTCATTCATCGGGTGGTGCAGGATGTCCTTATTCAGACGGGCGACCCCGATTCCCGCGTAGCAACCCCGGGTATGCACCTGGGCAATGGCGACCCCGGCTATTCGCTGCCTGCCGAAACGGGGACTTTACCCCTGCGCGGAGCCCTGGCTGCACCCCGGCCCGCCGGAAGTACTACGGCTGACCAACGCTCCCACGGCTCCCAGTTTTTCATTGTACAGGGGCGCGCGCAGACCGATGCTTCGCTTGATGCCTGGGAAGAAAAACTGCACTACCAGTTCAGTCTGGAAGAACGGCAGCTTTATTTGCTGAAAGGTGGAGCACCCCAGCTACAAGGCCATTGCACCGTATTTGGTGAAGTGCTCAGCGGTATGGAAGTGGTGGAGAAGATCGCCGCACTTCCCCGTGATGCGCAGGAGCGACCTTTGCAGGATGTGCAGATTTGGCTGGAGATTCAGTGATATTTTTGAGTATTTAAGGATGCGAGGATTTGATCAAATACTCGCATCCTCAAATCCTCATTTTATCAGACCCGGTCACAACGTTCAATGGCTGAACAATTATCGAGCAAAATATTACCCTTGTACATAAACAGTGCCCCCGGAGCAAAATACGCCTCGAACGTGATGTAACGTACTTCGTCACTGGTCATAAATTCCACCTTATATTTTTTCCAGGCGGCATGGTCAATCAGGGGCGAACAATATAACAGAGCATCTTTAGCCCCCCGGCTTGCACCTCCCCAAATGCGTATTCGCGTCGGCTGGTTGTAACCAACATAAGCGGGAGCATGGGCGAGATAAATGGAGAAAGTATAACAAGTTTCTTTTTTCAAAGTGGTCCCGAGCATTTGCGATACATCCTCACGGGTACCATCGGCGCGGGTCACCAGGCCCAGGCAGGTGCGACCATGCTGAGGAGCACTTTGCACTCCCCACGGACCAGGCAAAATGTCGGGGGTACTGCCAGGAGTGACCGATTCCCAACCAACTGGAGAAGCTGATTCCTGCGGTTTATCCTCGAAAGAAGGGTTCTGAAAATATATTTTACCGTCCTGCTGGCCTAAAAAACAGGTCAGAAAGAGAAAAAGACTACCAAATCGCATAATCAAGGTGTTATCGAGTATTTCAAAACTGTCGCTTAGGTTTACATTTGCGCGTCGTTAAACGAAAATGGCCGATATATATTGAAACCACTTTCGTCCGACCGGCGTAGTTTTTTCTTCACCATTCCCCTCCTGCCCAATTCAACCTTTATTCCATGGCGCGTAACAAGCCTACTTTTTTGTATGCTATCATCAGTGTGGCGTTGGTGCTGTTCATCGTCGGCTTCTTCGGCATTACTGCTTTGCATGGTCGTCATCTGGTCCGCCTCTTCAAGGAAAAGGTAGATATTTGGCTGGAACTAAAGAGCAATACGCCGCCCGAAGAAATAGCGCGCATTGTACGCGAGGTGGAACAACAGCCGTTTGTAAAGGCAGAAACCGTCAAATTCATTCCCCGCAGCCAGGCCATGAAACTCATGCAGGAAGACTTGGGCGAAGGAAGTCTGCTGGAAACGACCCCCGATTTGCTTCGCGATGTTGTTCAATTCAACGTGCGGGCAGAATATTTGCAAGACGATAGCCTGAATCAATGGCGGGAAACCCTGCGGCAGGATACGACGATTGAAGAATTGTATTTTGAGGCATCCAATACCGGCAATGTCACCCAAAACATTCAAAACCTGGGCTATATCACCCTGGCCCTGGGATTTTTGCTGATCTTTGCCGCCATTACGCTCATTCATAACACGATTCGACTGGCCTTGTTTGCCAATCGGTTTTTGATTAAAAATCAGGAATTAGTCGGTGCATCCTGGTCGTTTATTAGTCGTCCTTACTTACAGCGGGGCATTCTGAATGGCTTATGGAGTGCTGTACTGGCTATTCTGGCCTTATTGGGCACGCTTTGGTGGATTCAGACCCTGCTGCCGGAAGTGGAAGAAATTGAAAATTTTGACTACCTCATCATTGTATTCATCGCCTTAATCCTGTTGGGAGTACTGATTTCGGGACTGAGTACCTGGTTTGTAGTCAACAAATTTTTGAAAATGCGAGTGGATGACCTGTATTGAAAAGTGAGTATTTGAGAATGCGAGTATTTGAGGATTTGACCAAAATACGCACATCCTCAAGAAACCACAATAAATTGCATAAATAATCAGTTGATAGATAACCATTTAACGATATTTCGCCCAATGGCAAAGCAACAACCACAACGGCCCCAGCCGCGCGCACCACAACCAGCGCGTGTACCGCAATCGCCTCAAACGCCCGCCCGTAAGTCGGCACCTGCTCCTGCCCGTCGCGAAAAGCGGGAAAGCAATTTCCACCTTGGCAACCAAGAGCTTATTTTTGGTCGCCAGAATTTCATCTACATGGGCATCGGTCTGGCCCTGATCCTGATTGGGTTACTGACAATGGCCGGTGGTGCCATGCCCGATCCCAACAAATGGGAACCAGAGCGCATCTACAGTTTCCAACGCATCACCGTGGCACCCATACTGATGGTCGCGGGTTTTATAGTGGTCATCGTCGGTATTTTTAAGAAAAATAGCCGTCCTGTTTTGAGCACTACTGATAATGTGACAGCAATATGAGCCTTTTTCAGGCCATCATACTGGCTATCATCGAAGGACTGACGGAGTTTTTGCCGGTCTCTTCCACGGGCCACATGATTATTGGTTCGGTAGCGATGGGCATTGCTACCGAACCATTTGTCAAAGTATTTACTGTGGCTATCCAGTTTGGAGCCATCCTCTCGGTGCTTGTGCTGTACTGGCGGCGTTTCCTGCAAAATTTTGATTTTTATATCAAACTATTCATCGCTTTTTTACCAGCGATGGTGTTTGGTTTGCTCCTGAAAAAGCAAATTGACAGTTTGTTAGAAAATATCGTGGTAGTGGCCGTAGCCCTCATTGCCGGAGGTGTACTCTTCCTGTTTCTGGATGATTATTTCAAAAAACGCAGTCTGGTCGAAACCTCAGTGGATAATATCACCTGGCTGCAAGCCCTGAAAATCGGCTTTTTTCAGGTCATTTCGATGATACCGGGCGTCAGCCGTTCGGCGGCGACCATCATTGGCGGACTTACGCAAGGATTATCGCCCACTACGGCGGCGGAATTTTCTTTTTTTCTTGCCGTACCCACTATGTTCGCCGCTACCTGCAAATCGCTTTGGGACTATATACATGACGAGGGTGGCTCTTTCTCGCAGCACGAATTGATGCTATTGGGTGTGGGTAATCTGGTTGCTTTTTTGGTTGCTTTTGCCGCTATCCGGGCCTTCATCGGCTTTTTGACCAAGCATGGTTTCAAATGGTTTGGCTATTACCGTATTGCTGTGGGGATTATTATTTTGGTACTGTGGGGAATGGGGTACTTCAAAGAAGTGAATGTGAGCAATTTTTAGACTTGGAAAACTCTAATTTCCTGCATGCTGCATCTTCCTGTATGCCTCTCGACTGAGCGGAATATATTGTCCGCTTTCGTCCACGCGTACGGCTCGACGGATCAACCAATACGAAATGCTTTGATCATAGACTGTCGCACTATAAGCCTGCACAAAATCCCAGCCCAAAGGGACCATAAGATTTAGCGCGTCCACCATAGAATCGAAGATTTTGGGTTTTTGGGTTTTGGGATCAATAATTTTTTCATCCAGAAGAAGTTTGCTTGACCGACCAAAATCTAACCCAACGGTAAAATCAGACAAAGCCGCTCCCCGTCCACCGACGATTTGAGCATACACCCAAATCACACTGTCCTGATCTTGGGCAAAAGAAAGTGTGTCACAGGAAAGAAGGAGGGAAAAGGCGAAGAGGAAGTTTTTCATGTTACCAGTGGTTTTAGAAAAGCCAAAGATAGGGTTCGGGGCAGGCAAATCCGAGTACCTTTTTTACACTTAAAGTACTATGCAACAACTCATCGAATGCGTCCCCAATTTCTCCGAAGGTCGCGATCCCGCCGTTATTCGTCAAATTACCGAAGTTATTGAAAGTGTGGATGGCGTCAAATTGCTGGATGTGGACCCTGGCAAGGCGACCAACCGTACTGTCGTCACTTTTGTAGGTGCGCCGGAAGCCGTCGTGGAGGCCGCTTTTCTGGCCATTAAAAAGGCCGGCGAAGTCATTGATATGCGCCACCACACCGGCGAGCACCCACGGATGGGGGCCACGGATGTGTGTCCACTGATCCCGATTGCCAATATTTCAATGGAAGAAACGGCGGAATGGGCGCGGCGGCTCGGTGAACGCGTGGGCCGCGAACTAGACTTGCCCATTTTCCTGTATGAAGCCGCTGCTACCCGCCCGGAACGCCGCAATCTGGCCACCATCCGCGCGGGAGAATATGAAGGATTGGCCGAAAAATTTATCCATGCCGATTGGCAGCCCGATTTTGGTCCCGCTCGCTTTGATGCCCAACGCGGTGCCACGGTGATCGGTGCCCGCGATTTCCTGATTGCCTACAATGTAAATCTAAATACCACTTCGGTGCGCCGTGCTAATGCGGTGGCTTTCGATATTCGGGAAGCGGGCCGGGTACTGAATGATGCCAAAACGGGCAAACCACTCAAAAATGAACACGGCGAGCCCCTGCGCCAGGCGGGCCTACTCAAAGGCGTAAAAGCCATCGGCTGGTACATCGAAGAATATGGCGTGGCGCAGATTTCCATGAACATCACCGACACCCGGAGCACCTCGCTGCATCAGGCGTTCGAAGCGTGTTGCGACAGTGCTCAGCAGCGTGGAATGCGCGTCACCGGCTCGGAATTGGTCGGTCTCGTGCCGCTGGCGGTTATGCTGGATGCAGGAAAATATTTTCTGCGGAAACAACAACGCAGCATGGGCGTAAGCGAAGCGGAATTGCTCAAAATTGCGATTAAATCAATGGGCCTGGACGAACTGTCCCCTTTCGATCCGCAGCGCAAAATCATCGAATATAACCTGGAATCAGGCAATCCCGCCCAGCAGAAGCAATTGATCCGCAAGGATTTGCGTGCTTTCGCCGACGAAACTGCCAGTGAAAGTCCCGCGCCTGGTGGCGGCTCCATCAGTGCTTATGTGGGTGCGCTCGGTGTCTCATTGGCAACGATGGTAGCCAATCTCAGCGCCCACAAACGCGGTTGGGATGAGCGTTGGGAAGAGTTTTCCGAGGCTGCCGAACGCGGCCAACGGCTCAAAGACCTGCTGCTCCGTGCCGTGGACGAAGACACCAATTCCTTTAACGCGATTATGGCGGCGTTTGGCCTGCCCAATACTAGTTCGGAAGAAAAAACCGCGCGTAAAGCAGCCGTGCAGGCCGCTACCCGTCAGGCCATCGAAGTCCCCTATCAGGTGATGCAGTGGAGCCTCGAATCTTTTGCGCTCATCCGTCAAATGGCCGAGCAGGGCAACCCCAACAGTGTGACCGATGCGGGCGTGGGTGCCCTTTGTGCCCGGGCTGCGGTACATGGGGCTCTGCTCAATGTAAAAATCAACGCTTCGGGACTGGAGGATAAAGAATACGCGCAAAGGGTGGTGGCGGCCGGGAATGAAATGGCTGCAGAAGCGGATCGTTTGGAGGGGGAAGTGATGAATATTGTAAAAGAGAAAATTGAGGGATAAGGTCGGATTTGTGCTACCCCTCAAAGGCTACGGTTTACACACATCTTTACAACTAATTGATAATCATTATTTTGCAAAAGACAATAATCATTCAGATTGACCGAATAAAAAAATCCATAATGTGTAAAAAGTTGAAAAATCATAAATGTCTCCTCGTTTTTTGGATGCTTTCAATGGAAAAAAAGGATGCAGTTTCGTTTTTTCAGCGAATTACACATTAAAAATATTTTTCTTTTTTCGCTTTGAATAATTGTGTAAAGATGTGTGTAAACCGTAGCCTCAAAGGGTGTGGCATAACTTACAATGTTAATAAATGAAAAAGCGTCCGTTACGGTAGTTCTGTAGCGGACGCTTTTATTTTATAACACTAAGTAAATCAAAGTTTTACCTCAATTCCCAACTCCTTCAACTGCTCCAACTTAATACTGCTCGGCGCATCTATCATCATATCGCGGCCCTGGTTATTTTTTGGGAAAGCGATAAAGTCGCGGATAGAGTTGGCCCCGTTCATCACCGCATTTAGGCGGTCGAAGCCAAAAGCAATGCCCCCGTGCGGCGGCGCACCATATTCAAAGGCACCCAATAAGAAGCCAAACTGCGCTTCTGCTTCTTCAGCAGTAAAGCCCAGCAATTTGAAATTACGGCTTTGCAAATCGCGGTCATGAATCCGAATCGAGCCGCCCCCGATCTCTACCCCATTGAGGACCAGGTCGTAAGCATCGGCGCGGATGCTGTTCAGCACGGCCCGGTCGTCAGATTCCATTTTTACGATGTCCGCCGGTTTGGGACTGGTGAATGGATGGTGCATGGCAAAAAATCGCTCCGCTGTTTCGTCCCATTCGAGCAGTGGGAAATCCACCACCCAGAGCGGTTTGAAATCGTCGGGGCGGCGCAGACCCAGGCGCGTGCCCATTTCGAGACGCAATTCGGAGAGTTGCTTACGGGTTTTTTCGGCTTCGCCGGATAGCAAAAACACCAGATCGCCGGGTTTTGCCCCGCAGCGATCCAGCCAAACTTTCAGATCGTCCGCACCATAAAATTTATCCACGGAAGATTTCACTGACCCATCCGCATCATAGCGCACATAGATCAAACCCTTCGCGCCAATCTGCGGACGTTTCACCCATTCGGTCAGCTCGTCGAGTTGTTTGCGGGTATAACCGGCGCAACCCGGCGCACAAATGGCCACCACCGCTTCCGCACTATCGAACACCGGAAAACCTTTTCCTTGCGCCACATCGGTCAGTTCGACGAACTCCATACCAAAACGCAGGTCGGGTTTGTCGCTCCCAAAACGCTGCATGGCCTCGTCATAAGTCATACGCGGGAACGTATCAAGTTCAACGTTGAGGGCCGCCCTGAAAAGTTGTTTGGTCAACCCCTCGAAGGTGTTCAGAATATCTTCCTGGTGGACAAACGACATTTCACAGTCAATCTGCGTGAATTCCGGCTGCCGGTCGGCACGCAGGTCTTCATCGCGGAAGCACTTCACGATCTGGAAATATTTATCAAAACCGGCCACCATCAGGATTTGTTTGAAGGTCTGCGGGCTTTGCGGCAGCGCGTAAAACTGGCCGTTGTTCATCCGGCTGGGCACCACAAAATCGCGGGCACCTTCGGGAGTGCTCTTGATCAGATTGGGTGTTTCCACTTCCACAAAACCTTGTGCGGCCAGATATTTACGCGTCTCGATGGCCAGATTGGAACGGAAAATCAGGTTGCGTTGCACAGCATTACGGCGCAAATCGAGGTAGCGGTATTTCATGCGGAGGTCGTCGCCGCCGTCGGTATCATCCTGAATAGTGAAAGGAGGCGTTTTGGCAGCGTTCAGCACCGTAAAATCGGTGACACGCAGTTCCACGTCGCCGGTATCGCGATTGGCATTTTTGCTGGTGCGTTCGCGCACTACGCCGGTGGCCTGAATGACGTACTCCCGGCCCAATCGGCGGGCGCGTTCGCAGAGTTCGGCATTGTCATCTACGTCAAAAACAAGTTGGGTGATGCCATATCGGTCGCGCAAATCCACAAAGGTGAGGCCGCCCAAATCGCGGCCAATAGCGACCCAGCCGGCTAGAGTGACGGTCGTTTGGGCATCCGAAAGGCGTAATTCGCCGCAGGAGTGAGTACGATACATAAGTAGTTACCAGTTTATTAGTTATTGGTTATCAGGGTATTAAGGACCATTTTTCTTTGGCCGCCGTCAGGATTTTTCACCAAAAGAGCGGCGAAGATAGCGGAAATGCAATCAACACATTTATGAACCCAAAAATTCCAGCAAAGCCCGATACACCACTTCGCCTTGCAGGCTATGCCCCAGGCCTTCGGTGGTGATGAATTGCGCGTCCGACCAGTTCTGCGCGACCCGCTGCGCATCGGCATGGGGAGCAGTCGGGTCGCTGGTATCGTGGATGATCAGGCAAGGGATGGAAATGGATTTGGCAAATTCGGCCACCGAAAAATAGTCAAGATCATGGCCAAATTTCTGACGGGCCTGTTCCGCATAGCCTTCCATTGCCCGCGCCGACAGCCCGAGCATCCGGCCAAACACGCCCGTAATTTGCCGCAGGTCAGAAGGCGTTGATAAAAGGGCCACTTTGCGAAACTGGCTGGTATGATGGGCCAGCAAGTAGCCCAGGGCCATACCGCCCGCTGAATGGCCTATGGCAAAATCAGGCTGAAACTTCTCGGTCACGGCGGCGATAAAATCGGCATACAGAATAGCATTGAATTCCGTGCCTCCAGATTCACCGTGGGCGGGTGCATCCAGTGAAACGACCTGGTAATGTTGCTTTATTAATCGGTCAATCAACACTTGCCAGCGGGCTGAATTACTTTCCCAGCCATGCGCCAGCAACACCGTCGGCCCGGTATTTTCCCAGACATAATATTGAACATCCAGACCTTTTACAACTAATTTTCCCCATTTGGCAGTCTCTAAAAAGGCGCGGTCACCAGCGTGCAAACGCCCGGTGCGGGGGCTGGAAAAAAGTCGTAAAATGTGCTTTCCTGCTTCGGAGGGCGAGGCAAGAGCCAGGGAATTCAGAGCCGAACCAACGGCATTTAGGGCAAACCTGTTCATACTCTAATGCCACCGCTACGCGGTTTTTAAACAAGGTTATCGAACTATTAAGACTGGGATTTGCACGGCGTGGCGCACTGCTCCCACCGTAGTGCCAAAGATCAGGTCTTTCATCATATTATGGCCATGTGCTCCCATCACCAGTAAATCAACGCCTTTTTCGTTGACTAATTTTGGGATAGCCTGCTTGGCCGGACCGAAACCAATCAGGGCCTCGCAACGGTAGCCTAATTCACGCAACCGCTCAGCGTAGGCTTCCAAATTCTGGCGGTCCGTGTCGGACTCTAAATCGCTGATTTCGCTGCCCATCATCCAGGCCCCCGCCGTCTCTACCGCATGAATGAGAAAATACTGCTTGTCCTTGCCGCCAATATGCAGCGCGTGTTGCAGCACTTTATAATCGGCTTCCGAGAAATCCAAAGCAATGGCAATTTCATCATATTCAGCGGGTTGTATATTCTGGAAACCGGCAAAGTTGCCGTGTGGAAATTTCGCTTTGACTTCCGGCAAACGCGTAATAAGCGGACGAATAGTAATGTAACCCAGCATGGCCGCTATGCCCAGTAAAGGCAGCACAACAAACAGGCGAATCGTCCAGGCATTCGAGTCGGCATTGGCCAGCCAATCCGTCACCGTCGAATAAACCAGATTGATATTCAGTACGACAATAATGGCGGCGCTGAGCCAGCCGCCCAGTTTGGTCCAAAATCCGATGGCAAACTCGCCCATTTTCTTTTTGTCACTCACATAGTGGAGCAGTGGAATGACCGCAAAACCTAGTTGCATACTCAGGATGACCTGGCTAAATATCAGCAGATTACCCGTGGCCGCTTCCCCCATCCAAATGATGACCAGCATAGCCGGAACCACCGCGATCAGGCGCGTGATGAGGCGGCGCAACCACGGGGCGATGCGCAGGTGCAAATAACCTTCCATCACGATCTGACCCGCTAGTGTGCCGGTGATCGTGCTGCTTTGTCCGGCGGCGATCAAGGCCACCGCAAATAGCACGGGCGCATAACTTTTGCCTAATAAAGGTTCCAGCAAGCGGTGGGCATCTTGGATTTCCGAGACGCCACTGTAACCGTTTTTATGAAATACGGCGGCAGCCAAAATCAGGATCGCCGCATTGACGAACAGTGCCAGATTGAGCGCAATGGCCGAATCAATGATGTTGTATTTGATGGCCCGGCGCAGACCTTGTGGATTTCGGGCGATTTTACGCGTCTGCACGAGGGCCGAATGCAGGTATAAATTGTGCGGCATCACCGTAGCACCGATGATCCCGATGGCAATAAACAGGGCTTGCGCATTGGGAATAGACGGCAAAAAACCCGTGACTAATTCGCCCATCACGGGTTTGGCCAGAAACATTTGTACGGCAAATGCGCCTCCAATAATGAAAATCAGCCCAAAAATGAAGGCTTCCAACTTGCGAATGCCCAGATTCATCAGAAGTAATAGTAAAAACGCATCGAAGACGCTGATGCCAACGCCCCACACCAGCGGTAGCCCAAAAAGCAATTGCAAACCAATGGCCATACCCAGCACCTCGGCCAGGTCGCAGGCAGCGATGGCGATCTCGGCCATGATGTACAGAAAAATATTGGCTGCTGGATGATACAGCTCCCGCGAAGCCTGCGCCAGATCGCGGCGGGCCACTACGCCCAGGCGGGCACTCAGACTTTGCAGCAGCAGCGCAATCAGGTTGGACATTACCAGCACCCAAAGCAGGGCGTAGCCAAACCGGCTGCCGCCCGCCAGATCGGTTGCCCAATTGCCCGGATCCATATAACCCACACTGACTAAATAGGCCGGCCCGATAAAAGCCATCAGGCGTCGCCAAAAGCCACCTTTCACTTCGGTCTCTACGGTGGCATTTACTTCGGACAGGGAAATGTTTTCGTACTTGTTCATTATCAAGGCATTATAAAGATTTAACGTATAGATGGCGGCCCACTTTTTCGCTCAATATCAACTCGCGGACGCCCACGCGCACCCGCACGGACTGGTCATAGGCCATGCGCTCCAGCAGTTCTATTTCGGTGCCAAGCCGGAGACCCATTTGATCCAGGTATTGCAGAAATGGCGCGCTATGATCTTCCACCCCCGAAACTGCGCCGCGCGCACCGGGCAACAAATTGGCCAGCAATATTTGTGACCGGAAAGCCCAGCGTCCTTCGGCATTAGGAATCGGATCGCCATGTGGATCGAACTGCGGATGGTCCAAAAAATCGTCCAGTCGGGTCACCAGTAAATCGCCCTGCACGTGTTCCAGTTGTTCGGCGATGTCGTGTACTTCGTCCCAAGCAAAACCCAGTTTATTGACCAAAAAAACCTCCCAAAGCCGGTGTTTGCGGATCAGCGACACGGCGACCTGACTGCCTTGTTCGGTCAGTTGCACACCCCGATATTTCTCGTAGGCGATTAGTTCTTTTTCGGCCAGCCGTTTGAGCATATCCGTCACCGAAGCGGGCGTTGTCTGCATGGCGGCGGCCACCGCGTTGGTGCTCGCGGCTTTGCCTTCTTTTTCCTCAATCTTGAAAATGGCTTTCAGGTAATTCTCTTCAGCAGTGGTGGTCACGGGAGATGGCGGATACATGATGACAGTGATAGTAGTTACTGGTTATTCGCTAATTGATCATTGGGTTGGAGCACCCGGATGAGTTCAAAAAATTACTACTTCAACAAAATTTACGGGCAATGTTCAAAAAATTTTTAGACAAATCTAAATTTTATTTTTTTGGTAAAAAAAACCGGGTGTTTTGAGCCGGTTCCTGATGTATGGATTGACCATTTTATTCCTTACTTAGGGAAGAAGTTCTAACTTATGCGAGTCATGTGTTAGGTTAGATAAAAAAGTTTCAAATCTGCTGAATTTTTCTAAAAGGAAATCCAGAGTTGAGTGGTGGCATGGGTTGAGCAAAGTTTTTTCTTTGAAAAAACTTTGCTCAACCCATGCCACCACT